>NZ_RAVX01000100.1:0-245 GCF_003611605.1 Corallococcus sp. AB011P
ATCCGCGAGGTAGTCCTCGGGATTGACGCCGTTGGCCTCGCAGGTGGCCACCAGTGCATAGAGGCCAGCGAGGTTTTCCCCCGCGGCCTCGTGGCCGACAAAGAGAAAGTTTTTACGGCCCAGGGCAGCGCCCCGTTCATTCTGCCGTAGGCATCTCGGAAGTTGCCCAGGTCCACTACCGATGGCACCCCTTGGTGGGCCAGCAGGTGCCCGTCCTGTACCGCGAACTCCGCCGAGGGGAGCGG
>NZ_RAVX01000101.1:0-234 GCF_003611605.1 Corallococcus sp. AB011P
GCTGGAGGCGAAGATGGCGACGCTGGAGCGTCACGTCTTCGGGAGGAGAACGGAGAAGCTGCCTCCGGTGGCGACGGAGCTGCGCGGGGCCGCGGACTCGACGGCGACCCGGGCCGAGGCCGCGAAGAAGAAGCGGCAAGAGAGAGCCGCCCGCAAGGCCGAGGAGGCCCTGGCGCGGGAGATTCGCCACGCGGTGCCTGCCGAGGAGCGCCACTGCCCGGCGTGCGGCAGCGA
>NZ_RAVX01000010.1:0-293700 GCF_003611605.1 Corallococcus sp. AB011P
AGGCAGCGCGGGTGGCGGCGCGTCCCGGGCACGTGCTCCTCGTTCAGTCCCTGCAGCGGGCATTCCTGGGAGGCGCAGCCCAGTTGCTGCCGCTCATGGGCGGAGAGGCGCTGCGCGCATGGGCCGTCCGTGTGACAGCGATTCTGCACGAGCGCGACGTGCTGGCACTTCAGCACGAGCTGCCGGCACTGCTGAAGGCTCGCGATGAGCTCGTGCTGAATGCTTTCGCTCCCGTCCCCACGAAGCCTGTGTCTCCAGAGGCCCCGCGCACCCAGGAGTGGCCCCTCGGCGCCACCGTGCAGGACAAGGCACCCGCGGCGCGTCCCTGCGTGGAGGAGCATGGAATTGGCCGCAGCGAATCAGCCGCCGAGCAGCATGAGGCGCTGGAGGCCCTCCCTGGCGTCGAGAGACGTGGCCTCAGCCGCCTCTCACCGACTGTCCCGCGGGACGATTCGCTGGAGGTCCCCCCTCCCTGCGTGGGCGCCCCTGACCACCTTGCACAAGACGTCGAGGACACCGAAGCGCTCGCGGTTCCAGCCCGCCCCCAGGTGGCGGCTCTTGCCGTGAAGCCGGACAACAGGACGCTGCCGTCTCCTACCACCTTGGTGTTCGCTCCGTGCGAGCTCGACCTGGCGTGCGCCGACGAGGACGTGACGAGTGCGGGCTCGGGAAACCAGTCCGACTGTCGGACAGGTTCGAGCGCTTCGTCACCGGAAGAGGGCATCCAGCCTGAGCCTCCACACTCCGACCGCGGTGAGCAGAAACGCGTGACGGCGCACACGGTGAGCGGACTACTTCAGGCCATCCAGGGTCTCCTGGTCCGGTGGGCTGCGCGCCTCTGGCGCTTGCCCATTCCACGACCTTCACCTGTTTCGTGAGTGGCGACAGCCCGGCGTGTCCGCACTCGCCCATGGCGCTCCGCATACCCTCCGCTGACGGGTAGCGACCGCGATTCTGGGCAACCTGCCTGGAAGGCGTACCGCACGCGGCAGTACGGCAGGTGCTTCGCGAGCAGGGCCTGGGAGAGCGAGGCCCGCCGTGGTGGACGGACGGCACGCCGGACCTCAACCGGCGCCTCGTGCGGAACACGCCCTACGCCACCTGGTTCCAGGACCTGTGAACCGGTGGTGCTCTCTTTGGACGAGCACCCGGGGGGGCCGAACCCCTTCAAGCGAATATTTAAATGGCTCGTCGTAACACCCAGGCCTCATCCCCATTGCTCTGAGGTCTGGACATGCCCGTGGTTCATGGAGCTTCACGGCTCGCGTTGTGCCTGCTGCTCACGTTCGTCCTCGCCTGCGGCTCCACCACCGAACCGGGCCCGTCCCCAGGAGGAGGCGGCGACAACGACAAGGTCGCCGCCCTCACCCTTTCGCCGAATGGGGCGACGCTGCTGGTGGGCGAATCGCTGACCCTGTCCGCCCTCGCGGTCGACGCCGCCGGGGAGGCGCTCGAGGACGTCCAGGTGGAGTGGTCCGCTGTTCCGGCCGGCGCCGTCACGGTGACCGGCGGCCGGCTGGAGGGCGTGGCCCCTGGCGGAGCGCTCATCACGGCCAGGGCAGGGGCCGCGAGCGCGACCCTGACCGTGGTCGTGATGCCCTACGACGACTCCAGTCCTTCGAGCGCGGAGGTGCTGACGGCCGCGCATGAGGCCGGGCTCATCAACGACGAGGAGCTGCTGGCCTACCGGGTGTACGCGGCGTTCAGCGATCCCCGGCTGCCCATCCAGTACAAGGCCCGGGTCGATCCGGGGTTCGATGCCACCTCGCTCGAGGAACTGCATCAGCGCTTCAACTCGCTCTCCCAGCCCATGCAGGCGGCGCTCGGGATGTACCTGCTACGCCCGGCGGACCCAGGGAGCTGGCTCAACGCGCCCACGCCCGACGCCCGGTTGAGCAGCATGGCGGATCCGCGCTGCCGCCCCTTCTCCGGTGGCTGGGCCTACGTCAAGAATCCCTCGTCCTCGAAGGTCCGTGTCTGGTACCGGGTCAACTTCCCGAACCAGCGAGCCCAGGCCTCGATGCTCGACGAGGCCATCGCGAAGGACATCTGGCCCAAGCTGATGGCGCTGGGACTCAAGGAGCCACTCACCGACCAGGACGTGGTCTGTAACGGGGAAGGCCCCCAGCTCGACATCTACCTGGTCCTCAACATGGCCGACCGCGGCGTGACGATCCCCGAAGGCTGGGAGACCACGCAGGCCGCGACCTACATCCTGCTGGATGCCGATGCCGACGACGCCTCCCTCAAGGGGGCGGTGACGCACGAACTGATGCACGCCATCCAGTGGTCCTACAAGACGAAGGGGCGGCAGGGCGACTATGGGTGGATCCGCGATGCGACCGCGAACTGGGCCATCGACCACGTTTATCCAACGCTCCTGGTGGGGTCGGGCCAGCAGCAGCAGTACGAACACATGTTCGCCGGCTGTTTCATGAACTCCCCGGCCCTGTCGCTGGACAGCCAGGCTCAGGGCAACTGCACGACCAGCGCGGCGAAAGGCGCCGGGCGCGACTACGGCGCCTACCTGTTCTTCCAGTACGTGGCGAAGAAGTATGGGCCGGCGGTCGTGACGGCCGCGCTGGCGAAGCTGACCACGGAGACCTCCAGCCTCACCGCGGTGGACTCCGTCCTCCCCGGCGGATTCGAGAAGGTCTGGCCGGAGTTCGGGAAGACCCTCTGGAACGGGCCCCCCAGCAAGACCCGGGCGGAGTCCTTCAAGCAGTGGGACAACCTCGATGAGAACGTGAAGCACGGTGAGCTCAACGCCGACCTGTCGGGCTGGCCCGAGGCCTCGGACAACATTCACGACGAGCTGAGCAACCTGGCCAACCGCTACTACCGCATCACGTTCAGCGATCCGGGCACCCGCTCCGTGCTCTTCTACAACGGGTGGTTCAAGAACATCACCGACGCGAAGGACCCCGTGAAGGTGTTCGCGCTCTGGAAGGACGAGGCCGGGGCGTGGCACGACGAGGACTGGAGCGAATACGAGTACGTGGGCTTCTGCCGCGACATGAAGTCCCAGCGGGTCCAGGAGCTCGTCGTCATCGTCAGCAACGCGAAGTTCGAGCCCGGCGGCGGCGGGCGCCTGACGGCGGCGGAGATGCCCTACCTCAAGCGCAACAACGTGGGCTGCTGGAGGTTCAAGGGCACCACGAGGTCCGTCCTGAAGGGGAAGACCTGGTCGTCGGGCCGGAAGCTCATCGACACGAACGTGGAGCTCCAGGTGCTGGGCGGCTTCGAGGACCCGGACTTCGAGCACCCGCTCATCCCTCACACGAAGCGGGTGGGAAGCTCCATGCTCATGCAGCCCGCCGGCGACTTCACGCTCGACGTCGACTACGTGTCCGGAGGGTGCAGGTACACGCACGGGCCCACGCCGTACCCGCTGCTCGCCGGGGGCGGGATCCTGATGCTGAACCCCTTCGATGAATTGACGTCACCGGATCCCGACACCCAGGACTGGCTGTCACATCCCTCGCGCTCCTACACGTCGGCGCTCGCCGATCCGACCCTCGTGCACCTCACCGTCAGCGGTGGCCCCGACTGCCGTGGACCCGAGCTGGACATGCCCGGGAACGTCCTCTTCACGGATGCGGGGGGAACCAAGCCGGTGGTGTTGCCCTCGGGAGAAATGTCCGGACAGTACGTCGACTCGGACACCACCTACTCCTGGATATTGCAGCCGCAGCGCCAACCCTAGAAGGCGTAGCGCACGCGGCAGTACGGCAGATGCTTCGCGAGCAGGGTCTGGAACTCCGCCACGTGGCGGCCCTTGAAGCCGGTGCGGTAGCGCACGTTGACGCCGCCGCCCTGGGACACCTTCGTCTCCTGGATTTCGGGCCGCCACAGCAGCTCCTCCGCCTTCGGGTGCCAGCCCAGGTTCACCTCGTGCAGGCCCGCGTTGTGCGTGAGGAAGATGATTTCACACGCGAGCTGCTGCTTCGCCCGCTCGCCGATGCCGGCGTCCACCTGCTGGAACAGCTCCACGTAGGCGTCCTGCCAGCCCTCGTGGAGGATGACGGGGGAGAAGTTGAGGTGCACCTCGTAGCCGGCGGCCACGAAGTCGTCGATGGCGGCGATGCGCTCCGCGATGGGGCTGGTGCGCACGTCCAGCAGCTTCGCCGGCGCGTGCGGCATCAGGCTGAAGCGGATGCGCGTCCTGCCCTCCGGCTCGTAGGTGAGCAGCTCGCGGTTGACCAGCTTGGTGGCGAAGCTGGCCTTGGCGTTGGGCAGCGTGGTGAACAGCCGCACCAGGTCCCGCACGTTGTCGCTGATGGCCGCGTCCGCGGCGCAGTCGCTGTTGCACCCGATGTCATAGACCCACGCGTGGGGATCCACCGTGTTGGGCTCCAGCTTGGGCCCGCGCTTGTGCGCGTGCTTGCGGATGGCCTCCTGGATGCGGTCGATGTTCACGAACACCGTGACCGGGTTCGCGTAGCCCTTGTTGCGTGGCACGTAGCAGTACGCGCACGCCATCACGCAGCCGTTCGCCGTGGAGGGCGCGATGAAGTCCGAGCTGCGGTCATTGGCGATGAAGGACAGCGTCTTCTTCACACCCAGCACCAGGGTGCTGCCCTTGATGCGGTTCCAGGCCTCCACGTTGCCTTCGTTGCCGAAGAGGCCGGGGATGTGCTGGTGCGCGGCCACCTCCACCCGCTCCGCGTCCGGGTAGCGCGCGAGAATCTCCAGGCCGCGCGCATGCTCCCGCACGGCGGGCTCCAGGTAGATGCGCGACACCTTCAGCAGCCGGTCGAGCGGGCCGGGGCCCGTCGGGACGGCGGCCGGGCGCGGGGCGGGTTCCGGGAGGAAGAGGTCCAGGTTCGTCACCCGGCGGATGTAACCGCGTTTCGTCTCCCATGCACCCGCGGTGGCCCACCCTGACGCCGGGCGGGCCACCGGGCAGGGGCCTGCTGTCAGCGCTCGGACGGAGCCGCGGGGCCCGTGGAGGCGGGAGCCGGCGCGTCCAGTTGCTTCCACAGGGCCTCGGGCAGCGGGGTCCGTTTCTCCAGCGCCGCCGCGACGCTCGCGGTGGGCGCATAGACGCGGTGGTTGTTCACGCGGAAGTCGCTGTCCGTCACGACGGAGATGACCGCGACGCGGCCCAGGTCGTCGATTGGCGGCCCGTCCGCCCGGAACGCGACCCGGTCCACGAGCAGCACCTCCGCGGCGCCCGGCGGCGTCACCCAGACGGAGTAGCGCTTCGCGAGCAGGTCCACGTTCATGCGGAAGTGGTACGTCTGGTTGCGCACGTATGGCACCCGGCGGATCCACGAGTAGCCCGCGCCGTTGCGCACCTGGAAGATGCCGTCCTCGCTCATGCGCAGCGCCATGTTCAGCCGGTTGAAGGCTGTCACCTCCGTGGAGCTGTCCGTCCAGCCCACCACGCCGCCGCCCAGGTTGTCCGCCAGCGGGGTGAGGTCGAACTCCACGATGCGCGTGCCCGTGTTGGTGGTGCCCAGCAGGTGCTGGCTCCGCGGCAGGTCCAGCTTCGAGTACCAGGGGTAGTTGGGGCGCGGGTTGAAGCGCAGCAGCGCCTCCAGGAAGTAGTAGTCGCCGTAGATGAGGCTGACGTTGATCTCCTGCCCCGCCGGGTAGTTGCCCACGCCGTGCAGCAGCAGGCCCGGGCTGTTGGTGCCCTGCGCCAGGTACGCGGGCGACGCCAGCGAGTCGAGCATGGCCAGCGCGGCGTTGCGGTAGGTGGTGCGCCGCGTGGCGTCCGTCTCCAGGGTGCTCAGCTCCAGCAGGGCGGACGCGACGGCGGCCGCGGCGGAGGAGTCCTTGGACTGGCTGGGCGCGTTGAAGTCCCAGTTAGGCACGCGGTCCGCGGGCAGGTTCGCCAGGTAGTAGTCCGTCACCCGGCGGGCCGCGGTGAGGAAGCGAGCGTCCTGCGTGTAGCGGTACACCATCGTATAGCCATAGATGAGCCACGCCTGCCCGCGCGCCCAGGTGGAGCTGGCGGAGTAGCCCTGGAAGGTGCCTCGCGAACGGATGGTGCCGTTGTTGTTGTAGTCCACGTAGTGGAACGAGCTGCCATTGGGGCGCACCGCGTCCTGGAGCGTCCGGAGCGCGTGGTTCACCGCCATGGTGCGCCACACCGCGGGGCCGCCGTTCTGGGCGCCCCAGAGCAGCAGCTCGATGTCCATCATCGTGTCGGTGACGAGCGGGATGTTCCAGTTCGGGTTCCAATCACAACAATCGATGATGCCCACGGTGCTGTTGTAGCGCGTGGCCAGCGACGCGGCGGAGGTGAGCAGCACGTCGCGGTAGTAGGGATTGCCGGTGAGCCGCCAGGCGTTGCCGTAGCTGTTGTACATCTTGAAGCCCAGGTCGTGCGTCTCCGTGTTGGTCTTCTGGACCTCCAGGGGGCGCGTCCACATGTCCGCGCGGTCGCGCCAGTAGGGCTCGTTGGCGACCTGGAACATGAACCACATGCTCCCGGGGAAGAAGCCCTGCGTCCACGCGATCTTGTCCGTGTTGGCCACCGTGGTCCATGTCCCGTTGGACAGGGATGCCTTGGGCGAGCGGTTCACGTTGGGCATCTCCAGGACCGTGTCCGCGAGCTGCGCCCGGGCGAACGTGAACACGCGCACCGCGTCCGCATCCGTGAAGGCATTCGCCACCGGAGCCACCAGCAGCGCCACCATCCACCACAGCTTCACTCCCGGCTTTCTCAATCCCATACACCCTCCCCTGCATGCCCGGCGCGGAAGGTGCCCGCCCCTGTCCTCGCGGACCAGTGGCCGCGAGGACGCAGGCTGCCCGCCCCCCCGGCCTCGCTGGAGGGATGGGATGTGCCCTACCCGACCCGGGGCGCGGCTCCCGTGAACACGGGCTGCGAGTAGCCCGCGGGCTTGTCCCCCACCGCGGTGTTGCCGTGCAGGTTCAGCTGGTAGGGATTGGAGAACATGCCGTGGGGGAACGGCACGGGCGGTGCGCTGGCCTCGTCCAGCTGGCGGCGCAGCTCGGCGGGGATGCTGAAGTCCAGCGCGGCGAGGTTGCCGTCCAGCTGCTTGGGGTTCGTCGCGCCGATGATGACCGAGCCCACCCCGGGCTGCGTGGCCACCCAGTTCAGCGCCACCTGGGACATGTCCCGGCCCAGCTCCTTGGACACCTGCTCCAGCGTGGAGACGATGCGCCAGTTGCGGTCCGTGAACAGGCCCAGCTGGTGGCCGCCCACCGCGGAGTTGAGGCGGCCCTCGCCCTGGGCGCCGGCCTCGCTCGGCCGGTACTTGCCAGAGAGCAGCCCCGCACCCAGCGGGCTCCAGGTGGTGATGCCCATGCCCAGCGTCTGGGCCAGCGGCACGTACTCGTGCTCCAGGCTGCGCTCCACCAGCGAGTACTGGAGCTGCAGGTTGATGAGCGGCGCGAGCGCGTGCGCCTCCGCCCAGGTCTGCGCGCGCGCCGCGTACCAGGACGGCACGTCGGACAGGCCCGCGTAGCGGATCTTCCCCGCGCGCACCAGGTCATCGAACGTGCGGACCACCTCCTCCGCCGGGGTGAGGCGGTCCCAGGTGTGCAGCAGGAACAGGTCGATGTAGTCCGTGCGCAGCCGCTTCAGGGAAGCCTCCACCGCGCGCAGCATGTTCTTGCGGCTGTTGCCGCCCGCGTTCGGGTCTCCCGGCCGGGTGGCGTTGTACGTGTACTTGGTGGCGAGCACGACGCGGTCCCGGTCGCCGCGCTCCTCCAGGAACTTCCCGATGAGCGTCTCGCTGGAGCCGTGCGTGTACAGGTCGGCGGTGTCCACGAAGTTGCCGCCCGCGTCCAGGTAGCGGTTGAACAGCGTCCGGGACACGTCCTCCGTGGAACCCCAGGGGCCGCCGTAGGTGCCCTCCTTCCCGAACGTCATCGTGCCCAGAGACAGCGGGCTGACGCGCAGCCCCGAACGGCCCAGCAGGTAGTAGCGATCCATCGGCATGGTGTGACTCCCTTCCAGCGGCTTATTTGGACTGAATAATCCAAATAAAGACATGCGAAGACGGCGCGGGGGCTTCCCGCGACGGAATGAACAGCGGAGCGGGTTACTGGGCCCTGAGGCCCGCCATCGCGAAGTCCACGACGTCGCGCAGGGCTTCCGGCGGAGTGCCGGCCTTGGCGCTCAGGCGCAGCCCGCCGATGGTGGCCAGGAGGAAGCTGGCGGCGACACCCGGGTCCACCCTGGGATTGAGCTCCCCCTTGCGCTGGGCATCCTTCACCACGCGCTCCAGCGCGCCCTGGCCCAGGGCGCCCCCGGTCTTGAGCAGCGTGGCGACCTCCGCGTCCACGTGCGCCAGCTCCGCGGTGGCGTTCACGAAGAGGCAACCCCGGGCGCGCACCTTCTGGGTGCCGTTGGGGATGGAGAGGAGGTACTCGCGGATGGCGCCCAGGGGCGACGGGTGCGAGCGCAGGCACTCCACCAGGTTGGAGCTGTACTCCGCCTGGTAGGCGCGCAGGGCGTCCAGGTAGAGGCCGTGCTTGTCCCCGAAGGTGTCGTACATGCTCTGCCGGCCGATGCCCATGGCGCGCAGCAGGTCGTCCGTGGAGGTGGCCTCATAGCCCTGCTCCCAGAAGACCTGCATCGCCCGGCGCACCGCCTCGTCCCGGTCGAACTCTTTCGTGCGTGCCATGCCCCCTACGTAATGATTCTGGACTGACCTGTCAAAACAATCGGTCCGGGGGCTTTGGGCGCCTAGAAGCCGGGCGGGCGCTCGCCGGCGACGCCGGAGGCACGCTCCAGGGCGATGCCCACGCGGCCCAGGGTGCCCTCGTCGAAGAGCTGGCCGATGAGTGTCACGCCGTGCGGGACGCGGCGCGGGGTGGTGAAGGTGGGCACGGGGCGCTTGGGGTCCGGGGCCCAGTCGCTGCGGGCCTTGGACACCTCCACGAAGCCGGTGCGCAGCGTGAGCGACGGGTGGCCCGTGTGGTTGGTGATGGTGAGGGCTTCGTCGCGCAGCGAGGGCACGAGCAACACGTCCACCTGCGACATGATGCGCGCCATCTCCTGGGCCACCTTGCGGCGCAGCCGGTCCGCCTGGACGAAGTCCACCGCGGACAGGAAGCGGGACTGGCGGAAGAGGTTGGGCCACGCGTCGGGCGTCTGCATCTTCAGCGCGTCCACGCCGTGGGTGAGCGTGAGCTCCTCGAAGGCGGCGGCGGCCTCCGCGAAGAGGATGACGTTGAGGGCGGAGTACGGCCAGTCGGGGAACTGTACCTCCACCGGCGTCAGGCCCAGCCCCTTGAGCGTCTCCAGCGCCGCGCGGTCCACGTCCGTGGCGGGGTTCTCCTTCATCCACGCGGGCACATAGCCCACGCGCAGGCCCTTCACGGGCGCGTTCGCGTCGAAGTCCAGCTTCGCGGACACGCTCGCCACGTCGCCCGCGTCCGCGCCGTTGAGCGCGGCGAGCACCAGCAGCGAGTCCTCCACTCCGCGCGTCATGGGCCCCAGCTTGTCCAGCGACCAGCACAGCGTCATCGCGCCCGTGCGCGGCACGCGGCCGTAGGTGGGGCGCAGGCCGGTGATGCCGCAGCGCATGGACGGCGACACGATGCTGCCGCCCGTCTCGCTGCCCAGGGAGAAGCCCACGAGCCCCGCGGCCGTCGCCGCGCCCGGCCCCGCGCTGCTGCCGGAGGAGCCCTCCTCCAGGAGCCACGGGTTCTTCGTCTCGCCGCCGAACCAGATGTCGTTGAGCGCGAGCGCGCCCAGGCTGAGCTTCGCCACCAGCACGGCGCCCGCGCGGTGCAGCCGCTCCACCGCCGCGGCGTCCGTGGTGGGGACGCGGTCGCGGAACGGCTCGGCGCCGTAGGTGGTGCGGATGCCCGCGGTGTCCACCAGGTCCTTCGCTCCCCAGGGGATGCCGTGCAGCGGGCCCTTGTAGCGGCCCGCCGCGAGGTCCTTGTCCGCCTGCCGGGCCTGCTGGAGCGCCAGCTCCTCCGTCAGCGTGATGACGCACTGGAGCTTGGGGTCATGGCGCTTCATCCGGGCGAGGTAGAGCTGCGTGAGCCGCTCCGACGTGATGGCTCGCGATTGCACCCAGCGCGACAGCTGCGTGAGCGGCGCGAAGGCGATGTCCTCCTCCTTCGCGGGCAGCGGCACCTTCGCGTCGCGGCTGCGCACGAAGCGGTCCTTCGCGGGGACCGTGGACTTGAGCCCCGGCAGCGACGGGTTCCACTGCGAGGCGGGTGACAGCGTGGGCTCCAGCGCGAGCTTGCGCGGGCCGGTGCGGCGCTCGTGCAGCGGGGCCAGGGACACGCGCCAGTTGCCGGCGGCCTGGGTGCGCTCGGCGGGCGTGAGCTGCACCTGCATCAGCTTTTCGGCCTCCGCGAAGGTGGTGGGGCTCACCTCCGGCCCCACCGTGGGGCCTGCGCCGAACGTGGGCGGCGCTCCGGCCGGCGGGGCGGACGTGCCCGCGTCCGGCGCCGCGGAGACGGCGGTGCTCGCGAGTCCAATCACGGTGTGGGTCAGGAACTGCCGACGCGAGCTGCTCATGGCGCGACCTCACGGCTGAAACGAAGGGGGCGCCAGTGTGCCACCGCCTACGAGCGATGCACGTCGCGGAAGGCGAGCATGTCCCCCAGCCGCTGCTCCTTCGCGTCATCGAACCCGCACGAGGCGTCCCACGTGGCCGGGTTCTCGTAGGTGCCGAACAACATGTCCCAGATGGGCAGGTCGCCGTAGTTGTTCTTGTGCTTGCCGTACTCGTGGTGGATGCGGTGCATCTCCGGCCGCTGGAAGAACCAGCCCACCCAGCGCGGGGTGCGGATGTTGGTGTGGTAGAAGTATTCGCCCAGCGCGCAGCAGGCCGTGTAGATGGCGCCCGCCGCCGGGCTCAACCCCAGCACCGTGTAGACGAGCAGTCCGCCAATGAGGCTATTGGCCGTCATCTCCAGCGGGTGCTTGTAGAAGCTGGTGATGACCTCCAGCCGCTGCGGGCTGTGATGGATTTGATGGAAGAACCGCCAGAGCACATCGCTCTCGTGCCGCGCGCGGTGCCACCAGTAGAAGACGAACGTGGCGATGAGGTAGGCCAGCACCCCGCCCACCACCGGGTTCACATGCCGGGACAGGTGGAAGACCGAGTGCGCGGAGAACCACCGGTCCCAGGTGTAGCCGCCCAGCACCACCACGCCCACCTGCGCCAGGTTGATGAGCACCACCCGCAGGTGCCAGCCGCGCACGCGGGGCAGCTTCCACCCCAGGGACAGCTGTTCAATGAGAAAGCAGAAACCGGCGATGAGGACGAGCCAGGGCAGCATGGGAATCCTTCCGTGATTTCGGACTGCCCCTCATACGAATGATGTCCCCGGATATGTCTTTCGTTCCAGCGGACATTGTCACCTGGGAGGAATGGGACGGGAGGAACGGGGGCTGGCATCCTGCTGGCCATGGCTCGGAACAGCACCCTGACGGCGCGGTTGGGTTACATCGACACGCAGGCCACCTTCGTGCAGGCGGCGCTGCTGGCGGCGCACGGGGCCGGGGCTCGCGCGGGCGGCTTCCGCGTGTCGGACGTGCGCTTCTACTTCCTGCTGTTCACCAACTGGGTCGAGCACGACGTCACCCGGCCCTCGCAGGACATCGACCTGACGCAGGTGCGGCGGACGCTGGAGCGGCTGGTGCGCGGGGGCCACGCGGAGTCGAGCACCAGCGCGCCCGTGAAGGGGCTGCCCCGGGGACGCCGGTACGTGCTCACCGGAGAGGGATTGTGCTCGCTGGCGGAGGGGCTGGCCGGGCGGGAGCGCGCGCCGCTGGAGGAGGCGCTGTTCGTGGTCTGCTTCGCGGCGAGCTATCGCGACGCGGTGCTGTCGCGCGTGGAGGGGCGGGCCCGGGCGCTGTCCCCGGCGGTGCGAAGGCGCGTGGAGCGGGCGTTGGATCCGCTGCGGCTCGTGAAGGAGGCGCAGCGCACGGCGGCGGCGGTGCTCGCGGACTTGGAGGAGCGGGTGGAGGCGGGCTTGCGCTACGAGGAGCAGTCACGCAAGGCCATGGCCCGCGCGGAGCCCGTGGCGGACGTGGTGCGCGCGCTGGAGGCAGCGGGTTCGTACCAGTTGCACCGGGTGCGGCCGTTGGGCGAGGTGCTGCTCGCGCTGCCGGAGGACCTGCGCCAGTTCGAATTGACGGAAGGCATGGGCCTGCGCTCGCGGCTGCTCTTCGCGCCCCTGGCGGAGCGGGCGCGGGCGGAGCATGCGGTGCTGGCGCGACTGGAGGCGCGGCTCACCCCCGGCAAGGCGCCGGGGTGAGCCACGAGGCAAGGCCTACCGCAGCGCCCGGGTGAGTCGGGAGCCCAGGGCCAGCGCGAGGCCGTCTTCGACCAGGCCCGCGGCCACGTTCGGCACGCGCAGCTTCTGCGTCAGGAGGCGGCGGAAGCCATAGAAGACATAGCTGGAGGCGAAGGCGGCGGCGGCGCCGACGAGGGCGAAGCCAATCCGCGCTCCCTTGCGCTTGCGTGACACCGCGGCGCCAGTGATGGCCCCGGAGAGGATGCGGCCCGTCAGGACCGGCAAGGCGGTGCGCGCTGGCGTCCTGGGGTTCTTGTCCCCCACCAGCTCACC
This sequence comes from Corallococcus sp. AB011P, assembly GCF_003611605.1. Lineage (NCBI taxonomy): Bacteria > Pseudomonadati > Myxococcota > Myxococcia > Myxococcales > Myxococcaceae > Corallococcus > Corallococcus sp. AB011P. The sequence continues at coordinate 12,529 of NZ_RAVX01000010.1, forward strand.
GAGCGCCATGAGGCCCAGACGCTGGGACACCTTCTTCGACGTGAGGCCTGGCAGGGCCCGCTTCAACGCGCGCGTCGGCTTGCGCGACAGCTCGCGAGCAAGGAACGCGGGCGCCGTCATGCTGCGCATCCCGGCGAGGACGCCGAAGCCCGCAGCGGTCCAGATTTCATTGTTCGTACGCATGGATTCCAACCCCCAGCTGGGTGGTGAAAACTGGAGGTTGGGGGCGCGGCGTCCGTCTGGCCACGGCCCGGCGAGCGGGCACTCAGGCGGCCGGCGGCGTGGACGGTTTGGGCGAGCGCAACATCCAGCCCGCGAGCAGCGCGCCCAGCGCGGCCACCAGCGTTCCGCAGTTCTCATACACGTGCATGGGGAGCACGCCCACCCCGAGGCCCAACACGCCCAGCCCCAGGAAACCGCGCCGGGCCAGGGTGCGCGCCCACGCCTTCGTCGCGAGGGCGGTGGAGAAGAAATAGAAGACCGCGGATCCAACAACCTGCACCCAGGGCACCAGGGGCCGCATGGGCCACCACGCCACCTTCTCCAGCCTGTCGAAGAAGCCGTCCCCGCCTCCTGGGAGTGCCAGGCCGGATTCTCCCGCCAGTTGCTCAGCGGTGGCCCCGAACATGTGCCGCATGTCATCCGCCAGAAAGAAGTAGATGGCTTGAATCAGGGTCGCCACGACCAGCACCGTGAGCATCCAGCCCTTGGGCGCGGGCGGCACGGAGGGCTCGGTGTGCTTGCGGAGCGCCTCCAGGTGCTCCGGGGCGACCTCCAGCGGATGCGGATAGGACATGGCCAGCAACGCCTGCGTCGCGGCGGCGCTGACGGGCGTGCCCTGCTCGTCCAACAACTGCTTCACGCCCTCCTTCGCCAGCAGCGCGTGCAACGCGGGCGCGAGCGTCGCCGGGTCCTCCGTCTGGCCCCACCGGGCGATGATGGCGTTGAGGTACCCGGCCTTCAGGGCACGCGAGGAGCCCTCCGTCCTCAAGGCCTCCTCGAACAGGGGCACCAACTCATCGACGTGCGGAGTGGCGGGGGACGGCTGTAGCTGCGTGCTCATACCGCGAGTCTATGCCGCGCCGGGGACACCCACGTCCAGCCGCCGCTTCAGGTCGCGCAGTCGTCCCCGGACCTCGCGGGTCAGGGTCCACTTCAGGAGCGGCGTGAGCCAGCCGAAGGGCCGCCGCAATTCAAAGGCATACGTGAAGGTGACGCGCGTGACGCCGGGGGCCTCTTCATCGAACCGCCACGAGCCCGCGAAGCTCTCGAACAGGCGTGGGCCCCGCGTCATCTTCACCGCCGTGACGGCGGGCGGCTGGAAGGACACGTACTCCGTCTCCATTCCCAGCCCGTGCCACGACACGCACCAGGCCTTCACGCCGGGCCCGGCTTCCGTCGCGCCGTCCATCAGCACCGCCTCACGCAGGAACGTGTCCCAGACGAGCCGCTGCCCGTAGTCCTGCGTGTACGCGAAGACGCGCTCGCGCGGACAGGTGATGCGGATGGACTCGGTGAACCTCATCCTTCCGTGTTGCGAAGGAAGTCCGCCACCTGGGCGAAGCGGTCATCCAGGAAGCTTCGCAGGCCGCCGGTGATGCCGCGCTTGTCCATGGCCTTCTGCATGCACCGCAGCCACGCGTCCCGCATCGCCGTGTCCACGGGCAGGTGGCCGTGGCGCATGCGCAGCCGGGGATGGCCGTGCGTCGCGCTGTAGTGCTGCGGCCCTCCCAGCCAGCCCACCAGGAACATGCCGAAGCGCTGGCGCGTGCCCCGGTTCACCTTGCCCTCGGCGTCCAGCTCGTGGATGGCGGCGAGCGCGGGCTCCTCCGCGTCCATCACGTCGTAGAAGGCCTCCGCCAGCGCGTGGACGGGCTCCTCGCCGCCCATGCGGGTGAAGGGGGTGTCGTCCAGCGTGGGGACCCAGCCGTCCGACGGTGGGGGCTTCAATTCCATGCTCATGGCTTCCTCATGCCGCCCAGCGCTTTGGCCGGCGCTGGAGGCTCTTCAATCCCAATCCTTCACAGAACGCCTTGAAGCGCGCTTCCGGCACGCCCTTCCACTCCAGGTCCGCGAGCGACGCCGTGCCCGGCAGCGGCGCGTCCTCCACCAGCGTGGCCAGCGTGCGGTACAGCCGCGCGTCCTCGCGGTGCGCCTTCAGCGTCGCCGCCAGCTTGTCCGCGCCCCGCACCTTCACCGTCCACTCCGCCGCGTTGTCCGGGATGGACTCCAGATGTCCATACGCCTGGAGCACCGCCGCCGCGCCCTTCGCTCCGAAGCCCGGCAGCCCCGGGATGCCGTCCGCGTCGTCGCCCATCAGCGCCAGCAGGTCCGGGACGCTCTCCGGCGCCACGCCCAGCTTCGCCTTCACCCCGTCCGCGTCCACCACCTTCTGCTGCCGCCGGTCCACCTGCACCACGCGCTGGCCGCGCACGCACTGGCCCAGGTCCTTGTCCGGCGTGAGCAGCCGCACCTGCTCCACCTCGCCCGCCCAGCGCGCCGCCCCGGTGGCCAGCGCGTCGTCCGCCTCCTGGTCCTTCATGGACCAGACGCGCACGCCCAGCGCGGATACGGCCTCCTCCACCAGGTCGAACTGCGCGCGCAGCTCCGGCGGCACGCCCTCGTCTCCCTTGTAACCAGCGAACAGCGCGTTGCGGAACGAGCGGATGGGATTGTCGAACGCGACCGCGACGTGCGTCACGGCCTCCTGCTCGTCGTGCAGGAGGGCGAGCAGGGAGTCCATCACACCGGCCGTGGCCTTCACGTCCCGTCCGTCCGGCGCGGTGGTGCCCGGCCGGGGCGAGAAGTGGGCCCGGTACAGCTCATACGTGCCGTCCACGAGGTGCAGGCGCATGTTCCCCCTCTAGCGTCCCTCCCGCCGCACGGCCAGCAGCCCGTGCGTGCCGTGGCCTGTGCGCCTCGTTCCCTACACGACGCCTGTCAACCCCCTTGGCCAGCGTGCCTGGTGGGGACAGGTCGCCGATGCCGACTGGCCGGGCACCGCCCATTTTCCAAACCAACTCCCTCTGGGCCGCGCCGGAGCGTCCCAGCATTTCCACCGGCATGAGGTGATCCATGCGCCCGAAGCTGTTCGCCGCCGCCCTGCTCTCCATCGCGGCCCTTGGCTGTGCAGGCAAGCAGGTGATTGCTACGTCCACCCATCAGCAGCGCGTGCAGGCGGAAGCCGCGCTCCGCTCGGCGGAGAACTCCCAGGCGCCGAACGTGCCCGAGGCCGCCCGGCATCTGCAGTTCGCGCGTCAGCAGATCGCCGACGGTGAGCGGCTGATTCAGGAGGGTGAGCAGGAGGCCGCGGAGCTGCGGTTCCGTCAGGCGGCCGCGGACGCGGACCTGGCGTCGGCGCTGGCCCGCGCGGTGCCCCTGAAGAACGAGGCGCGGCGGGCTTCCGAGCAGGCCGAGTCCCTCCGCCGCGGTCAGTGAGTCCCCCACCTCTAGCCTTGTGAGGAGTGAGTCATGCAGCGTTGGAAACTTGGATGGTTGGCGGTCGCGGGAGTCACGGCGCTCTCGGTGGGGTGTGCGCACGGTCCTCCGCCCAGTGAGTTGACCGCGGCGCGCCAGGCGTACCGCGACGTGTCCACGAGCCCCGAGGGCCGCGAGCGCCCCGCGGACGTGGCGGCGGCCCGGGCGGCCCTGCAGGAGGCGGAGAACGAGTACGTGGAGAGCAAGGGCTCGGTGACGACGCGCTCGCTGGCGTACGTGGCCCTGCGCAAGGCGGAGATCGCCTCTGCGCGCGGAGAGGCGGACCTGGCCGCGCAGCAGCGAGCCCAGGCGGAGGCGTCCCTGCGTGAGCAGCAGGAAGCGCGCGCGCAGCACCTCACGCGCCAGCAGGAGGAGGAGCGCGCGAGGTACGAAGCCCAGCGCCAGCAATATGAGCAGCAGCGCCAGCAGTTCGAAGCCCAGCGTCAGCAACTGGATGCCCAGCGCCAGGCGGAGGCGGATCGCCTGCGTGCGGCGGATGCGCAGCAGCGTCAGCAGATGGAAGCGGAGATGCAGCGGCGCATGGAGCAGCAGCAGTCGGAGGCGCAGCGGCTGGCCGAGCTGAACCAGAAGCTCCAGCAGCGCACGCAGGAGTTGGAGCAGGAGCGGCAGGCGCGGCTCCAGGCGGAGCAGCGCGCGTCGCAGGCGCTGACGCGGCTTCAGGACGAGAACGTGAAGGTGCGGGAGGAGGCGCGCGGCACGGTGGTGACGTTGTCGGGCAGCGTGCTGTTCGCGACGAACGCGACGGAGCTGTTGCCCGCGGCGCGCGACCGGCTGTCGGAGGTGGCGACGGCGCTGAAGGAGTCGAAGAACCCGTTGCTCATCGAAGGCCACACGGACTCGCGAGGCACGGAGGACTACAACGACCAGCTGTCGGAGCGCCGTGCGGAGAGCGTGCGGAACTTCCTGGTGAACCAGGGCGTCCCGCAGGACCGCATCCAGGTCCGAGGCATGGGTGAGAACCGTCCGGTGGCGTCGAACGGCACGGCGGAGGGCCGCGCGAACAACCGCCGCGTGGAGATCGTGGTGGAGCGCAACGTGGCCGGAGCGCAGCCGTCGCGAAGCGGCGGCGTGGGAGGCAGCGGAGCACAGCAGCCGCCCCAGGGCGACCAGGACCAGGGCCAGAACGCGCAGCCGGGAGGCACTGGCGGAAGTGGCACGGATGCGAAGCCGCACGGCGCGGGCGTCGACCACCAGAGCCCGCAGCCCGAGCAGGGCACGGGCGGTGGGGGTGCGCAGCAGCAGGTGCCCCAGCAGCCCATGGACCATGGGCAGTAACGGTGTGAAGTAGAGGGTTGAATCTGGGGCTCGTCGCGGAGGGAACGCGGCGAGCCCCTGATGCGTCATCCGTGAGCAAGCACACGTGCTTGGTGGGATGATGCCGGGCCATGAGCTTCATCGAGGAACTGAAGGAACATCTTCAGAACGTGCGCTCGGCGCAGGACGGCCATCAGGCCCCGCGTTACTTCGTGCCAGAAGCCAAATGGGTGCGGGCGGAGTTCATCCGACTCGTCGAACGCTTCGAGCGGGAACCCGGGGAGCTTCCCCCCGGACGCCTGATGGAACTCCATCAAGAATGGACTTCTGATAATCATGTCGTGAGCTTCGCCATCAACCTCGCCATCCTCCTCCAGGAGGGCTTTCTGCATGGCGAGCCACGCGATGTCGTTGAAGAGCATGTATTGCTCGGAATGATGCGTCGCATGGGGTTCAACGTGCGGGCCTCATCCCTGACTCGCAGGCTGGAGATCGACCGTCTGGCCGCCAAGGCTTGGCACCAAGGACCTCCCCGAGGCACGTCGCAACTCAACAGGGCCGAAAAGTACGCGCTAGAGGTTCGCGCCGTTCGCAAAGTGGGGGAGCGTCAGGAAGTGGGTCCCATTGGGGACGTCCTCCTGGGCTTGAGCGGACGAGATGCCATCCAATGGCTTCTCCAAGTCGAGGCTGCTCAATCCATGGGGCCCATCGACGACTGGAGGCTAAGCAGGGAAACCGCTGAGTACCTTCTCGAGAAGCCAGAGGACGTTCGCATCGAGAGCGACTGGGATGTCTCCGAGCTCGCACACTCCTGGGCGACCCTCCGGCGACTTGGGTCGCTGGGCATCCTGGAACTCATCGGGGAAGTCAGTAGTCCAAACCGGACTGTATACAGTGGATACATGCTCTTGAACGAAGGGAAGCGCATTCTGGAAGCGCTCCTTTCCCCTATGGAAACGCCCTTTTCCGTCCTCGCGGCCACACTCAGCCAGGACGAATCGCTGACGGTCTTGGAGAAGGAAGGAAGCGGCAAGTCCGGTCTCGACACGGTATTCAACTCCTCGGCCATCGCCACCACCCGGCAAGCACGGCTGGTGGTTCACGAGATCCGAAACGCACTCATCCCCGCCCAGATTGCCCTGGGGTCGCTCTACAGCTCCATGGTGGGCAGTCAGGTCGAGGCGGCGGTCGCGCGCTTCCGTCCGCGCATCGACCCCGGCATCGACCGCGCACTGAAGTTCGTCACGGACCTGCTCAAGACCTCTGAGCTGGCCGCACGTGCTCCCGAGGGTTTTGACGTCCTCCGAGTCCTCGCGGACGCGGTCGCCAGTCTCGCCACCTCGCTGAGCATCCAGCTTCACGTGGCTCCGGATCTCCCTTCCCTGTCCGGCTACCGGGAACGCTTCGTCCTCGCCATCGTCAACTTGCTCCGAAACTCCGAGCAGGCCGGTGCGCATCAGGTGCTCATTGACTGCATCCTGGAGGACAACCAGCGGAACCTCCTCCTGACCATGGACGATGATGGCCCTGGTATCCGTCCCGAGGACCGCGAGCGCATCTTCCAGCGTGGCATCTCCCTCCGCTCCGGTGGCGCGGGCGAGGGACTGGCCCTGGTCAAGGAAGTCATCGAGATTGAGCTGCACGGCAAGGTCGCCTGCGTGGACAAACCCGATAGCGGTGCCCGTTTCCGGATGCGCCTGCCTGTGGCAGAGAGGACTCCACGATGACTTCTCCAGGCACCGTACTGGTCGTCGATGACGAGCGGCCCTTCTTCGAGACCTACCAGGACATCCTCGTCCCCGAGGGCTACCGCGTCGAATGGGCCCCAGACCGGAAGACCGCCCAGGCCCGCATCCAGGAATTCGCCTGGGACGTCGTCGTGCTCGACCAGCGCCTCCAGGGTTCCTCCGGAGGCGACTCCGGCATCGATCTCATCTCGGAGATCGTCCCCACGGGCGCCAAGGTCATCGTCGCGACCGCGTATGCCGACGCGAAGATGATTGAACGGGCCTTCAAGGACGGCGCCTACGACTACCTGGAGAAGGTTCCCACCCTGCCCATGATGTTGCGCATCAAGGTGCGCAACGCCTCTGAAGCCGTGCGGGAGCGCCGCCTCGCCTCGCTCACCCATGCCCAGCGGGAGAAGGAGATCCAGGACCTGTGGGCCGCCTGCCGGTCCGAAACCAACGGCAACCGCAAGGGCCGCCTGCTGGAAGAACTCCTGGTCCTCCTGTTCAAGACCGTGCCGGGCCTGATGAACACGAGCACCAACCGGACCAGCGCGGACGAAGAGATCGACATCGTCATCCGCAACGAATCCCAGGATCCGTTCTGGGCCCGCGAGAGCAGCTCCTACATCCTGGTCGAGTGCAAGAACTGGTCGAAGCACGTCGGCCCGGGCGAGCTGGTCATCTTCCGCGACAAGCTCTGGAACCGAGGAGGACGCTGCCGCCTCGGCTTCTTCGTCGCGGCCGGAGGCTTCACCGAAGGGTTCCACACCCGCTCCGCTACCTTCCGGAAAGACGACCACCTGGTCGTCGCCATCGGCCCGACGGAACTGGACGCACTCGTGCGTTCCACGAACCGCAACGAGACCTTCAAGAAGCTCCACGAAGACGCCGTCATGAGCGGTAACGGCCCGGCCTGATTCACGCCCCTGCCGTCGCTAGCCTTGATGCAGAGATGAAGTCAGCCTCCGCCATGATCGACAAGTCGCCCGTCCTGCTCACCACCGAGCGCCTGCACCTGATGCTGCTGCCGCCCGACGCGGCGGAGCGGGTGCTGGCGTACCACGTGGCCAACAAGGACCACCTGGGCCCGGTGTCCCCGGCGCGCCCGGCGACCTTCTTCTCCATGGCCTACTGGCGCACGCGGCTGGCCCAGGACCGCGAGGATTTCCGCCACGACGTGTCCCTTCGTGTCTTCCTCCTCCCCAAGGGCCAGCCGCTCGCGCTCGCGCCCGTCATCGGCAACGCCACGCTCGCCCACATCCGCCGGGGACCGCTCCAGGCCGCGGACCTGGGCTACGGCCTGGATCACCGCCACGAGGGCAAGGGCCTCATGACCGAAGCCCTCCGCGCCTTCTGCGACTTCGCCTTCAGCGCCATGGGCCTGCACCGGCTCCAGGCCAGCCACCTGCCAGAGAACCTGCGCAGCGCCGCCGTCCTCCGCCGCCTCGGATTCATCCCCGAGGGCTACGCCCGCGACTTCCTCCTCATCAACGGCCAGTGGCGCGACCAGGTGCTCAATTCGCTCGTGGCCCCCGCCGAGCCCGGCCTCCGCAGCGGCCCCTGACTCTCCATCAATTTTGTCGATATTGGAGATACGGGGCTCAAAAAGCCGCCCATTCGAGGCTTAACCGTCAATATCGACAAAATTGATCAACGGTCAGTGGCGCAACCACGTGCTCACCTCTCTCGTGGCCCCGCCGAATCCGGCCTCCACAGTCCCTGACCTGTTCCCCGAAATCCCCCCTACCCACCTCCCGCCTGAGGCTGAGTCAAAACCTGTCCGACTGTCGGACAGGTTTCCGATGTCCAGGTGGAACAGGGCCCCTCCCAGCCACGGTCCTTCCAACCTGTCCGACTGTCGGACAGGTTCGTGCTGCTCGGGCGGAACGGTAGCCCCAGCCAAAGGGCCTTCCAGACCTGTTCGACTGTCGGACAGGTTCGTGCCGCTCGGGCGGAGCTGCGGCCCCCTGCCGTGGCGCTCCGAACCTGTCCGACTGTCGGACAGGTTTTCGCGATTCGCGCTGACAGGGTGGCCCCTCTGGGGCCTTACCTTCTCATCCAGTGGGACTGGCCTTGGTGTCCGAAGGCTTAGCGCGCCGGTGCCCGCACCTTCGGCTTCGACTCCGTCACCGCCGGCAGGTTCGCGTCGAACCAGTCCAGCGTGCGCAGCAGCCGGTCCTTCTGGTGCTCGGGCTTGCGCAGGCTGTGGCCTTCATCCGCGTAGATGACCAACTGGGTCTTCACGCCCAGCGTCTTCAGCGCCTTGTGGAACTCGTAGCCCTGCGACGCGGGCACCTCCAGGTCCCTTTCACCGTGCAGCACCAGCGTGGGCGCCTTCACCTGCTTCACCCCGTTGATGGGCGAGGAGCGCGTGTACACCTCCGGCTCGTCGTACACCGACGCTCCGAAGTACGGCAGCATCCATGAGTCGATGTGGTTCGTGCCGTAGTAGCTCTGCCAGTTCGCGATGCCCGCGCCCGCCACCGCCGCCTGGAAGCGCTGCGTCCGCGTCACCGCCCACATCGTCAGGAAGCCGCCGTAGCTCCACCCCGTGATGCCCTGCCTCGCTGGATCCACCGGCGCTGACGCCAGCACCGCGTCCAGCCCCGCCAGCACGTCGTTGAAGTCCCCGAAGCCGAAGTCGCGGCGGTTCGCCTGCACGAACGCTGCACCCTGGCCGTAGCTGCCTCGCGGGTTCGGCATGAACACCGCGTAGCCCCTCGCCGTGAACAACGCCGTCTGCGGACTGAACCCCGCCAGCACTCCCGCCGCCGGCCCTCCGTGCACCACCGTCACCATGGGCGCCTTGCGTCCGGATGCGTCCTGCACCGGCAACACCAGCCAGCCCTGCACGGACTGCCCGTCGCGCGTCCACGTCACGCTGCGCACGTCGCCCACCGTCACGCGCACGTCCGTGTTGAGGTGCGTCACCTGCTTCCACGCCCCCACCCGCCCCGTCCACAGCTCCGGCGCATGGGTGATGGAGTCGCGCACCACCGCGCTCGTCACGCCGTCCCTCCCCAGCGACACCGTCACGCGCTCCGGGCCCTTCCACAACGTCTTCACTTCTCCGCCACCCGGCGCCACCGCCATCAGCGCGGCCTCGCCCTGCGCCTGCGCCACGAACACCAGCCGCTCCGCCGTGGGCCAGAAGAGATCCGTGGCCGTCGCCTTCAGTCCTTCCGTCACGTTCCGCGCGGGCGGCACCTTCGCGGGCAGCTCCGCCTTCTCACCGAACCGCACCTTCGCCGCCAGCCGCTCCGGCACCGACACCACGAGCACGTCCCCGCCCGTGTTGCCCTCGTCGCTCATCAGGCCTTCGATGAACGCGAGCTGCCGGCCATCCGGACTCCACGCGGGCTCCGCCACCTGCCACTGGGGCGTGTGCAAGAGCGACGTCTCCCCCGTCCCCGCCTCCACCGCGTACACCCTCGCGCTCCACCAGTTCGCATCCCCCGGCGGCTTCGACGCCGTCACCGCCACCCGGGCGCCGTCCGGACTCCACGCGTACTCATGGATGAACAGGGCCGCGGGCGACACCGGCCGCAGCCGCGCGTCCTCCACCGTCACCACCGCGAAGCGCTTCACCGGCGGGGACGTCTGCACCACGCCCGTCTCCCGCGCCGCGGGCCCGCGGGGCCCCAGCGCGTCCTCCGCGCCCTCGATGACGAGCAGCCCCACGGACTTCCCGTCCGGCGACCACTTCGGCGCCGCCAGCACGCCCTTCACCGTGGTGAGCCTGCGCGCGGGCCCGCCCGCCCCGGACGCGTCCGCCACGTAGAGCTGTTTCGCCCGTCCCTCGCCCGCCGTGGAGAGGAACGCGAGCTGCCGGCCGTCCGGACTCCACGACAGCGCCCCTTCAGCGCACGGCGCGCCGTCCTTCGACGCGGTGACGCGCACCGGCGCCCGCTCCGGATGCGCCAGCTCCCGCACCTGGAGCCTCGCGGCCTCCGCGGTCCCCGGCACCGACTCCACCCAGGCCACCCGCTTGCCGTCCGGCGACAGCGACACCTCGCGGATGCGCACCATCCGCTGGAGCGCGTCGTACGTCGCGCTGGCCTCCACCCGCACGGGCGCGGGCGCGGGCACCGCCCCGGACGCCAGCGCGCCCCACACCCAACACCCCACCGCCACAGCCAGGCTTGCCGCTCGCATCCGCCGCCTTCCGGAAAACACAGGGGGCGGAGTGTAGCGGACCTCCCGCTCAGTGCAGCTGCGTGGGCAACATGGGCAGCCCGTGGAAGAAGCGCCGCCCGCTCTCGAAGCGGTGGTGGAACGTCACGCGCTGGTCCAGGTACAGCCGCGCCATCTCCTCCTCGCCGTACGCGCGGAAGAACGCGGCGCGCGCCTCGTCACAGGCCCGCTCGTACTCCACGCACAGCGCCTCCCAGTCCTCCGGCGGAAGCTCCCCCTCCGGCCAGCCCTCGCCGGTGAGGCCGTAGTCGCGCTCCATCGCGTCCAGCTCGCGAGCCCGCATCCGCACACGCGGATCCTCCGCGATGGCCTCGTCCGCCATCGCCGTGAGGATGTGCGCCACCAGGAAGAAGCCCGCGTCCGGCGGCACCGCGCCCGCGTCCCGCGCGCTCCGGAACGTCACCAGCAGCTGCGCGTCCATCTCCTCGCCGCCCAGCTCCGCCAGCTTCGTCGCCAGCCCGCGCCACCGGGCCTCGGTCTCCAGGGCCTCCCGCCGCACCCCTTCCAGCTCCTGCTCACCCATCTTTTTCATGGTGTCCTCTCCCGGCCCGCGAAAGTCCCTTCCCACGAAGGTTCCCATCCCCGTCTGACGCTCGGGCCCGGCAAACCGTGCTGTCCCCTTTTTCCGCGACGTACCGGCGCGTCAGGTGCACGACGCCCGAGCGCGGCGCCGTCGCGTGGCGGACGCGCAACCGTGCTCGGGGGGACGGACGGCCTGGCGGCCAACCCGGGCGTTTCGGGGCTGCCGGGGTGACGAACCACGCGGCCGGTGATTGCGTCCGGCGGAGCCCGTTCGCCGTGCCGGGTGTCACCCGCAGGACGCTTGGGCGAGGCCCGGCCCCGGCGCGCACACTTGGAGGACGACAGTGGTTGCCGCCGGGCGCGGGATGACGCATCCGCAGGACATGGGGCCCGAAGCCGGTGGCCTGTCCTGGGGAGCCTCACCGGTGTCCGCGCCCGTCGTCCCGCCGCAGCTGAAGTCCCAGGTGTCGCCCCGCACGGTGTTCACCGTGTGCTTCGTGGTGCTGGGTGTGATGGCCCTGGTGGTGCTCATCGCCAAGACACGCGTGGCGCTCACGCTCACCGGCATGGCGGCGCTCATCGCGCTGTCGCTGGAGCACGGCGTGTCGCGGCTGGAGAAGCGCGGCCTCAAGCGGTGGCTGGCCATTGCCTTGGTGCTGTTCGGGCTGTTCGTGGCCCTCGTCGCGCTGGGCCTGCTGGTGATTCCGGACCTGGTGGAGCAGGTGGACGCGCTGGTGACGCAGTGGCCGCACCTGTGGAAGCAGATGCGCGGCACCGGCATCCTGCGCGCGCTCAACCAGCGGCTGCACAGCCTGGGTTGGAACGAGCGGCTGGAGGAGGCCACGCCCGCGCTCGCCGGGCCGCTGCCCGAGCTCCTGATGAGCGCCATTGGCGGCGTGGTGGGCCTCCTGGGCGGCGTCATCACCGTCTTCTTCCTGGTGGTGTTCATGCTGGTGTTCGGCGGCGGCGTGCTCAAGCGCCTGCTGGACCTGGCCCGCCCCGACCACCGGATGCGCTACGTGCGCGTGCTGCGCAACGTGTACACCGCGACGGGCGGCTACCTGTCCGGCATCACCCTCATCTGCGCCATCAACGCCACGCTCACCACCACCATGCTGGCGGTGCTGGGCATGCCCTTCTACCTGCCCCTGGGCGTGGCCAGCGGCTTCTCCAGCCTGGTGCCCTACGCGGGCCCCATCATCGCGGGCGGCATCATCACGCTGCTCACGCTGGCCACCGGCGGCCTGTGGAAGGCGCTGGCGGTGTTCATCTACTTCCTCCTCTACGGCCAGCTGGAGGGCAACGTGATGGCGCCGCTCGTGTTCAAGCGCACCGTGCACGTCAACCCGCTCGTCACCCTGCTCGCGGTCCTCTTCTGCGTGGAGCTGGCGGGCATCGTGGGCGCGGTGGTGGCCGTGCCCGTGGCGGCCACCGTGCAGATCATCGTCCGGGAGGTCCTCCTCTTCCGCCAGGAGCGCCGCGCCGCGGCCGTGCTCCCAGAGCCCTGACGGGCCGAGCCCCGATGACCGACTCGCCCCTCCAGCTCCTGTTGACGCACGGCTCGGGCCCGCTGCTCTTCCTCGTGCTGGTGGCGGGAGGGTTGGGGCTGCCGTTCCCGGAGGACCTGGTGCAGCTGGCGGCGGGCGTGCTCTCGCACCGGGGCGCGATGCCGCTGCCGGCCGCCATCGCGCTGTGCTTCGCGGGCGTGCTGTGCGGGGACACCGTGCTCTTCTTCACGGCGCGGCGGCTGGGGCAGGCGCTCTACACGCACCGGCGCACCCGCCGCCTGTTCCCACCCGAGCGCCGCGAGCGCATCCAGGGGCTGTACGCGAAGCACGGCTCCCGCGTCGTCTTCGTGGGCCGGTTCATGTCCGTGCTGCGCGTGCCGGTGTTCGCCATGGCCGCCGCGGAGGGCATGCCCTTTCGCCGCTTCCTTCTCTGGGACGGGCTGGCGCTGTGCCTGAGCTCGCCCCTGGTGGTGACGCTGGGCTACCTGGGCTCCGCGAGCGTGGACCGCGTGGCGAAGGGCGTGGGCCGCGTGGAGCACTTCGTCGTGCTGGCCGGCGTGGCCGCGCTGCTCGTCGTGCTCGCCGTGCGGCATGCCCGAGAGAAGCGACAGCCCCGCCCATCCCCCTGAAACCCGCGAGCGGCGGTCCCTGCCACCCCACCCGGGGCCGAAGCAAGCAAGCTCACACTCGCTCTTGATGCCCCGGCACGCGCCGCGCGAATCCGCTATCAACCGGACGCTTCCCCTGGACGAACATCCGAGGCCTCATGACTCCCCCCAGTCCCTTCCAGGCCGGTTCCACGGCGGTGTCGTCCACGGAAGGGGGAATGGACTGGCTGTCCGGCGGCGGTGAGATGGGGCGGTTGATCCGCTCCATGGACTGGTCGAGGACGCCGCTCGGGCCGGTGGAGACCTGGCCGCAGAGCCTGCGCACGACGGTCAGCCTGTGCCTGTCCTCCACCTTCCCCATCCTCATCGCGTGGGGGCCGGAGCGCGTGCAGCTCTACAACGACAGCTACCGGCCCATCTGCGGCGCGAAGCACCCGGAGTCCATGGGCCAGCCCTTCCGCGACTGCTGGGCCACGGCGCTGGCGGCGGTGGGCCCCGTGTTCGAGAAGGCGGGCACGGGCATGGGTTCCTACATCGAGAACCAGCGCATGTTCCTGGACCGGTACGGCTACCTGGAGGAGGCCTTCATGACCTTCTCCTTCAGCCCCATCCGCGACGAGTCCGGAGGCGTGGGCGGACTCTTCCACCCCATCACGGAGGTGACGGAGAAGATGCTCAGCGCGCGGCGCACGCAGACGCTGCGCGAGCTGTCCGCCCTCCTGGGCAAGGTGAAGACGGTGGAGGACATCGGCGCCGCGCTGCCGCGGTTGCAGCAGGACGCCGCGCTCGACGTGCCCTTCCTCCTCTTCTACCGCCGCGACGAAGCGACGCCCCTCGTCCAGTGGGTGGGCGGCATGGGCCTGCCCCCGGGCACCGCGTGGAGCCCGGTGGAGGCGGGGCTGGACGGGCCGTGGCCCTTCGCCTCCGCGGGCGCGGACTCGGTGGACGTGCCGCGCGCGCCGCTGGACGCGGACCTGCTGCTGGGGCCGTACGAGGAGCCGCCGACGCATGCGCGCGTGCTGCCCATCCACCCGGCCGGCATGGCGGAGCCCTTCGGCTACCTGGTGGCCGGCGTGAGCCCCCGCCGCGCCATGGATGATGCCTACCGCAACTTCTACGAGCAGCTCCAGGCCACGGTCACCAACGCCGTCGTCAGCGTGCGCACCTACGAGGCGGAGGCCCAGCGCGCGGAGGCACTGGCGGCCATCGACCGGGCGAAGACGGCGTTCTTCTCCAACGTGTCGCACGAGTTCCGCACGCCGCTCACGCTCATCCTGGGTCCGCTGGAGGAGTCGCTCGCGGACGCGTCCGCGCCCCTGCCGCCATCGCAGCGCGCGCGCCAGGAGCTCACCCACCGCAACGCGCTGCGCCTGCTGAAGCTGGTCAACTCGCTGCTGGACTTCTCGCGCATCGAGGCGGGCCGGGTGAAGGCGAGCTTCCACCCCACGGACCTGGCGCGGCTCACCGAGGACCTGGCCAGCGTCTTCCGCTCCGCCATGGAGAAGGCGGGGCTCCAGTACACCGTGGACACGCAGGACGTGGGCGAGCCCGTCTACGTGGACCGGGACATGTGGGAGAAGGTTGTCCTCAACCTGCTCTCCAACGCGTTCAAGTTCACGCTCCACGGCGGCGTCACCGTGCGGCTTCAGCGCGAGGGGTCGCGGGTGCGGCTCAGCGTGCGGGACACCGGCACCGGCATCCCGGAGGCGGAGCTGCCGCGCGTGTTCGAGCGCTTCCACCGCGTGGAGTCCTCACGCGGGCGCACGCATGAGGGCACTGGCATTGGCCTGGCGCTCATCCAGGAGCTGGTGAAGCTGCACGGCGGCACGTTGGGCGTGCACAGCGTGGAGGGCGAGGGCAGCACCTTCTTCGTGGAGCTGCCGCTGGGCCGCGCGCACCTGCCCGCCGAACAGGTCCAGGAGGACGAAGGGACTCCGCACGCGGGCAAGCTGGGGTCCGCATTCAGCGAGGAGGCCCTGCGCTGGCTGCCGGATGCGCCGGAATCCCTCCCGCCACCGGGTGCCGAGCCGATGAGGGCTCCCGTCGAAACCACCGTGCTGGGAAACACGGGCGCGGGGTTCGCGCTGCCCATGGGACGCGGGCGCATCCTCGTCGCGGACGACAACGCGGACATGCGCGCGTACGTGAGCGGCCTGCTGTCGGCCCACTGGACCGTGCGCGCGGTGGCGGACGGCGAGGCGGCCTTCGAGGCGGCGCTCGAGCTGAAGCCGGACCTCATCCTCAGCGACGTGATGATGCCCCGGCTGGACGGCTTCGGGCTGCTCCACAAGCTGCGCGGCGACGCGCGCACGCGCGGCATCCCCTTCATCATGCTGTCGGCGCGCGCGGGCGAGGAGGCCCGCATCGAGGGGCTCCAGGCCGGCGCGGACGACTACCTGGTGAAGCCCTTCTCCGCGCGCGAGCTGCTGGCGCGCGTGGACAGCCAGCTCCAACTGGGGCGGGCCCGGCAGCAGCTGTCCGACTTCTTCATGCAGGCCCCCGCGGCCATGTGCGTGATGATGGGCTCGGACCTCGTCTTCTCGGTCATCAACCCCATGTTCGCGAACCTGATGGGCCGGGACATGCTGGGCAAGCCCGCGCGCGACGCCCAGCCGGAAGGGGGCCACGGCGTGCTGCTCCAGCACCTGGAGCGCGTCTACCGCACCGGTGAGCCCTTCGTGGGCCGCGAGGTCCCGGCGCGCCAGCCGGACGGCCAGGGCGGCCTCAAGGAGCTGCTGCTGGACGTGGACATCCACCCCCAGCACGACGGCGGGGGCCGCATCCAGGGGCTGCTCGTCGCGGTGCAGGAGGTCAGCGAGCGGACCCACGCGCGCCAGCAACTGGAGGCCCTCACGCGCGACCTCCAGCACGCGGTCGCCGCGCGCGACAGCTTCCTGGGCGTGGCTTCGCACGAGCTGAAGACGCCCGTCACCGCGCTGCTCCTGCACCTGGAGATGACGCGCCGGCGCCTGTCCCCCAAGCGCGGCGATCCGCCCTCCCCGGAGAAGCTCACGTCGGCGATGGACTCCGCGCTGCGGCAGGTGGAGCGGATGTCGCGGCTGGTGGACGAGCTGCTGGACGTCTCACGCATCCGCGCGGGCAAGCTGGACTTCCACATGGAGGAGAGCGACCCGATGGAGCTGGTCCACGAGGTCCTCGACACCTTCCGCGAACAGATGGAGCAGGCCGGCTGCATCCTGCAGCTGCGGGCGGAGCTGAACCTGCGCGTGTGGTGGGACCGCTCGCGCATGCAGCAGGTGCTGACGAACCTGGTGTCCAACGCCATCAAGTACGCGCCGGGCACGGCGCTCGGCATCGGACTCAGGAAGCACGGCGACCGGCTCATCCTCTACGTGTCGGACGGCGGCCCGGGCATCCCGCAGGAGCACCAGGACCGCGTCTTCGAGCGCTTCGAGCGCGGCGGCCCGCCCCGCTCCGTGCACGGCCTGGGGCTGGGCCTCTTCATCGCCCAGCAGATCGTCCAGGGCCACCACGGCAAGCTGGTCCTGAAGAGCGCCGCCGGACAGGGCGCTACCTTCATCATAGACCTGCCGCTCCCCCCGCGCGCCCAGGCCTGAAGCACGCGCCTTCAGTGCGCGACGCTCGGGGGCTTCACCGGGCCGGGCAGGATGTTCTGGTTCACGTGGAAGAGGTTCTGCGGGTCGTAGGCCCGCTTCACCTCCACCAGCCGCGCGTAGTTGTCGCCGTAGGTGGCCTGCACGCGCTCCTGGCCCTCCTCCATCATGAAGTTCACGTAGGCGCCGCCCGCCGAGTACGGGTGCAGCGCGTTCCAGTACTCCTTCGCCCAGGTGGAGATGTCCGCCGCCCGCTCCGGTGACGGGTCCACCCCGACGATGACCTCCGACCAGCGCGCGTCGCGGAAGCGGAAGGCCGTGTCATGCGGGCCCACGCGGTGCGCCGCCCCGTCGATGGGGTACAGGTGCATGGTGGATTGCATGGACGGCAGGCGCTCCGCGAAGGACACGTGGCGCTCGATGGCCGCGTCCGGGATTTCGCGCACGAAGTCCGCGCGCCAGTACCACTGGTGCCCCGGCGGATAGAGCGCGTCGAAGGCGGTCTGGAGCATGGGGAACGGCATGGGCATCACGCCGTGCAGCGCGGGCTTGAGCGCCAGCACGGGCTTGAACAGCTCGTCCGCGCGCGCGGGGTCGCCCGTGTAGCACCACACCACGCCGCACATCTTCTGGAGGTGGAGCTCCTCCGGGAAGGGCGGCGCGGGCGGCACGGTGATGAAGGCGAAGAAGCCGGTGAGGTCCTCCGGCGCGGCCGGGAGGAACTCGCGATACCAGCGCATCACCTCCGCCGCGCGGTCCAGGGGCCAGAGCGTGGGGCCACCGATGACGATGTCCACGGGGTTGGCGCGGAAGAGGAACGACGTCACCACGCCGAAGTTGCCGCCTCCGCCGCGCACCGCCCAGAACAGGTCCGGGTGCCTCTCCTCGTTCGCGGTGACGAAGCGGCCGTCCGCGAGCACCATGTCCACGGCGAGCAGGTTGTCGATGGTGAGCCCGAAGCGGCGCGTGAGGTGCCCCAGGCCGCCGCCCAGCGTGAGCCCGGCCACGCCCGTGGTGGAGATGATGCCGGAGGGCACCGCGAGCCCGAAGGCATGGGTGGCGTGGTCCACGTCCCCCCAGACGGCGCCGCCGGAGACGCGCACCGTGCGGGCCTCGGGGTCCACGCGCACGCCGCGCATGCGAGACAGGTCGATGACCAGTCCGTCATCCACCAGCCCCAATCCGCCGCCGTTGTGGCCGCCGCCGCGCACGGCCAGGGGCAGCTTGCGCTCGCGGGCCAGGGCCACCGCGGCGATGACATCCGCCACGTCCGCGCACCGGGCCACCATGGCCGGGCGCTTGTGGATCATCGCGTTGTACAGCTGGCACGCCTCCGCGTAGTCGGCGTCGCCCGGCTGGATGAGCGCGCCGCGCAGCTGTGCCCGGAACAGCTCCACGCTGTCCGGCGTCAGCCCGGCGGGCAGGCCGGGGCCTGTCTGCGGACGGTGGGTTTCGAGTGTCACGGCGGTTCCCTCCTCAAGAGCCGGCACCGGCACGGCGCCTGACTCAACGGATGCGCACGGTGACGGCCTCGCAGCACCAGAGGGCAGGAGGGGGCTGCCCGGCACGCGCTGGTGGGCGGGTACGGACGCAGCGCTCCGCCACTCCGCCCCCCGGGAGGGACGGCTCAGCCCGCCGCCACCTCGCGCAGGCTGTCCTCCACGCCCTGAAGCAGCAGGTCCAGGTCCGCGTCCGGGATGTTGAGCGCGGGCGCGATGTAGACGGTGTTGCCCATGGGGCGCAGGTACAGGCCACGGCGGCGAGCGGCCTCGTAGACACGCCAGCCGCTGTCCGCGAAGTAGCCTCCGCCGCCCAGGTCCACCGCGCCCACCATGCCCACCGCGCGCGGGCGCACGAGCCCGGGGAGGGTGGCGGCCATGCGCTCGAAGGCGGCCTTCACGCGCGGCGCCTTGCGCTGCACCTGCCCCAGCACGTCCTCGTCGCGGTACACGGCCAGCACCTCGCGCGCCACGGCCGCGCCCAGCGGGTTGCCGCAATACGAGTGCCCGTAATACAGCGCCCGGTCCTTCGCCCCCAGGAAGCCCTGGAAGATGCGCTCCGACGCGAGCGTGGCGGCGAAGGGCAGCATGCCCCCGCTGAGCGCCTTGGCCAGGCACAGGAGGTCCGGCACCACGCCAGCCAGGTCCACCGCGAAGCGAGCGCCGGTGCGGCCCATGCCGGTGAAGACCTCGTCGGCGATGAGGAAGGTGTCCACCGCGCGGGTGGCCTCGCGCACCTCGCGCACGAAGTCCGGCGACGACATCCACATGCCCGCCGCGCCCTGGAGCACGGGCTCCAGGATGACACCGGCGATGCCGTCCGGATCCGCCGAGAGCGCGGCCTTCACCTGAGCCAGGGCGCGCGCGTGGCCGTCGGGTTCAGCGGGGGACGGCACGTGCACCACGTCGAAGAGGAGCGGGCCGAACACGTCGCGGAACTCGTGCACGCCACCCACGCTGGTGGCGCCAATCGTCTCGCCGTGGAAGGCGCCGGTCAGGGTGATGAAGCGGGTGCGGCGGGGGCGGCCGTTCTGCGCCCAGTACTGCGCGGCCATCTTGATGGCCACCTCCACCGCGGTGCTGCCGTTGTCCGAATAGAAGACGCGCGACAGCTTCTGCTCCGAGGGCACGTCCGCCCGGTCCGCGCCCGGGGCCAGCGCGGTCAGCTCCGCGCCCAGCAGGGCCGCGGGGCCGTGGGTGATGCCCGCGAGCGAGACGTGGGCCAGGCTGCCCAGTTGCTCGGTGAGTGCGTGCACGAGGCGCGGGTGGCGGTGTCCCAGGGTGGACACCCACCACGAGCCGTTGGCGTCCAGGTAGCGCCGTCCGTCCGCGTCATGGAGCCAGACGCCCTCCGCGCGGACGATGACCAGGGGGTCCGTCTTCGCGATGTACTGCTCCATGGCGGTGTAGGGGTGCCAGACGTGCTGCTTGTCCAGTCCGACGAGGGTTGCCCGATCCACGGTGGAGGCTCCTGGGCGCAAGGGGAGTGAAGCCCGGGGTGACGCGCCGCGTGCCCTTCTGCCCTCCCTCGGGACGGCCCGCAACGTCGCGGTGCGACACGAGGGACGGGGGCGAATGGGTGGCCGCACCGGGCCTTATCCACCAGCGGACAGGCAGCGGAATGGGACGCTCAATGGCGTGCGTCCGGGACGGGACGGTGGGGTCAGGTCGGTGCCGGTGACGTGGGGAGCGCTGACATTGCCGTGACAGGGGGGGTGTTAGCCCTGTGTCTGTCATCACGGGAGAGTCATGGCCATCATCATCTTCTTCATCAGTCACTGGCTGCTCTGCGTCTTCTTCCAGAGCTTCTTCCAGCACCGTTACGCGGCGCACCGCATGTACAGCATGGGGCCGCGCACGGAGAAGGTGATGCACCTGCTCACCTACCTGGTGCAGGGCTCGTCGTACCTGTCGCCGCGCGCCTACGCCATCCTGCACCGCGAGCACCACGCGTATTCGGACACGGAGAACGACCCGCACTCGCCGCACTACTTCAAGGACGTGATGCGGATGATGTGGCACACGAAGGAGCGCTACACAGGCATCCTGACGCGGAAGATCCAGCCGGAGCCGCGCTTCGAGGGTGGCTATCCGGAGTGGAAGCTCGTGGACGAGACGCTGGGCCAGTCCTGGTTCGCGGTGCTGGGCTGGGTGGCGCTGTACACGGCGTTCTACGCGACGTTCGCGACGTCGCCCTGGATGTTCCTGCTGTTGCCGGTGCACTTCGTGATGGGGCCGGTGCACGGCGCCATCGTGAACTGGTGCGGGCACAAGTACGGATACCGGAACTTCAAGGGCGCGGACAAGTCGCGCAACACGCTGCCGGTGGACGTGCTGTGCATGGGTGAGCTGTTCCAGAACAACCACCACAAGTACGGCAGCAGCCCGAACTTCGCGGCGCGAGCCTTCGAAATCGACCCCACGTGGCAGGTGATGCGCGTGCTGTCCAAGCTGGGCGTCATCCGCATCACCACGCCCCAGCGCGCCGTGTACCCGGAGCCGCGTGAAGTGGCCCGCCAGGGTGGCGCCGGAGCGCAGGCGGCCTGAGTTTCGGCACAGACGTGAAGCAACGAGGGGGAGCCGTCCGTCAGGGACTGCTCCCCCGTGGTGTTTCTCAGGCCAACTGGAGCGCCGCGGCCAGCGTCGTGGTGGGCCGGCCGATGAGACGGCTCAGCGTGCGGCTCGTATCATTCAGGTCGCCTCGGGCGATGCCTTCGTCCGAGTTCGCCAGCACGTCGGCGTAGCCCTTGGGCAGCCCCGCCTGCATGAGCGCGGCGGCGAACTCCGCGGGCGGCAGGTCCTGATAGGGCACCGTCCTGCCGGACTGGCGTGACAGCTCCGCTGCGTACTCCTCCAGCGTGAAGCCGGTGTCGCTCGCGAGCTCATACACCTGGTTCTCATGGCCCGTGCCGGTGAGCACGGCGACAGCGGCGTCCGCGTAGTCCTGGCGGGTGGCAGGAGCGACGCGGCCGTCCTTCGCGCAGCCCCGGAGCACGCCCTGATCCAGCGTGCGCTTCGCGGCCTCCGTGTAGTTCTCCAGGTACCAGCCGTGCCGCAGGAACACGAACGGAAGCCCTGACGCGCGGATGGCCTCCTCCGTGAACAGGTGCTCGCCTGCCAGAATCATCCGCGACGTGTCCGCGTGCAGGATGCTCGTGTAGGCCAGCAGCTTCACGCCGGCCTTCTTCGCCGCGTCCACCACGGTCTGATGCTGCTTGCGCCGCTGGCCCACCTCACTGGAGGAGATGAGCAGGACCGTATCCCCGCTGGAGCACACGCCGTCCCACGTCTCCGGGCGGCTGTAGTCCGCCTTACGTACCTGCACGCCACGCGCGGCCCACTCCGAGGCCTTGTCCGGATTGCGCACCGCGACCGCGACCTGGTTCGCGGGGACCTGCTTCAACAGGCCCTCGATGACGAAGCGGCCCAACCGGCCCGTGGCTCCCGTGATGACGATCATGGCTGCCTCCGTGTTGATTGTAGCAGGGAGCATTCCAAGCCCCCGGCCCCCCTGCTCTACACCTCCCGGCCCGGTGCGGTCCCAAACCTGTCCGACTGTCGGACAAGTTTGAGCGAAGCGCAGCCGCCGGGGAGGCCCAGCAGGTCTCTCGCTTTCTCATCCCCGGGAACCGGACTCCTGTCCGACGACTTAGAGGAACTCGTCCACGATGAAGACGCCCCCGCCGGAGAACTCAAGGACGGCGGTTCCGGGGGCTGAGCCAGGGAGCTTCCTCATCTGTCCCTTGGCCGTCCGCGCCACCGCACAGATGGGCACCCGCTGTGATGCACCCGGTGGAAGTGCCTCGAAATAGCGGATGACTGCCTGGGGTCCGCTCGTCCAGACATATCCATAGAGACGCGCCGGTGCCTCCAGCGTCCCCAGGTCGTCGTTCAACACACTCTCGACACTCCCTTCGTGCAACGTGATGGACCGGCCATGCATCTGGTTCACATCGAATTCGACGGTCGCACCGTCCCCCACGCCCAATCGCAGATAGCGCATTGCCTTGAGCGCCTCTTCCGGGCATTTCTCGGGCCCAGGAGTTCCGTCGGACCGCAGACTCACCTTCCCTGTCGCGGTACCAGCGCAACCCGTGATCAGGGCCATGCAGAAGAGACCGCACGCGAACTCAAACGTCCTGGAAGCCATCCCGTGGACCTTAGAGGAACTTGTCCACGATAAAGACGCCGCCTCGTGAGTACTTGATGACGGCGGTTCCCGGGAGAGAGCCGGACAACTTCAGCATCTGTCCCTGGGCCATGCGAACCACCGCACAGATGGGAACCCGCGCCGCCGAATCCGGGGGGCGCGCCTCGTAGTAGCGGATGACCACCTGCGGCCCGCTTGTCCACACGTAGCCATAGAGCCGAGTGGGCGAGTCCAGCGGCCCCAGGTCACTCAACAGCATGCTCTCGACCCGGCCCTCGTACAGCGTGGTGGGTTCGGCGTCGCCCTGGTTCACATCGAACTCGACGAGCGCGCCGGCTCCCACCGCCAGACGCAGATAGCGCATCGCTTCAAGCGCTTCTTCCGAGCACCGCTCGGGTCCTGGAGTCCCATCAGATCGAAGCGACACCCGTCCCATTGTCGAGCCCGCGCATCCCGAGGCCAGTACCGACAAGGCAAGGCAACACACGCGTTCGAGCTTCCTGGAGACCATTGCCCGGCTCTTACTCACGCACCAATTGGGGGTCCAGCCGCACAGAGGCCTGGAGGCGCCCATCGTGCTGGTAGACCTCCAGCGCCAGCTCCTCGAACTTTCCCTCTGGGTTGAGGAATGCACTGCGGTCCACCACGAACGCGATGGCACCTTTCTGGCCTGCGGCGATCGACTCGCGTTGAGCCCGGATGGCCACGGTCCTCGGCGAGCGACTGGATGACGCGAAGAGCTTCGTCTGGGACAAGTGCCAGGTCCGACTCTCACTCTGATTCATCACGCTGAGCATGACCGCCGCCTTGCCCTTACCCGAATAGACCGTCATCGAGATCTGGGCATCCACGTCATATCCACGCCACGTGTGCTGCCGCTTGAACGGCGTTTGCGCCCCCGCTCCCGACACCAGCAGCGCCGCCAAGGCGTGGTCCGCGGAGGTCTCCTCTTCACGCAGCCGCGCGTTCTCCTCTTCCAACTCGCTCTTCGCCCTGAGCGTGCGTGTCAGGACGGAGACCAGGGCCTGATAGCTCTCCCGGTCCTTGAAGACGTCTACCTGCTGATCCGTCCAGCCGCCCTCCTCCGTGAAAGGCGGCCGCAGCAGGAACGACATCGCGGTCCCATCCGCGAGCGTCACGAGCAGGGGAACGCTCTCATCCGGCCCGAGGGCGCGGAGGGGTTCAATCACCACGCGCTTCCCCGCGACCACCAGCGGCTCGAAGCGTCCCTCCCACCCGAGCAGCTTCGTCTTCAGAGGGTCGCAGGGTTGCTCGAACCGGAGCACCGTGACGATCTGCCCCGCCACGTGGATGCGATGAGCCGCGTCGTCCGGGTGCTCCGACAGCACCAGGGTCCGGACCTGAGCCCTCTCTCTCGGCCCCGCCAGGGCAGGTGTGGCCACGAGGGCGAACAGGACAACGAACCAGCCAGGTAGGACGTTACGCATCGAACCTGGACCCTACCCAAGCCGCCCGTTCCACGCCAATCTTCCGGACCGGACACGTATGCACCGGTGACGTCCACGAACATGCAACGGCTGCTGGCCGAAATCTCCTCCCGCCACGCTCGCCCAGTTCGCCGTCTCCTTCAGCGACTTCCTGGAGAAGGCGCTCACCAGCGCCAGCACCTACTTCTGGCTGAAAGGGTGAGCGCCCCACCATGGCCGCCGTGTCCTCGCCTCTCTCCATGCCTTCTGGGGCACGCATCGTCCGGTCCCGGCCAACGTGTCGGGCCTGGCGGTTATGACCGGGCTCTGCACGCCGCACCGGAGTGCAGTCAGAAGGCGTGAGTGAGGGGCAACCGCTGGTGGGCTGTGCTGTGGCTGGGGCACCTTGCCAGGCGAGGAGCGGCGACGGCTTCGCCTGACTCCGGGGCTTCAGTCCCCAAGGGACCCTCCCGATCCTGGTCCTCACTGGCACGGCTGGAGGTGGCGCCGCTCGCGTTCCTTCCGCGCGCAGGTGGCGGAAGGCTTCATCCAACTGGTGGCCACAGGCGGCACGCGGCTGTTCCCGAACGTTGACGGGGCACTGCGTCCGGGTGCTTTCAGGTCAGTGGGCTTAGGGGTGGACAATGCGCGCTGATGCCCTGTTGCTGGCCCTGGTGCTGATGGCCACGGGATGCGCCTCCGTGTCGCAGGCGCCTGGGCGTGGCCGAAGCTTGAGCTACGCGCCGCGTGAGGCCCGCTCGCCCGCGTGGGAGGATGTTCCGAACGATGAGCCCCCGCGCGCCTGGGACTCCGTCCCACGCGCCTTCTCCGGGTCTGAGCAGCGGCTCCTGCGTCGCCAGCCGCCGCGTGACGACGTGACAGCAGTGGGAGTCGGCAGCAGAAAGGGCGCTGTTGGGGGCGGGGCCCGGAGCGCTGCATCGACGCGTCAGGCAGTCCTCGACGCCACGGACGAAGTGAAAGGCTCCCTGCGCGGCGTCGAGGCCGCGTTCACCAAGCTGGCGGCCCGTCCTCCAGACCCTTGGGGCTGGAGCCTCACCGGCGTCTTCACGCGTTACCTCGACCAGGGCTCCAACCAGGTGACGTGGCTTCATGACGCGCTGGGGAGCGCCACCGCGTTGACGGATGCGGCCTCGGAGGTTGGCGACACGGACATGGAGCTGGGCCTCCTGCGTCTGACAGGGCCGAAGCTCCAGGCGGCTCAATTCGGGACACTCCTGCTGGCCACATGGGTGGACGTCCTCCACCTCGCGGACGCCGTGCTTCGCAATTGCCCGATGTGCAGCGTCGAGAAGCTCTTCACGGACCTGCATCGCGTGCAGGGGCTGATGGAGCCCACGCTGACGGACCTGGCTTCACTGGACCCGGAGCGCGTGGAGGCGGCGACGACCGCGATGCCCGAGTTGATGGGGAAGCTGACCCGCGAGTTCGACACGCTCCAGCGAGAGACTCGCGCGACCATGAAGTTCGGCGGGCAGGTCATCGCGGCGATGCAGGCGGTGGAGATGGTCACCATGATTTCCACGATGAGGCTGTCCCTGCCACGCGTGCCGCCCTCGGCTCCGGCGACGCTTGGCGTGGGCCTCGTGATGAGCTCGGGTGGAGTCATGGTGGGCTCGCGGATGGTGGTCTCCGCCGAGTGGGTGGCGATGATGCGAAGGCTCGTGCAGGCGGGCGTCATCTCCGTTCCCGCCGTCAGCGCGGCCGTCCTCATTCAGGGTGGACAGGTCATGATGGCCCAGGCGCATCAGGACCTGCCCAAGGGTGTACGCGACGCGCTGGGGGACAGCCCGGAAGTGCGCGGCATGCAGGTGACGGGCAGAGCGGGGGCGGGCATGGCGGACGCTCCGAAGCACCATGTGCTGCCGCAAGAGCACCGCGAGTGGTTCGAGCAGCGCGGCTTCAAGGACGACATGGACATCGACCAGTTTTGCGTCCGGTTGGAGCAGGCCCACCACGAGGCGATTCACGGTGGGGGAAACTGGAAGCTGGGGCGCATGTGGCCCGGTGAGTGGAACCGGATGATGATGGAGGTACTGTTCAAAGCCGAGATGAAGGCCGGCCGAAAATTGATGCGGAATGAGATCTTGAAGGAAGTCGCGATGCGTATGCGGGACTACAGAATCCCGATGAGCTTCACCTCCGGAAGAAGCCGATGAGTGGCGGAGAAGCCTGGCGGGGCAACATCAAGGCGCGCTTGTACGAGAGGGCTCGTGAACGGGGCTTTGACTCCCTCATCGCTTTTGCCGAAGCACGCCCTGCTGTCCCGCTATACGCGCTGGCCGACGAGCTTGGCAGCGACGTTGCTGCCGTGCAGGTCCTAAGCGGCTTGCTGTACGAGGCGCAGCAACGCAAGCAAGTCACGCGTTTGGTTCGTGACGTCCTCGTGCGCGAGTTGGCCGAGAGGTTCCCAAATGGTTGGCCGGGGGCGCTGGACGACGTAAGCCGAGGAGAGGTGGCCCTGGGGCTCGGGACGTGGTTCGCCTACACCCCAGAAACGCACAAGGAGCGCGTGGACCGGGCCGGCGATGCGCTCCTCGCCCATCCTCCACCACCCGGCTGGCAACCGCTCGGGCCCGACGACGAACTTCTCCGCACGCTTCTACCCGACGAGGAAGCCTGACCCGCGAGGTGACCTCGCGGGCCAGAGGGCGCCGCCCAAAACTCAGCCCTGCTTCAGCGCCGCGCCAATGGCGTTCCCGAACGGCGCCGTGGGCCGGCCAATGAGCCGGCTCAGCGTGCGGCTCGTGTCGTTCAGCTCCCCGCGCGACAGGCCCGCGTCCGCGTCCGCCAGCGTGTCCGCGAAGGGCTTGGGCACGCCCACCTGCTGGAGCGCCGCGGAGAACTCCGCCACCGGCAGGTCCACGTACTTCACCGGCTTGCCCGACTGGCGCGACAGCTCCGCCACGTACTCCGGCAGCGTGAAGCTCGCGTCCCCCGCCAGCTCGTACACCTGGTTCTCGTGGCCCGTGCCCGTCAGCACCGCCACCGCCGCGTCCGCGTACTCCTGACGCGTCGCCGTGGCCACCCGGCCCTCCTTCGCGCTGCCCTGCACCACGCCGTACTGAAGCGCCGGCCCCACGTGCTCCGTGTAGTTCTCCACGTACCAGCCGTTGCGCAGGAACACGTACGGGATGCCCGACGCGCGGATGGCCTCCTCCGTCGCCTTGTGCTCCCCCGCCAGCGACAGGCCGCTCTTGTCCGCGAACAGGATGCTCGTGTAGGCCAGCAACTTCACGCCCGCCTTCTTCGCCGCTTCAATCACCACCGAGTGCTGCGGGAAGCGCTTCCCCACCTCGTTCGCGGAGATGAGCAGCACCGTGTCCCCCTTCCCGAACGCCCCGTTCAGCGTCTCCGGGCGGTCGTAGTCCACCTTGCGCACCTGCACGCCGCGCGCGGCCCAGGCCTTCGCCTTGTCCGGATTACGCACCGCCACCACCACCTGGTCCGCCGGCACCTTCTTCAGCAACCCCTCCACGACGAACTGGCCCAGCTTCCCCGTCGCTCCCGTGACCACGAACATGGCTTTTGCCCTTTCCTTCCCGCGCTCCAGGCGCGAAATCGAACTGGGGCTTACCGTAACGGGGGTACTCACTTTTCGTAAGTACGCACCTCATGGTAAGTGTCCCATCATGAAGGCAAGCAAGGGCAGTCCATTGCTGGAGAAGGTGAAGCAGCGCGGGGACCTGTACGCGGCGGCGTGTCCCTCGCGCGGCGTCCTGGAGCACGTCACCAGCCAGTGGGGCGTGCTGGTGCTCGTCGCGCTCAAGGAGGAAGGCACCCACCGCTTCAGCGAGCTGCGCCGCAAGGTGGGCGGGGTGAGCGAGAAGATGCTCGCCCAGACGCTCCAGGCCCTGGAACAGGACGGCTTCGTGCACCGGGAAGCCCACCCCGTGATTCCCCCCCACGTGGACTACAGCCTCACGCCCCTGGGCGAAGAGGTGGCCGTCCACGTGGAGGCGCTGACCACCTGGATCGAGGACAACGTGGCCCGCGTGATGAGCGCCCGGACCAAGGCGCCGCCCCGCAAGAAGGCCTCCTGAGCGGCCCCGGGCCCCCTCGCCCGGATGCCCTCCAGCGGGACGAACGGGAGCGAAGGGAACAGGCCCGCGTTAAGACTGCTCCCGTGCCCGCCGACACCCCGCTCAAGGTCCGCATTCTCGATGCCATCCGCGATGTCCCGGCCGCCCAATGGGATGCCCTGGTCGCCGACGGCGCGCCCCCCTTCGTGCGCCACGCGTGGCTGTCCGCCATGGAGGAGAGCGGCAGCGCCACCGAGGACACCGGCTGGGCCCCGCACCACCTGACACTGTGGCGGGGCAAGAAGCTGGTCGCCGCCGCGCCCGCCTACCTCAAGTTCCACAGCATGGGCGAGTACATCTACGACTTCGGCTGGGCCAACGCCGCCGCCCAGCTGGGCGTGGAGTACTACCCGAAGCTGCTCGTGGGCGGCCCCCTGTCCCCCGCCACCGTGCCGCGCTTCCTTACCGCCCCCGGAGAAGACGCCGCGCTTCTGCGCCGAGCGCTCCTCCAGGCCGCCGTGGAGACCGCGCAGGCGCAGGACTGCTCCGGCGTGCACGTGCTCTACCCCACGGATGAAGAGGCGGACTTCCTGGAGGATGCCGGGCTCGCGCGCCGGATTACCCTCCAGTTCCATTGGAAGAACCCGGGCTACCAGGGCTACGAAGACTACCTGGCCCGCTTCGACTCCAAGCGCCGCAACCAGCTCAAGCGCGAGCGCGCCGCCGCGGCCACGCAGGGCATCCAGGTGCGCACCGTGCGCGGCGCGGACCTGACGCAAGAGCACGCCCAACGCGCCTATACCTTCTACACGTCCACCTGCGAGCGCCACGCCTGGGGCCAGGTGCAGCTCACCCCGGGCTTCTTCGAGCGCGTCTTCCGCGACCTGCCCGACGCCGTGGAGATGGTGGAGGCGGTGAAGGACGGGCAGGTCATCGCCGGGGCCTTCAACCTGGCCACTCCGGAGCGGCTCTACGGCCGCTACTGGGGCTGCACGGAGGAGCACCCCTTCCTGCACTTCAACGTCTGCCTGTATCACTCCGTGGACGACTGCATCCGCTCGGGCCGCAAGGTCTTCGAGCCCGGCGCCGGCGGCGAACACAAGGTGTCTCGCGGCTTCGAGCCCACCGCCGTGCACAGCGCCCACCTGATTTTCGACAAACGCCTGGACAAGGCCGTGCGGAGCTTCCTGCGCATGGAGCACGCGCGGCTGGCACCCGCCGTGGAAGAGGCGGAGCGCATCTGCGGCCTCAAACCGTGGGGAACCCCTGGGTCAACCGGAGCCAGAGGGTCCACCGGAACCTGAAAACCTGAACGTCTGTCCGCCAGCCCACCGGCCGGTGGGCATCCGCGCTCGGTTCAAGTTGTGAAATCGGGGTGAACCTCTAGAGTCCGCCCTCATGAAAGTCCCGGAGACAGAGGAAGACTTCATCCAGTGGTACGAAGACTGCTGGGCGGACCGCGACGAGGTGGAGTACCCCAAGCTGTTCGGCGCCATCCGTGAGGAGGTAGACCTCCTGGAGGGCACCGGCGTGCTGGAGGGGTGGCTGGAGAGCGAGCTGGCCCAGGGCACGGAGATGGATCCGAACTGGCTGCCCATGGGCGTGCGCGTGGCGCCTCCCAGTCCGGAGCACCCGTACTGGACCTACGTGACCAGCGGCCTGTCCAACCCCTTCACGGTGGCCCCCGGCGAGGACCTGGCGGACGACGCCAGGAGCGGCCTGGGCTACGAGATGGTCATCCACACGCCCGAGGAGGAGCGCTGGCCGGTGCTGCGCCTCCTGGACATGATGGCCTACAACCTCGTGTGCGCGCGGCTGTTCGCCATGGGCCACCGCTACCCGGTGGACGGCACGCTCACCGGCAGTGAAACGAAGCTCGCCGGCTTCGTGTTCGTGAAGGACGCCAACCGCCCCAGCCACTTCACCCTGCCCAGCGGCCAGGTGGAGCTGCTCACGCTGGTGGGCGTGACGAAGAACGAGATGGCCTTCGCGCGCTCCAACGGCATGGACAGCCTGCTGAAGCGGCTGGCCGACCCCGCGAACCCGAGCACCGCGTTCATCACCCGCCCGGAGCGCGACGAGGTGAAGCTGTAGCGCCCCCACTCTCGCCGCCGCGCTGACCGGCGCGCGGCGGCGAGGACTCCACCAGCGAGTGCAGGAGGCCCGGCTCGAAGGGCTTCTCGATGCGCGGCAGCGGCACGGCCTGGAGGAAGGCGCGGGCGCGCTCCGTGAAGCTGCCGCCCGTCATGAACACGAAGCGCGACAGGAGCTCCGGCCGGCGCCGCGACAGCTCCGCGTGCACGTCCATGCCGGTGAGGTCCGCCATCATCAGGTCGCAGAAGACGCGGTCGAAGGCGTCGTCCTGCTCCAGCAGCGCCAGCGCCTCCCGGCCGCTGTGCGCCACCACCACGTCATGCTGCCGGCCGAGGATGCGCCGGAGCACCGAGGTGAGCTGCGGCTCGTCGTCCACCACCAGCACGCGCTTGCGCAAGGGCCCGTCGTCCGTGCGCACCGCGGGGACGCCCGGGTGCACGATGGGCTCCGAGACGGGCAGCCGCACCTGGAAGGTGCTGCCCAGGCCGGGGATGCTGGTGGCCGTCAATTCGCCGTGCATGCTGCGCACGAGCCCCAGGCAGATGGACAGCCCCAGGCCGCTGCCCTCCCCCACGGGGCGCGTGGTGAAGAACGGCTCGAAGGCGCGCTGGAGCACCTCCGGCGTCATGCCCAGGCCGGTGTCGGACACCTCCGCCAGCACCCACGCGCCCTCGCGGCGGGTGGTGAGCGTCACGCTGTGCCGGTCGAAGGCGCCGGCGGGGATGGCGTGCGCGGCGTTGATGAGCAGGTGGAGGAACACCTGCCCCAGGCGCGCCTCGTGCGCCAGCGCGGGCGGCACCTGGCCGTAGTGGCGCTCCACCTGGGCGCGGCTTCGCAGGTGGGTCATCGCCATGGAGATGCCGAACTCCAGCGCCGTGTGCACGTCCACGGGCCCCAGGCGCAGCTCGTCCGCGCGGGCGAAGGTCTGCAGGTCGCGCACGATGACGCGGATCCGCTCCGCGCCCTCCTTCGCCTCGCGCAGCGCCTCCAGCGCCTCGCCCACCGCGTCCTGGAGCTCCGGGCGACGGGCGAGCGGCGTGAGCTGCTCCACCGCGAACTGGAGGTTGCCGGCGACGTAGGACAGGGGGTTGTTGATTTCGTGGCCCACGCCCGCGGCCAGCTGGCCCGCCATGGCCAGCTTCTCCGACTGCACCAGCCGCTCGCGCGCGGCCATCAGCTCGTGCGTGCGGCGCTGGGCCAGGGCCTCCGCCTCCAGGCGGCCGGAGTGCTCGCGGGTGAGCAGCGCGTCGCGCTCCGCCTGCACGCGCTTCTTGTCGGTGATGTCGCGCGCGTAGGTGGAGATGTTGCGGCCGCTGGACCAGGCGTGCACCTCGTGCCAGCGGTCCCTGCCGGTGCGCAGCTCGAAGAGGCGGTAGCTCTCCTCGGCGGCCACCTCGCGCATCGTGCGCTCGAACGGGGTGCCGCACAGCTCCGGGCACGCCTCCCATAGCACGCGGCGGAAGAGCTCCTCCTGGGGGCGGCCGGTGAGCGCGGCGGCGTTGCGGTTCACGTAGGTGAGGCGCCAGTCCGTGTCCACGGTGAAGAAGGCGTCCGGCATGCTCTCCAGCACGTCGCGCACCCAGTCCAGCGTCTCGCGCAGCCCCTCCTCCACCCGCTGGGCGCTGGTGATGTCACGGAGGCGTAACAGCACCCCGTCCCGCAGCGGCACCGCCGTGCCCTGCAGCAGCACCTCCCCTTCGGTGAAGTGGTCCGCGTGCGGCCGGCCGGACTCCACCACCTGGCGCAACAGGTCCAGGCGGCCGGCGATGCCCCCCTTCGCGGACACCTCGCCCAGGCGCCGGCCGCGCAGGTACTCCGGCCCCCGGCCCAGCGCACGCGCCGCGGCGGGGTTCGCCCACAGCCACTCGAAGTCCAGGATGGCGCCGCCCGGCGAGCGCACGGCGCGCAGCACCATGCACGCCTCGGGGTGCTCGCGCTCGGCCTCTTCCAACGCGGCCAGGAATGCATCCGGGAGCGGAAGGGCCACGGTCGTATCGGTCGCGGACATCCGGCTCCTCGCGGCCCAGGTACCGCCCAACCCCCGGGAAGCCCGCATGTCGCCACGAATCGCACGGCGGCTCAAGCCAGCCCCAGTCTTCGTATCTTTCTTAACCTTCTCGAATTACAGACACGTGAGAGTGAAAGCCGGAAGGAAAGGAAAGACTCCCCTCTGGACCGGAACGTCGGCCACACTCGTGCCTGCCCATGCGCCCTACCCTCATCACGCACGTCGCGTTCGAACCGCTGCACCTGTCCCTGACGGAGCCCTTCGCCATCGCCACCGGCGCGCAGTTGGCGGCGGAGAACGTGCTCGTGCGCGTGACGCTCGCGGACGGCACCGTGGGGTTGGGCGAGGCGGCGCCCTTCACCGCGGTAAGCGGAGAGACGCAGGTCAGCACGCTCGCTTCCTTGGAGCCGGTGCGCGAGCTGCTGGTGGGCCGCGACGCCCAGGAGTGGCGGCCGGCGTCGGAGGCGCTGGGGGATGCGCTGGCGCTGGCGCCGGCCGCGCGGTGTGGCGTGGAGATCGCGCTCCTGGACGCGCTCACGCGGCACCACCGCATCCCGATGTACGCCTTCTTCGGCGGGGCGGGGACGTCGCTGGACATCGACATGACGGTCACCGCCGGAGACGTGACGCACGCGGTGGCGTCGACGCGAGCCATCCTGGGGCGGGGCATCGACACGGTGAAGGTGAAGGTCGGCGCGCTGGACCCGGACGCGGACGCGGCGCGGCTCGTGGCCATCCACCAGGAGGCCCCGAAGGCGCGGCTCATCGCGGACGCGAACGGGGGCTATGACGTGGCGGAGGCGCTGGCGTTCCTCAAGGAGCTGGAGCGCGCGGAGGTGCCGCTGTCGCTGTTCGAGCAGCCGGTGGCCGACGTCGCGGGGCTCGCGGAGGTGACGCGCCGCTCGCGGGTCTCCGTGTGCGCGGACGAGTCGGCGCGCTCGGTGAAGGACGTGCTGCGGCTCATCCGTGAGAACGCGTGCCACGGCATCAACATCAAGACGATGAAGTGCGGGATGGTGGACGCGGTGACGATGTGGAGCCTCGCCCGAGCGGCGGGGCTGGAGCTGATGGTGGGCGGCATGGTGGAGAGCGTGCTCGCGATGACCGCGTCCGCGCACCTGGCGGCGGGGCTGGGCGGCTTCAGCTACGCGGACCTGGACACGCCGCTGTTCATCGCGAACCACCCGTTCCAGGGCGGCGGCCGGTACGAGGGCTCGCGGCTGACCCTGGACCCGGACGCGCTGGGGCACGGCGTCACGCTGCGCTGAAGGCCTTCAGCCCTTCACCTGGGAGGCGGCCACGTCCAGCGCCTTCTCCCTCTGCGGATCCGCGCCGGCCGCGTACGGCAGCGCGTCCGGGACCGCCACGTCCACGGGGACACCCACGCCCTCCAGCCGCTCGCCGTCCACGGTCACGTCCATGACGGCGAGGTAGAGCAGGTCCCCGTTGGACAGCTCCTGCGGCCCGCCGGCCAGCACCGCGCCCGCGGTCCGCTCGCCCACGAGCGTCGCCAGCCGGTGGCGCTTCATCGCGAAGGCCACCAGCTCCTTGCCGCTGCGCGAGTTGCCGTTGACGAGCAGCACCACCGGCTTGCGCCAGGACAGCGCGTAGGGACGCATCTTGCCATCGCGGCCGGTGTTGACGAGGAGGGAGACCTGGGGGTTGAAGAGGTTGATGAAGGCCGGGCTGCATCCGCCCCAGCCGTCGCGGAAGTCGATGACGAGCGCGTCCGCGTCCGCGAAGGTGTCCTGGAGCGCCTCCTCCAAGGCCTGCTGGTACTCGTCGCCCGCGCACGCATAGACGTGTTGGTAGGCGACGCGGCGGCCCTGGCGCTCCACGACCTGCCCACTGGCCTTCTGGACCGCGAGCCATTCCTTGCGCGGGTTCATGCGACGGGGCGTGACGGTGAGTGACAGGGGCGCGGCGCCCTTCACGCGCTCCACGGTGAGGCGCGTGGCCTTGCCCGCGCGGTTCGTGAAGGCGTGCCAGGGGTGGAAGGGCTTGCCCTCCACGGTGACGAGCCGGTCCCCGCGCAAGAGGCCCGCCTTCGCGCCGGGGCCGTCCGCGAAGACGTGGCGGACGAAGAAGCCTTCCGGAGTCTCCCGCACGTCCACGCCGATGCCGGTGGCCGCGATGTCCTCCTTCTTGAGGAAGGTCTGGAAGATGGAGGTCACCTCCGCGTGGCCGGGGCTCTCCTTCGGGTAGTAGGCCGTGTGGGAGGTCTTCAGCTCCGCGAGCGCCGCGTTCGTGCGCCGGGTGAAGTCCTCCACGTCCTTCGCGTCGGCGGCGTAGCCCTGGTGCGCATCGGCCCAGGCGGCGCCCTTCGCCGCGTCGACGTAGCGGGTGCGCACGAGGTTGACGATTTCATCGCCGCGCTTCGTGAAGGGGGACGTGGCGGCCTGGGCGCTCGCCACGAAGAGCAGCCCCGCCACCCACCACCGCGTCGTCCGAACCGTCATTGCGTACCCCTCCCGGGAGGACTTCACGATTCTTCACAGGGGCGCGGCCCAGAGGGAAGCAAAGGCGTCCTGCGCCGTGCGGTGTGGCGAACGCGGCGGGCGCGGTTAGGGATGAGGGGCTCATGTTGGATGCGCCCTCGTCATCGCCCAGGCTCGCGCTCGTGTCGGAGGACCCCCTGGCCCGGGGTGCGCTCGCACGGGCGCTGAGCGACCAAGCGGAGGCCTGGACGGTGGTGGCGGCGGGCACACAGGAGGAGCTGGAGGCAGCGCGGGGTGAGCCGCCCGACGTGGTGCTCTGGGACACGGGCCTGCGGCTGGAGGAAGGCGCGGCGCCGGACCTGGGCGCGCCGGTGCTGGCGCTGGTGGCGGACGAGGCGGCGGGGGAGTTGGCACTGGGCGCGGGCGCGAAGGGCCTGCTGTTCCGCGACGTGGCGCCGGGGATGCTGGGCGCCGCGCTGCACGCGGTCGCGCGAGGCCTCACGGTGTTCGAGCCGGGCCTGTCCCACGTGCGCGCCGCCCCCAGGAGCACGGCGCCCACGGGAGCCCCGGGCCCGGACACGCTGACGCCGCGCGAGCGCGAGGTGCTGGGGCTGCTGGCGGAGGGCCTGTCGAACAAGGCCATCGCGGACCGGCTGGCCATCAGCGAGCACACCGCCAAGTTTCATGTGAACGCGGTGCTGGCCAAGCTGGGCGTGCAGCGCCGCACGGAGGCGGTGGTGCGCGCGGCGCGGATGGGGCTGGTGACGCTCTAAGCGCTCAAGGTGCGAGGAACGATTCCGCGAGCCGCTGTTCGTCATACAGGCTCGCTTCCACCCACTCGCGCTGGAAGGTCGGGAGGGGCCACAGCTCGAACCGGAACTGGTCGAAGGTCATGACCGCGTGCTCGTCGCGTTTGACCTCCGCCGCCGCCCACGCGCGCCCGGCTTCGTCTCCCTTCAACTGGGCGCCCTGCTCCATCAACTCGGAGCCCTTCCAGACCTCCCAGGTCGTGGAGCCCTCCCGGAAGTGTCCGCCCAGCTTCCACAGCGCATGCCCTAGCCGGAGCCGCTCCTCGGGCGTCAGCCGCTCCTTCGTCACCTCCAGCCGTGACAGCAGCTGCCTGGGACCGTGCAGGAGCCGCGTCCCCATGGCCGCCCAGTAGAACGGCCAATCGGGATAGCGGACCCCTTGCGACTCCAGGCGCCACTGGGCGCTATCGCCCAGCCCGGCCATGCGCGTCGCCCGGTATTGGGGCAGCTCCGCGATCCGCTCCAGCTCCCGCAGTTCGTCCTGCGTGAGCGGCGCCTGCTCGGAGGTCTCGCCCAACAGCAGCAACAGCGGCAGGTCGGAATGGTCCGACCGGGAGGCCAGCGCCACCATCTCCGGCCGCAGGAGGTCCCGCCCCCGCTTGCGCGCCTGCGCCACCACACGCGGGCCGATGCTCCGGTGGAAGTATTCGAACGCGGCGAGCCTCAGGACCGGGTTCCGCAGTCCGGAGAGGTGGTCCATCATCCACTGTTCCTGCGCCTCGGACACCGAGCCCGTCAGCATGGCGATGAACCGGTCCTCCACGTCCTCGGTCCGTGCCCAGACGATGGCGACGACGTTCTGCATCTCCGGGACGAGCTCCGTGCGGTCGTCATGGTGGTGGAAGCTGGGACGTCCCGCGTCGAACCACGCCTGCCGCATGGCATCCAGCCAGCTCCCCTTCGGCTGAAGACGGCGCTGGTCGATGAGGGCCGCGAGCACGCGCGGCTCCGGGTCCCCGGGCGCCAGCTCATGCAAGCGCTCCACGGCGCGGGCCGCGGCATCCAGCTTTCCCGCCTCCAGGAACAGACACGCCCGGACGATCCACGCCGACCGGGACAGCGGCTCCTCCTCCAGGACTCCGTCGATCTCCGCGTGTGCCAGGTCCAGCTTCTTCGCCCAGGCGTGGTCCACCGCCCGCTGGAGCCGCGTGGCGACAGGTTCGCGCGGGGTGGCGGAGGATTTCGGCACGGACGCGCAGGCACAGAGCCACCCGCCCAGGAACAGCGACGCCAGGAATCGCGAGGGAGTCCGCTTCATCCCATCATCCTAGCGGGTCTCCAGACAGGCTCCGGCGGATGCTTGCCCGGTGATGGGTGCTCAAGGCGCGACGATGTTGCTCAAGAAAGCCCACTCGTTCTGGACCTGGGCCTGTAGCCACTCGCGCTGGAGCGTGGGCAGGGGCCAACTTCCACTCTGCATCTGCCGGGCGGATTGAAGGACCGGGCGCATCGACTCAAGGGCCTCGGCCAGTTGGGCGCGCATCATCTCGTTCCCCACCAGGACCGCGCCCTGCTCCATCATGCGCGTGCCCACGAAGCGCTCCAGCACTGTGTCCCCTGTCCGAATGCGCGCTCCCAACGTGAGCAACGCCTTCCCCAGTCGGTCCTGGTCCTCCGGGGTGAGCCGGTCCTTCGTCGCCGCGGCCCGTTGGGTGAGCACCGAGGAGGGATCCACGACCAGGTTCGCGACCGCCACCATGAAGGTCTTGTCGGCTCGCGAGGAAGCGCCCGTGGCCGCCAGGCGCCGCTCCGCATCCACATACAGCTGGGACAGCGGAGCGTTCCCATAGCGCTTCAAGCTGGCGATCCGATCCATCGCCACGATGTCCTCGTGGGTGAGCGGCGTCTCTTTCGAGACATCCGCCATCAACAGGAGCAGCGGGATGCGGGACTCGCTCGCCCCAGCGCCGTGCGCCTCGAGCTTGAGTCGCACCACCTCGCGCGCTTGTCGCCGTTGGTCCGCGGACAGTCCGTCGGCATGACTGAAATACTCGTGGGCGGAGAGGAGCAGATCCAGCTCCTTCATCTCGGACACATGCTCCACCAGCCACTGCTGCTGGGCCTCCGAGGCCTTGCCATCCGCCAGGACGGCAACGAGGCGCGACTCCACGGACTCGGTCCGAGCCCACACGTCGGAGACGGCATCCTTCGCGTCCATGACGACCTCCGGATACCAGCGGGTGTCCTCGAAGGAAGGGCGTCCCGCGATCTTCCACGCCTGGCTCAGCGCCTTGGTCCACCCGGGCTTGGGCGTCCGGCGCCGCTGCTCGACGAGCGCCACGAGCATGATGGCGTCCGGTTTGTCGGGGCCCGTCTCCAGGAAGCGGCTCGCGGTCCGGGCTGCCTCATCCTCGGCGCCCTGCTCCAGTTGCAGACAGGTCTGGACCATCAGCGCGCCAGGATGCTGGGGCGCCTCCTTGAGGATGGCGGCGAGCTGCGTCTGGGCCTGGGACAGCTGCCCCTCCCAGACCTGGTTCGCGGCCACATGGACCCGCGCGTCGATACGCTTCCGGATGGCCTCCTGTTCCTCCTCGGAACGCCGGCAGGCCGTGCTGGTGAGAAGCAGGCCCAGGGCCAGCAGGGAGCAACAACCACGAAGGGATGCCATGCCCACGGCCTATGCCGACCTCAAGCGCCGACGCGAAGCTCGCGCAGGTGTTCGACGACCCAGAGGTATACCGGCTCGACGTCCTTGAACTGGTTGTTGGAGATGGCCATCACCAGCGTCTCCGCTTCATCGATCGTAGCGTCCACCTCCAGGCCCATGCACGCCAGGGCCTCGCACATGGCGAGCCAGGAGATGCGCTTGTTCCCGTCCACGAAGACCTGCTTCGTCGCGATGTAGAAGAGCAGGTAGACGGCGAACATCAGCCCCGGGACCGCTTCCGGCGGGGCGCTGTACTCCTCCGCGGTCCAGGCCGCTCCCAGGGTCGCGCCAGGGCCCAGGGCATCACGGACCCCTCCCCTGCCGCCATGCGCGGCGATGCCCTTGGCCTGCAGCTCCTGGAGCCGGGTCAGGCCGCAGAACCGGTCATACGGCTGCGCGTCGCTCATTGGGCCAGCCTCCGCAGCAGTTCACTCCACTTCCGCAGGGCGTGCGCGTCACGCTCCTCCGCGCTTGGAACCGGCACGTCGGCGCCCTGCTCGCGAATCCAGACGAGCCGAGGGGTGGGTCCCATGACGACCATCGCGGAGACCTCTCGCAGGTGAGCGGCCTGCTCCACCTGCTCCGCCGTGGCGGTCACCGCGAGAGTCGCGCCCTCCCGCGGGGCAAGCTGGATCGTCGGCGTGTTCGACACGCCAGGGTCAATCCCCTCGACAGTGCCGTGAATCACTTCCAGGTGAGGCAGCATCATGACTTCTTCTTTCTGACCCCGGACCGAGACGCCCGCTTTCTCGGGGCAGGCGACGCTTCCGCACGAGCCAGGTCCATCTGGCTGCTGCCCGCGGACCACTGCCGGCCTTCGCGCGACTCCCACTCACGCACCGCGCGGGCCACGAGCGGAGCCTTGTCCTCCAGATAGTCCAGCGTCACACGCCGCCGCTCGTACTCCTCCAGCCACTGCCTCCGATACCGGACCACCCGCTCATCGTGGTCCAGCCCCAGGAGGCGCAACGTCTCAACCGCCCGCTCTCGCAGTTGCGGCGGGCAGCGTTCCGTGACCTGGAGTTGAAGCGATGGGAGTAGGAGCGCGAACCAACCATCCTCGATTTCGAAGGGATCCATCAGGCGCTCGGAGACAAGCGCCTGTTTACGGCTGTTGAGCCATCCGGCGGAGTACCGGAAGTTGGTCCATTCGTAGGCGAGCCGCCGATCTTCATCGAGGGGGATGAAGTGATCGACGGTCCCTGGCGCGCCCAGATACATCGCGGTGTAGGCACAGCGCTCGAAGAAGGCCTCCGCGAGTTGAGCATTGCAACGCCGCCAGTACGCGGGCGGCCGGCTGGGGGACTCCGGATTGCGGCGCAGCCACCCGCGTCCGGGCGTTCTCACCCTCGAGTCGAAGTCCTCAGGCTCGCTTCCTGGAACGCACCGGATCACGGCCGCCTCCCCCATCGCGAGCGACGACCCACCGGGGCCAGAACGGATCCTGCTCCGGGAGCAGGCGTCGCAGTTCAGCGTCGATTTCCTTCAGCGTGCCCAAACCCTCACGCTCGCCTCGCATGTAGGCCTCGGCGGCTTCCACCGCGCGTTCAGCCTCCCAGGCACGCGCCTGGGCCAGCCCCATGACAGGCGACGTCAGCCAGTCGTTCGCATCTCCCTGCTTCGCCCAGGGGAGATGCCGCAGGCGCACCTGCTCTTTTTCGAGCTGGAAGAGGAAGAGAGCATCCTGCTCCTCGTCGAAGAATGGCTCCAGGGAGGCCAGCACCAACGGGGAGTGGGTCGTCAGGAACGTCTGGACGGACGTCTCGCTCGCGAGGCCGTCGATGACCTGGATGAGCGATCCGACGATGCGGCGCTGCCACAGCGGATGGAGGTGGGTCTCCACTTCATCCACCAACAGGATGAACCGGGGATCCGGCGCCTGCCCGAGGAACTCCGAGGCCTGGAGATGTTCATGCCACGCCCAGACGACGAGGTAGGCCAGGCCCAGGATGCGGCGCATTCCCGCGGAGGCATGCACCACTGGAATGGTGCCGTACGGCATGTCGAGGGTCGGGTAGTTCTGGA
The DNA here is from genome assembly GCF_003611605.1 of Corallococcus sp. AB011P. NCBI lineage: Bacteria > Pseudomonadati > Myxococcota > Myxococcia > Myxococcales > Myxococcaceae > Corallococcus > Corallococcus sp. AB011P. The sequence goes on from NZ_RAVX01000010.1 coordinate 52,555, forward strand.
CGTCCTCGATGGCCAACCGCATGGGCCGCCCGGGGCGGATGGGCTCGTCGCGAGGGGACAGCTGTTCCAGCGCCCGCTTCAACATCTGGAACGGTGACTGCGCGGAACCATCATCCTGCAACTGCCAGGTCAACCAGTCCCGGACGAGCCCGTTACAGACCGTCGTCCCCTCGTACTTCAGGCCATCCCAGAGGTCCTGGGGCGAGAAGTGGAAGGCGTCCGGCCTTCGAGGCGCATCCGGATCCGCGCGCGACGTCTTGTGCCAGTAGTTCCGTGCGGGGTCCCAGACGGAGAAGCTTCCGTCGACGCGCGCATAGACGGTCAGGCCCGGCATGCTCGGCCGCCCTTCGGGCCAGGGCCACAGCTGCCGTTCCGGGTCGAAGTCGCTCGTCTTGTTCGATGCCCGCCGCGCCTTGCCCGTCAGGGTCCAGTCAATCCGACGACGCCGAGCGCCGCGATGAGGCCACGCGGGCAGACCCGGCCAGGTCCCGGTCAGGCTCCACCACGCCACATCGAGCAGGAAGCTCTTGCCCAACCCGTTGTCACCCGTCAGGACGTTCAGCCGGGGTGCGAACTCGACGTCCAGGCGAGGCGCGGGGCCGACCCCCTGAAGGTGAAGCTCTCGGAGCATGCGCCGACACTTAGCGCATCCCGTCCATGCCGCCCACTTCCGGAAGCCTGGATGGTGGGGGTACACCCATCCAGCTCACACCCGCCCCCGCTCTCCCGCTGCTACACTCCCGCTCCTCCATGGCCAACCAGGATTGGGTCTCGCGCCTGCTCACCGGGCGTGCGTCGGCGGACAAGGGCCTCAGCGTCCACCTCTCCGAGCGCGACGGCGGCAGCCTCCACGACAAGATGCGGCAGGCGTATTGGTGGATCACCAACAACGCCGTCATCTGCCCCTACTACGACATCGAGTTCGGCGGCACCGCCGCCCTCAAGAACACCGCCGGGGACGAGGTCCACCTCCCGGAGGACATGAGCTACAGCTCCTTCGTCCTCATCCCGCTGCTCACCCTCTTCACCTGCCGCCGCGCCCTGCTCGTGGGCGGCCCGGGCCGCGGAAAGACAACCTCCGCCATCCTCATGGCCCTGCTCTCCGGCATGGGCCGCGAGGACGTCCACCGGGGCATCCAGCGCGGCCACCCGCAGCTGTCCATCGCGGACCTGCTCGGCGCGCCCCTGCCCTCGGACATGCTCAAGGCGGAGGACCTGTCCGCAGTGAAGGTCAGTTGGCGCAAGTGGATTGGCCAGCGCGTGAAGATCATCGACGAGTACAACCGCATCCCCACGAAGACCCAGTCCGCCCTGCTGTCGCTCCTGGGCGAGGGCTACGCGGAGATGATGGACCAGTACATCTACACCGGCCGCTCGTCCTGGTTCCTCACCGCCAACGACGACCAGGGCGGCGGCACCTTCCAGGTCATCGAAGCGCTCAAGGACCGCCTGGACGTCGTCGTGCGCGCCGTGCCCTTCAACTCCGGCTTCGTGGACACGCTGCTCCAGCGCATCGAGTCCGACAAGTCTCCGGAGGAGCTGCTCCCCAAGGACATCGTCTTCACGCCCGGCGAGTTGGAGAAGGCCTACGACTCCATCCTCGCCGTGGAGGTGCCCAAGGGCGTGCTGGAGCGCGTGGCCTTCTTCCTGGGCCAGCTGGACTTCTGCCGCATGGCGTCCCCGCGCTTCGAGTTCAAGCACAAGGACACGCTGAAGCTCGCGGGACAGACCGTGTCCGCCGTGTGCAACGAGCAGTGCCCGCTGGACAAGAAGGTGCACCTCTGCACGCAGACGGAGAACGGCACCAGCGTGCGCGCGTACCAGACCATCCTCCACTTCGCGAAGGCGCTCGCGTTCTTCCGGGGCCACCGCGTGACGGAGCTGGAGGACTTCCGGCAGATCATCCCCTGGGTGCTGCACGAGAAGCTCACCCCCAACGCGCGCAGCCCCTTCTTCGAGGCGAAGGGCAACAAGCTGCTGCTCCAGGACCGCGTGGCGTGGATCCGCAACATGTTCGACATGGCCATGGCCCGCTACGGCACGCACGCGCCCGTGCGCCAGAAGGTCGCCGCTTTGCGCACCGAACTGGACCTGGGCCTGTCCGGCGTGGACCTGCGCACCACGGAGAAGCGCCTGTCCACCGTCACCGCGCTGATGAATGACCTGATGACCCGCCAGGAGTTGTCCGGTCCGGTGTACGAGGACCTCATCCACTTGAAGTCCCTCTACAGCCGCTACCGCAACTACGCGACGTGGCTGAAGGAGAACCCGGGCGGTCAGGGGAAACAGCCATGAGCGAGTTCGTCGACGACCTGGAGAAGGAAGCCCGCGGCCGGTTCGTGCGCTGGGACCGCGCGCTGTGGAGCGCGTTCCTCAACGGCCCGGTGGTCCGCTTGGGCCGGGGGCTCGCGAGCGGTGACGCCGCGTCCGGAGAGGAGCTCCTGCGCAACTACATGCGCCTGGGCGCGGAGGGCATCGGGCTGGGCTACATGTATCCGGGGTCCGCCGGGCGGGAGAACTTCTTCACGCTCGCGTGGCGGGACCTGCTGCCGCGCCTGTTGCCAGACCTGCGTCAGGAGGAGCGGGCCCCGGCGCTCGCGCGCGTGTGGAACCTCAGCGAGAACCTGGAGTCCGCGCCGCCGTGGGTGCAGCGGCTGTTCTGCCGCCTGGGCGCGAACCTGTCCTCGCTGGAGGACCTGGAGGGCCACCTGCACACCATCGCCAACGAGGCGATGGAGCCGCCGTCCCAGGCGCTGGGCGACACGTCCACCGCGCAGTGGGTGGACCTGTCCCAGGAGGACGCGCGCTTCATGCCCGGGGAGATGCACTTCCTGGCGCCCGCCGTCGTCTGCGTGCACGACCGTCACCGCGCCACCGCCGCCGGTGGACGCGACGCCGCCACGCAGGGCGTGTGGCTGGTGAAGAAGCCCATGCTGCTGGGGCCCATGGGCTGCAACGAGCGGCTGGAGCCCGCGACGGGCAAGCCCTCCAAGGCGCTCACCTCGCTGGCGCAGCGCGACCCTCGTGCGGGGGACTGGTACAGCACCCAGCACAACGAGTGGCGCGCGGTGGCCACGATGCACACGTCCCAGTGGCTGGCGGTCATCCTGCCGGCATGAGCGCGGGCGCGGCCTTCACCCCGGAGGAGGTGGAGCGGTGCTGGCGCGACGCGCTGGCGCTGTGGGACGTGCACGTGCAGCTGAGCCCGCCCGAACCGCACCAGCCCTTCCGGCCCGGCGAGGCCACGCCGGACGAACCGCTCGCGTACATCGACCTGGTGCGCCGGCAGGTGTTCGTCCACTTCGACCTGCTGGTCCGCATGGGCGCGCGCGACAGCCTCACCGCCGTGCTGGCCCATGAAATCGGCCACCATGTGCGCTTCCCCCACACGCTGGGGTGGGACGCGGAGCTGCGAGTGCTGGAACAGCGCCTCATCCCGGGCCTGGGCCAGTCGCTCACCAACCTGTTCTTCGACCTCCAGGTGAACGAGTTCGTGGGGCGCACCCACGCGGAAGCGCTGTGTCAGGTGTACCGGGGCTTCCTGCGCACGCCCGACGGGCGCAAGAAGAACAAGAAGAAGAAGGAGGACGGCGACACGGGCGGGCCGTCCCCGCTGTTCTGCTTCTACCTGGCCATCTACGAGGAGCTGTGGCGCAGGGAGCCCGGACACCTGGTGCCCGAGGCCCTGCTGCCGAAGCTGGAGGAGGCCTACCCGGGCTTCCGCGCGCAGGCGCGCATGTTCGTGCAGACGTTCTACGCGCTGCCCGACCCGCGCCTGCAATTCCTCTACTTCTGCGCCGCGTTCATCCGCTTCATCGACATGCCGTCCGAAGTGGGCTTCTGCATCCCGCTGGCCGGCGACCTCGGCACTCCGGACGAAGGCGACCTGGACGCGGCGGTGCAGTCCGGCGGCCGGTGGGAGGGCGCGCTGGACGAGGCCCGCGCCAACGGCTGGCTGGACGACTCGCACGACACGAAGGAGTCGGACCCGCTGGACACCATCCGCCGCGTGACGGCGCACCTGCCCGGCAACGACGGCGGCAGGCTGCGGCGCGCGCTGGTGGCCCGGTACTACCGGCGGCTCGTGGACCAGTACATCCTCAAGCTGCCCGCTTCGGCCTCGAAGCCAGAGCCCTACCTGCGCACGATTCCGGAGGCGTGGGAGTACGGCGACGACCCGTCCACCATCGACTGGACGCTCACGGTGATTTCGCAGGGTCACCTGGCCGCCGTGGCCCCGCTGCGCCGCGAGCTGGAGGCGGACCTGCCACCGCCGTCCGACCTGGGCGTGCCCGCGCTGGAGATCTACCTGGACACCAGCGGCTCCATGCCCAACCCGCAGCAGGACCTCAACGCGATGACGCTGGCCGCGCAGGTGCTGTCGGCCTCCGCGCTGCGCAAGGGCGCCACGGTGCGCGGCATCATCTATTCGGCGGACAACCCCATCGTGTCCCCGTGGATGTACGACGAGGAGACGGCGCGCGACTTCTTCTTCCACTACATCGGTGGAGGGACGTGGTTCCCGGTGGAGGTGATGGAGCAGCTGTCCGAGGAGCGGCCGGACGCGCTGCGCGTCGTCATCTCCGACAGCGACTTCCTGTACAACATGCGGCAGGAGGGCGCGCTGCCGCGGTTCGCCCGCGGGATGAACCGGTCGCGCCGCGTGGTGGCCTTCCTCGCGCTGCCGGACGACGCCCCCGCGCGGCAGGTGCTGGCGCCGGTGCTGGGAAGCCCGCGCTTCCGGCTGGCGACCGTGCAATGGATGTCTGACTTTGGCCGTGCCGCCGCGGCACTGGCCGATGCCCTGTTGGAGAAATGATGGCCGTTTCGATTCCCCACCTCCGTGAGCAGCTGGCGGCCACGCCCATCGTGTCGCCGTATCCGCATGACCTGGCGGTGGCCATCGTCTGCGACACCTTCCGTCTGGCCAGCCAGCGCCCCCCGTCCCAAGCCGAGTGGGCGAAGCTGGAGCAGCGGGTGAAGAACCCGCTGTTCCAGGAGCAGGTGGGCATGCTCGCGCACGTGCTGGTGTCGTCCGACCTGCGCAAGAAGACGGTGCTCTACCTCACCGCGGACCGCACCCCGCAGGCGCGCTTGCAGCAGTTCTTCGAGGAGGTGCATCCCCTCACCGCGGAGATGATCCGCTCCAACGCCTTCCGCCAGGAGGAGTTCCTGCGCAAGTGGCTGGCGGCCCTGGGCGCGGACATCGAAGGCGAGACGGAGGCCGAGTCGAAGCGCCACCTCAAGGACCTGGACTACCGGCAGGCCGTGACGGACCTGCGCAAGGTGGAGGAGGCGCGCAAGAAGGAGGCGGACCGGCGCCAGGAGATGCTCCAGGAGGCAGCACGCAAGGACGCAGAGGCCCGGGGCTGGCGCGAGTGACGCTCGGGGTCGCGCCCAGGGCCCGGATCCGCCGCGACAGCCACACGCAGCGCCCGCACCTGCCGTGGGCGCTGGACGTGGCGGCGGGCCTGGCGCGCGGCGCGGCCACGGTGGACGAAGCCACCGCCCGCGCGGAGCTGGAGGCGCGCCTGCCGGCCTTCCGTGAAGCGCTCCGGGGCTCGCCCTACTACGTGCGCGTGCTGCGCGAGTCGGGCCTGCACCCGGGCGACCTGCGGCGCCTGGAGGACCTGCGGCACTTCCCCGCGCTGGACCGCGCCACGCTCGCGCGCCACTGGGAGGACGTGCCCACGCTGCCCGCCGCGTCCGACGAGTGCGTGGTGGTGAAGAGCTCCGGCACCACCGGGGACCCGGTGAACGTGCTGCGCGACCGGCGCGACTGCCTGCTCATGTGGGCCGTGCTGCGCTTCTTCACCGAGCACACCAACACCCTGCCCCCGCCGCGTCCGCGCGTGGTGCTGCTGGATGCGCTGCCGGGCGGGCTGGAGTACTCGGTGCGCCTGCCGCTGTTCCATGACGGCGCCCTGCACCGCGTCTCCGTGCTGCGCGACGACGCGGTGGCGCGTCTGCAACGGGTGAAGGCCTCCGTCGTCTTCTCCGACCCGGAGGGGTTGCGCTGGCTGCTCGCGCATCCGGAGGTGCCGTCCCCCTTGCTGGTGCTCACCTCCGCGCAGCACCTGCCGCACGCGCTGCGCGACGCCTGGAAGCAGGAGCGCGGCGTGCCGGTCCTCGACTACTACGCCGCCACGGAGACGGGGCCGCTCGCGTGGGAGTGCCTGGAGGACACGAACCGGGGCCGCTTCCACGTGCTCACGCCGGACGTCTGGCTGGAGCCGGATGGGGACGAGGTGGTGGTGACGCGGCTGCGCCCCAGCGTGCTGCCGCTGTTGCGCTACCGGCCCGGGGACACGGGCACCGTGCGGCGCGACGCATGTTCCTGCGGCTTCCACGGCTGGACGCTGACGGGCTTCGGCGGACGCGGGGCCTGCGCGTTCCACACGCCTTCTGGCCGCGCGTTGGACGCGTGGTCGCTGGCGTGGGTGTTCAAGCACCACCCGCTGCGCGCGTTCCGGCTGACGCAGGTGACACGGGAGCGCTTCACGCTGGAGCTCTCAGGTGCCCCCGAGGACAGCGTGGCGGCGCTGTGCGAACGGCTCACCGCCGCGCTACGCAACCTGGGATGGACGATGCCCGTGGTGGAGGCGCGCGGGACGCAAGGGCTGGCACCGGCCGCCAAGCCGCTCCCCTTCCGTTGCGAGCTGCCGCTTCCGGGATGAGCCAGGCCTTCGCCTGGTCGTTTGCCCTGGATTCCCGCGCCTCGCGTGAAGATTGTCCCAGGGAGGGTGCACCCGCACGGAGGACACATGGAGACTCGGAAGCTGGGCAGGCAGGGCCTCACCGTTTCGGCGCTGGGCCTGGGCTGCATGGGCATGTCGGACTTCTACGCGGGCCGCGACGACGCGGAGTCGGAGGCCACGCTGCTCCACGCGCTGGAGCGGGGCCTCACCTTCTTCGACACGGCGGACGCCTACGGGCCCGGCCGCAACGAGGAGCTGGTGGGCCGCGTGCTGGGCCCCCACCGTCAGAAAATCGTCCTGGCCACGAAGTTCGGCCTGGTGCGCGACCCGGCGAATCCCCAGTCGCGCGGCGTCAACGGCCGGCCGGACTACGTGAAGCAGGCGTGCGACGCGAGCCTGAAGCGCCTGGGAATGGACGTCATCGACCTCTATTACCTGCACCGGGTGGACCCGAAGACGCCCATCGAGGACACCGTGGGCGCGATGGCGGAGCTGGTGAAGGCCGGCAAGGTGCGCTTCCTGGGGCTGTCGGAGGTGAACTCGGAGACGCTGCGCCGCGCGTGCGCCGTGCATCCCATCACCGCGCTCCAGTCGGAGTACTCGCTGTGGAGCCGGGACCCGGAGGACGGCGTGCTCCAGACGTGCCGCGAGCTGGGCGTGGGCTTCGTCCCCTACAGCCCGCTGGGCCGCGGCTTCCTCACCGGCCAGTTCAAGCGCTTCGAGGACCTGCCGGAAGACGACTACCGCCGCCACTCACCCCGCTTCCAGGGGGAGAACTTCCAGCGCAACCTCAAGCTGGTGGAGCACATCGACCGGCTCGCCAGCCAGAAGCGGTGCACGCCCGCGCAGCTCGCGCTCGCCTGGGTGCTGTCGCGCGGCGAGGACGTGGTGCCCATCCCCGGCACCAAGCGCCGCAAGTACCTGGACGACAACCTGGGTGCCCTGGACGTGAAGCTCACACAGGAGGACCTGGCGGCCATCGAGTCCATCGCGCCGCCGGGCGTGGCCGCGGGCGAGCGCTACCCCACCGCCATGCAGGGCTTCCTCCAGACCGACGCCCGGAAGGAGACACGCTGACGGCGGGCCCCAGGCCCGTCCGCCCCGCGCATCCATGACCGCGCCCGCTCCGTCCGCCCCGCGGTATCCGCCGGTGCCTCCCTCCTCCCCGCCTCCGCGCGCGCCGGAGCCGTTCCGCAAGGAGGGGGGCTCCGAGTTGCTGAACTACGGGCTGGCGGTGGCGGCCGTCGTGGTGGCGTACTTCGCCCAGCGGCTGCTGTGGCCCTACATGTCCAGCGCCCCGTTCCTGTCCTTCTTCGCCGCCGTCGCGTTCGCGGGCTGGTGGGGAGGCTGGGGGCCGGGGCTGCTCGCGACGGCCCTCTCGCTGGTGACGGTGGACTACTTCTTCCTGTCCCCCCTGGGGAACTGGATGATCCACCCCGGCAACCTCATCGCGCTGAGCGTCTTCCTCGCGCTGTCGATGTTCGTCACGTTGCTCAACGTGCGCCTGCGCCGGGCCAACGAGGAGCGCGCGGACCTGCTGGAGCGCGAGCGCACCTCCCGCGCCGCCGCCGAGTACGAACGCGCGCGCCTGCACGAACTGTTCATGCACGCGCCCGCGCACCTGGTCATCTTCCGCGGGCCCCAGCACGTCTTCGAGCTGTCCAACCCCCTCAACTCCGCGATGCTCGGCAACCCTCCGAGGCTGTTGGGCCTGCCCGCGCGCGAGGTGGGGCCGAAGGAGGAAGCGGAGCGCGTGGCCCGCATCCTCGACCACGTCTACACGACGGGAGAGCCCTTCGTGGGCCGGGAGGTGTCCCTCAAGCTGCCCCAGCTGGATGGCACCCTCCGGGAGTACATCTTCGACGTCACGTACACGCCCACGCACGACACGAACGGGCAGGTGGACGGCATCGCGGGCTTCGGCTTCGACGTGACGGACGTGGTGCGGGCCCGCTCCCGGGCGGAGCGGCTGGCGCGAGAGCTGTCGCACAACGAGGAGCACCTGCGGCTGCTGGCCGGGGCCAGCTCCTTCCTGGCCACGTCGCTGGACTACAAGGCCACGCTGCGCAACGTGGTGCGCCTGGCGGTCCCCACGCTGGCGGACTGGTGCCTCATCGACAGCGCGTTGGACGACGGCACCTTCCAGCGCATGGAGGTGGAGCACTCGGCCACGGAGCCGGAGTCGCTCGCGGAGCCGCTGCGGTCCCGCACGACGTACGTGTCAGGCCTCCCCAAGATGGCCGGCCCCGGGTCGCTTCATCACGGGCAGCCCTTCTTCATCGAGAACTTCACCGACGACCTCCTGCCGCGGTTCACGAGTGATCCCGAGCGCATCGCGCTGCTGAAGGAGCTGCGCGTCCGCTCGCTGGTGGTGGTGCCGCTGGTGGCCGGGGAGCGTTCGCTGGGGCTGCTCAGCTTCGTCACCACGCACCGCTCCGGCCGGCGCTACACGACCGCGGACCTGCCCTTCCTCCAGGAGCTGGCCAACCGCGCCGCGCTCTCCATGGAGAACGCGAGGCTGTACCGCGAGGCACGCGAAGCGGTGCGCCTGCGCGACGAGTTCCTGTCCATCGCGAGCCATGAGCTGAAGACGCCGCTCACGCCGCTCAACCTCAAGCTCCAGGCGCTGCGGCGCGAGATGGAGCGCCACCCGGGCCCGGTGCCGCGAGAGCTGGTGGAGCGCTACCTGGATGTGGGCTCGCGGCAGATGAAGAAGCTGGCGGAGCTGGTGAACGACCTGCTGGACGTGTCGCGCATCGCGGCCGGGCGGCTGTCTCTGGAGTGCGTGCCCATGGACCTGGCGGAGCTGGTGCGCGATGTGGTGGCCGTCTACGAGGGCCCCGCCGCGCGCTCCGGCTCCGTGCTCCAGCTGGAGTGCACGGACACCGTGACGATGGGGGTGTGGGACCGGCCGCGACTGGAGCAGGTGGTGGTGAACCTGGTGGACAACGCCATCAAGTACGGCCGGGGGCGCCCCATCCAGGTCCGCCTGGAGACGCGTGACGGCAAGGCGGCGCTGACGGTGCGGGACCAGGGCATCGGCATCTCGGAGGAGTCCCTGCCGCGCCTCTTCGGCCGCTTCGAGCGAGCGGTGAGTGACCGGCACTACGGCGGCCTGGGTCTGGGCCTCTACATCACCCGCACGCTGGTGGAGGCCATGGGCGGCACGGTGCGCGTGGAGAGCCTCCTGGGCCAGGGCTCCGTCTTCACGGTGGAGCTGCCGCTGCCCGCACCGTCGGCGGACGTGGGCGTTCCGGCGCCCTGATCAGGAAGCGGCGCGAGCGCGCGGCAGCTGCGCGTGGGGTTCCCAGGGGCCGCTGGAGCCCAGGCAATGGCGGCAGGTGGCGAGCGGTACGTCGCGCTCCAAATAGGCCAGCAGGCGCGTGAGCAGGTCCGGGTCGTCGAGCGGCACGCCGTCATGTTCGACGAGCGCGGGCAGGTGCGGATGCTCGGCGGCGAAGACGGTGGCGACGTGGGGCGGCCGGGTGCAGGTGTAGAAGCGGCCCTGGTGGACCAGGTGGCAGCGCTGCTTGAGCCAGCACTTGTCGAAGACGTCCCGCACCTCCGCGTCGGACGTGAGTGGTGCGTCCGGGGTGATGCGCTGGAAGCGGTCGATGGCCTTCACCGTGAGGTGGACGCCGTGCTGGTCGCAGCGCTCGGTGATGCGGGCGATGGAGCGTTCGGGCAGGGGCGCGGACGTGTAGAACGACAGGGTCATCCGGTCGAGCCGTTCGTACACGGCGTCGGGGGCACTCTGGGCGAGGAAGCCGTTGGTGGTGACGGACACCTGTTCGGTGAGGCCCGAGGCGCGCACCACGTCCAGCACGGCGGGCAGGTCCGGATGGAGGAAGGGCTCACCGCCGGTCAGCTTGAAGACGTTGGGCTTGAGCACGCGCGAGAGCCGGCGCAGGTCCTCCGCCAGCGCCTGGGGGGACACGGCCCACGCGGGCAGGTGCGGCGACAGCGGGCAACACTGTGCACAGCGCAGGTTGCAGTGCGTGGTGACGTGCGTCTCCAGGGACCAGGTGAGGACGCGGCTGTCGTGAAGCTCGTAGCGCACGGCGCGGGAGTCTAACCGACACACCCACCGCCCTGGAGGCCCGTATCCCTCCACGAAGTCCCAGGGGTACAGGTGCGCCCATGGCGCCGCCCGAGCAGTTCGAGTCCTCGAAGCTCCGCACGCTCGACGTCCTCCTCCGTGAGGGCTTCGACCGGGCCACCCTGGAGAAGACCGTGGCCGCGCTCGTCGGGGCGGAGCCATGGATCATCCGCCCGGTGCCGTTCGAGCCCACCGGCCGCTCGTTCGACCTCCTCCCTACCGGCACCGTCGAACCGGCGCAGGCGTGGGAGCTGGCGCGCCGCCTCCAGGCGGACCCGAGCGTGGAGGATGCGGATCCGGCTTTCGAGGCGGTCTACGCGGAACACACCTCCGTCACGGACACGGCGCCCACGCTCCTCAAGGCGCAGAGCGCGGAGCCTGGGCCTGAGACGTTCAACGAGAACGATTGCGATTGGAGCCCGCGCTTCGTGAAGGCGGACGAGGCGTGGAAGCTGTCCGGCGGCGCGAGCCAGGGCGAGGGCATCCTCATCGGCCATCCGGACAGCGGCTACCTGCCCAGCCCCGAGCTGGGACCGAACTTCACGCCAAGGCTTGGCTGGGACTTCATCGACGATGACCCCACGACGGAGAATCCCGGCGGAGGCCATGGGCTCGGCACCGCGAGCGTCATGTCGAGCCCGTACAACGGACCGAGCGTGGACGGACCGGAGCTGTTCGTGAATGGAGTCGCGCCGAAGGCCGAGGTCGTCCCGCTGCGCGTCGCGAAGCCCACGCTCTTCGTCCCCTCGCCCGTGCTGTTCAACGTGGGCGTCGACCGGCTGCGCGACTCCATCGGGTTCGCCATCCAGCGGCGGGTCCATGTCATCAGCATCAGCCTCGGGTGGCTGCCCAACGCGGGACTGCACCGGATCATCCAGCAGGCGGTGCGTGAGAACATCATCGTCATCGCCGCCGCGGGCAACTACACGGGCCCCATCGTCGTCTGGCCGGGCGCGTATGACGAAGTCGTCGCGATGGCCGCGTGCAACGCGAGCGCACAACCCTGGGCCTTCTCCGCCTGGGGCAAGGCGGTCGACGCCACCGGCCCGGGTGAGAACGTCTGGGTGGCGCAGCCTGCCGACAAGGTCGGGCAGAGCAGTGGAACGTCGTATGCGACCGCGACTGTCGCGGGAATCGCCGCGCTCTGGCTGGCGCACCATGGCCGGGACAACCTGCTCGCGAAGTACCAGGGAGGGCCAACGCTCGCGCAGGTCTTCCGCCACGTGCTGCGCGCCACCTGTGACAGCTGGCCTCAAAGCCAGCTCGCGTGGGGCGCCGGCCTTGTCAACGCGAGGGCGTGCCTCGAATCCGCGCTCCCGGACGTGACGGAGCTGGAGTCATTCACCGCGAGGGCGCTCCGCCAGGAGTCCTCGGACACCGTGGCCGCCACCTTCAGCGGCCTCCCGCAAGCCGACGTCCTGAGAGGCCTCGCGACCACGCTTGGGGTCGATGAACAGAAGGCGGTGCGGCTCGACTCGGAATACGGGCGTGAGCTGCGGTTCTGGGCGCTCACCTATTCCCCCTTCCGTCGAGCGCTACAGGAAGGCGCAGGCAGGGACCGGCAGGCGCTCAAGACACGGGCCCAGGCCGCCCTGCCACCTTTCTCACCGAGCCTGCGGGCCGCGATCGGCTGAACGTTCACCGCCCTTCACAGAACGTCAGCACCTGGGCGAACGGCCACTCCGCCAGGGTGCCGAAGAGCTTGTGCCCGGTGAGCTTCGCCTTGGAGAGCGCGGGACTGCTCAGGCCGCAGAGGAAGCGCGCCGCCTGCCTGGGATGGCCCAGCGCCTCCGGATGCTTCGCGACGAGCGACTTGAACGTGGCCACGTCCAGCTGTGCGCGCAGGTCCGGCCGTGGATGCGGCGGCGGCAGCACGCGCGCCACGCCCGTGCGGCAGAAGGTGCAGTGGCCGCACGGAGCTTCGCGCTGCTCGCCGAAGTGGGCCACCAGTGCGTTGCTCTGGCAGCCATCGTGCGTGACGAGCCGGAGCACGTCGCGCACCCGCGACACCTCCTGGACCTCTCGCTTCTGGAAGCGCTCCTGCAACAGGGCCACGAGCGCCTTCGTGTCCTCGCGCTCGCGCAGCCGCGTGTAGCGCTGACGCGGCTCCGCCACCTGCACCTCCGCGTAGCCCTGCTCCTGGAAGTAGTCGATTGCCTTCACCACCCGGTCTCGCGGCTGGTCCAACGCTTTCGCCACCTCGGAAGGGTCGAACGTGTACCAGGTGCGTCCCTTCTTCGCGTGCGCGAACAACTCCTTCACGAAGCGCGCGCGCTCCCCCTGGAACTTCCCCACGAGCGCTTCCACCGAGCCCGCCGGCTGCACCTTGTAGCCCGCGTAGAACGGCGTGCCCTGGCGCAGCACACCCTCCAATTCCAGGTACGTCAGCGCCGTGCGCAGCACCAGGGGCCGCAGGTCATGGCGGTTGCCCAGCGCGTACATGTCCAGGTGCAGCTCCGGCCCCGAGGACAACAACTCCTTCACCAGCGCGGTCAGCGCCTCCGGCAGCGGCGTGTCCCCGAGCGCGAAGTTCTCCAGCGTGGGCACGTCGTCCGGGCACGCGAGCAACTCCACGACGGACGGTTTGCCGTCACGGCCCGCGCGGCCGATCTCCTGGCTGTAGCTCTCCAGGCCCTTGGGCAGGTTGTAGTGATACACGGCGCGCACGTCCGCCTTGTCGATGCCCATCCCGAACGCGATGGTCGCCACGACGATGCCCTTCGCGGAGTGGGTCCACGCGTCCTGCACCCGCTCGCGATCCTCGGACTCCAGGCCCGCGTGGTAGGCGCTGGCGGGCAGGCCCTCCGCGCTCAAGAGCGCCGCCACGCGCTCCGCGGTCTTCTGCAGCGTGACGTAGACGATGGTGGTGCCGGGTGGGCGCGACTTGAGCCGCTCCACCAGCAGGGCATCGCGCGCCTCCGGCCCCGTGGGCGTGGTCTCCAGCGTGAGGTTGTTCCGGTAGAAGCCGGTGACGACCGCTTGCGACTCCGGGATGCCGAAGCCCTCGCAGATGTCGTGCACCACTTGCGGCGTGGCCGTGGCGGTGAGCGCCAGGATGCGCTCGGCCCGGAGCGTGCGGGCCGCCTGCGCGAGCTTGAGGTAGTCCGGCCGGAAGTTGTGGCCCCACTCGGAGACGCAGTGCGCTTCGTCCACCGCGAAGAGGGAGATGGGGAGCTCACTCAGGAGCCCCATGAAGCGCTCGTTGTTGAAGCGCTCGGGGGCCACGTAGAGGAGCTTCAGCGTTCCGTCTCGCAGGGACTCCGTCACTTCGCGCGACTCCTCCAGCGACAGGGAGGAGTCCAACCGCGCGGCGCGGATGCCCCGCCGCTCCAGCGCGTCGATCTGATCCTTCATCAACGCGATGAGCGGTGACACCACCACCGTGAGCCCTTCGAGCAGCAGCGCGGGGAGCTGGTAGCACAGCGACTTGCCGCCGCCCGTGGGGAACACCGCGAGCGCGGAGCCGTGGGGCTTGAGCAGCTCCGTGAGCACCTCGCGCTGTCCGGGCCGGAAGGACTCCAGCCCGAAGCGCTCCCGCAACACGACGTCCACCGCATCCGTCCTCATGTCCCGCCCTTCCCTGTTCGCGCTGTCCAGGAGGGTTATCTCACCCTCCCTGACTTTCCGCTGGCGACTCCCAGCTCCCTATGATGCGGACCGCATGCCGACCCGACCTCCCAAGGTGTCTCCCGCGCGTGGCCTGTCTCCCCGGGCGGTGAGCGACCTGCTGTTCCATGCCCGCGCGTCCAACGCGGACCTGATGCCAGACACGGAGCCCATCGGCGTGGCGCTGCCGCGAGTCATCCGGGAGGCGGAGGCACGGGATGAGGAAGGGCTCGCGGCGCGGCTGCTGGCCGCCTGGTCCGACACCGTGCGGGCGCATGTCGAAGCGGGCACGCACGAGGTGAGCCTGAGCGGCGGGGTGGACAGCGCGGCCCTGTGCGCGATGGCCGCGCGGCATGCACCGGGGAAGGTGCGCGCGTGGACGATGGACGTGCACTTCGCGGACGCGGTGGAGCGGAGCAACGCGCGGCGGATGGCGAAGGTGACGGGCGCGGAGCTGGTGGACGTGCTCATCCCTGACACCGTGCTCCCGGACCTGTTCGAGCACGCGGTCCTCGCCAACCAGACGGCCATCCTCAACGCCCGGGCCGTGGCGAGCTACGTGTTCTATCTGGAGGCCCGGCGGCAGGGCGCGGGCCCCGTCCTCCTGAGCGGCGCGGGAGCGGACGAAGTGCTCCAGGGCACCCCGGGCGCGCTCGCCTCCGCGAAGGCCCGCGTGGATGAAGACCGGACGCTGGCCGTGCGGGCCCTGGGCTTCGAAGCCATGGCGGCTGTGGACAACTTGCGGGCGCCGTTCCCAGCCGGCTCGCGCGATCATGAAGAGCCCCCCGGAGCGGCACGGGGGGCTGTGGACAACTCGGGGAGGCCCCTGGATGAGGCTCCGCACGGCGATCAGGAATCAAAGCCATCCACGGGGCATTTCCCCTCTGGAAACGACGGTTCCGATCAAGCCGTGGGACGCCGTGAGGACTCCATACCTGTGGACAACTTGAGGACTGTTTCCGAGCGCCGGAACAGCGATCACGCCCCGCGCGGTCCCCCTGTGGACAACCTGGGGACCGTGCTCGCCTCGCTGCCCGCGCCGTGGGAGCTGCCGCAGGAGGATGCGCTCCCGTCCGAGGAGCTGCGGTACGCGAAGTGGGTGCTGGCCGAACTCATCCTCCCGCCCGAGCTGCGAGGCGCCCGGGCCCATGGGCTCACGGTCCGCACGCCGTACCTGGATGAAGGCTTCGCGCGGGTGGCGCTGGCCCTGCCGGAGTCCGTGCTGCAAAGGGATGGGTTCGGCAAGTGGCTGTTCCGGCACGCGGTGCGGTCGCTGGTGCCGGACGAGGTCCGCCTCGCGCGCAAGACGCCCCGGTATGGGCACACCGCGCTCTCCAGCCCGGTGCGAGCGCGCTGGCTGGAGCTGTATCGCGCCTGGCTCTCTCCCGCGCGGCTGGATTCCCTCCAGGTCATCAACACGCAAGCGATGCTGGGCTTGCTGGAGCGCTACGTCCGCCTGTCCCCCGACGACGCGCAGGCCGGACCGATGGATCGGTTGTTGATGCGCCTCATGTCCCTGGCCATGCTCCAGGCCCACACCAAGGCGCCCCCCTGAATGTCCCGAGTCCTCATCGCCACGTCTCCCGAGAAGGGTCACCTCAACCCGATGGTCGGCGTGGCCCAATGGCTGCGCCGCCTGGGGCACACCGTCGGATGGCTGTGCATCCCCGAACCCGCGCCGCAGCTCGAGTCCCTGGGCGTGGAGGTGCTGCGCCTGCCGCACGCCGAAGCCACGCCGCCGGGCATCGAGACGGGAGGCGAAGCGCTGGCGAAGCTGGTGCTCGATGACGTGGCGCTGGGGAAGTGGATCCGGGGTCTGTTGCTGGATGCGGCTCCCGCGCTCCTGGAGCCCGTGCGCGAAGTGGTGCGCGCCTTCCGTCCCGACGTGATGGCGCTGGACGGGATGCAGTACGCGGCGGTGCTCGCGGCGCACACGGAGGGCATTCCCTGGGCGGGCGTGTCCTCCGCGCTCACGCTGTTGGAGCCAAGGCCGGAGATTCCCCTGCTGCGCAACGTGCGGGCGCTGAAGGACGACCGTCAGGCCCTGTTCCGCCGTCACGGCTTCGACGCGCGCTTCCGCACCTGCGAGTGCCTGTCGCCCCGGCTCAACGTCATCTTCGCCACCGAGGCCTTCCTGGGCCCGGACGCGGGAGTGCCCCCGGACACGCTGCTGGTGGGGCCCTCCATTCCGCCGGAGGCCCGGGGTGACGAGGTGCCCTTCCCCTGGGAGCGCCTGGGCGAAAAGCCGGTGCTGTACGTGTCCTTCGGCAGTCAGATTTCGTATCAGCCAGAACTGTTCCGCCTCATCGCGGCGGCCGCGAAGCCCTTCGGAGTGACGCTGGTGTTGTGCGCGGGCGAGTTGGCGGACACGGACTTCCCGAGCACGCTGCCCGGTGACGTGGTGGCGGTGCGCTACACGCCGCAGCGGCAGGTGCTGGAGCGCGCGGCGGCGTTCATCTCCCACGGCGGCGCCAACTCCGTGATGGAGGCGATGACGGCGGGAGTGCCGATGCTGCTGCTCCCGGTGTGCAACGACCAGCCCGTGCAGGCGCACTTCCTGGAGAAGGCCGGAGCGGGGCTCGCGAGGGACCCGAGGACCCTCACGATGGAGTCGTGCCGCGAGGCCATCGCGCAACTGCTCGCACCGGAGTCGCCGATGCGCGACCGCGTGGCGGAGATCTCCCGCTCCTACCGCGCGCACGATGGCGCGAGGACCGCGGCTGAACGCATCGCAGGGCTGGTGACGTGAGCGCCGCCAGGTGGAGTCCTCGCCGGCATCGCCCTGAGGGGATCACACCACTGGAGGTGTGGAACCTGCCCGTGTTCGGCCGTGAGCTGTGGGAGCTGCTGGGCTCCCCGTGGGTGGAGGAAGACCGGCGTGCGGGAGTTCCCGGAGCCACGCTCGCGGCCCGCATGATGCTTCCGCTGGCGGAGGCGCTCGCGTTGCTGGTGAAGAAGCATGCGCCGGATGCCGCGTACCTGAGTGGAGGCCTGGCGGAGCTGGACGGCTTTCCCGCCGCATTGAGGGATGCCACGGCATCGCTGCGCTGCCCGGTGCACATCGCGCTGTCACCGCGCTTCGCTCCTGTGCGCGCGGGGCTGCGCATGCTGGAAGCCAGTGGTGCGCGAAGTCCGCTCTGCGTGGACGTGGGCCAGACGAGCATCAAGCTCGCGCGTGCCGGCGCCACGCGCGTCGTTGAACGGAACCTCTCCACCCTGCCCCCGCTGTTCATCGGTCAGCCGCGTCCGGCGGACGGCCACCACATCCGGGACACGGTGGCGTTCATCGCGGGAGCGCTGCGGACGTTCCTCGCTGAGGACAGCCGCGAGCCTCCGGACGCGCTGTGTCTGGCATTGCCGTGCCCGCTGGATGAGGCCCTGATGCCCGGAGGTTGCACCTACGGCTTCGAGGGCACGGCCTCCCTGGTCCCGGACATCCTCGCCCACGCGGGCCTGCCTGACACGGGAGGCCCGGTGCTCGTGCTCAACGACGCGGAGCTGGCGGCCGAATCCGCGCGGCGAGCCCCCCAGGTGAAGGGACGCCGCGTGCTGTGCCTGTCCCTGGGCTTCGGTCCGGGTGGAGCCCTGCTCGAGCGCGGCTGAGCCTGGTAACCTGGTCGTGGACCCGTGCCCACGCCCTCCGACAACGACCAGGCCATCCGACTGGCGGCCTTCAATGCCTTGCAGGCGCTGGTGGAGCGGCACGGTGAAGTGCTGTCGTGGGAGCGCATCGCGGACGGCTTCCAGCTCCACGGCGAGCAGCACCTGTTCGCCAACCGGACGCGCGGCATCTTCTGGCCCCGGCAGATGCAGGAGACCGCGCTGTCCATCAAGACCACCGTGCCGCGAGGAACCCGCATCGCCCGGTACGACGATGACAACATCGCCTCGGACGGAGCCTTCCTCTACAAGTTCCAGGGCACGGACGTGGAGGCGCGAGACAACCGCCGGCTCGTGCGCGCGCAGCAACTGGACGCACCGCTCATCTACTTCTACGGCATCGAGCCCGGTTTCTATCGGCCCCTGTGGCCCGTCTACATCTCCGACGTGGACCTCGCCTCGCACTCCTTCCATGTCATGGTGTCCGAGCCTGAAACCGTGAAGCAGCTCCAGCCTCAGCGCTATGTGGCGGACGCGAAGCTGCTGCCCCTGGAGCGGAGATACACGACGGTGCAGGCCAAGAAGCGGCTGCATCAGGCGGCCTTCCGTCAGCATGTCCTGAACGCCTACGAACACCGCTGCGCCGTCTGCGCGTTTCCTCGCAAGGAGCTGCTGGACGGCGCCCACATCCTCCCGGACCGCGACGAACGCGGCCACGCGGAAGTCTCCAACGGACTGGCGCTCTGCCGGCTCCACCACGGCGCCTTCGACACAAACCTGATGGGCTTCCGTCCCGACGGCGTCATCGAGCTGGCGCCCAGCCTGCTCGCCACCCGGGACGGCCCCACACTGGAGCACGCGCTGAAGGGCTTCGTGGGCAAGACGCTCCAGTTGCCTCGCGCGAAGGAACTGCGGCCCAAGAAGCTCTATTTGGAAGAGCGCTACGAGCGCTTCCGCAAGGTGAGCTGAATCACCCTGCCCGAAGCACCGGGGCCCTGACCGGAAGGAGAGGCGTCCTGCCCGAATGGGTAGGTCACCGTCCTGCCCGGTCCGCCGATGTGGCGCGATTTCGAGCCCTTTAGTTTCAGGCTCGAAAGGAACACGCCATGTCCACCGACGCCCTCCAGTCCCTCTCGCAGTCCATCTCCACCGTCGTCGAGCGCATCGCTCCCTCCCTCGTCCGTGTCGAGGCCCGCCGTCGCCGGGGCGCCAGCGGCATCGTCTGGGATGCCGACGGTCACATCCTCACCACCAGCCACGCGGTTGAACACGAGGGCTCCATCCAGGTGGGCCTCGCGGACGGCCGCTCGGTGTCCGCCGAGCTCGTCGGTCGCGACCCGAGCACCGACCTCGCGCTCCTCAAGGCCGACGCCCGTGGACTTACCGCGCTCGCGCCCGCGCCGCTCGATGACGTGAAGGTGGGCAACATCGTGCTGGCCATCGGCCGGCCGGGGCGCACGGCGCGGGCCACGCTGGGCATCGTCAGCGCGTTCGGCGGCGACTGGCGCACGCATGCGGGCGGTCAGGTGGACCGCTACCTGGAGACCGACGCGGACCTGCCTCCGGGCTTCTCCGGTGGCGCGCTGGTGGACGCGCAGGGCCGCTTCCTGGGCATCCCCACGGCGGCCTTCTCCCGCACCGCCGCGGTCGTGCTCCCCGGCGGCACGCTGACGCGCGTGGCGAACTCGCTGCGCGAGCACGGCGGCATCCGCCGCGGCTACCTGGGCGTGGGCGCCTACCCGGTGCGCCTGCCGCGTGAAATCGAAGGCACGAAGGCGGGACTCATCCTGCTCTCCGTGGATCCAGAGGGGCCCGCACAGAAGGCCGGGCTGCTGATGGGCGACGTGCTGGTGAGCCTGGGCGGCCAGTCACTGCACGGCGTGGAGGACCTGCTGGGCTACCTGGGCGACGAGAAGGTGGGCACGTCCGTCCCGGCGAAGGTGTTGCGCGCGGGCGAGCTGCGCGAGGTGCCCATCACCGTGGGCAAGCGTTCTTGAAAGGAGCCGGCGATGAAACTGTTGCAGCAACTCTCGGATGACCTGGAAGGACTCGTGGCCGGCGCGGCTCCGGCGGTGGTGGGCGTGGAGCACGCGCGCGGCCACGGCACCGGCCTGTTCCTCACGCCGGACGGCTACGTGCTCACCAACCGGCACGTGGTGATGCGCACGCCCAAGCGCCTCACCGTGCAGCTCCACAACGGCGAGGAGCGCCGGGCCACGCTGGTGGGCGGGGATGCCCCCACGGACCTCGCGGTGGTGCGCGCGGAAGGCGATGACTTCCCCACGCTGCCGCTCGCGGATCCGGAGACGGTGCGGGTGGGGCAGTTGGTGATGGCCATTGGCAATCCCTTCCGCCTGGAGCAGTCGGTGTCGCTGGGTGTGGTGAGCGCCATCAACCGCTCCATCACGCTGCCCGACGGCGTCATCCTGGAGGGGATGCTCCAGACGGACGCGGCCATCAACCCGGGCAACTCCGGCGGGCCGTTGCTCGACACGCGAGGGCGCGTAGTAGGGCTCAACACGCTGGTGCTGCCATTCGCGCAGGGGATTGGTTTCGCGGTGAGCGCCACCACGGCGGCCTGGGTCGCGAGCCTGCTCATCCAGCGCGGCCGGGTGGACCGGAAGTTCCTGGGCATCGCCGCCACGGCGGTGAACCTGGAGCCCGCGCTCGCGAAGGACACCGGCCAGCCGCGAGCCGTGCGCGTGTTGAAGGTGCAGGAGGGCACGCCCGCGGACGACGCCGGTCTCCAGCCGGACGACCTGCTGCTCGGCATCAACAGCCGGCCGGTCAACAGCGTGGACGACCTGCAACGGCTGATGGCGCTCGCCTCCGAGGAAGAGGTGCACCTGGACGTGCTGCGCAAGGGCCGCCGCAAGGACGTCTCCGCCCGGGCCCGCCACCGCCGCGAGCCGGTGGCGGCCTGAGCCTTCCGGGCTCCGGTTCCACCGGGCGGGTATGCCGCGTGGAACCGTGCGCCCGTTATGCTGAGCTCCACGATGTCCTCAGCGAGGGCGCACGACATGGCTTCGGAGGAACTGGCCACGCGCATCGAGCGCGAGGGCTTCGCCATCCTCCCGCACGGCATCACGCCCGCCACCGCGGATGCGCTGCTCCAGGCCCTGCGTCCCGTGAATGAAGAAGCCGCGACCTCCCAGCGGCGAGGCGGCGTGCGAAACCTGCTGGAGAACGTGCCCGCCGTCCGTGAACTGGCCCGCTCAGGTCCGGTGCGCGAAGCCGCGGAGTCCGTCCTGGGCCCGCACTGCTTCGCGGTGCGAGGCCTGCTGTTCGACAAGACGCCGGACGCGAACTGGAAGGTCATCTGGCACCAGGACCTCACCGTCGCCGTGCGCGAGCGCCGCGATGTGCCCGGCTTCGGTCCCTGGTCGGAGAAGGCCGGTGTGCCCTGCGTGCAGCCCCCCACGTCCGTCCTGGAGGACATGGTCGCGGTGCGCGTCCACCTGGACGACTGCGGAGAGGACAACGGCCCCGTGCGCGTGCTCGCGGGCTCACACCGTGAAGGCCGTCTGTCCTCTTCGAGCATCCCCGCCTGGCTCGAACGAACTCCCCCCGTGGACTGCCTCGTGCCCCTCTGCGGCCTGCTGGTGATGCGGCCCCTGCTGCTGCACGCCTCGTCACCGGCACGCGTCCCCGCGCACCGTCGGGTCATCCACCTGGAGTTCGCGGCACGGCCCCTGCCCGGCGGGCTCGAATGGCACGCGCGCGTCTGAGGCTCACGGCCACGTCAGCATCAAGCCCACCCCGTCCGGCGCGGGCACCAGGCGCGCCGTGAGTTCCCCGTTCAGCTTCGCGTTGAGGAACGTCAGCACGCCGTCGAACACCAACAGGAACGCGCCCTGCACGAGCACGCTCTTGCCCCAGCCCCGCAGGCGCTCCGAGTCCTTGCGCAGCCCGCGCTCCCACAGAAACCCGCCGAAGGCGATGTAGCCCACGTCCAGGCCCGCGTTGAAGAGCAGCAACTTCTCCATCCGCTGCCCTTCGGACAGGCTGCGCGCCAGGTCCCATGAGGCCGGATCCGCCGTCGCCTGTCCGTGATAGCCGAGCCCCGCGATGACCAGGTTCACCACGTTCCAGGCCGCGTTCGCCTGGAAGAAGGCCCGCGTCTCGCCCTCGCTCGCGAAGTGCCCGGCGACGCCCGTGCCGATGTTCAGCACCGCCCAGCCGAACAGGATGCCCATCGCGGTCTGGTTCACGCGCACCGCTTCCGCGTTGTGCTCCGCGAGCCATGTCTGCGCATCCGGGGCAGGTGTCTCCTGCGCCACCCCTGGCATCGCGAAGAACAACAGCACCAGGACGCAGCAGGAACGCACGAGGCGGGCGGAGGCCATGTCGGCACTCTAGGCCCCAGGCCTCCAGGCCGTGCACCTCCCGCCCGG
Organism: Corallococcus sp. AB011P; assembly: GCF_003611605.1. NCBI lineage: Bacteria > Pseudomonadati > Myxococcota > Myxococcia > Myxococcales > Myxococcaceae > Corallococcus > Corallococcus sp. AB011P. The sequence continues at coordinate 74,952 of NZ_RAVX01000010.1, forward strand.
TGCGGTCTCAAAACCTGTCCGACTGTCGGACAGGTTTCCGCGGCTCGGCTCCCCGGCGCCCTCGCCCACCGCGAGACGGGTAACGCTACCGTTCGCCGTCGTCGCTGAGCGGCGGCGCTTCCCTCGCGGGCTCCGTGCCCTTCTGCGCGCCGTAGCCGCCAATGCCTTTCTGGAGGATGCGGTCCTCGCCCACGTCCTCGTCCGTCACGTCGCCCCGTTCGGTGCCCGGGCGCTGGTGCCTGGCTTCACGCTCCAGTTCCTCCGCGCTGTGGGTATCCGTACGCTCGGGCCCCTTCACCGGCGGCCCCTTGTTGCTGGCCATGTTCGCGTCTCCTGTCTGGATGTCCTGCCCTCCAGGACAAGGTCCGGCGCGTCCCATCCTCCGACAAGGCCACTGCATGCGACACACGGGCCGGCGGGGGCACGGCGTGCCGTCACGAAGCGGGGTAGCATCGCCAATCGCCTTGCTTCCCGGAGCCGTCCCGCCATGACCCACTCGGCCGACGCTGTCCCCTCCAGCTGTCCCTTCAGCGGCGCGGGAAAGCCATCCACCGCTCGCGTGCCCGGCCCCGTCTACCGGAAGCCGTTCTGGCGAGCGCGTCTGCCCGAAGTGAGCCGGGAGATCGCCTCCCTGGACGCACGGCGTGACTGCCAGCGCATCGTGCACCTGCTGACCAACTACGAGTTCCCCTTCGACATCGTGCGGTCCACGGAGATCGCCCTCTTCCACACCTACGGCAGCCGGTCCGTCTCACGCCTCCTGGACCGCACGGGCGAGTTCAACAAGCGAGGCCAGAAGCGCTACGACGACACGCGGCTGCTCATCGCGCGGTTCATGGAGTGCGGCTGGGAGGGCGAGGATGGACGCCGCTCGCTGGAGCAGATGAACCACATCCATTCCTTCTTCCGCATCCCGAACGAGGACTTCCTCTTCGTGCTGTGGACGTTCATCGACTTCCCCATCCAGTGGATGCAGGAGTTCGGCTGGCGTCCCTTCACCCAGCACGAGCAAGAGGCCTGGTTCCATTACTGGTGCGAAATCGGCCGCCGCATGGGCCTGAAGGACATCCCCGAGGACAAGCCCGCCTACGACGCCTTCATCCGCGACTACGAGGCGCGCGAGTTCGTCCCCGACGAGGCCAGCCACCGCGTGGCCCAGTCCACCGTGGACATCCTCGCCGGCTGGGTGCCGAGCCCGCTGCGTCCGCTGGTGGCCCCCATCAGCCTCAGCCTGGTACCGCCGCGCCTGCTGCCCGCCATCCAGTTCGAATCCCCACCCGCCTGGGTGGGCGGGCTGGTCCGAGGCGCCCTCAAGCTGCGCAAGCGCGTCAAACGCCACGTCTCCCTGGAGCGCTACCCGTCGACCCTGGAGACGACGCTCAACCGCACCTACCCCGGCAACACCTACCGCATCGAAGGCCTGGGCCCGGACTACGCCCACCGCGACGCGGAATGAAACCGGGTGAGCCAGGCACAGAGGGCCGCCACGGCTTCATCCAGCGTCTGACGCGGCCCCCAGAACATCGGGGCAATCGCTTCGAAGGCGGCTTGGATGGCCGCGGTGCCGTCACCCTCTGGGAGGAAGTGCCGAGCATGACCGGAAGGAGGCGTCGCGATCTGCTTCTGCCGGATCATCTCCTCGGCCAGCGCACGGACGTCTGGGTAGTCAGCAAGAGGCGGTAGCGCATCCTCGGCGGCGATGATCCGTGCCGCATCCTCGTAGTGGCGCACGAAGGTGGCAGGCTCCAGCGGCTCCTTCTGGAGCCGGCGCTGGATGGCATCCACCTTTTCCAACAGCGTGACCAAGGGATGAACGCACCGCACGGCCCTGGGGCGGTTGTCCTTGAAGTCCGCCAACTGATGCTGGGCCTCAAGCTCTTCGTGGACGAATGACGCCATGTCGCGCCGGACAAAGGGCGTCACCCGCGCATTGCCAACTTCCAGGAGGACGAAGGGACGCAGGATTCCCACCATGCCGCCCAGGTGCTGCGCCGGATACAGGATGCGCACGCTGGCAGAGCGCCAGTACCGATCCGCTCCGTCGATATCCAGCTCCGTCCGTGCCCCGGGAACCTGGATGCGCTCGGACAAGGCCTCGAAGTACGCCCGGCGGGCCTTCGTCGCTCCTGCTCCGGTGCGGCTCCAATCCGTCACCTGGGGAAGCTCGACCGACCCTGCCTCCAGCTTGAGGTCCAGGTCTTCCGAGAACCGCTGGATGAGCGAGAAGCCCTTCGAGAGCGACGTGCCGCCTTTGAACCAGACATCAAAGCCCGCGTCATGAAGGGCCCACAGCGTATGGGTGACCCAGTAGTCCTTTTCTGTGAGGCCAAGGGAGAGCCGCCGCTTGTCGGCGACGATTCGGAGCAGTTGATCGAATTCGGGGTCGTCGTGGATGAAGGTCATGCAGAGGCAGAGCGGATCGCTTCGTGGATCCACTCACGCGTGCTCTGCCTACCAAACCGGTCAGACATCCCCCCGAGCCGCCGGGCATCGAACGCGCCTCGCTTCAGTGCGCGCATCAATGCACGCGTCAACCCAGCGGGCGTGACGCCGGCACTCCCGGCGTTTTCGAAGAGATCCACCACGAACCATTCCAGCGTCGGAGGTTGGGGGAAGGCGACCCGCCGCAGCTCGAAGGTCCTGCCCCCCAACTCGAAGCGACCCGAGCGCTTCGTGTTGTAGACGAGCGCCGAAGCGAAGACCGCCGTGGCCCCCAACCCGAGCGCGTTCCATCGGTCAGGCCCGGTGAAGACGAACGGGCCGCCCTCCAGGAACGCCTTCATGATGGCTTCATCGGACGGGGCCACCACGCCGAAACGTCCCCGCTTCGGACAGGCGTAGAGCCCATGCGCCAGGGGAATCAGCACGCCCTCGTCCACCAATCGCCGGGCCAGCCGAGGCGCATTCGCGCCCCACGTGGCCAGCTCCTTCGTCCGATAGACGCGGCCCGGCTCCAGCACGGGATGGACGGCGGCGGGCATGGTGGTACGAAATTTCCCGAAGAAAAAGGACAACGTCAACTTCGAAAAAGCCCGCGTCCCTTCGCAGGGACACGGGCCTTCAAACCTCACGACGGACAGCGGCTCAGCTCTTGTACTTCACGGAGCAGCCGTACGGCTCGGAGGTCGGGGTCGCCACCTGCTTGCCGTTGAGGAGCGCGTCCACCGCCGTCTGCACGTAGTTCACCTTGGTGGCTTCCTTGCCGCGCGGGTCGTTGTCGATGGCGCCCGCGTAGCGGACCACGCCCTCACCGTCGATGACGTACATGTGCGGCGTCGTCTTCGCCGCGTAGCTCTTGCCCACCGCTCCGTCCGTGTCCAGCAGCACCGGCTGGCTGAAGCCTTCCTTCTTCTTCCAGTCCGCGGCGCTCTTCGCGTTGTGCGTGGAGGACGAGTCCACCGTCAGCCACACCACCTTCTTCGCGTCGAAGCCCTTCTGCGTGTTCTGCATCGTCTTGGCCTCGTAGTGCCGCTTCACGAACGGGCACTCCGGGTTCGTCCACTCGAGCACCACCACCTTGCCCTTGTACTCGGACAGCGAGTGGGCCTTGCCCGCCTCGTCCTTCAGCGTGAACGCCGGAGCGGGCTTGCCCACCTCCGCGGTGTCAGCCGCGAAGACAGGAGCGGAAACGAAAGCCGCGGTGAGAGCGAGTGCCTTGAAGACCTGCTTCATGACGGAACCTCCAATGAGTTGAACGCCGCGCAACGAACAGCCCTGCCGCCACTTCACTCCCGGCTCAAGGCCGGGCACACACCACCGAGCCACCCTTCAGCGGCGACCCACACTCCGCCGCGCGCTGCACCGCCTGGATGACGCTGTCCGCGGTGAGCAACTCGTTGAGCACCTCCGGCTTGTCCGGCGCGCCCGGGCTCAGCACCAGGTACATGGGCACGCCCGCGCGGCCATGCTCCGCCAGCTTCGTGGTGATGCGCGCGTCCCGCCGCGTCCAGTCCGCCACGAAGAACGCCACGTTGTGCTTCAGGAACGCCTGCCGCACGTCGTCGCGCGACAGCACGGTGCGCTCATTGAACTTGCACGTGAGGCACCAGTCCGCCGTGAAGTCCACGAACACCGGCTGACCCGCCGCCAGCGCCGCCGTCACCGCCGCCTCGTCCCACGGCTGCGCACCACCGTGCGATGCCACCGCCGTGCCGCGCGTCTCCAGGGATGCCTGCGCCTCCTCGAAGCGCAGCGCCACCGCGCCCGCGCCCACCAGCACGAGCACCGCCAGCGCCACCGTCACGCCCCGGCGCCCACCCTCCAGACCCTGCGACTGGCCGTACAGCCACGTGACCAGGCCCACCGCGATGAGGAACGCCAACAGCCGCGCCATGCCGTCCACGCCGGCCAGCCCGCCCATCACCCACACCAGCCACACCGTCGTGCCCAAGAGCGCGAAGCCCAGGACCTGCTTGCCGCGCTCCATCCACATGCCCGGCTTGGGCAGCCGCTTCGCCAGCCCCGGCACCAGCACCAGCAGGCAGAAGGGCAATGCCAGACCCAACCCCAGCGCCATGAACACCGCCACCACCGTGGCCGGGCCCGCCGCGAACGCGAAGCCCACCGCCGTGCCCAACAGCGGCGCCGAACACGGCGTCGCCAGCACCACCGCGAGCACACCTTCGCCCGCGCTGCGCATCAGGCCGTGGCTCTGGTCCACCTTGCCCGCCAGCGCCGTGCCGTCCGCGCCCAGCGTGTAGACGCCGAAGAGGTTGAGCGCGAACGCCACCAGCACCGCGCTCACGCCCGCGACGAACAGCGGCTCCTGGAACTGGAAGCCCCAGCCCACGCTGGCACCGCCCGCGCGCACCGCCAGCACCGCGCCCGCGAGCAGCAGCATCGTCGCCAGGATGCCGCCCGCGTACGCCGCCGCGTGCGGCGCCACCTTGCCCTTCTCCTCCTGCACCATCCGCGTGAAGCCGTACGCCTTGAGCGCCAGCACCGGGAACACGCACGGCATCAGGTTGAGCAGCGCGCCGCCCAGGAACGCGAACAGCAGCGCGACGCCCAGCCCCAGCGGGGACTCGCCCGACGCCACCGGCGCCGCCGCCGCCGCCGCGGGCTGCACCTTGCCCACCGCGTCCTTCACCGACGGAACCTTCAGGGGCGCGGGGCCCGCCGCCGCGCCGGCCGCCGCCACCATCGGCGCGAGCGCCGTGTCCACGTCCACCGCCGTGAAGCCCGTGGCCTTCGTGCCCAGGCGCAGCGCGCCCGTGAGCCGGGGCTCGCCCTTCGGCACCACCGACGACGCCTGGCCCTCCAGCGCGAATGTCCCCGGCGCCGTCTGCTTCAGCTTCACAGTGTCCACACCCAGGATGCGGCCGGGCACGAAGAAGTCACCCTCCACGTCACCCGCGAACGGCTTGCCGTCCGCCGCCGTCACCGTGAGCTTGCCGGTGAACGGCTTGCCCGCCGTCAGCGTCGTGCCGTCCAGCGCCAGGGCCACGCGCGGCGCGCCCTGCGCCTCCACCGGCGCCGGCACCTGGGCCTGCGCGGCGTCGAACTGCGGCGCGAACTCCGGATCCGTCACCGTCTCCGGCCCCACCGGCAGCGTGCGCGTCAGCACCAGCTGCGCGGGGATGCAGTGCACCTTGCACGCGAGCGCGTCCACCGCCGCCGACACGTTCAGCGTGCCCGTGGCGTTCTGCGCCACGTGCGCGGGCGCGAACAGCAGCACCTCGTCGTGGTAGCCGTGCGTGGTGATGAAGCCGTCCGGCGTGCGGAACGTGCTGGGGAAGGGCCAGCGCAGATCGCCCACCGTGACGCCCGGAATGTCCCACGACACATCCGTGGCCAGGCCGGAGTCGCCCGGGTTCTTCCAGTAGACGTGCCACTCCGGGTCCAGCTTGAGGCGCACGCCCACGCGGAAGTCGCCGCCCGCCTTCACCTGCGTGGCGTCCAGGAGCAGCGCGCCCTCCAGGCGCGGGTCACCCTCGTCCGGCGCGGTGCTGCCCACGGCGGTCGGAGGCAGCGCGGCCTGGGCCCACGTCGCCAACAGCAACGCGCCCACCACGCCCAGCCCACCGAGCCGGCTTCCAGACCTCTTGCTCCACGGATGCGTCATTCGACTCCCGTTAATCCACCTGGAAACGCCGTGCTACCTGGGATGCGTCCCCACAGGATGCACTCAACCTTCCGGGCAGCCGGGCATTCCGCATGCCCGCACGCCCGGCGTCAGGGGCCACCCGGGCCTCCGCGCCTTCCCCGTACGCTCAAGGACTCCGGGCGGTTACGGCTCGGTGTTGCCCGTCTTCCAGGGCAGCAGCGCCGCGCCGTCCAGCGTGCCCGCCGGGGGCGCACCGCCGTTCGCCTTCGCGGGCAGGGCCGGCCTCGGAGGCGGACCCACATTCACCGCGGCCGGGAGCGCCGGCCCGATGCGGCTCATGGTGATGCGCGACACCTCCGACTGCGCCCGGCGCACTCCCAGGGCGGACGGCTGGGCCGCCCGGCGCTCCACCGCGCGGCGCAGGTCCGCCAGCCGGTCCACGTGCCGCTGCGCGGGGACCTCCGCGGAGCCCAGGCGGGCCAGCTTGTAGAGCCCCTTGTCCGCGCCCTCGAGCGCCCGCTCGGCCGCGTCCTGCTGACGGCGGGAGAGCGCCTTCCAGGCGGCGGCCTCGTGGGAGACCAGCTCCAGCTCCGCGGACACCGCGCGCACGAAGCGGCCCTCGTCGCTCTCCGGCAACAGGCGCGTCACCGGCACGGACAGCCGCCGGGTGTCGCCGTGCTCCGTGTACGAAGCGGTGACGGTGAGGTTCCAGTCGCCCTTCTCCAGCCCGCCCGCGAAGAGGACGCGGCGCGGGAACGCGTGCGACACCGCTCCCAGCGCGGCGCTCATCGCGTCCCCCTCCACGCGCGACGGGTAGCGGTGACGGCAGCGCAGGTCCGCGAAGCCCGTGGGCAGCACGTACACGCGCGCGTCCGCCACCACCTCGCCGAACAGCTCCGCGCCCAGCGCGCCCACCGCCAGCGGCAGGCCCTCCGCGTCGTCCACGTGCGTGAAGCCCGTGCCAGACGGGCCGGTGAGGGCCTCCAGGATCTCCGGCAGGTAGTGCTTGCCCAGTCCCAGCGCGTGCAGCGCCACGCCGGAGTCGTGCACCCGCTGGCCCAGCACCTTGAACTCACCCAGCGCGGTGGGCCCCACGGAGGGCTCGCCGTCCGTGAGCATCAGCAACTGCGGCCGGGCGCCCGGCACCAGCACGCGCCGCACGGCCTCCGCGCCGTTCTCCACGGCCTCGTGCAGCGCGGTGCCTTCACCCGAGTCCAGGCGGGACAGCGTCTTCAGGAAGGCCGACTTCGCACCCGACTCCATCGCCCGCACGGGCAGCACCTGCTCCGCGTCCGCGTCGAAGGTGAGCAGGCCCACGTAGTCCTTGGGCCCCGCCCGCTCCACCAGCGCGCGCGCCGCCTCCACCGCCGCCGCCAGCGGCGCGCCCCGCATGGACGCGCTGCGGTCGATGACCAGGTTCACCGCCACCGGGGCCCGAGGCGTCTCCGCTTCGGCCTCCAGGGTCACCAGCAGCAGCACTTCGCGGCCGCCCTCCGCGTCGCGCTCCACTGCCCAGGCCGTCTGCTTCATCCGCACTCCCGCATGGTGGGTGGGCCCCATCCTGCTCTTCGCGATTGCCGTCGCGACGACCCCCTGGCCCCGGACGCCCCTGCACGGGCCCGCGTCCGCCCGGAAATCCTGTCGCTTGTCCCCGGAGGATGTCGGGTTTCCGGTCGTGAAAGCAACGTGTCCGGCCCGACCAACCCCTGGTCTCCCGAGCCTCCGCCGGGCACCGGCGATCCCCCACCCGCCGCGCCTCGGGACACCTCGCGTCACCCACGGACACGTGGATTCCGGCGGGTTCGTTCAGCCATTTACGGATTTACTTCCTGGAAGGTCCTACACCGGTCATTCCCGGGGACCGCTCCGTGGGGCTCGACCCGGCCTTGGGCGGGGAGCGTCACGGCGTCCAGCGCACTGCATCAGCGTCCGGGAGTGCCAGTCCCGGAACCTGTCCGACGGTCCGACAGGTTCGACAACGAAGGCCCCCGCGCAGGCCACGGGCCGCGGGGGCAGGGCGTCACTCCGCCACGTGCCAGCCGCCCCAGGCCTCTTCATCCAGGTGGGCCCAGCGCCGGTCATCCGTGGAGTCCAGCGGAACCGAACGGCCGTGTTCACCCGTCGCGGACAGCTCCAGGTCGTCCAACCCCTCGTCCAGGTACGTGCTCTCGTCGTGGCTCATGTCCGGCTCCTCGGCGCTCCATTCACGGGGTGTACGGCCTGTGACGGCTCGCGTCCCCTTGGACGCCCTGCGTCGGTCACCGGGCCCGCCCCATGCGGGTCCCTTTACAAGCGCTTCTTGACCGATTTACGAACATGTTGGGAGTCCGCCCCGATTTTGTAAAGCCCTCGGGACAGCAAAGTTCGTGGAGCGTCCGGCGAACCACGCCCGGCCGCCTGCCTTCCAGCACGCCAGGCGTGGTGGTTTCGCGCACGGCAGGTCCTGGGGCGGAGGGTGGGTGGGCACCACCCTGGAGGGCGGTCTGGAAGCGGTGGAGGGAACGCTGCGGGACACGGCCCCCGCACGGTGCTTGATTCGCGAATCACCCCTGCTAGGGTTGAAAATCACTCCAGAATTGCCGCGTCGCAGCAACCGGCGTTGCCGCTGTGCGGCCCCAGAGGGTCCCGAGGTTCCATGAACCCCATCATCACCGGCCTGCTGCTGGCAGGCGCAGTCTCAATCTTCATCATCACGATGTCCGGCCGCGTGGGCGTGCTGCTCGCGATGAAGAAGGAGAACCGGCTGGACCACATCCCCTACCGCGTGGCGCAGCTGGTGCGCTTCGGGTTGGGCCAGAAGCGCATGGTGGATCCGGAGGAGTTCACGCCGGGCCTGTTCCACATCTTCATCTACGCGGCGTTCATGGTGCTGGCGGTGCGCACCGTGATGCTGTTCGTGATGGGCTTTTCGACCACCGCGCTGGACGTGCTCACCGACCTGTCCCACCCGGCGTGGGACGTGGCGCCGCCGCTCTTGGGCCTCTACAAGGTCTACCTGCTGGTGAAGGACATCGTGGCGGCGCTGGCGCTCGCGGGCGTGGCGTACTTCGTGTGGACGCGCTGGAAGGTGAAGCCGGACCGCATGTCCCAGTCCTGGGAGGCCTACCTCATCCTGGGCTTCATCGCGGGCCTGATGATCACCGAGTTCATGTTCGGCGGCAGCCACATGGTGGCCGCGCACGCCGCCGCGCAGCAGGTGCCCATGGGCGCCACGCAGGTGCCGGCGGCGCCGGCCGCGATGGTGTGGTGGGAGCCCGTCACCAGCATGATGGGCCTGGCGATGATGCCCCTGGGCCACACGACCGCTCACGTGCTGGGCGTGGCGGGCTTCTTCATCCACCTGACCATCATCCTGGCGTTCCTGAACTTCCTGCCGCTGGGCAAGCACTTCCACATCATCACGGGCCTGCCCAACGTCTTCTTCCAGCGCACGCACTCCACCGGCAAGCTGTCCACGCCCAACCTGGAGAAGGAGGAGTTCGGCGCCGCCACGGTGAAGGACCTCACCTGGAAGAACGGCCTGGACCTGTACTCCTGTACGGAGTGCGGCCGGTGCCAGACGCACTGTCCCACGTACATCACGGGCAAGCCGCTCACGCACAAGGCCGTGAACCAGGACCTGAAGCACTGGCTCTGGGACAACGAGCGCTGGGTGGAGGAGGGCTACGGCCCCAACGGCGTGAAGGAGCCCCTGCCTGAGATCGTCGGCAGCGCGCTGAAGGCGGAGACGGTGTGGGCGTGCACGAGCTGCGGCTGGTGCGAGCAGGCCTGCCCGGTGTTCATCGAGAACGTCCCGCGCCTCATCGACATGCGCCGCTACCAGGTGCAGGTGAAGGCGGAGTTCCCGCCGGAGATCCAGCGCGTGTTCGAGGGCATGGAGCGCCAGGGCAACCCCTGGGGCCTGGGCCAGGACCGGCGCGACGAGTGGGCGGAGGACCTGGCGCTGCCCACCTGGGGTGACGGCGGTGAGTACGAGTACCTGTTCTTCGTGGGCTGCGCGGGCAGCTACGACGACAAGCAGAAGAAGGTGAGCCGCGCGCTGGTGAAGATCATGCGCGAGGCGGGCGTGTCCTTCGCGACGCTGTCCAAGCAGGAGATGTGCAACGGCGACTCCGCGCGCCGCATGGGCAACGAGTACCTGTACCAGACGCTGGCCAAGACGAACGTCGAGTCCTGGAACGCGATGGGCGTGAAGGCGGTCATCACGCAGTGCCCGCACTGCTTCAACACCATCAAGAACGAGTACCCGGAGTTCGGCGGCGAGTACCGCGTCATCAACCACACGCAGCTCATCAACGAGCTGCTCAAGGACAAGCGCATCAAGCTGTCCTCGGTGATGAACGCCGGAACGAAGCTGACCTACCACGACCCCTGCTACCTGGGCCGGCACAACGGCGTGTACGACGCGCCCCGTGAAGTGCTCAAGAGCATCCCGGGCCTGGAAGTGGTGGAGATGCAGCGCAGCCAGCGCGAGGGCTTCTGCTGCGGCGCCGGTGGCGGCCGGATGTGGATGGAAGAGCACATCGGCACGCGCATCAACCACAACCGCATGAACGAGGCGGCCCTCACGCTCAAGCACGCGGAGGACCCCAACACGCCCTACCCCGACGCCGCGGACAAGAAGAAGCCGGGCATGGTGGGCGACTACAAGGAGCCGGGCGGCAAGGGCATCGTCGCGGTGGCCTGCCCGTTCTGCTCCACGATGCTCAACGACGCGAAGAACGACACCGGCCGTGAGCAGATTCAAATCAAGGACATCACCGAGCTGGTCGCGGACTCCATGGAGACGAGCAACAAGGGCGGCACTGTGAGCCCCAGCCCCGTGGTGAGCGCCAAGCCGGAGTAGCGGTTCCCGGCCACTGATGTGACGAGGGCCCGGTGGCTCCCCGAAATGGGAGCGGCCGGGCCCTTCGCCTTTTCAGGGCTGGGAGACTACTTGCGGCCCTTGGGCGCGTTGCCCTCCGAGCGCAGCACGCGCTCCAGGCGCTTCGTGGCGCCGGCGTCGCCCAGCTTGCCCGCGACGTAGGCGCCCGCGGAGGCGAGCTTGCGGCGGAAGTCGTCGGGCGAGACCTCGGAAGCGCGCGAGGGACGCGCGGGAATCTCGTCGATGCCCTGGTTCTTGAGCAGCGTGCGCGCCATGTCCTTCTCGTCCGAGGTGGCGTGCGGGGACAGCAGTGCGCAGACCCGGAGGTGGCCATAGGCGGCGGCGGCGACGAAGGGCGTCTCGCCCACGGAGTCCGGCAGCGTGGGGTCCGCGCCGGCCTCCAGGAGCACCTGCACCAGGTCGTCCTGGCCCGAGCGCGCGGCCATCATCAGCGGCGTACGGCCCTCGGCGTCGAAGGGGTTGGGGTCCGCGCCCGCGTCGAGCTGGGCGCTCAGGGCGGCGCGGTCACCCGCGGCGACGGCATCGAACAGGGACACGGTGCGTACCTCCGGACAGGACGCGCGGGAGCATGGCGGTTCGGCGGACGCGACGCCAGGGAGGGACCCGCGCGCTGGCTCTACGGCGGGGCGCGGAGGGCATTGCCATTTCGCGTCGCCGGGTGCCCGCTTAAAGGGCGGGCAGGAGGCACGGCGTGGCTCTCTTCGCGGCGCGAGTCCTGGGTGCGACGTTCGTGGTGCTGGGGGCGTCCATGCTGGTGCTGACCTGGGGGTCGTACCGGCGGGACATGGGCATCCTGGCGGAGGGGCTGCACGCGGAAGGCACGGTGGTGAAGAAGGAGTTCTTCGCGGCCTCGGACGACAGTGACTACATCCTGGTCTACGCCTTCACGCCCCAGGGCGGTGAGCGACAGGAGCACCGGCGCCACATCTCCTCGGCGCTGTGGAAGCGGCTGCGCCCCGGGGACCGCGTCCAGGTGCAATATGGCCAGAGCGACCCGCGCCGCAGCTTCCCGGAGGGCCACGGGGTGATGTCGCTGGGACTCGCCCTGTTCCTCAGCTTCGTGGAGGTGTTCCTCACCCTCATCGGAGGGGTGGCCCTGCTGGCGAGGGCCGAGACAGACACGCCCCAGGTTGCCTCCCCCTCCCTCCCTCCCCCATCCTGAAGGATTCATGACCTTCATCTTCGGGTTCCTGATCTGGGCCATCCTCCCGGGGGCCTGCCTGTTCACCATGGTGAGGGTGCTGCGCCAGCACCGGCTCACCCGGGAGCTGCGAGCGCGGGGACTGCGCGCTCCGGGCGAGGTCGTCAACCTGCGCACGGACTTCCTGTCGAACTCCGTGGTCATGGAGTACGTCTTCCATCTGCCGGACGGTTCGGAGCACCACGAGGCGCTCCGCCTGAGCAGGCGCCCCCTGCGCTCGCATCCCTCGGTGGGGGACCCACTCGAAGTCACCTACCTCCCGGACGACCCCCGCCAGCATCAACGCGCAGGGGCGGAAGTCGGGCTGCTCACGCTCGTGGCCACGATGGTCGTCCTGGTGCTCGTCATGGTCGTGGGCGGGTACATCGTGTACCAGATGATGATGCCCCACCCCACGCAGGGCCACGCGCGAGCCCCGCTGGAGCCCGTCACCTCTCAGGGCTTGCGTCAGACCGGCGAGCCTCCGCGGAATGCCGTACAGGAGCAGCAGCGGCAGGATGTGGCACGGGAAGCCCCCTCCCCGTGAACCCCCTCATCCAGAGGGTGGCCCTGGCGCGCTTCGTCCTGGACCGTGGCGTCCGTCTTCTCCCTGCCGGACGGCGCGGAGCACCACGGCACGTCTTGCAATGACGGGGGAAGGGCCAATCCCTCCGGGTTGCCTTCGAGTCCGCGCCCCCGTCATCCTGAGGCATCCATGCTCCCCATCAATGCGATCCTGCTCATGGTGTTCTTCGTGGGAGCGCCCCTGTCGCTGACGGTGATGCTGGTGCGCCAGCACCGGCTCACCCTGGCGCTGCGGGAGCGCGGACGGCCCGCCCGGGGCAAGGTGGTCCGCATCCGCGAAAGCTGGTTGAACGTGAACCACGTGTTCGTGGAGTACGTCTTCCGCCTGCCAGACGGTTCGGAGATCCACGGCAAGTACAAGCTCCACCGGCACGTGTTGCCGTCCCAGCCCGTGTCCGAGGGCGACCCCCTGGAGTTCCTCTACCTGCCGGACGCCCCCCACAGGCACCAGCGCGCGGACGTGGAGAGCGGGCGCCTCAACCTCCTGACCGGGATCTTCGGCCTCGCGGTCCTCTTGACCCTGGCCTTCATCACGTGGATGAACGCGCGCTGAAGGGTCCCGGACCGCGCGGCCCCAGGGCGCGGTTTAGTTGGGCCCGTAGAAGGGCTCGTTCGCGGCGGGCACCGCGAGCGTCACGGAGCTGGCCACGGAGGACACCGGGGCGCGGTAGATGCTCGGGTCACCGCCGGAGTCGTTGAAGAGGAAGCCCAGCTCCGTGCTGCTCGTCCAACTGGGGAAGCTCTCCTCCACGGTGCTCGACGTGTAGTCCGTCAGCCGCCGCAGGGCGCCGCTGATACCCGAGGCCGTCGCGTTGCCCACGAAGATGCGCGTGCTGCCGTTGGACTGCCGCCCGTCCAGCGCCACCTGCCGCCCGTCCGGGGACACGACCGCGCGGTTCGCGATGGCCAGCACGTCACCGCTCATGAACACGGACTGCGCGGAGCCTCCGCCCACCGGCACGAACGCGAGCTGGTTGTAGAAGGAGGCATTGTTGCCCGCGGGCGCCACCACCGTGTTGCCGCTGGGGAAGAAGGACGGCGACCCGAAGGCGATGCCCGCGTTGGGCGTCAGCTCCACGAAGCCGCTGCCATCCACCGCGATGCGCGCCAGCGAGCTCAGCGCTCCCGACGTCCGCTCGAACGCGAAGACGATGGTGCGGCCGTCCGGGCTGAACGTGGGCCCGCGGAAGTTGGTGCAACTGCCGCATGCCGCGTCGTTGGTGCTCAGCAGCGTGGCCACCGGCCCGCCCGTGGTGGGCACCGTCTGGAGCGAGTACGTGCTGCCCGAGCGCTGCACGAACACGATGCTGTTGCCGCTCTTGGAGATGGAGGGCGTGTACGCGCCGCCGGCCGTCGTCAGCCGCTGCGGACTGTTGGGGTCGCCGTCGTCGTCCACCACGTAGATGTTCCGGTCGCCGCGCACGAAGGCGAAGCCCCGGTCGAAGAGGACGTCACCCGTGGTGCCGCCACCGCCAAAGTCCGTGGGCTCACACGCCCCCAACAACCCCACCGCCACCACACCGCCGAGCCATCGCCGCATGCCCATCATCGCTGTCTCTCCCGCCGTGCCGGCCCTGTCACACGCGCTTCGCGCCCGAACACTACAGGGCGCGCCGGACAAGACGTCAACGCGCACGAAGGCATTCACGCGCGCCCGTGTCCGGGAGCGCGCACGCACCTTCAGCGGTTGAGGCGGTTCAGTTCGTTGCGGCAGACGTTGCAGGGGCCCAGCGACTTGCGGTCGATGTCCTGCGGGAACTGCGGGAGGAACATCACGCAGCGCGAGTCCTCGCAGTACGACAGGCCGATGAGGTGCCCGGCCTGGTGCACCGCCTCCACCTGCACGCGGCGGCGCAGCGTTTCGCCCTCCGCGCCCTGGCGCAGCCGGTACAGGCTCATCACCGCGACCTTGGACTCCCGGTCCGCCTGCCCGAAGACGAAGGGCGAGTCCGGTTCGAAGAGGTCCGCGTCCGTCACGCCCATCACCAGGTCCTGCGGCGCCTCATCCAGCACCGTGCCCAACCGGCGCATGATGGCGTTGCAGTGGTACTGGCTGCGGTCCTTGTTGAAGGCGTAGGCCGGGGAGGACAGCGCCATCCGGCTCACGACCGCGCTGACGCCCAGATGGGTCGCCAGCGGATCCTGCAAGGCATTCACGATCGCGGACGGTGGACTGCCCACGGTGACCAGCAGGAGCGTCTTCTGCGGCATCAGCCCACCGCCTTCTACCTCCGGACGGACGTTGACCGCGTCCCCCCGGAGCGGAGTGGCTGGGGCGCAAGGATTCGAACCTTGATAATCAGAGTCAAAGTCTGACGTCCTGCCATTAGACGACGCCCCAGCAGGTTCGCACGCGTACTCGTGGGCCGATACTACGGCACTTTGACGGGCGCGGGAACCCACTCTGACGCGGGTCCCCTCAGTCCATGGCGTCCGGGGGGTGGATCACTCCCCCGGACGCCACTCGGAAGGCCGCCGGGGGGCCGGGCTGTCATCCACCCGACAGGTGCGGTCCCCCTTCAGCCCTTCAGCACGGCCAGGGGCGTGAGCCGGACGCGGGGCGTCACGAGGTCCGCCTCGTCCTCCAGCACCTCGGAGAGGTCCCGGTAGGCGGCGGGCGCCTCCTCCACCAGGGTGTGCGTCCGGCCCGGGTCGAACACCACGCGGCGCAGGGCGTGGACCAGGGCGTCCGTGCGGATGCGGGCCCGGGCCTCCGTGCGGGTGAGCACGCGGCCCGCGCCGTGCGAGCAGGAGCGGAAGGCACGGGGCTCCGCGAGGCCTTCGACGACGTAGGAGGCCGTGCCCATGGAGCCGGGGATGAGCCCCCGGGCCCCGGCCTCCAGCCCCACCGCGCCCTTGCGGTGGACCCAGAGCGAGCGGCCGAAGTGCGTCTCGGAGGCGACGTGGTTGTGGTGCACGTCCACGGTGCGGTCCGGGTCCGGGGCCACGCCCAGCACGTCCGCCAGCACCGCCAGGGCCCGGGCCGCGAGCTGGTCCCGGTTCGCTCGGGCGAAACGGCACGCCAGGTCCAGGTCATTCACACAGGCCCGGCCCGCTTCGGTGCCAATGTCGAGCGCGGGCGGCGTGCCCTGTCCCAGAACCTGGGCCACGCGCTGGTGGTGTTCCCCCACGGCGCCCCCCACGCCCCGCGAGCCGGAGTGGATGAGCAGCCAGAGGTCCCCTGCCCCGTCGCGGTCCAGCTCCAGGAAGTGGTTGCCCCCACCGAGCGTGCCCAGGTGGCGTGGCGCCAGCCGTTCCCAGGCACGGGCGAGCTTGTGGGTGGACAGCGGGGGAGCTTCGAGCCCCGGCGGCAGGGGCAGCCCCCGTCCCCGGTGCACCGCGTCTCCCACCGGGATGACCCGGGCGAGCTGGGACAGGAGCCGCTCCAGGTCCGCGCGCGAGAGTGAAGCGGCGGGGAAGGCGAAGCGGTGCGCGCTCACGCCGCAGCCCAGGTCGTTGCCCAGCGCGCCGGGGACGACGTGGGCTTCCGTGGCGAAGACGGTGCCCACCGCCACGCCAGACGCGAGGTGCACGTCCGGCATCACCGCCACGTGCTCCGTGACGTAGGGCTGCGCGGCCAGCCGCTGGAGCTGCTTCAGGGCCGCCTCGGGCACCGTGCGCGCCCAGGCGAGGAGGGGCACGGCGCCGGGTGGGACTTCGAGAATGCGGGGCATCATGCGTCACCCCCTTCGCCGTCCTCGGTTTCCGTGCGTGGGGCGGTGCCCACGAGGACGAAGCGCAGGTGCGGGGTGCGCTTGAGGTTCAGGTGCTGCGCGAGCCGAGAGCGCAGGAAGCCCTCCGCACGGGCGAGGGCCTCCTTCACCGCGGCGGGGTCCGCGTCGTGCGGCAGCGAGTAGCCGATGCGCACGGTGCGGCCTTCGGGGGACAGCTCGCACGACGTCAGCGCGACGCCTTCGAGCATGGGGTCGGACAGCTCGCTCCGGAAGAGCAGCGAGACGTCCTCGGAGAGGGTGGACTGGACGCGCAGGTGACGCGCGGACGGAGCTTCGGAATGGAACAGCGAGGAGCCCGAGCGCCGGACGGACGCGCGGGTACGGCGATGCTTGGAAGAGGACATGAACGAAGACGGATTCCTGCGGGCCGTGCCGGAGCACGGCCGGGTGTGCACGCGAACGACACCGCGCGGACACGCCGTCTGGACCTCACGTCGGAGGCGTCCTCCACGGCCGCGACAGCGCTCGCACGGGCGCTGTCTTCGGACGGGCGCTGGACACCGCCGGTGACGCTAGAAGCGCGACCCCGCGGAGCGGACCGAGACCACCTTGGCGACACGTCCCATGGCACACCTCCCGCCGCGCACCCGACGCGCGGACCTTCCACCGGACGCGGGGAACACACGCATCCATGCGCGCCCTGACGCGGTGGCCTTCCAGGTCCTGACAAAAGGAGGTGCTGTCCTCTGGTGACCAGCCGTTCCATCCACCATCCGACGCGCGGCGCCAGTCGGATTGGCGTGACGGCCGTCCCCGGGCAAGCAGGGGGCGGGAGGGGTCATGGCCGAGACTTTCGACGTGGTGGTGATTGGAGCGGGTCCCGCGGGTGAGAACGCGGGCGCGCGCGCGGCGGCGGGGGGGTTGAAGGTCGCGCTGGTGGAGCACGAGCTCCTGGGCGGCGAGTGCTCCTACTGGGCCTGCATGCCCAGCAAGGCGCTGCTGCACCCCAGCGAGACGCTGTGGCTCGCGAAGCACACGCCCGGCGTGCGCGAGCTCATCCAGGGCCCGCTCAAGGCGGACGCCGTGCTCAAGCACCGCGACCAGATGGTGTCCGGCTACGACGACAGGTCGCAGGTGAAGTGGGCGGAGGGCGCGAAGCTCACCGTCATGCGCGGCCACGGCCGGCTCACCGGTCCGCGCAAGGTGGCCGTCACGGGCAAGGACGGCAAGGTGCGCGAGCTGGAGGCGAAGCAGGCCGTCGTCATCTCCACGGGCAGCAAGCCGCGCTTGCCGGACATCCCGGGCCTGAAGGACTCCAAGCCGTGGGACAACCGCGAGGGCACCGGCGCCAAGGCCGTGCCGGGCCGGCTGGTGGTGCTGGGTGGCGGCGTGGAGGCGGTGGAGCTGGCGCAGGCGTGGCGCGAGCTGGGCTCGGAGGTGACGCTGGTGCAGCGCGGGCCCCGCGTGCTCAAGCGCTTCGAGCCCTTCGTGGGCGAGCAGGTGGCCGAGGCGCTGCGCGACTCCGGCGTGCGAGTGCTGCTGGAGACGCAGGCCACCAAGGTGCAGCGCTCCGGCGCCCAGGGCGAATACACCATCACGCTGACCGGCGGGGACACGCTGCGCGCGGACGCGCTGCTCGTCGCCATGGGCCGCACCGCGCGCACGGACGACCTGGGCCTGGACACGGTGGGGCTCAAGCCCGGCGCATCCATCGAAGTGGATGATCAGCTCCGCGCCACGGGTGTGGACGGCGGCTGGCTGTACGCGTGCGGCGACGCGAACGGCCGAAACCTGCTCACGCACATGGGCAAGTACCAGGCGCGGCTGTTGGGCGACGTCCTCTTGGGCAAGCCCGCGAAGGCGTGGGCGGACGCGAAGGCCACGCCGCAGGTCATCTTCACGCACCCGCAGGTGGGCAGCGTGGGCCTCACCGAGGACAAGGCGCGCAAGGCGGGCGTGCCGGTGAAGACCGTGCAGTACGAGCTGGGCGACGTGGCCGGCGCGTCCGTCATGGGCAAGGACCTCAAGGGCACGGCGAAGCTGGTGGTGGACGAGCAGCGCCGGGTCATCGTGGGCGCCACGTTCACCGGGCCGGGCGTGGGCGAGATGATCCACGCGGCCACCATCGCCGTCGCGGGCGAGGTGCCGCTGGACACGCTCTGGCACGCGGTGCCGTCGTACCCCACCGTGAGCGAGGTGTGGCTGCGGCTGCTGGAAGCCTACGGCCTGTGATTGCGGCGGGGCGCTCCCGCGTGGAATGGTGCGCGCCCCACCGTGTCCCCGTCCGTGAATGAGCACCGCTGAGCCCGCCCGCCAACGCGCGTCCCTGAAGGTGGAGTGGGCGCTGTTGCTGGTGCTCGCCGTGGCGGCCGTGGCGGTGGGGCAACATCCCCGGCGCGGCGCGGACTTCCGCGTCTACCTCACCGCCGCCGAGCGCTTCCGCGAGGGCACGGACCTCTACCGCGCCGAGGACGGCACCATGCCGTTCAAGTACGCGCCCGTCACCGCGCCCCTGTTCCTGCCCTTCACCGCCGTGCCGCCGCGCGTGGCCGTGGCGCTGTGGAACCTGGGCTCCGTGCTCGCGCTAGGCGCCGTGTCCGTGCTCACGCGCCGCGCGGTGCCCAGGGACGGAGAGGCCACGCCGTGGCCGTGGGCTCCGGTGCTCGCCACCGCCGCGCTGCTGCCCGCGTTCTCCTTCGAAATCTTCTACGGCCAGGTGGACGTCGTGCTGCTGTGGCTGCTGGTGCTCGCGGCCGTGGGTGCGGAGCGGGGCCGAGCGTGGGGCCCCGGCGCGGCCTTCGCCGTGGCGTGCCTGCTCAAGCCTCCGGCCGCGCTCCTGGGGTTGTTCTTCCTCGCGCGCCGGCACTGGCGCGTGGTGGGGACCACCGCCCTCTTCGGCATCCTGCTGGTGCTGCCCACGCTGGGCCGCTACGGCTGGACGGGCACGCTGTCACAGCTGCGTGAGTGGACGGAGATCCTGGCGCGCACCACGCCACCGTGGGCGCTGGGCCATAACCCGCAGGGCCTGCCCACGCTGCTGCTGTCGCTGGTGCTGCCTCCGGAGTCGCTGCCTCCCGCGGGTGCGATGACCGCGGCGCAGGTCGTGGCGATGGGGTTGTTCATCTGTGCGCTCGTGTGGGCACGGCCCGGTCCGGTGGAGCTGCTCGCGTTCTGCTGCCTGGGCGTGACGCTTTTGTCACCGTTGGCGTGGCGCGCGAACTACCTGCTCGCGTGGCCGGTGATCCGCGCGGCGCTGGAGGGACGCTCGCGGCTGGGACAGGCGTGCGTGGCCGGAGTGGCCCTCATTGGCATGGTCGTGTCCGACGCGGTGTTGGGCGCGGAGTGGGCCCGGCACGTGTTGCTCTTCCGGCCGTTCGCGGTGGTGTACTCCGCGCTGCTGATCGCGCTGTTGTGGCAGACGCGGCGTCACGGAACGCCCACGGCGGTGATTTCCGACAAGACCGTGACTCACCTGCCGCGCGGATTTTTGAACGCTCGCGGTTCGTGACCCAATCGAAACAAGGCCGGGGGCAAAGTGTCACGGAGCCTGAACCTTCGTGACACACGGTGTCGCTATATGCGTCCCCGTCATGTTCGAAACGTTCGACAGCGCTTCCAGCGCCCCCGCCGCCCGGCGGTTCGCGCTCTCCACCACCGCGTCGGTCGCCGTCTTCGGACTCATCGCCGTGGCGGCGATGACCGCGGCCAACACGGTGAAGGAAGTCATCAAGGAGAAGAAGGTGGACGTCGTCTTCCGTCCCCCTCCGCCTCCGCCGCCTCCCGTCGTGGAGGTGAAGCCGCCGCCCCCGCCTCCGCCCGTCGCGAAGCCGCCGCCCCGCGCCGCGCCGCCTGTCGCCAAGGCCGCTCCTCCGCCCGCGGCGATGCCCACCGTCGCTCCCGCGCCGCTGAAGGCCCCGGACGCGGTGCCGCTCGACAAGCCGCCCGAGGCTGAGAAGGAGGTCGTCGCCGCGGCGCCCATGGCCGTCGGTGGCACGGGCACGCTCGTCCCTGGTGGTGTGGTGGGTGGCACCGGCAGCGGCGAGGGCATGGCCATCGGTGGTGGCCGCGCGCAGCCCATCAATCTCCCGGAGGCGGGGACGCCGCCGGAGCCGCTGGCCTCGAACCTCATCCCCGAATACCCGTCCGACGCTCGCTCCAAGGGGCTGGAGGGCATGGTCATCCTCAAGGGCGTCGTCGAGGTCGACGGCCGCGTCACCGGCCTCAAGGTGATGCGCGGCGATGAGCCCTTCGCCAGCGCCGCGCTGGCCGCCGCGCGCACGTGGCGCTTCAAGCCCGCCGTCGTGTCCGGTCAGCCGACCGCCGTCTTCCGCATCTTCAAGGTCCCGTTCCGCCTCAAGTCCTGACGCCTTCCTCCCCCTTCGGAAAGCCACAGCCATGAACTTCAATCTCAAGGAAATCTACGCGCACATGGGCGTCTTCGCCCTGGGCATCGCCTGGACGCTGATCGCCTTCGCGGTCGCGTCGCTGGCGGTCTTCTTCGAGCGCCTGTTCGTCTACTTCCGCTCGCGCGCCGCGTCCCGCCAGTTCGCGGGCCGCGCCGGTCCGCTGCTCGCGCAGCAGCAGCACGACGCGCTGGTGAAGGAGGCGGACGGCAACAAGAGCAGCCACCTGGCGATGATGCTGGGCGGCGGCATGAAGACGTTCCTCGCGAAGTCCCGCGCTCCCGCCGGGAAGCTGGGCGCGGTGGAGCTCACGCGGCGCGACCTGGTGCGCATCAACGAGCGCATCACCGCGGACGTGCGCCGGGGCATGTCGGTGCTGGCCACGGTGGGTTCGGTGGCGCCGTTCGTCGGACTGCTCGGCACGGTGGTGGGCATCATCGAGGCCTTCGCCGGTATCGCGAAGGAGGGCTCCGGTGGCCTGGGCGCGGTGTCCGCCGGTATCGCGGAGGCGCTCGTCGTCACGGCGCTGGGCCTGCTGGTCGCGATTCCCGCGGTGCTGATGTTCAACTTCCTGTCCACCCGCGCGGACGCGCTGCTGCTCTCCCTGGAGCAGGCCCGCAGCGAGTTCATGGACCACCTGGAGGACATGGCTGGCGACAAGCGCGCGGCGGCGGCCCACGGCGGCTCGCACGGCGCCACGGACGTCGTCTCCACGCGGACCGAGGCGGGCGATGTCGGCCACGCGTAAGAGCAGCCTCACGCCGGAGATGAACGTGACGCCGCTGGTGGACGTGGTGCTCGTCCTCCTGATCATCTTCATGGTCGTCACGCCGCAGCTGGAGGCCGGCGCCGCGGTGGACCTGCCCGCGGCGATGAACCCGGACGCGGAGAACAAGAACCTGGAGCCCACCACGGTGAGCTTGGCGTCCAACGGGTCGTTCTACCTGGACCGCAAGCAGCTGACCCGGGACGCGCTGGTGGTGGAGCTGAAGGCGCTGCACCAGGCGAAGCCGGACGCGCCCGTGGTGCTCAAGGCGGACCGGGGCGTGGCGTACGCGCAGGTGCGCGGCGTGTTCAAGGCGATGCAGGACATCGGGTTCCCGGGCATCAGTCTCCAGGTCATCGACCGGAAGAAGAACTGAAGGGGAGGCACGCGCCATGGCTTTCGACGTCGGTGGCAACAAGGGCGGCGGCGTCCGCCCCACGATGAACGTGACGCCCCTGGTGGACGTGGTGCTCGTCCTCCTGATCATCTTCATGGTCGTCACGCCGCTGATGACCAAGAACCTGTGGATGAACGTGCCCGCGAAGCCGGACAAGAAGGAGGACACCACGCCTCCGCCTCCGGACGCGAAGCCGCCGGTGGTGCTCACGGTGGACAAGGCCGGCACGCTGCGCATCAACCACGAAGAGGTTCCGCGCGACCAGGTGGTGGTCCGCCTGCAGCGCATGCTGAACGCGCGCGCGGACAAGATCGTCTTCTTCGACGCGAGCGACGCGGTGCCGTACGGAAGCGCCATGGAAGTGCTGGACCTGGCGCGAGGCGGAAACATCACCGTCGCCGTGCTGCCGGAACGACTGGCGGACTGACTCCAGGCGCCCCGCGCGCGGCTCGTGAAGCCGCGCGCGGTTCGTGACGCCGAGTTTTCCCGCCGCCGCCACAGACGTCACAAACCCTTCATCCCAATGCCACGGGCGTCGCGTTGAGTGCGCGTCGCTGTCGGCAAGGAGAGCCGTGTTGTCTCGTTCAAGCTTCGTGCGCGCATTCGTCGCGTCACTCGTGCTCATCACCCTGCCTGCCTTCGCGCAGGCGCCCGGCGCGGACTCCACCGCGCCCGCCGCGCCTTCGCCCTCCGCGTCTCCCGGCCAGCAGCCGGCCGGAGAGATTCCCCCTCCGCCGGGCAGCACGCCCGCGACTTCCGCCCCGTCGCAGCCGGACGGCGCGCTGCCCACCAGTCCCGCGCCGTCCCTCGGCACGCAGCCCGGCAGCGCCGCGAACCCGCTTCCCGCGCAGCACGGCAACGCGGATCCATCGCAGGCCGCACAGCCCTCTGCTCCCGCGCAGGCCTCGCAGCCCACGAATCCTTCCGCTCCCGCGCAGGCCTCGCAGCCTGCGGATCCTTCCGCTCCGGCCGCCGCTCAGTCCGGGACGCCGGCCGACGACACCACGCCTTCCGACGAGGCCACTGCTTCCGATGAAGCGGCCATGGACGATGAGGCCCTGGCCGAATCCTCCACGCCGCCTGCGGGCTTCACCGGCATCTACGGCCGGCTGACGGACGAGGCCAACGGGGAAGGCCTCATCGAGGCCACCGTGAAGGTCGTGACGGGCGCCGACAAGCAGGCCCTCACGGACCTGGACGGCAACTACCGGCTCGCGCTGCCGCCGGGCAAGTACGACCTGCGCGCCTTCTACGACGTGTACCAAGGCCGCCGCATCACGGGCGTCGTCGTCACGCAGGGCAAGGCCACGAAGCTGGACGTCGCGCTCAGCACGGACGTGGGCGCGGTGCAGGAGGTCGTCGTCGAGGCCCGCTCCGACCGCCGCGCGGAAGGCGCCCTGCTCCAGGACCGCAAGAAGGCCGCCGCCGTCTCCGACGCCATCAGCGCGCAGGAAATCGCCCGCACGCCGGACTCCAGCGCCGGTGACGCCGTGAAGCGCGTGGTCAGCGCCACGGTGGTGGACGGCCGCTACGTGCTGCTGCGCGGCCTGGGTGGCCGCTATGCCACCACGCTCCTCAACGGCGCGCTCCTGCCCAGCCCGGAGCCGGACGAGCCCAGCGTGCCGCTTGACCTGTTCCCCACCAGCCTGCTCGCCAACCTCAACGTGGTGAAGAGCTACACGCCGGATCTGCCGGGCACCTTCGGCGGCGGCACGCTGCTCATCGAGACCAACACCTATCCCTCCCAGTTCGAGTTCAAGCCGCGCCTCACCCTGGGCGGTGACACCGTCACCACCTTCCGCGAGCGCAACTCGCAGGCGCAGGGCGGCTTCGGCGAGACGCTGGGCTTCGCTTCCTCCGACCGCTCCCTGCCGGACGCGCTCCCCCGCGACCACCGCCTGGGCGCGGGCGGCGAGACGGCGCAGCAACTGGAGAGCCAGTGGGAGAGCTTCTCCAACGTCTGGGAGAAGCGCACCACGCGCGCCGTCCCCAATATGGGCCTGGGCGCGTCCCTGGGTGACACGCTGCGCTTCGGCAACCAGCGCCTGGGCTACCTGGCCACCGTCAACTACGGCCACCGCGACGGCGTGCAGACGGGTGACTTCGCCCGCGCGGCCCGCGACGAGTCCGGCAGCCTCATCTCCCAGGACGTCGCGCGCACCACGCAGGGCTTCTCCACCGCGAACCTCAGCGGCCTGGCCAGCGTGGGCTACCAGTTCGACCGCGACAACGAGCTGACCCTCTTCAGCCTCTACACGCGCGGCACCGACACGCGCACGTACACCGCCAACGGCAACAACAACGTGCGCGGCGACACCTACGCCAGCACCCGCCTCCAGTTCATCACCCGCGCGCTGTCCTTCACGCAGCTGCGCGGCTTCCACCGCCTGGGGCTGCTGGGCGACTCCGAGGTGGACTGGCAGGCCAACATCTCTCGCGTGGACCGCGACGAGCCCGACACGCGCGACACGCTCTACAGCGCCGCCCTCAACAACCCGGACGCGCAGCTGTCCTTCCCCAACCAGCCCAACAGCGGCGAGCGCTTCTTCGCGGAGCTGGGCGAGACGTCCACCGGCGGCAGCCTCAACCTCACCCTGCCCTTCACCTCCGACTTCCGCCTGAAGGTGGGCGGCCTCACGCAGGTGTCCTTCCGCGACTTCAACGCGCGCCGCTTCCGCTACCTGCTCACCAACGAGCCGGTGGACCGCACCCAGTCCCCCGAGCGGCTCTTCTCGCCGGACAACGTGGGCACCTCCATCAGCGTGCGTGAGACGACGCGCGCGGATGACGCCTACAACGCCTTCCTGGGCATCTACGCCGGCTATGTGTCCGCGGACTACAAGCCCGTGGAGCCGCTGCGCCTGGTGGGCGGCGTGCGCCTGGAGGCATCCAACCAGCAGCTGACGCTCAAGGACCCGTTCACCGGCGTGGAGAGCGACTCCGGCGGCGCGGACCAGAACTACCTGGACGTGCTGCCGTCGCTCAACGCGACCTACGCGCTGTCCCCGGAAGTGAACCTGCGCGCGGGCTACAGCTACACGCTGGCGCGGCCCACCTTCCGCGAGCTGGCGCCCTTCATCTTCTTCGACTTCGTGCGCCGCCGGAACGTGTCCGGCAACCCCGACCTGCTGGAGACGCGCATCCACAACGTGGACCTCCGCGCCGAGTGGTTCGTGGGCGAGAACGACGTGCTTGCCGCGAGCGCCTTCTACAAGCGCTTCCAGAACCCCATCGAGCGCGTCATCCGCAACCCTGACTCGGGCGACCTGGGCTTCGAGAACGCCGCGGGCGCGGACAGCTACGGCGTGGAGCTGGAGGCGCGTACGTCGCTGGCGCGCTTCAGCCCCGCGCTGCGCCCGGTGCGCGTGGGCGCGAACCTGACGCTCATCCAGTCACAGGTGGACCTGGGTGACTCCGCGCTGGGCGCGCAGACGAACAAGGACCGTCCGCTCCAGGGCCAGTCCCCCTACGTGGTCAACGTGAACGTGGGCTACGAGCGGCCGGAGAGCGGCACGGATGTGGCGGTGCTCTACAACGTGTACGGCCAGCGCATCAGCGAGGTCGGCGTGCAGGGCCTGCCGGACGTGTACGAGCGGCCCTTCCACCGCGTGGACATCAGCCTCACCCAGAAGCTCGGCGCGACGCAGCTGAAGCTGACCGCCGCGAACCTCCTCAACGCGTCCGTCACCCTGCGCCAGGGAGACGTGACGGTGCAGACATACAAGCCCGGCGTGGCGTTCACCGCGTCGCTCGGCTGGGCCCTGTAGTTCCTCCCATTCCCCTGAAAGGACGCACCGACATGAAGAGCCTCTTTGCCTCCGTCCTCACTCTCTCCAGCCTCGCGCTGCTCTCCGGCTGCGGCGACGACGACGACAAGAACAACGGCAACCCGGACGGCGGTGACCCGCAGGCCACCGAGCAGGACGTGAAGGGCAGCATCCAGGGCGACACGACCTGGAAGGCCGGCACGACGTACACCCTGAAGGACTACGTGTTCGTGGAGAGCGGCACGCTCACCATCGAGCCGGGCGTCACCGTCAAGGGCGACATGGGCAGCGCGCTGGTCATCACCCGCGAAGCGAAGCTGAACGCGGTGGGCACGGCGGAGAAGCCCATCGTCTTCACCAGCTCGAAGGCGGTGGGCTCGCGCGAGGCCGGTGACTGGGGCGGCGTGGTGCTCCTGGGCAAGGCGTCCATCAACGTGGCCGGCGGCGAGAACACCATCGAGGGCTTCTTCGCCACCAGCGGCGACACGCGCACGAAGTACGGCAGCGCCAGCAACCCCGACGACGCGCACGACTGCGGCAAGCTGAAGTACGCGCGCATCGAGTTCGCGGGCTACGAGCTGGCCGAGGACAACGAGCTCAACGGCCTGACGACGGGCGCGTGCGGCACCGCGACGGACATCGACTACGTGCAGGTGCACAAGGGCGCGGACGACGGCGTGGAGATGTTCGGCGGCACTGCGGGCCTGAAGCACATCGTCATCAGCCAGCCGGACGACGACGGCCTGGACTACGACCTGGGCTGGCGCGGCAAGGTGCAGTTCCTGGTGGTGCAGCAGAACGCCATCGTGGGCAACCGCGCCATCGAGGCGTCCGGCAACAAGAACGACAACGGCGCGCAGCCGCACACGGTGCCGGAGATCTGGAACGCGACGTTCATCGGCTCCGGCCGTGCGGCGGGCACGACGCCGGCGCAGGAGGGCCTGGTGTTCAACACGGGCGCGGGCGGTCTGCTGCGCAACGTCATCGTGGCGAACTTCGCGGACAAGGCGGTCGACGTGGACGGCACGGCCTCCGCGGCACTGTGGAACGCGGCCACCCCGGAGCTCTCCATCCAGAACGCGCTCTTCTGGAACAACAAGGGTGACTCCGTCTCCATCCCGAACGCGCCGAACCCGAAGAAGGACGCGTCGGGCGCGGTGACGGATCCGGACGCGAGCAAGTTCGCGGAGGCGGAGAAGGTGCTGGCCACGGGCCTGAACAACAAGGTCGTGGACGCGCAGCTGACGGCGGCGACGAACCTGGACGCCCCGAACTTCACCCCGGCGACGGGCTCCCCGGCGCTGAACCCGGACAACGCGGCCACGCCGGGCGCGGGCTTCGACACCAGCGCGCGCTTCGTCGGCGCGGTGGGCACGACCAACTGGCTGTCCGGCTGGACTTCGTTCCCGAAGAACTAGCCCTTCGGTGAACATGGACCGCGTGCTCCCGGAACGCCGTACGGGGGCACGCGGTCTTCTTTTTTACGGCTGGACCAGTCCCTGTCGGACGAGTTCCTTGGCCAGGAAGGGGAAGTGCTTCCGCAGGTGCCGGAAGGCCAGGTCCCCATCCCGATAGCTGTCGTAGTACGCCGTCCTCGCGGTGATGAACTCATCGTCGTTGAGGTCGAGGCGATCGATGGTGTCCTGGACTCGCTGCTGGACCTGCGCTGGCAGCCCCGCGCCAGGAGTGACCTGCAACGTGGACAAGTCGAGTGCGAACCAGCCGTCCTGCACTTCGAACGGGTCGAGCACGTCCTCGAAGGCGTTCTTGCGCGCGTTCATCCGGCTGCAGGCCAGCCGGTAGTTGCTCCACTCGTAGGCCAGTGCACGCTGCTTCGACTTGGGCAGCAGGTGGTCCACGGTGAGGGCACCGGTTCCACGCGGGATGTACAGGCACGAATAGGCGCAGACGCCCCTGTAGGCGGCCCAAAGCTGGAGGCTGCAATGCCTCCAGTGGGGACGAAGTTCGTCCGTGCCCTGGAGGTCTTCCTGTCCCTTCTGACGAACCCGGGCATCGAAGTCCGCGGGCTCTGGCTGCGGGGCGACGTGGATCATGGGTCGATGCCCGCGGCCTCCGCGCGCGCAAGCCATCGTGGCCAGAAGGGGTCCGTGTCGCGGAGCACCCGGTAGAGCGCGTTGTGGATGCGGCGGACCTCTTCGATGGGGAGGTTCGGGTCCTTGAGCGCGGCCTTCGCCGCCGTGATGGCCTGCTCGGCCTCCACGGAGCGGGGTTCCTTCAAGTCGAACACTTCAGAGGTGAGCCAAGCGTTGGCGTCTCCGCGTGGACGCCACTCCGCCTTCGTCGCCTGAACCTCCCGGTCCACCAGGTCGAACATGAAGAGCGCATCCTGCGCCTCATCGAACAGGGGCTCGGCGGAGGCCAGGACCAGGGGTGAGTGCGTGACGGCAATCACCTGGACCTTCACGTCCTCGCGAAGCGCGCGGACGACTTCGAGCAAGGAGGGAAGAATGAGCCGCTGCCACCGAGGATGGAGATGGGACTCCAGCTCGTCGACGAGCAGCACGATGTGGTCCGTCACGGGTTCATTGCGGAACTCCGCTGCGCGGACGTGCTCTTCCCATGCCCAGACCAACAAATATGCGAGTCCGACAATGCGCTTCACCGCGGCGGAGGCATGCGTGAGCGGCAC
Source organism: Corallococcus sp. AB011P (assembly GCF_003611605.1). NCBI lineage: Bacteria > Pseudomonadati > Myxococcota > Myxococcia > Myxococcales > Myxococcaceae > Corallococcus > Corallococcus sp. AB011P. The sequence continues at coordinate 103,305 of NZ_RAVX01000010.1, forward strand.
GACTCCATAGGGCATCTGAAGGGTGGGAATATCCCGAACGTCATCGATGCTGATGCGCGTTGGCTCGCCTGGAACAAGCGGCTCATGTGCTCCTGGCGAGAGTGCCGCCAAGACTTTCTTCAACCGCTGAAAGGGCTCTGCGTTCTTGATCTGCCATGCCACCCAGTCATGGATCAGACCGTTGCAGAGCGTCCGCCCGTCTTTCTCCAAGCGATTCCAGAGTTCGTCAGGCGTGAAGTCGTAAGCAGGCAGGCTGGGCACCAGGGAGTGCCCGTCCCGTCGTCCATTCCGGATCCGATCCCAGAGGGAAAAGCTCCCGTCGACCCGTGCGTAGACGGTCAACCCGTTCTCGGGAGGAACGAATATCTGCACATCCTGCGCTCCGAGTTCGTGATGGATGTGAGTCCGACTGTTCACGCCCCGGATGTCAGCCGCGATAAAGGACCGGCCTTTCCAGTCGGCCCTACGTAGCGAGGGGGCGTCATCCCAGTGCCGCGTCAGCGCCCACCACGCCAGCTCCAGCACGAACGTCTTGCCCAGCCCGTTGTCGCCGGTCAGCAAGTTGAGGCGCGGAGCGAACTCGAACGAGAGGCGCGGGCTGGGGCCCACGCCCTCCATCTCCAACCGCTCAAGCATCCTGGGCCTCCGCCTTCGGCATCATGGCTGCCTCCTTACTTCAACTTCGAGGCTCCACCCCAGTTCAGCACCCCGCCGAAAACAACACGGCCCGACACTCCCTCGCAGGAGCGCCGGGCCGGAGGCCAGGGGACCGGCTACGACTGAAGGCTCGCCGCCGCCTCGTCCTGCCCGCCGTCCGCGCCGTTGCCGCCGTCCGTGAAGAGGTTGGCCACCGGGCGCAGCTTGGGGGGACGGCCGCGGCGGCGCGGGGCGTTGTCGTCGTTGCCCGGCGCCGCGCCCACCGGCTCCACCTGGGCCTGGCCACCCTTGCGCACCGGACGCGGCAGGTGGATGGCCTCCAGCTTCGCTCCCAGCTCCGCGTCGTCCTCCGCGAACACCTTCGCGTACGCCAGCGCACGCTGGCCCTTCTGGAGCAGCGACTCCTGGCTCTCGTTCAGCTCCTGCCTCGCCGCGTCCAGCGCCGCCTGCACCCTGGCCACCGCCTCCGCCTTCTCACGCACGTGCGCCGCGGACTCTCCCAGCACCGCGGTGTCCACGTCCGGGAACTTCACGTCCGCCAGGTCCGTGGCGAACAGCTCGAGCAGCGCGCGCAGCGCGGGGGAGATGGAATCGTTCTCGGGGGTTTCGAACATGGACAGGCCTCCTCACAAGGCGTCGTTGGACGGCGCCTATCTGCCCAGATGTTCAGTGCCCTTTCAAGGGGGTCTTCTAACAGGCCGGAAAGTCGGCCCCGCAGCCACCGTCAAGGCCGGTGCTGATCAATCCACCCGCACCAGCCCCACCTCTCGCACCCCCGCCGACGGATCCACGTCCACCGCCAGGTAGTGCCGGCCCACCCCGTCGAAACGCTCCGGAATCGCCCCGCCCCCTCCGGAGATGTACGCCGGGATGCCCGCGTTCGAGAACGAATAGTAGGAGTGGATGTGGCCGTACAGCGTCAGGTCCACCCCCGCCCGCGCCATCTTCCCCACCAGCCCCGCCGCCTCGTTGCGCACCGCGAAGCCTCCACCCCGGACACCCACCGGATCCAACGGCGGGATGTGCATCGCCACCACGTGCACCGCGTCGCGCGCCTCCTCCAGCCAGCCGTCCAGCGCCTCCTCCACCATCGGATCCACCGTGCTGCTGCCGGAATCCACCAGGCTGAAGTGCACGCCATGGAAGGTGAAGTGCTGGCTGCCCCGGCCCACCAGCCGCTGGTACTCACGCGCGTCGTCCGTGAAGGTCTCGTGGTTGCCCAGCGTGGCGTACAGCGGGATGCGCGAGTCCGCCTCCAGCCGCTGCTGGAACTCCTCCAGTTGCTCTCGCGTCCCGTACTCCGTCAGGTCCCCCGCGAAGAAGATGAAGCGCAGCGTGGGGTCCTGGTTCAGCTTCGCGTAGATGTCCCCCACCTTCGACAGCGCCTCCTGCACGTCCGCCAGCGCCGCGAACCGGAACGGCTCGCGCGTGTCCCAGTCCGGCGGCGCCACCGTCAGCCGCGCCGTCGTCCCCGGCCGCAGGGCCACGCGCCATGCCTTCACCGTCGGGTGCGCGTCCGGCATCGCAACCACCGTCAGCGGCGTGCCCGCTTCGTCCACGGCGTCCAGCACCGCGTCCGGCATCGCGTTGTGCACCATGAACAGCCAGTCCGTCCGCGCGTCCGCGCCCGCGGTGACTCGCGTGGTGAACACCGGCGCCTGACCCCACAGCTCCAGCGTCCCCGACGCCAGCGTCCGCACCGACGCGAGCCCACCCTCCACCTCCACCGTCAGCGCGTCCGCCTCCGCCTTCCCCACGCGCGTGTCCCGCACCGCGCGGTCCTCGCTGGGGCGCATGCAGCCCGTGGTCAGCAGCGCCGCCGTCAGACCCAGCGCGCCCAGTGCACGAAGTCCACCGCTCACGTGTCACCTCCCACCGCGTACACCAGCGACAGCCGCCCCATCAGCGCGCCACCCGCCTGCGCCTCCGCCGCCACGCCCCAGCGCTCCGTCACCAGCACGCGCCCCTTCAGACCGAACGACCCGATCATCCCGCCGCCCCGGCCCCGCAGCCCTCCCACCAGCCCGTCCTTGCGGTGGTCGTAGAAGAGCACCGCCTCGCCCCTCAGCGGCCCGCCCCGCCCCAGCCACACGCCGTAGCCGAACGTGTAGAGCAGCTGGCCGTACAGGTTGTCGTCGTCCACGCGCCCCGGATAGCTGTAGGCCTGCGCGGACAGTCCCACGCCGCCCTCCACGAACGAGCCCGCGAAGCGCGGCCCGAAGCGCTCCATCGCGTAGCGCCCCTTGAGCCCCACCTCCCCGCCTCCCAGCGTGAAGCCCTCCGTCGGGTAGCGGTGGTAGGTCGCGATGCCCTCCACGTCCAACGACGTCCCGTCCCCCAACCCCGGCGTCCGCTCCGGCGCGCCCCACAGCCGGTACGCCGCGCCGGCGCGGATCAACGTGTTGCCCTCGTCCGGCGCCAGCCGCGCGGACGCCTGGAGCCGCACCTTCGACAGGCGCGCCACCGCGCCCAGCGCGAAGAAGTTCCGGTAGTCCGCCGTCGCGTCGTGCACGTACTGGTAGCCCAGGTCCAGCTCCAGCGGCGGCAGCGTGTCCGGCACCCGCCCCGGGTCGAACGCAGGCGACGTCACCGCGTACAGGTTCGCCAGCATCGACAGCGAGAACACCCCCGCCCCCGTCAACGTCACCGCGTACAGCGGCCCGATGGTCTTGCGCGACGCACCCGTCAACGCGATGGGCACCAGCCCCGCGGCGATCAACCCCAGCCCCGTCGCCTCCGCCGCGAACAGCCCCCTCGCCGTCACGGAGTCCCCCGCCGACCACGCCCCCAGCCCGTGCAGCAGCAACCCCGGCACCACCGCGACCGCCACCGGCAGCACCTTGAACGGCGGCCTCGGCGCGTCCTCCGTCAGGCGCACGCGGGGCTCCGACACCCGGCCTCCTTCCGGCGCGCCCTGCTCCGGCGCCACCACCGGACCGGACTCCGCCGCGGACGCCGTGGGCACCGGCCGGGGCCCCTCCTCCGTCAGCACCCGGGCCATCACCTCCGGCGGCACCACCGACGCGTCCGAACCCCGGCGCTTCGGCACGTCCCGGGGGATGTCACTCCCGCCCAGCTCGGGACCGCTCGCCAGCAGCTCGAAGGCGGACCGCCAGCCGCCGCCGTCCTGCGCCCGCGCGGGCCCCGAGGCCAGCCAAAGCCCCAGCACCACCACGAAGGTGGCTCGCGCACTCCACACCGGGCGCCCATGCCCCATGACCGTCGTCTCGCTTCCCTGGGAGCGGCCTTCCACCCCTCCCACCCCGGCCCGAAGCCCGGAATGGCGCAGGTGATAACCCCGCCCCCGGAATGCGCTGAACGAAGCAGCGTGAAGAAGTGTGAACCGGCGCAACAGTCCGCCTCACGCCCCCCCCATCCACCCACCTGGGACATCGCGTCACTCCCGAGGGCCGTTCCGACCCACCAGGATGCCCGCTGCTGCCCGGACAGCACCCGGAGCGAAATCTTCGCATGCCATGCGAGCGTGGTCGGGACTTTCGGTGGAAGGCGAGTATGCTGGGGCTTCCCCAAACCCGGCCCCGCCTCCCCGCCCGTGGCAGAACCCAGTCCCCAGCAATTCGGCAAGTACGTCCTGATCTCCAAGCTTGCCGCGGGGGGCATGGCGGTCACCTACCGCGCGCGTATGACGGGCGCGATGGGCGTCACCAAGCCCTGCGTCATCAAGCAGATCCTCCCGCACTTCGTGGACGACCACGACTTCGTGGAGATGTTCATCAGCGAGGCGCGCCTCGTGGCGGGCCTGACGCACGGGAACATCGCGCAGATCTTCGACTTCGGTGAGGTGGACGGGCAGTACTTCATCGCCATGGAGCTGGTGCACGGCCAGCCCCTGTCGAAGGTGCTGCGGCGCGCGTCGCGCGCGGGCGTCGGGTTCCTCCCGCAGCCCCTGGCGCTGCACATCGCCAGCAAGCTGTGCGAGGGCCTGGACTACGCGCACCGCCACGTGGGCGAGGACGGCCAGCTGCTGGGCCTGGTCCACCGCGACGTGTCCCCGGACAACGTCCTCATCTCCTACGAGGGCGAGGTCAAGGTCATCGACTTCGGCATCGCCAAGGCCACGAGCGCCGTGGAGGCCAGGACGTCTCCGGGCACGCTCAAGGGCAAGTACCCGTACTTCTCCCCGGAGCAGGCGCAGGGCCGGCAGGACCTGGACGCGCGCACGGACGTGTACGCGGCGGGCGTCGTCCTCTACGAGATGCTCTGCGGCCGGCGCCCCTTCGAGGGCGAGTTCGTCACCGTGCTGCCCCGCATCATCACCGGCGACTGCCTGCCCCCGTCCGCCGTCAACCCGGGCATCGGCGAGGACCTGGAGACCATCGTCGCGCACGCCATGGCGGTGGACCGCGAGGCCCGCTACCAGACGGCGAAGGACCTGAGCGAGTCCGCGGTGGAGCTGCTCTACCGGGACACGCCGCGCTTCACGCCCACGATGCTGAGCCAGCTCATGACGTACCTCTTCGCGGAGGAGCTGGCCGCCGAGGGACGCAAGGTGGAGCTGCCGCCCGGCTTCAAGGAGCAGCTGGCCGCGTGGCAGTCGCCGTCGTCGGAGCCGTCCCAGGGCCGCGCGCGGATGCCGTCCAGCAACGGCCGGGCTTCCAGCCCCGGCGTGGCCCGCCCGTCCAGCCCGGGCGTGGCGCGGCCCTCCAGCCCCGGCGTGCGCGCGTCCGGCAGCACCCCCGGCCTGCGCCCCTCGACGGATGGCACCCCGCGCCGCTCGGCCACCCAGGCCACCGCCGTGCGCAGGAGCAGCACCGGCGTGCGCCGCGTGACGACGCCAGGGGGCACCCGCGAGAACACCAGCACCGGCCGCCGCCCCCTGCCTCCCGAGCTTCAGCCCGAGCCGGACACCGACGGGGGCACGGAGCCCACGGCGATGCCGCGGGCGCTGCCCACGCTGGCCGCGCCGCATGACACGCCGGTGGAGACGGCCATCGCGACGGAGCCGCGGGAGTCTCCCGAAGCGTCCGAGCCGGACGAGAAGGAGGCCCCCCGCGCCCGCACCACCGCGGACGACGCGCGCGAGAAGCTGGCCGCCGAGGCCGCCGAGCGCGAGGGCAAGCGCACGAAGCAGGTGCGCCAGCTGAGCATGGCCGTGTTCGGCATCACCGGCGTGCTGCTCGTCATCGGCCTGCTCATCCACTTCCTGTCCCCGTCCGAGGAGGGCGAGGTCTCCAACGAGCCCGTCGTCCTGTGGATCACCTCCAAGCCGGAGGGGGCCTCCGTCGTCGTCAACGGCCGGCCGGTGGGGAACACGCCCAGCCGCATCATCGGCGCGGATCAACGGACGTCCCACACCATCGTCGTCACCAAGCCGGGCTACCGCGCCTGGACGCGGCGCTTCACGCCCAACCAGCAGGAGGTCCACCTCAAGGCGGAGCTGGAGGTGGCGCCCGGCACCACCCAGATGGCGTCGGAGATTCCCACCTCCACCACGCTCGACGCGGGCGCCCCGGCCCCTGACGCGGGCACGGGCGCTGTCGCCGCCGCCGTTGTCCCTGGCGGCGACGCGGGCACCTCCCTGGATGGGGACGGAGGCCTGGCCTCCACGGACGCGGGGACCGGGTCCGTCGACTCCGCCGGGGCCGCCAGCTCCGACGCCGACCCGCTGGCCAACGACAAGGACCGCGAGATGCGGCGCATGGACTACCCCACGCGCCTGCTGGTGCTGCGCCCCAGGTACAACGCGCTGCCGCTGCCGGAGTACCCCACGGCCACCATCGACGTGTCGCCCGGCGCCGCCTACTCCGTGTGGACCGAGGGCAGCGCGGCGTTCGCGGAAGGCGACGGCACCGCGTCCGGCACGCTCGTCTACTACGCGGAAGGCGACCTGCCGGCGGACAACACCGTGGGCTTCGTGAGCAGCGCGCCACGCACCATCAAGGGCGCGAAGAAGCTCCACTTCTTCGCCCTGGACGACACCGGCCCCGAAGACAACCGCGGCTCCATCCGCGTGCACCTGCGGCAGTCCGCGTACATCCCGCCCCGCTCCGTGCTGTTCGAGCCGGAGAAGAACGCCCTGAACGTGAAGCCCCAGCACCAGATGCTGCTGCGCGGACTCAACCCCAAGTCCACCTATGCCTTCACCGTGCGCGACGACTTCGCGGAGGTCCGCTCCGGCCCCAATGGCCGCGTGCACACGGTGCTGTGCGTGGAGAAGGGCCCCAAGGCCGAGTCCGTGCGAAGCACGCACCGCCTCTTCGAGACGGGCAAGCGCTACCAGGTGTCCGGCGTACAGGACCTGAGCTGCCTCTTCCCCGACCTGCAGCTGGGGGACAACCAGGGCGCGCTCGACTTCGACATCGTCGACGTGACGAACATGTCCCGCAAGGAACGCGCGGAGGCGCTGCGCGGCGCCAAGCGCTCCGAGCGCTAGCGGGCGGACACCCGGGCCCCCGCCCGGGAGCACGTCCAGCAGACGGGCGTTGGCTCCACTCCCAGTGCCACCCTGACGCGCTGCTCCCGCGCGCAAGGGCAGTGCCTACCCTCACGGACATCCACTTCTTCTCTTCTGGAGTCCGTCCATGATGCCTGTCCTGTCCTCCACCGGTCTGGTGCTGCACAACCTGGGGCTCGCCGTGGGGTTCGGCGGTTCGCTCTTCGGCAAGGTGGCGCTCAACCCCGCCGTGAAGGTGATTGGTTCCCAGGCGGAGCGCGGGCAGGTGGTGAACGCCGCGTGGAACGGCTTCAACATCGTCAACGCCGCGTCCGTGGGCCTGGCGGCCATCACCTGGCTGGTGGGCCGCTCGCACCTGACGGGCCGGGAGATCGACCGCACCACGCGCGGGCTGGTCATCGCGAAGGACGTGCTGCTGGGCGCCACCGTGGCGCTGGGCGCGGCCAACATCTTCGGCGGGGCGTACCTGGCGAAGCAGGCCCCCGAGGGCGCCGTCCCCGTGGAGTCGGGCCTCACGCCCACCGTGGGCACGCCGGAGAAGGCCGCGAAGACGATGCGGGCGCTGGACGCGGGCGGCATCGCGAACCTCGCCGCCATGGCGGGCGTCATCGGCATCACCGCCATCCTCAACATGCGCGCGGGGGCGTCCTCGCGCTGGTCACTGGTCGCCAGGTTCCTTCCGTAAGGGCTCACGGGGGCCGCCGTGCGTCACTTCCGCGGCCCGGCTCGAAAAGGATGGGAAGGGCACGTGGGCGCGGAGCCGGAAAACGGCACCGGGCCCACGGGTCTTTCTCCCATGGGCCCGGCGTGGTGATTCAGGCACCGCGGACAGCGAACCTCAGATGTCCAGGTTCTGCACGTCCAGCGCGTTGCGCTCGATGAACTCGCGGCGCGGCTCCACCGCTTCACCCATGAGCAGGGAGAAGATCTCGTCGCTCTCCACCATGTCCTCCACCCGCACCTGGAGCAGCGTGCGGCGGGTGGGGTCCATGGTCGTCTCCCAGAGCTGCTCCGGGTTCATCTCGCCCAGACCCTTGTAGCGCTGCAGGCCCAGGCCCTTCTGCGCGTCCTTGCGGACCGCGGCCAGCACCTCCTGCACGGAGAACGCCGACACCTCGCCCGCGTCCACCTGGACGAGGTAGGGCGTCTTGCCCAGCGAGTCGAACGCTTCGCGCAGGGCGACGAGCTCCAGGTACTCCGGCGAGGACAGGTAGGCCTGGTCGAAGACGGACTCGCGCATGGAGCCGTTCACGTCCGTCGTCACCACCAGCCGTTTTGCCTCCTGGTGCTCCGCGTCCTGCTCCAGCCGCGTGGACAGCCGGCCCATCACGTCCGGCATGCGCCGCTGGCAGTACTCGCGCATGGTGACGATCTCCGCCTCCACCGCGGCCCCGTCCGCGAGCGTCTCCGAGCGCAGGCGGGTGGCCTGCACCAGCGCGTCCACGATGCGCGCGTCGCGGCGCTTGGCCTGCTTCTCCAGCCGCTCCTCGTAGGTGATGACCTTCTCCAGCAGCGCCTTGAAGTCGCTGCCGCCCAGCTCACCGGCCGGCGTCTTCACCCGGCAGTGCTCCGCGGCGATGCGCAGCAGGTACTCGTTGAGGGCGCGCTCGTCCTTGACGTAGCTGTCCTTCTTGTTGCGCGTGACTTTGTAGAGCGGCGGCTGCGCGATGTAGACGTAGCCCCGGTCGATGAGCTCGCGCATCTGCCGGTAGAAGAACGTGAGCAGCAGCGTGCGGATGTGGCTGCCGTCCACGTCTGCGTCCGTCATCAGGATGATGCGGTGGTAGCGCGCCTTCTCCGGGTCGTAGTCCTCCGCACCGATGCCCGTGCCCAGCGCGGTGATGAGCGTGACGATTTCGGCGCTGGTCAGCATCTTCTCGAAGCGCGCCTTCTCCACGTTCAGAATCTTGCCGCGCAGCGGGAGGATGGCCTGGTTGCGCCGGTCCCGGCCCTGCTTCGCGGAGCCACCTGCGGAGTCACCCTCCACGATGTACAGCTCGCTCTCGTGCGGGTCGCGGCTCTGACAGTCCGCGAGCTTTCCGGGCAGACCGCCGCCGTCCAGCACGCCCTTGCGGCGCACCGTCTCACGGGCCTTGCGCGCGGCGAGGCGGGCGCGGCACGCGTCGCCAATCTTCACCACGACCTTCTTGGCGAGCGGCGGGTTCTCCTCCAGGAAGGAGGCGAGCTGATCATTCACCATCTGCTCGACCAGGCCCTTCACCTCGCTGTTGCCCAGCTTCGTCTTCGTCTGGCCCTCGAACTGGGGGTTGGAGAGCTTCACGGAGATGACCGCGGAGAGGCCTTCACGCGCGTCTTCACCCGTGGGCGTCTCCTTCAGGTCCTTCCAGAGACTGCCCTTCTCCGCGTAGCTGTTGAGCGTGCGCGTGAGCGCGGCCTTGAAGCCGGACAGGTGGCTGCCACCCTCGTGGGTGTTGATGTTGTTGGCGAAGGTGAAGATGCGCTCGTCGTAGCCATCGTTCCACTGCATGGCGATTTCCAGCGACACGCCCTCGCGCTCCGACTTGATGTAGACGGGCTTGTCGTGCAGCGCTTCCTTCGCCTTGTTGAGGTACTCCACGAAGGAGGAGATGCCGCCGTCGAACTTGAAGTCGTGCTCCTTCTGGGTGCGCTCGTCGCGGATGGTGATGTGCAGGCCCGCGTTGAGGAACGCGAGCTCACGCAGGCGCTGGCTGAGCGTCTCGAAGTTGAAGTCCACCGTCTCCATCACCATGGAGTCCGGCTTGAAGTGGATGGTCGTGCCGACCTTGTCCGTGGTGCCCACTTCCTGGGGCGAACCGTTGGACACGCCGCGCGCGTACGACTGCTCGTAGACCTTGCCGGCGCGCTGGACGCGGACCTTGAACCACTCCGACAGGAAGTTCACGCAGGTGACGCCCACGCCGTGCAGGCCGCCGGACACCTTGTACGCGCCGTTGCCGAACTTGCTGCCGGCGTGCAGCTCCGTGAGCACCACTTCCAGCGTGTCCTTGCCCTTGAACTTGGGGTCGGGGTGCGGGCCCACAGGGATGCCGCGGCCGTTGTCCTGGACGCTGAGCGAGCCGTCCACGTGGATGACCACGTCGATGTCCGTGCAGTGCCCGGCCAGGGCCTCGTCCACCGAGTTGTCGACGACCTCGTAGACGAGCTTGTGGAGCCCGTAGGTCATCGTGTCGCCGATGTACATGCCGGGGCGCTTGCGGACGGCCTCCAGCCCTTCGAGCTTGGTGATGGCGTCCGTCCCATAATCGGCGGGCGGCGCGGCCGGCGCGACACCGGTAGCGGGGGTCTTTTCCATGTGAAGCGTGTCCTTGGGAAAGGCTGCCGTTGCGACAGGGCTCAAGCCCGTTGTGCCTACCACCACCGGGCATCCCGGACAAGCTCCGGGAGCCCACGCAAGGCTGCGGAAAGATTCATGAATCAGGCGTCGAAACGCGAGGGCGGGAGGCGGTCCTCCAGCGCCGCGAGCAACTCTTCATAAACAGCCTTGCGGGCGAAAAGATGTCGCGTGACGAGCACCCTTCCCTCCTCCTTGAGGAACAGGCCCAGCACGCTCCCTTTGCGGCCGACCCGGCGCACGGAATCAATCTGTCCCCAGTGCAACTCCAGCGGCTGTCCGCTGAAGGGCCGGGCCACCCGCACGCCCGCGGCGTCCAGGGTGATGCCCCACGCGGCGCGAGGGCGCAGGCGGTGGACGGAGACGAGGAAGGTCAGCATCAGGCCCGCGCTGATGCCGGCCCGCGCCATGGCGACCAGCCCCCCGCCGCCCCGGTAGTCCGCCAGGGCCCAGGCGGTGAGGACCGCCAGGAGGCACGCGCCCAGGATGAGGGAGATTCGGGTGGGACGTGGATCGAACGAGAAGAAGCGCGGGGTCATGGTGGCGGGCCCAGAAGGGATGGAAACCTAACCCCCTGGCGCACGGTGTGCGCGTCCTTTCCTCTGGGGCTGTTCTTTGGCCGTCGTCCCCGCGCATAGGCTGCCGGCACGCATGACGGATGCCGAACTCACCCTGCGCCTGCACACCAACATCATCGCCTTCAAACGCCTGCAAGCCGAGCGCGGCCCGCTGCGCCACCTGCGCCTCCCCGGAGTGGACGCGTTCGCGCTGCCCAACTACCAGGACGCGCACTTCCAGCAGGTCCTCTTCACGGACGCGGACGCGCTGGCGGCCGCGCTGCCGGCCGTCACGGACTTCTACCGGGGGCATGGGCTGTCACGCTGGCGCGTCACCCTGACGCCGGGGCAGCGAGACGCTGCGCGGGTGCTGGGCGCCGCGGGCTACCGGCCGGACTTCACCGTGGTGGCCATGGGGGCCTGGCTGAAGGAGCTGCCGGACGCGGCGCCCGGGGTGCCGGTGGAGCCCGTGAACGACATGGACGACCTGGTGGAGATCAACGTCCAGACCTACGGCGCGGAGTGGCGGGATATCCTCTCCATGTGGCAGCTGCCGCCCCGTCTGCCGGTGCACACCGTGGTGGCGCGCGAGCACGGCCGGGCGCTGTCCTGCGGGCTGGCGGTGGATGTGGCGGACACGGCGGGCGTGTACCTGGTGGCCACCCACCCGGAGGCCCGGGGGCTGGGGCTCGCGTCGGCGGTGATGCGCGGAATCATCTCCGAGGCCCGCAAGCGCGGGTGCACCGCGACGGTGCTCCAGTCCACCCCGGCGGGCCTCCGCGTGTACCGGCACCTGGGCTACCGCGACCTGGGCCCCTGGGAGCACTGGGTGCCCCAAGGGCCCTGAAGGCGCGCTGAAAAGCGCGGGGCGCCTGGCGTCAGCGCAGCGCTTCCAGCTCCTCCAGCGTCTCCAGCACCCGCTGGGGCTCCTCCACGCCCAGGAGCCGGTCCGCCAGTCCGCGCCCGGCGAGCCTGGCCACGTGCGCCAGCCGCATCAGCCGCGCGCGGCCCACGTGGCCGTCCACCAGCGCCACCACCAGCCGCAGGGGCTGGCCGTCCGGCGCGTCCGCCTTCAGGGGCCGGGCCAGCGTCACCAGCGCCGCCACCGGAGGCGCGCCGGGCACGAACGCGTGCGGCACCGCCACGCCGTTGCCCACCTGGGTCGGGGCCTCGCCCTCGCGCCGGCGCAGGCCCTCCGCGAGCACCGCCGCGTCCATGCCGGGCAGGGCCGCCGCCAGCCGCCCGGCCGCCACGTCGAGCGCGTCCTCGTAGTCCCCGCAGGAGAGCTGCACCACCACCCGCTCCGGGCTCAGGAGCGGCGCCAGCGGGGGCACGGGGTCGTTGCCGCGCACCTCGCGCAGGGGGAACTCCGCGTCCAGGAAGGCCCGCACGCGCGCCAGCTGCGCGCCGGTGAGCTTGCGGCGCGCGATGTCCAGCATCAGCGTCCCCGCCGCGGGCACGTCCTCCAGGTAGCCCGCCACGTACGGGCTCACCCGGTTGGCCACGTCCATGAGCAGCCCCGGGGGCACATCCAGCTCCCGGGCAATGGCCGTCAGCCGCTCCTGCGTGGGCGGCGCGTCCACGCCGTTCTCCACGCGGCTCAGGTACGCGCTGGACACGCCGATGCGCCGCGCCAGGTCGCGCAGGGACAGGCCCGCGTCCACTCGCAGCAGGCGGAGTGTGGCTCCCAGGTGCATGGCGCTCAGCTCCGCGCGCCCAGCGGCTGCGTCGTCTCCGGGGGCGTCCCCTGCGTCCGGGCCTGCTCCGGGGGCTGGGCCAGCACCGTCGCCCCCTCCGGGTGACGCACGAGCAGCAGCGAGGCGGGCGCGTCGCGCACGATTCGCTCGCGCTGCACGCCGAACAACCGGTCTTCCAGGCCCCATTCAGCCGCCAGACCCACCACCACGAGGTCGTAACCCGCCTTCGCTTCTTCCAGCGCTGCCTCTTCCGGCGACGCGTGGCGCACCACCTTGAGCTTCACGGAGGCGCCTTCGTCCGCGGGGAACAGCTCCTCCACCTGCGCGCGGCCCGCGCCCGAGCCTTCCGGAGAGGTCACGTGCAGCACCGTCACCTCCGCGCCGGCCTGCTTCACCAGCCGCCGCGCCAGCCCCAGCGCCGCCCGGTCATGCCGGCTGCCCACGAAGGGCACCAGCACCCGGCGCACCTGCGACAGGCCGCGGTCCACCAGCACCGCCACCGTGCCGCCCGCCTCCTGCATGACCTCGTGCACCGTGCCACCCAGCACCGTCTGGCTGAAGAGCGGCTTGTGCCAGCCCAGCAGCACCAGGTCCGCGCGCTTGGCCTGCGCCGTGCGGCAGATGTCCCGCGCGGGTTCGGACGACACGAACGACAGCGTGCGCACGGACAGCCCCAGCTTCTCCGCGCGGCCCACCAGGGGCGCCAGCGCTCCACCGGACGCGGCGGACGGGTCCAGCGCCTCCTCCCCGCGGGCCTTCAGCGAGCGTTCCGGGGACAAGAGGTGCAGCGCGTAGAGGTTCGCCTCGTTGCGCTCGCCCGACAGCGCGCGCGACAGCACCGCCATGCCCGGGCCAGCCTGCCCGTGCGACACGCACAGCAGCACCGTGTACGCGGACGGGGGCAGCGACGGCTCCGGCGCGTGCAGCAGCTGGTCACGCGCCTGCTCCTCCGGCGAATACAGCAGGCGCAGGAACGGCGTGGTCATGAAGGTCGTGACCAGCGCCATGATGACCATCATCGTGAAGAGCGTGGGCGAGATGACGCCCAGGTCCAGGCCCAGGTTGAGCACGATGAGCTCCATCAGGCCGCGCGTGTTCATCAGGATGCCGATGGCGCCCGCCTCCCGCCACCGCAGGCCCGTGAGGCGCGCGGCCACCGCGCTGCCGCCGAACTTGCCCAGGCACGCCAGGACGATGATGACGCCGCAGGTGAGCCACGCCTCCGGAGTGGCCAGCAGGCCCAGCTGCGTGCGCAGGCCGCTGAAGGCAAAGAACACGGGCAGCAGCAGCACGACGGCCACGTCCTCCAGCTTCTCCGCCAGCGCCGCCGCCAGCCCGCCCTCCTTGGGAATCACCGCGCCGAACATGAAGGCGCCGAAGAGCGAGTGGATGCCGATGTACTCGGTGGTCCACGCGGAGCTGAGCAGCAGCACCAGGGTGATGGCCACCACGTTCTGGGTGAGCCCCTCGCGGTTGGCCACACGCGCGCCCAGCCGGGCGAGGAACGGCTTCACCAGCAGCAGCATGAAGGCGATGTAGAGCAGCGCGAACAGCGTGGTGAGCCCCGCGTGCGCCAGGTCCGACGCGCGCACCAGCGACACCACGAACGCCAGGATGCACCACGCCGTCACGTCGTCCACCGCCGCGCACGCGATGGCGATGGCGCCCAGCTTCGACTGCATCAGCCCGCGCTCCGAGAGGATGCGCGCCAGCACCGGGAAGGCCGTGATGCTCATGGACACGCCCATGAACAGCACGAACGAGGAGAACGGCACGTCCGGGCTGGACAGCGACTTGTACAGCCACAGCGCGCCCGCCGCCGCGCCCAGGGCGAACGGGACGATGATGCTGGAGTGGCTGATGGCCACCGACGCGTGCCCCCGCCCCTTCAACAGCTTGGGGTCCAGCTCCAGGCCGATGAGGAACATGAAGAGCACCAGGCCCACCTCGGCCAGCATCTTCAGGAACGGCATGGACTCCGGCGGGAACAGCCAGCGCATGGCGTCCGGCGCCAGCCAGCCCAGAAGCGACGGGCCCAACGCGATGCCCGCCACCACCTCCGCGATGACCAGGGGCTGCCCCAGCCAGCGAGCACCCCGGCCAATCAGCCGGGACACCGCGATGATGACGATGAGCTGGACCAGGAGCTGGGCGAGCATGTGGGGGTTCATCTGACAGGTCTCGCTGGGAAAGTGTTAAGGGAGCACTTACCAGGGGCCTGCGCGCAGCGTCAACGCACACGAGCAGGACCGCCCGCGCGAGAAGACACACCCGGAGTATCAGACGGCTTCGGGGACCTTGTTGGCCGCCACGGCCTTGAGCAGCGTCTCCACGTCCACCGGCTTGCGCAGGTAGCCGCAGGCGCCCATCTCCTCCGCGACCTGGCGCGCGTTGGCGGAGGCGGAGAAGACGAGCACGGGGATGTCCTGCCACGCCTCCACCTGGCGCATCTGGCGGCCGAAGGTCGCGCCGTCCATCACCGGCATCATCATGTCCAGCAGGACCAGCGACGGCGGCACCGGTTCCCGGCGGAGCACCTCCAGCGCCTGCAGGCCGTTGCCCGCACCGAACACGGTGTAGCCCGCGTCGCGCAGGACCTCCTCCAGCGCCTCCCGCAGGTCCGTGTCGTCATCCACCACCAACACCGGCCGACTCACTCGCGCATCTCCTTCTCCAGCGGCAGCTCCAGCGTGAAGCGCGCGCCCTCTTCCGCGGCGGGCTCCGCCCAGGCCCGTCCGCCGTGCGCCTCCGCGGCGCGGCGGGCGAGGTAGAGCCCCAGGCCCAGGCCTCCATACGAATGCGAGCTGACCGCGCGGCCGAAGCGCTCGAAGATGCGCTCCACCTGGTCCACGGGCACGCCGATGCCCCGGTCGCGCACCTGGATGCGCGCGAAGCGCCCGTCCCGCCCCACGTCCACCTCCACCGGCCGTCCCGGACCGAACTTGAGCGCGTTGGATATCAACGCCGCCACCGCCTGGTCCACCCGGAGCCGGTCCCACGTCCCCCAGAGTCCCCGGCGGGGAGACTGGCGCAGCTCGCACCCGGCCGCGCGGGCCTCCGCCTGGTAGCGCTCCAGCACCTCGGAGACCAGCTCCTCCAGGTCGAAGCGCTCGGGCATCAGCGACAGCTCGCCGCTCGCCAGCTGCGACACGTCCAGCAGGCCCTCCACCAGCGTGCCCAGCCGGCGCACCTGGCGCACGCTGCGCTCCAGGCGTGTCACCACGTCCGGCTCCAGCCTGTGCGCCTCCGAGCGCTGCAACAGCGTTCCCAGCTGCAGCCGCAGCGTGGTGAGCGGGGTGCGCAGCTCGTGCGCGGCCACGGTGAGGAATTCGTCGCGCAGGCGCACCGCCTCGCGCGCCTCCTGGAAGAGCCGCGCGTTCTCCAGCACCAGCCCCGTCCTGCGCGCCAGCTCCTGAGCCAGCGCCAGGTCCACCGGCGCCAGCGTGCGCTCACCCAGCGTGCCCATGGACAGCACGCCCAGCCGGCCATCGTTGCCGGGCAGGGCCACGTTCACCACCGAGCGCAGCCCCAGCCCGTCGATGGCGCGCTGGTGGGCCACGTCCTTGGTGATGGGCTCCGGGCGCTGGCGCACGTCCGGCATGAACTCCGGCTGGCCGGTGCGCAGCACGTGCGCGGGGCCCGCGGCGGCCTGGGGGTCCAGCGGGAAGCGCTGGTCC
This sequence comes from Corallococcus sp. AB011P, assembly GCF_003611605.1. Taxonomy (NCBI): domain Bacteria; kingdom Pseudomonadati; phylum Myxococcota; class Myxococcia; order Myxococcales; family Myxococcaceae; genus Corallococcus; species Corallococcus sp. AB011P. Next base: position 119,642 of record NZ_RAVX01000010.1, read on the forward strand.
AGCTTCCAGGCGTGGGCGCGCCGCGCCGCGTCCGGGTGCGCCAGCGCCACCAGCCGCAGGCCGCCCTGGTCCGGGTCCTGGAGGAAGAAGGCGCACCAGTCCGCCACCCGGGGCACCATCAGCTGCACCAGCTGATCCAACCGCGCCGCCTGCTCCAGGGACGCGGTGAGCAGTTCGCTGGCCTTGGCCAGGATGTCGCGGTCCACGTCCGCACGCGCGCGCTCGCGCCGCACGCGCGTCTCATCCAACTCGCGCGCCACCGCCGGGCCCAGCCGGGCCATCCGGTCCTTGGAGAAGCAGTCGCGCGCGCCCGCCTTCATCAGCGTGACGGCCTGGTCCTCGCTCAGCTGGCTGGACAGGACGATGAGGGGCACGTCCCGCCCCTGCGCGTGCAAAAGCGACAGCACGTCCAGCGCGGTGAAGCGCGGCAGCCGGTAGTCACACAGCACCAGGTCCCAGGGCCCGGTGGCCAGCGCGTCCTTCAGCGCCTCCAACGTCTCCACGCGCCGGGCCGTGGGCAGGTAGCCCGCCTGCTCCAGCGCCGCCGTCACCAGCGCCGCGTCGTTGACGCTGTCCTCCACGAGCAACAGCCGGAAGGGCGTCATGCCCGGGCTCCGCCCATCAGCCCCGGGGCCTGACAACGCCCCTGCGGCCGGGAGCCTCGTGCTGCATCCATTCGCGTTGCTCCTCCCGTGGGGTGTGGGCCTCTTTCACCACATGCTAGTGGCCCTCCCTGTCATGCCAGCGGGAGAAATGGCGGACGTTCAGCACCGAGCGCTGGCTGGTGAACGTCCCACGACAAGGACCCACGCCACGGGGGCGCAACAGCCCTGGATTACCAGGAAACGTCGTACTCGGTATCCAGCAGCGACAGCTGCCGCCCGTGCACCTGGATGTCCTGGGCGCCCACGGCCTCCAGGGCCGCCTGGAGCACGCCCTCGTGGTACGGCGCGGGCATGAAGTCCCGGCGCATCACGAAGCGGGCGCTGTGGTCGCCCGTCCAGAGCACGCTGCGCTCGCCGTAGCTCACCGCGGCGCGGTAGCCCTCGGCCATGTGCTGGAGCATCCGCCAGGGGTTGCCGGCGGCGGTTTGCATCAGGTCCCGGCCGAACATGGAGGCCAGGAAGTCCACCGTGGCCTGCGTCCCGATGTAGCGCAGCGCCTGCTCCCAGTCGCCCAGCTGCGGGCGCAGGACCCGCGTCACCTCGGCGGTCATCTCCAGGAAGCGCGTCACCGGGTACAGCTCCGCGGCGTTCAGCTCCGTCAGCCCGGACGACGCCAGGCACTTCGCTCCGGCTTCCTCGCCCTGGAGGAAGTTCACCACGCCCACCACGCCCTGGAAGAACATCCCGCGCGCCCCGTCTTCCGGGGTCGCGGCCAGGCACCGTTCCGTCAGGTGCCATGCCGCGAACTCCTCCGCCCAGCCCGCCGCCCTCATCGAACCTTCCACCGGTCCGCGATCCATACCGACCTCCACTTCCACTTCAGGCGCTGGAATCGGTCCCCCCGTTTCGTGGGTCCATCCGCCAGCGCAGCCCTTCCCCCTCACAGGTGCCGGGGCCCACGCCCCGCTCACACCGTGCAGCCCAATCACACAATTCCACCAGAACGACAAGAATTCCCTGGAACACAGGAAGTACCTGTCATTATCTGCCAGCTTACACAAATCTAATGGGAGTGCGGACGGGCTTTCTTGGACCCTGAGAAATCGGTGGGGGCTGGGCACCACACTCCGGGTATCACCCGGAGAGGGCGGCCTGTGCGGCCGCGACGGCGGTCCCGGCGGCGGCGGCGCGGTGGCCGGCGGCGTGGAGGGCGCGCTCGATGGCGCCCACGGTGACGAGCACGTCCCCGGGGCTGACGCGGTTCATGTGGCCCACGCGGAAGTAGCGCGTCTTGATTTCCGGGTGGAGGCCGCCGGCGATGGCCACCCCCTGCGCCTTCACGCGGCCCACGAGCGACGCGTCCACGCCGTCCGGGTAATACACGGCGCTCAGGGTGTTGGCGGCCACGGCCTCCGAGGTGGGGACGAGCCGCAGGCCCAGCGCGCTCCAGGCGGCGCGGAAGGCTTTGGCCATGCGGCGGTGGCGCTCGAAGCGGGCCTCCATGCCCTCCGCCAGAATCTGTCCCAGGCTGACGTCCAGCGCGCACACCAGGGACGTGGGCGGGGTGGCGAAGTAGGCGGGCTTGCCGGCTTCGTAGGCCTCCATCACCGGAAGCCACTCCGCCCAGTCCGCGTACACGCTGGCGACGGGCGCCTTGCGCGCCTTCCACGCGGCGAGCGCGCGGGGGCTCACCGTCAGGAGCGCCAGGCCCGGCGGCACACCCACCGCCTTCTGGCTGGCGGTGAGGTACACGTCCGCGTCCCACGCGTCCTGGTGGAAGGCTTCACCGGCGGTGGCGCACACGCCGTCCACCACGGCCAGGACGCCGTACTGGCGCGCGGCCTTCACCAGCGGCTCCACCGGCGCGAGCACCGCGGTGGAGGTGTCCACGTGGGTGACGGTCATCAGCTTGAAGCCGCCGCCGCGCAGCTCCGCCTCCACCTGGGCCACCTCCGGGGCGCTGCCCACGCTGGCCGCGCGCACGTGCGTCACCTTGGCGCCGTGGCGTTCCAGGATGTGCGCCATGCGGTCGCTGAAGTAGCCGGTGTTCACCACCAGCGCGCGGTCGCCGGGCTCGATGAGGTTGGCCACGGCGAGCTCCATGGCCAGGGTGCCGCTGCCGGAGACGACGAAGGGCTGCGCGCCGGGGGCGAGCGACACCTCGCGCAGGCGCTTGAGGGCCCGGCCGAAGGTGGCGATGAAGCCCGCGTCCAGGTGGCCCGGCACCGGCCCGGACAGCGCCTGCAACACGTCCGCGTCCACGTCCACCGGCCCGGGAATCATCAACAGGTCTCTCACGGCGCCACTCCTCCTGAAGGCCCCCTCCGGACAGCCGAAGGGCGGTCCCCCACTGTGACCAGCGCGGGCCCGGCTTGTCCACGCAGGAAAAAGGAGACGCCGGAGCCCCGTACAGAGGGGACTCCGGCGTCTGTGACTTCAGGAAGCGAAGCGGTGGACTAGCGGTACGTCGCGGTCACGCTGTCCGCGCGGGCCACCTGGCCGGCCGAGAACTGGTTCATGCAGTTGTCGTCGGTGTAGTCCATGAAGTTGTAGATGGGGTCCGCGCCGCCACCGGCGCAGGTGTCACGGCCGGCGGGGCAGCCGTACGCGGGCGAGGCCTCCGGGGGCGTGTCGCTGACGGAGTCGCCCGTGGCGGTGCAGCCGCCCTGGAACGTGTGGTACAGGCCCAGCCAGTGGCCGACCTCGTGCGTGCCCGTGTCACCCTCGTTGTAGGGGGCCGCGGTGCCACCGGGGACGCTGCTGTAGAGGATGACCACGCCGTCCATGGAGGGCTGACGGCTGTAGTTGGAGGGGAAGGTCGCCCAGCCCAGCAGGCCGCCGGACAGGTTCGCCGAGTAGATGTTCAGCGCGTTGGCGCCGCCCTTGCGCAGCGCGGCCTTCATCTTCTTCTCCGCCGCGGAGCCTGAACCCAGCGAGTACCACTGGCTGTTCGTGGTGCGGTCCGTGCCGGCCAGCGTGAACTTGAACGGGGTGTTGGCGTACGCCGCGTTCAGCACGTTCATCTGCGCGGTGATCTGCGAGTCCGGGATGTCGCCGTTCGCGATGCCCGTGCCCTTGTTGATGACGTGGAAGTACACGGGCACGCTCACCGAGCCCACCGCGCGCTTCGCGGACACGCCGCGGGCCGCGATCGCCGCGTCGACTTCCAGCTTCTCGTCGGCGGACAGCTCCTCCGTCGCACAGCCACGGTGCGGAATGGCCTGGGTGTTGGTGGTCTCCTCCGCGGGAGCGGGAGTCTGCTCCTCGGTGGTCGGAGCGCTGCTGCTGCAGCCCGCCAGGGACATCAGGGTGCCAAAGACAACAACGAGACGACCACCACGCTGCGCGACGTGACGAAGCATCGTTTCCCAACTCCTCAGGAAAGGGGTGAAACACTGATACGCGGATGAAACAGCGCAAGTCAAATGACGCGATAAAAATGTACTCACGGCAAAACGCTAAAGACAAACCAAGCGTCACAGGGCCGGGAGACGGCCTGTCCGTGTTTCATCCTGGAAATGGAAAATGCCGGAGCCCCCTGAACGGGGACCCCGGCATCGGAAAAACGGCCACAGCCCTGCGTGATTTTTCTAGCGGTACGTGGCGGTGAGGCTGTCCGCGCGGGCGCTCTGGCCGGCGGTGAACTGGTTCATGCAGCTGTCGTCGGTGTAGTCCATGAAGTTGTAGATGGGGTCCGCGCCGCCACCCGAGCAGGTGTCACGGCCGGCGGGGCAGCCGTACGCGGGCGAGGCCTCCGGGGGCGTGTCGCTGACGGAGTCACCCGAGGCGGAGCAGCCGCCCTGGAACGTGTGGTACAGGCCCACCCAGTGACCCACTTCGTGCGTGCCCGTGTCGCCCAGGTTGTAGGGGGACGCCGTGCCGCCGGGGACGCTGCTGTAGAGCATGACCACGCCGTCCATCTTCGGCTGGGCGGTGTAGCTGGAGGGGAAGGTCGCCCAGCCCAGCAGGCCACCGCTGAGGTTCGCGGTGTAGATGTTCAGCGACTCCTTGCCACCCTTGCGCAGGGTGTTCTTCATGTTCTTCTCGTTGGTGCTGCCCTGCGCCAGGGCGAACCAGGACGAGTTGGTCGTGCGGTCCGTGCCGGCCAGCGTGAACTTGAACGGGGTGTTGGCGTACGCCGCGTTCAGCACATTCATCTGCGCGGTGATCTGCGAGTCCGGGACGTCGCCGTTCGCGATGCCCGTGCCCTTGCGGATGACGTGGAAGTAGACGGGCACGTTCACCGAGCCCACCGCGCGCTTCGCGGACACGCGGCCCGCGATCGCCGCCTCGATCTCCAGCTTCTCGTCGGCGGACGGCTCGATGGTCGCGCAGCCGCGGTGCGGGATGGCCTGCGTGTTGGTGGTCTCCTCCGCGGGAGCGGGAGTCTGCTCCTCGGGGGCCGGGGCGTTGCTGTTACAGCCCGCCAGGGACAGCAGGGTGCCAACGACCACCGCGATACGGCCACTGCGCTGCGCGACGTGACGAAGCATTGTTCCCAACTCCTCGAAAAGTAGTGAGGAGCTGGAATACGGTTTTTGTGACTTCCGAGTCAATACGCGGACAGTCTTGGAAACAAAGCAAAGCGCTATGAGCCCGTACAATGTTCCGCCGGGTGAATCCTCCGGGTCTGTTCTTCACCCGGAAGGCGTTTCGCACCCCGGCAATCCCTGACGCGGCGGGCTGGCTCAGGGCGTTGGCGTGGGGGCCGGGGCGGCGGAGTCGCCCGCGTCCGGGGCGGGCGTGAGCGGAGTGGGCGCCGTCTGGGGGGCGCCCACCTGTTCCAGGGACTCGCGGTTGCTCACGGAGAAGCGCACCAGGGCGCGGAGGATGCGGTTGCGCTTCACGTTGCCCAGCACCTCGCGCAGGTCGTCGTAGACGGTGGGGTCGTTGACGAGCGCGCCCAGGGTGCCGTCGCCCTTGGCCACGGTGGCGGTGATGGTCTTGATGTCCGCGGCGGCGCTGCCCAGGTCCGCGAACATGCCCTTGGCGTCGCCGTAGACGAGCTGGTGCACGGCGCCGTTGGGGCTCTTCTTCGCGTCCTCCAGCAGGCCCGCGAGCTGGCCGGCGGCAGCCCCCAGTTCGCGCATGGCCACCGCGCCGTCCTGGCCGTAGATGAGCGCGTGCGCGGTGCCGTCCCCCCGGCGCACCTCGGCCAGGATGGCCTCCACGTGGCCCAGGGCTCCGTCCATGCGCTTCGCGGCGCCGGACGCGTTGGTGAGCAGCGTGTTCACCTCCTGGCCCATGCGCGGGTCGTAGATGAGCGCGTGCAGGGCGCCGTTGCCCTTCTCCACCTCCTCGATGATTTTTCGCAGCGAGGCGACGCTCCGGGCCAGGTCCCGCGTCAGGTCCGGGTTCGAGTAGGCCTTCACGGCGTCCTTGAGGGACTCACTGATTTCGACGGAGTTGTCCATGACGCGGCTGGCGCTGGACATCAGCCTGGACAGGTCCCCGCCACTGCTGGACTGGATGACACCACCGGGCTCCACGGCGGGCTGGTCCGCGCTGCCCAGGGAGATGTCCACCGCCTTGTCGCCCAGCACGCCCATGCTGGTGAGGCGGGCCACGGAGTCCTTGCGGATGCGGTTCGCATAGGCGCTGGCCACCTGGAGCTCCACCTGCAGGCGGCTGTCCTTGAGGTCCTGGGAGAAGGACACGCTGTTCACGCGGCCCACCTTCAGGCCGCCAATCCACACGGGGGACTGGTCGCTCAGGCCGTCCACGCTCGGGAAGTAGGCGTGGAAGATGACCTGGCGCTGGAAGAGGTTGGACTCGCGGCCGATGAAGAAGACGACCACGCCTGCCACGGCGAGGCCAACGGCGACGAAGAGGCCCGCGCGCACGGCCAGGCGCTTCTCCTTCGAGGTGGACGTGAAGAGACTCATGGTGTTCCCCGGGGGTTCAGCTCCAGGCGGCGCGCGTCGATGAAGGCGCGCACCTCCGGCACCTGGGAGTGGCGCATCTGCTCCGGGGTGCCCACCTGGACGATCTTCCGGTTGGCCAGCATGGCCATCCGGTCCGCCAGCACGAAGGCGCTCACCATGTCGTGCGTGACGACAATGGAAGTGGCGCCCAGGCGCTGCTTCATCGAATCAATCAACTCATTGATGGTCTGCGTGGTGACGGGGTCCAGGCCCGTCGTGGGCTCGTCCCAGAGGATGACCTCCGGCTCCGTGGCGATGGCGCGCGCCAGGCCCACGCGCTTGCGCATGCCGCCGGACAGGTCCGACGGCATCAGCTTCTCCGTGTTGGGCAGGTCCACCAGCTCCAGCTTCTCCGCCACGCGCTTCTGGATCTCCGCGCGGGACATGGTGGGGAAGTGTTCGCGCAGCGGGTACGCCACGTTGTCCGCCACGCTGAGCGAGTCGAACAGCGCCGCGCCCTGGAACACCATGGCCACGTGCTTGCGGACCTCCAGGAACTGCGCCTCGGAGAACTTCGCCAGGTCGTAGCCTTCGAACAGGATGCTGCCGCCGTCCGGGTGCAGCAGGCCGATGAGGCACTTGAGCAGCACGCTCTTGCCCACGCCGGAGCCGCCCAGCACCACCAGCGTCTCCCCGGCGCGCACGTCCAGGTCCACGCCGTCGTAGATGCGCTTGGAGCCGAACTGCTTCATGAGCCCGTCGAAGCGGATGAGCTCCTCGCCCGGCGTGGGCTTGCGGAAGCTGAACGGGACGGCGGGGTCTCGGTGGTGGTGGTGGCGGGCCTTGCGCATGGTGCGGGCGGCTTCAGAAGTAGAGCGTGATTTTCGTGATGAAGAAGTCCGCCAGACACACGGTGACGGAGGTGATGGCCACCGTCTGCGTGGTGGCGCGGCCCACGCCCTCCGTGCCGCCCTCCACCGCCAGCCCCTTGAAGCAGCCGACCAGGCCGATGATGAGCCCGAACACGGCGCCCTTGATGACGCCGGAGACGAAGTCGCCCATCAGTACGGCATCCAGCGCGCCCTGGGAGAACTGGTCCAGGGAGATGCCGTACTGGGACTTCACCACCAGGGCGCCCGCCACCAGGCCCACCACGTCCGAGAACACGGTGAGCACAGGCAGCACGATGAGGCACGCGAACACGCGCGGCACCACCAGCTTGCGCAGCGGGTCCGCGCCCAGCGCGCGGATGGCGTCCACCTGCTCCGTCACGGTCATGGAGCCCAGTTCCGCGGCGATGCCGGACCCGATGCGCGCGCCCACGGTGAGGGCGGTGAGCACGGGGGCCAGCTCCCGGAACAGCGTGAGGATGACCACGCGGCCCACGGTGTACTGCACGCCGAAGCGCGCGAGGAAGTAGCCGAACTGCAAGGAGATGACGAGCCCGGCGAACGTCGCGGTGAGCAGCGCGATGGGCAGCGAGCGCACCCCCAGGGACTCGGTGTGGAAGATGAGGCCGGCCCAGTCGTAGGGAGGGCGCACGGCGCGGCTGAACACCTGGCCCGTCATGACGGACAGGGCGCCCAGGGACTCCATGCGCTCGCGCAGGCGTTCCTTGATGCTGGGGCCGCCGGCGAAGAGCTTCGCCTCGGGCATCATCGCTGGCGCTCCGCGTGGAAGCCCTGGAAGAGGCTCTCGAAGTCCGCCATGCGCGTGTCGGCGGCGCCCACGGGGGCGACGTAGCTGAAGTCGAAGACGCAGTTGTCCTTCTTCACCACCACGAGCTCCAGGGAGACGGGCACGCCGTCGAGCTTCGCGACGTAGCGGCTTCGCAGGGCCTCACGGTCGTCCAGGGTGAAGGTGCGCTGGCCCAGGTCCTGGCGCTCGGTGAAGCCCATGAGCAGGTGCTTCGTGAGGACCTGGAGGGGCGGGTCGTCATGGTCCCGGCAGGTGGAGTTGGTGGCGATGACGCGGCCGGTGTCACCGCGCTCCACGAAGGCCAGGTCGTTGTCGGCGAAGCCGCGGCGCTCCCAGACGTCGTTGGACAGCGGGCCGACGCGGTACTTCACGTCGGACTTCCGGAGCACCGAGTCCTCGAACGTCGCGCGGTGGCACCCCGCGAGGAGGGTGGACAGCACGAGCGTCAGCAGCAAGCGCGACATGGCACCATTTCGTTCGTCCCGGGTCCGCCCGGTGGGACGGCGGGCATGGTCATGGTGCACGCCCGGCAGGTCCGCAAGGACTTCGTCGGAGCGAACGTCGACTCACGGACGCGCGCCTGCCGAGGGCCCGCCACCCCGAACGGGCTCCGGACGACAGGTGCACACGCGTTCGTGGGGACACGAAGGAGACCGGAGGTAGAGGGCCCGCGTATTCCGGAGGGGGTGCCGGGGTCGCTCTCCCGCCGTGTCCCCGGTCGACTGGGGGAGGCGGGGTGCATGCGGGCAGGAGGAGGTCACATGTTCAGCCGGGAGCCGGGGATTCTCACGAGGAGGATTCGATGGACGGCGGGCTGGCGATATTCGGATTCGGGTTGTTCATGCTGTCGATTGCCACTCTGTACGCGCGCACGGCGTACTGGCTGGCGTGGCCGATCCTGGCGCTCTCCATGCTGGCGATGGGGATGGCGTTCAGCGAGTCGAAGCGCCTGCGGGACGTGTCGCTGGGGGTGGCGGCGGTGCTGGGGGTGTTGTTCATCGCCGCGTTGGCGACGGGCACCGTGTGGTGGCTGACGCTGGCGGTGTTCCTGTTCGCGGTGGCGTTCGGGCTGCTCTGGGCGGAGTTCCGCTTCGAGTACTTCGGACACGTGACGCGGCAGGAATTGCCCCACCATCAGCGCCGGCCGGTGCACTGGCCCTGGCACCGGCGGCGGGTGCACTAGGGTTGTGACGGGGACTCGGTGGCCACCTGTCCTGAGTGGACGGTGAGCCAGAGGGTGTCACTGGCCGCGGCGGCCCGGACGAGCCCCGCGTCGGTGGTGGTGAGGAAGACCTGCGCGCCGCTCCGGGCCAGGTAGCCCATGAGATAGGCATTGCGCTCGGGGTCCAGCTCACTGGAGACGTCATCCAGCAGCAGCAGGGGGAGGAAGCCCATGGCGCCCTCCAGGTTTTCGATCTCCGCGATCTTCCAGCCCAGCACCAGGGCGCGCTGCTGCCCCTGGCTCGCGTAGGCGCGCGCGCTGCGGCCACCCAGCGTCACGGACACGTCGTCCACGTGCGGGCCCACGGAGGTGAAGCCGCGGTCCAGGTCGCGGCGCAGGCGCGCGGAGAGGGCTTCGCGCAGGGCGGAGGCGAGCGCGGCCTCGTCGGCGTGGGCGAAGTCGGCGCCGAGGTGCGCGGGGTGGTAGCCGTAGACGGCGGGGTCGACGGTGCGGCCGATGGACGCGAAGGTGGCCTGGGCGCGGGGCGCGAGCTCGGCCATCAGGGCGCGGCGGCGGGCGTAGAGGCGTGCGCCCGCGCGGGCGAGGGTCTCGTCGTACGCGTCGAGGTACGCGGCGTCGACGGTGGCGCCGTCACGGAGCAGGCGGTTGCGGTTCTTGAGAGCGCGGGCGTACTCGCGGCTTTCCTTGAGGAAGGCGGGGAAGCGGTTGAAGACGGCGCGGTCGAGGAAGGCGCGGCGGGCGTCGGGGCCGCCCTTGATGACCTCCAGGTCATCGGGGGTGAAGGCGACGACGGAGACGCCGCCGAAGTAGTCCTCGAGGCTGGCGGCCTTCTTGCCGTCCACGAGGGCCTGGCGGGTGCCACCGCCGACCTCGACGGAGATTTCGCGCTCGGCGCCCTTGAGGAGGAAGCGGCCGGTGACACGAGCGGCCTGGGAGCCCCAGCGGACGAGCTCGGAGAGGCGTCCGGCCCGCAGGGGCTTGAGGGTGGCGAGGAAGTAGAGCGCCTCCAGGAGGTTGGTCTTCCCTTGCCCGTTCTGGCCCACGGCGATGGTCGAGTGGGGGCTGGGTGCGAGCTGCACCGCCGGGAGGTTGCGGAAGTCCTGGACCTGGAGCGAGAGGAGGCGCACAGCGTCACCGTGAAGGGGCCGACCTTCGTACTACAGATGCGGCGGCCGGCGGGGCGCGGGATTCAGCGGGTGACGCCTGGCTGGTGGGCGCGGGAGCGTTACGGACAGAGCCTTCGCCGCCAGCGGTCCAGGTAGTTCCCGATCCCGGCGTCCTGTCCTGACGTGTACATGAAGGGTTTCAGGAAGCAGGCCAGGGCGCGGTACTGGGGCGGAATGGGTTCCTTCTCGATGTCGATGGCTTCGGGCCATTCGCTCAGGGTGACCAGCAGGCGATCCTGTTCCATGGGGAGGAGGGAGACCTCCGGGAACGGCAGTGCCTGCCGCAGCGCTTCGGTGCCTCCCATCCGGTCCAGCAGCGGCGGGCCCAGGAAGGTGAGCCAGTGCGCGCCAAGGGCGTGGAGCCCGATGACCGAACCGAGGCCTTCCACAGCCGGCAGGTCCACCCCCAGATAGCGCGCGGCGTATTTCTCCAGGACCTTCCAGTCCCCCGCGGTCCAGGAGCCCTGTCGAGAGGCAAGGGCGAAGCTCGCATAGCCGAAATGAAAGGGCAGTTCCCGAGCCAAATCCAACACCAGGGCACGCATCCGCTGGGGTCCCTGCTCCAGGAGGAACTCAGTCGGGAAGGTGAAGGACATCGCAGTGTTGGACCCAATGCAGAGCGGGAGTTCGATCCGATTGCTGTGGTACTCGAACTGGTACCCTCCGGTTCCTCCAGGCAGGTCGGACAAGCTGACGTGCCAGGCCAGGCGGGAGGGCCGATCCACCATCCGTTTGCGAATGACTTCCCATCCGTCCTCATCCAGCTCAAGGACATCCCCATCGTCCGCGCCGTACCAGTTCAGCGACTGGGGGGGGGTGGCTCGAACGTAGGTTTCCAAGGCCCGCCAGCATGCCTGCGCCACGATGCTGTGGTCGTGGGGGATGAAGAACGTGACCACGACACCGTCGCGGGCCGCGACCGCGCCATCCCTGTAATGGAGGCGAAGGGTGGGGAGGTTCGCGCTCATGGTCGGCGACCCACAACTCCCTTATGAGGCGAAACGAGCAGGGCTCTCCCACCAAGCGCCTCCTCGTAGATCTGTTTCTGCGTTCTTCCAACGTAGGAACTGCTCTCTCCGTAGAGAGTCCACTGAGGTTCGTTGTCCTCAGGGCAGGGGAACTTGAAGTCCAAGGTGAGCGCGGACTCGAGCAGATTGCGGTCCGCGTGGAGGACGAGGTCCGGCTTGATCGTTCCCCGGAGTTCATCGATGCAGCCCTCTGCGAGCATCCGCGCTTCCCTCTCCCGGCTGATCGTCTCCACGAACTTGGCGTTCGGATAGTAGCGATAGCGTTGCTCGATGCTGTAGGGCGCGGCCCATAGCTCCTTGAGCACCTCCTCCGCGCACTGGAGGACCAGGACGTGCTTCTGCTTTCCCAGTTGCATGGCTCGGGTGATGGGGTTGCCGCAGCGGTCGCGCCCCACCACCTCGCGGCACTCCTGCCGTGTCGGAGGACGGTTCTCGAAGAAACGCGCATTGCCCTGACGCTCGGCCTGGACGGCGCATTCCGCGAGTCGCTCCTCCAACTCATCCGCGCTGTGGTCCTGTTGCATCAAGCCCAGGATGACCGGGGCGGCCTGGGCCAGGGCAGAGGCCGAGGCGGAAGAGGCGCCCTGCTCCGCCACCACGGCCGCATGGCGCAGCCTCGCGGCGGTCTCCGTGTCGACGAAGCGCAGGTCCCCGTGCGCGGAACGCCGTGCGCCTCCTCCCGCGCAGCCGGTGAGCAACGCGCTGGCCGCGCACAGCGATACGAGTCTCCAACCCATGCGCCGGAATCTACCGTGGGGACCTCGCGGACTCCGGGACAACACGCCTGCTGCGAAACCCGGCCACGAACAACGCCGTGACGTAGGAGAGCCCCGACCACGGGTGTGTGAGGCCATCCATGGGAATGGCCATCCATGGCAGCAGCACGGCGGAGATGACGGCATTCATCCAGCGATCTGCCCGGGAAAGCGGAGGCGGCGGAGGGTCGATGGGTGCCCCCTTGCCCGCGAAGACTTGCTTGAAGACCTTCATGTCTCCCCGCTCGTACAAATCAATCCCTGGCCGCGGCGTCTGCAGCTCCGTGTGGAGCGTTGGAGACAGCGAGGCTCCCACCGCCAGGTATGTCAGCCCCACCGCGAGCGTCCGGTAGAACCAGCCGCCACGCCGGTCCGACCCTGTCGCCACGGCCGTGCCCACCGCCCATCCCACCGCGATGGCGAGCACGCTGACGTTGTAGCCCGACAGGCCCGCGCAGAAGAGCACCAGCCCTCCCGCGAGCGCCGCGAAATAGCCATACACGCCCGCGCGCAGCATCCGGCTCGAACGCGTGCTGACAACCTCCGTCGTCGCGTTCATCACAGCGCCACCGCCGCTCCCGTCCAATGCTGCGCGACCCAGCCCAGCGCGCCCAGGCCCACCACCAACGCGCAGTACTCCACCAGCGTGCGGCGGTCGCCCGTCTCCGACGCGGGCGTGAGCAGGGCCCGGAACGCCGCCACACCCGCGATGAGCAACAACAGGTTCTCTCCCGTGGCGAACCACGTCGCGCCCAGCACGGCCACCGCGATCCACCGCTGCTGGCGCGCCAGGGCCCGGAACCCTCGTGAACCATCCAGCTGCCACACCGGCACCAGGTTGAACAGGTTCAGCCAGGCCGCCGCGTGCGCGATGGCGCCCAGGGCCTTCCACCCCGTCAGCACCGCCGCCACCATCACCACCACCGCCGCCGCGCTGCCCCAGATGGGCCCCGCGAGCCCCACTCGCGCGTCCTCGCGCTCATCCACCGGCACCTGCTTCAGGCGCACGAACGCACCCAGGCCCGGGATGAACATGGGCGCGTCCGCCTTCATGCCCAGCCGGCGCAGCGACGCTACGTGCCCCATCTCGTGCACGTAGATGCAGGCCACCAGCCCCAGCGCGAAGCTCCAGCCCCACATCGTCCAGTACACGCTCACGGCGAACAGCATGGAGAACAGCGTGCTCGCCTTCGTGAGCCCGAGCAGCAGCAGCTTCCCCTTGCCCAACAGCAGCGCCAGCACGAACTTGAACTTCCACAGCATCAGGCCCACCGCGCCCATGCTGGCCAACACCTTCGGCATCCCCGAACGCTTGCGCTCCGCCTCCGCCAGCGGCGCCGCCAACCCCTGCGCATCCGCCTGCTGACTCAGCGCCGTCACCCGCGCCGTCACCTGCGCGTGCTGCGCCGTGCCCGGTGGCAACAGGTCCAGCGCCTCGCGCCACAGCGCCAGCGCCTCCATCGGCGCGCCCCGCTCCGACGCCGCCTGCGCATCGGTCGCCAGCTGCGTCAGCCGCTTGCCGTGCACCAGCTTCCGGCACGACGGACACGTGAGCAGCCGGGGCGCCAGCTCCGAACCACACCCCTCACACCGCTGCGTGAGGAGCGATACCGCGAGCGCCTCAGCCAACGGACCGCTCCTGCTCCGTCGGCGCGGCTTCACCCTCGGCAGACGCCTCCACCAGCTTGAACGGCCCCGCGATGTTCAGCTCCGTCCGCTTCGTGCGGCGCCACGCCTCGAACAGCGCGAAGCCGTAGATGAGCCCGGAGATGGGGCTGTTGATTCCAACCAGCACCGGCGCCGCCACGGAAATCACTCCCGCGAGGACCACGTTGGCCGCGGGAGAGGACTCCACCGTCTCCTCCGCCGGCGCATCGGTGGCCACCTCGGCCGGAGGCTGCGTCGTGAGCTCCTTGTAGACATCCGGCGCGAGCGAGGCCGCCACCGCGAAGTACGTCAGCCCCACCGCAAGCACCTGGTAGAACACGCCGCCGCGCGACTCCGAGCCCTTGAACACCGCGGTCCCCACCATCCACCCCACCGCGATGGCGATGAGGCCGATGTTGTAGCCCGACAGGCTCACCCCCCAGTACACGACCGCGCCCGCGATGGCCGCGCCAAAGCCAAACACCGACGCCTTCAGGGCGCGCTGCGACTTCGAGCCGCCCGTCATCGCCGCCTCCACGTCCTCGCGGCACGCGGGACACAGCAGGCGCGTGTTCAAGTCGTAATACACGCTCTTGATGGCGCGCTCACAGACGGAGCACTTCGGTGCCGAGGGGGCTTCGGTGAACTCGGCGCGGTCGAACTGGAGCGGCGCCGCGTCTTCGGACGGCGGAGGAACAGGCTGGGTCATGGGCGGGGATTTCGACAGGAAAAGGAAGCGACCCACCCAACCTAACAGAAGCCTTCCACCCCCCTCAAACCGGTGTCTGTCTTCAGCCGCCCTGCCGCAGCGCCGCGTGACGCGCCGCCTGTACCAGCGCCACCAGATCCCCGTTTCGCGCCACGTCGCCCCCCGCGGGCTTCGCGTGCTCCGGCGAGAACAGCCGCGCGGGCGTGCGCGCCTGGCCCCGCAGCATCACGAAGAGGCGCAGGGCGTCCCGCAGGGCCTCCGCCTCCGGCCCCTCCTCCGAGCGTGCCCTCAGCGCGGCCTGCTCCAGTCGCGACCACGCCACTTCCTCACTCCACGCGCCCCGGGGCCGCTCGCGAGACAGGGCCGCCAGCGCCGCCGCCGTCTCCACCAGCCCCGCGCGCCCTTCCGTGAAGACGCTCCTCGCGGACAGCCGCAGCGCCGGGTCCTCCGACAGTGCGGCCCGCCAGGACAACAGCGCGGGCAGCTCCGCTTCGCGAGGCACCACCGGCGCCAGCTCCGCCTCCAGCACCGCGCGCACCCGCACCCGCGCCACGTCGTGCCAGAAGGCCGCGTGCAACAACAGCTCCGGCCCGCTGCGCGCCACCCGCGTCGGCGCTCGGCGCATGCGCCGCTGGAGGAAGTCCTTCACCCGCCCCCGGCTGTCGTAGCGCTCCAGCCGCTCCCACAGCGCCACCAGCGCGGCGGCGCCCAGCGGCAGCGCCCGCGCCAGCTCCCGCGCCTCGTCGTCGGAGAAGGCAGGCGCGCCTTCCGTCACCGGGCGCTTGAACACACGCTCGAACACCTCGCCCGCGGCGCACGCGGCGCGCAGCTCCGGCAGGTTGCGCGGCAACAGCTCCACGGCCTGGGCCCAGACGCGGCCGCCCAGGAACGGCGCCGCGTCCAGCACCTCCGTCTCCAGGCGCAACAGCCGCTCTCCCAACGTCGCGGGACCGTCCTCCTCCGCGTCATCACCGCCGCCGGAAGCCGTGGATGCGCTGGCGGACAGCCGCCGCTCGGCCGCGCGCTCCACCGCCTCCCGCAGGCGCTCCACCTCGTGCATCAACCGGACGGGGGCGGCGTTGGGTGGCCAGCCTTCCGCCTCCACGCGCCGCCGCATCGCGGCCAGCGTCGCGTCCACCTCCGACTGGTCGGCGGCCACCTCGCGCAGCAGCTCGAAGTGGTTGCGGATCCGGTCCTTCCAGAAGAAGGACTCCAGCACGGCCTTGAGCGCGCGGTAGCGCAGGCGCGTGGCCTCCAGGAGGTCCGCCCGGTCCTCCAGCCGCGCTCTCAGGTCGTCTGGACGGGTGGCCACGCCCCCATCATAAGGGCCCCCCGCGCCGGGCGCAGGCCTCCCCTTGGCGCGGAGCGTCGGACTTGGAACGGTGACGTCCCGCCGACGTGGGAAGTTGGACGACTGCGCTGCCTCAGACGCGCATGGGCATGACCACGGCCGTGAAGCTGCGGTCGCCGGGGCCGTGCAGCACGCCCGGGCTGTGCTCGTCGCCCAGCTCGAAGCTGACCTCGTCCGTCTCCGTCACGCCCAGTACGTCCATGAGGTAACGGGCGTTGAAGCCGATGGTGATGTCGTTGCCCTGGTAGTCCACGTCCAGCGCGTCGCGCGCTTCACCCAGGTCCGGGTTGCTGGCGGTGATGAGCAGCTTGCCCTTCTCCAGACCAATGCGGATGGCGTTGCTCTTGTCCGCGGACAACAGCGCGATGCGCTTGAGGCCTTCCAAGAGGCGCACCTTGGGCACGAGGACGACCTTCTCGCCCTCCTTGGGGATGACGCGCTGGTACTCCGGGAACTGCCCGTCGATGAGGCGCATCACCATGGTGAGGCCCGGCTTCTTGAACAGCGCCGAGTTCTCCGCGAACCCCAGGTGGCACTCCGCGTCCGGGGCCTCGTCCAGCAGGCGCTTGAGCTCCATCAGGCCCTTGCGCGGGATGATGACGCCGCTCTTGAGCTTGAAGTCGCCGGACATCTCGCGCTCGATGAGCGACAGCCGGTGGCCGTCCGTGGCCACCATGCGGACCTTGCCGCTGGACTGGGGCTCGAAGAAGACGCCGTTGAGGATGTAGCGCGTCTCGTCGCTGGAGATGGCGAACTGGGTCTTCTTGATCATCTCCAGCAGCACGTTGCCGGAGATCTGCACCAGGGGAGCGTTCTCCTCCTTGGGCAGCTTCGGGTACTCCTCGGCGGCCATGCCGACGATCTTGAAGTGCGCGGAGCCGGAGGAGATGTCGACGTAGTTGTTCGCCAGCTTCTTGAGCGTGACCTCCGCGTCCGGGAGGTTCTGCACGATGTCGAAGACGTACTTCGCGCTCAGCGTGACGGCGCCCGGCTTGGACACGTCCGCCGCGTGCTCGGACACGATGCCGATGTCCAGGTCGAAGGCCGTGACCGTGATGCTGCCCTTGTTCGCCGTGAGCAGCACGTTGGCGAGGATGGGCATCGTCGTCTTGCGCTCCACGATGCCCTGGGCGCGGTAGAGGGCCTTCTTCAGCTCGTCGGCGGCGATGCGGAATTCCATCGTGGGCGTCCTTACAGGTCACGGCCCCGGAGGCCGATCTCTTGGGGCGCGGGTGTACAACGAACGGGGGGGCCCTTCCACCGTCTTGGCGCCTTTGTCCGCGGGCTGGAGGCCCAATTCTGGACTGTTCGGGTGTCCAGGTGGGACAGGCAGGAAAAAGGCCCCTGTTGCCCTGGTGGGCGGGCGCGCGGCCGGGCAGAGTGGACCCGGCCGTGCCCCTCCCGCGTTGTAGGAGGGCACACCCGTCCTCCTTCCGGAGTCGCCATGAACGCCCGCTCCCTGCTCCTGTCCGCCGTGCTCGTGCTCGGCCCGGTGGCGTGCAGCACGCCGTCCTCCCCCACCGCTCAGCCGTCCAGCGACGTGTCCGGCGCGGAGGCCCCCGCCGACCTGAAGCGGACCGACATGGGCGCGCCCGCGGGAGCCGCCAACGAGCCCGGCACGGCCGCCCCCACCCCTTCACCCGGAGACGCCACCATGACCACCAGCACCGTCTACATCGTCAAGGACAACGGGAAGCGCTGCTTCGCGCCGCCCTGCGACCACTACGACCTGTTCAGCGCGGACGCGCCGGACAAGAAGATCCAGTCCCTCCATGAGATCGACCTGACAGCCGTCACGGGCGGGGACGACGCCAAGCTGGGTGAGCTCCTGCAGCGCGCCTCCAAGGGCGGCCCCGGCCTCAAGGTGGAGGGCTCGCTGGACAAGCGGCTCAAGGCCGGCCCCGCGGGCGACGCCATCGTCCTGCGCGCCACCCGTATCGTCGGCTGAGCGTGCCCCTTCCCACCGGGACCGCCGCGACAGGGCGGCCCCGGCCGGATTCCAGAACCTCAGAGCCTCAGAGCCGCACGCCCACCTGGAAGCCGGGCCAGCGCTGCATGCGAGTGTCCGCGTTGATGACGTGCGAGCGCACCGGCAGCGTGGTCAGCTTCGCGAACTCCGGCTCTCCCCAGGTGAACGCCACGTTGTAGGTGGGGCCGGCGAACACGGCCAGCCGGGGCATCACCTGGAAGCCCAGCATGGCGCGCGCCTGCGTCAGCATGTTGTTGGACGCGCTGGAGAACGGGTCCCGCGTGGACAGCACCTGGCTGGCCGCGACGTCCACGTCCACCCAGAAGCGCGAGCCCAGCGGGATGTGCCCGCCCAGTCCCAGGCCCAGGCTGAAGCGCTGGAAGCGGTCGTCCGGGCCAATGCCCGCGAGCAGCGTCGTGTAGAAGTACTTGCCGCCGAACTTCAGCGCCAGGTTGGTGAGCTGCACGTCGCTGCCGAATACCTCCAGGTGCAGCTGGCCCTTCTTCTCGTAGGAGACCAGGCCCACCGGCACGCCGTTCACCTCGTCGGAGACGTTGACCAGGCCCAGCTGCATGCCGTGCACCGTGTCCGCGACGTTGATCAACCCCAGCTGCATGCCGGACACGTCACCGCCCACGTTGATCAACCCCAGCTGCATGCCGGTGAGGGACGGCGCGTGGTTGAGCAGCACCGACCCCTGGATGCCCCGCGCGGCCGTCGCCACGGAGTTGACGCCCAGCGTGAACTGCACGCCCTTCAGGGTGCCGTTCGCGTGATTGGCACCCAGTGACAGCTGTATCCCGGTGGCGTCCGAGGTGGTGACGTTGGCGCCCAGCGCCGCCTGCACGCCGCCCAGCGCGCCGCGCGCGACGTTGGCGCCCAGGGCCAGCTGCCCGATGCCATCCACGTCCCCGTTGGCCACGTTGAGTCCCAGCGACGCCTGGGCACCGACCACCGAGCCGCCCGCCACGTTGGTGACCAGGGACAGCTGCGCGCCGCTCACCTCGCGACCGGACGTGTTGAAGCCCAGCGCCAGGGCCAGGCCGGACACCTCCGCGTCGTACACGTTGCCCGCCAGGCCCAGCGCCAGGCCGCCGCCCAGCGCCGCGCCGCCGTTGACGATGCCCAGCGCGAAGCGGTTCTCCACCTGCGCGCGGCCCGCCCGCAGCGTGTTGGTGCTCATCGACGGCACGAGGCTCAGGTTCACCGGCAGCTGGACGCGCCCCTGGGGAGACAGGGACATGCCGCCGCCACCGCCGCGCATCACGGTGGCCTCGTGGCCCACGCCCAGGAAGTCACCAGGGGACAAGGGCGTACGCGCGCCCTCCTTCAGCGTGAAGGCCGCTTCGGACACTCCGCCGTCCCACTCGCGCCGGGCGCGGTAGGCGCCGGGGGCCAGGCCCAGCTCGGTGGCGCGGCCGGACTGCTTCTGCACCTCCACCACCAGCGTGCCCACCGCGTCGCGCACGTACAGGCGGCCCTCCAGCGGCTCGGTGAGGACGAGGCCCGCGGTGGTGGCGCGCAGGTCGGTCATCACCAGGTCGCCGGTGCCCGCCAGCTCGATGTCGTAGTTGGGGTGCTGCGCGCCGCCCTGCGTGCGCTCGGTGCGCGCGAGCGTTTCGTGGAAGGCGAACTGGTAGGCCTCCGTGAGGGTGACGCGGCCGTCGTGGGTGACGTCCGCGGCGCCTCGCAGGCCGGACAGCAGGTGGTGCGTGAAGAACGAACCGCCCAGCCGGTCCGACTCCTGTGACGCCTCGTCCGCGCTGGACGAGGTGAGGATGGCGTGGCCCTTCACCTGGATGGCGGAGTCCACCAGGAACGCGGGCCGCGAGACGCCGCCCTTCTTGCGCGCGAACGCGCCGGACGCGCACGAGTCCAGCACCGCGATGCGCACGTCCGCGGGCAGCCCCTCCAGCGAGCGGCGCAATTCGCCGTAGTCCAGGCGCTGGCCCTTGAGCAGCAGCCCTTCGTCGTCCGAGTGGCCGGAGTAGTACAGCAGCACCTCCACGCGGCGGGCTCCGGCGGTGCGGACACCTTCCGCCAGGCGGCGCACGCGGTCGAAGCCGGCGAGCACGCCCGCGCGGTCCACGTCCGTGAGGAGCACGCGGTCCTGGGGCAGCACGCCGCCCAGCTCCGACAGCACCGTGGAGAAGGCCTTCGCGTCGGTCTCCGCGTAGCGCAGCCGCACGCGCTCCGGGCCGCCGTCGTTGACGCCCACGAGCAGGGCCAGCCGGCGCACGGCGGCGGCTTCGGCGGCGTGGGCGGGGGTGGCCGCGCCCAGCGCGAACAGGAGGATGACGAGCGCTCTCATGGGGAGGGCTTCTCCAGCAGGAAGGAGGTCTGCCCCAGGCCCGTGGGCAGGGTCAGCGGCGCGGTGCGCGCCTCGGGGGATGCGGCGAGCACGCGCGCGGCGGCCATCACACCCTCCAGTTCGAAGGGGCTGTCCGAGCTGACCAGGAAGAACCGCTCGAAGCCGGGGGCGTCGTCCAGCTCGTAGGCGCGCGGCAGCAGGTGCGTGCCGCTGCGCTCCAGGGGCGCGGACGTGTCGCCCAACGCGGGCAGGTGCGGGGTGACGGTGCCCCGGCCGTCCACGGAGAGGATGACGCCGTGGGCGTGGCCGGCGGCGGTGTACGACAGCTGCACCACGTCACCGGCCTGGGCGGGGGCGCCGTCGGTGAGGCGCTCGGTGCGGGTGGCGACCTGGCGGTGCAGGTCGAGCCGGGGCTGGAGTCCCTTGCTGCGCGTGGGCTCCAGGACGCCGGGGGTGCCGCCGGTACCCGTCGCCGACCAGGGATCGCGCGCCTCCTGCTCCTGGGACGAAGCCCCCGGCCGCACGAGGACGACGAGGGTCGCGGCGACGAGCACCGGCACCAGGGCGGGCAGGAAGCGCCAGGAAGGGCGCGATGGCGGGGCCTCGGCGCGGGGCGAGTCGGCGCGGGCGAAGCGGGCCTTCACCTCGCGGGCGACGCGGGCGGGGGGCAGGGCCTCCAGGGTGGCGCGCGAGTCGGCCTCCAGGGCGGCGAGGCGGGCGGGGCCATCGGGTTCGCGGGACAGGCGGTCGCGGGCGGCGGCGAGCTCGTCCGGGGGCAGCTCCCCCAGGGCGATTCGCTCCAGCAGCCAGTCTGGGGTGCGGTGGGGGGACGTCATGCGGCCTCCAGCTCCTGCAGGACAGCGGACAGGGCCCGGAGGCGCTTGCGCACTCCGGACACGGACAGGCCCACTTCGCGGGCGGTCTCCTCCAGCGTCATGCCGTCCACCAGGTGGAGCACGGCGATGTCGCGGCTGGACGCGGGGACTCGGCCAAAGAGGCGGTCCAGCAGGCCCCGGGCGGCGGTGCGCGCCTCGGTGTCGCCGGAAGCGGCGATGCGGAGCACCAGCTCATCGTCGCGGTCCTCGGGGCGCCGCTTGGCGCCGCGCAGGCGGTTGAGGCACACGCGGGTGGCGATCTGATGCAGCAGACTGGAGGGCCCGGCGTCCTTCAGCGCGGCCTGGTAGCGCAGCAGTTGAACGAACACGTCATGCATGGCGTCCACGGCCTGTTCCTCGTCGCGCAGCAGGAAGCGGCAGCGCCGGAGCACCTGGGGGCCATAGCGTCGGTAGTAGGCCTCCACATCGACGGACACCGCACGCGCCTCCCGGTTGGACCAGGGGAACACCGGTGCCCTGGAAATCTGTCACCGGCCTTTTGACGAAAGCGGCGTGCCTACCCCGTTTCCCCCCACCCCGGCCACCCCGGGCCGGGAAATCCCGGCTTCCGCGCGCTCAACCCGGGAGTCCGCTTGACCTGCAAGCAGAAAAGCGACCGTTCGATCCGCAGGACTGGGGACTGTTCACTTACGGAAGCGGGAGAACGCTCCGGGGTTTAACGGAAGCTGGAACGCCCCTACCCTGCCCCGTCCGCCTCCCGCTCCCGTGCTCCAAACGACCCCTGCCATCGACTCGCTGCGGGCGCGGTATCTGGCCGCGCAGCTCTCCGGGAACCGCCAGGAGGCCCTGCGCCTGCTCGTGGACGAGGGCCTGCTGTGCGGCGTGCCCCTCCAGGAGCTCCACCTGGACGTCATCCAGGCCGCCCAGTACGAAATCGGCCGGCTCTGGCAGGAGAACGTCATCTCCGTGGCCCAGGAACACCTGGCCACCGCCATCTCCCAGTACGTCCTCGCCCACCTGTACCGCCACCTGCCCCGCGACCCGTCCAACGACAAGGTCGTGTTGATGGCGTGCGTGGAGGGCGAACTGCACGAAGTGGGCGCGCGCATGGCCAGCGACTTCCTGGAGATGGCCGGCTTCGACGTGCGCTTCCTCGGCGCCAACGTGCCCGCGGATCACCTGGCCCGCATGGTGCGCGAGTCCCCGCCCGACCTGCTGGCCCTCTCCGTCTCCATGCCCTTCCACATGCCCCAGGTCCGCGAGGCCGTGCGCAAGGTGCGCGAAGTGTCCCCGTCCCTGCCCATCGCCGTGGGCGGGCTCGCCTTCGACTGGGGGCCCGTTCTCGAAGAGGAGCTGGCGGTGTCCTTCTTCGGCAAGAGCGTCCGCGAGCTGGTCGCCTCCGCCTGCCGCACCCTCGGGGTCTGACGCCATGCCGCACGTGAGCCTCCAGGTGGAAGCGCGGACCACGCCGCTCGCTTCCGCCTCTGTTCGAGCTTTGTACGAGGATCCGTTCTGGGCCGCGCGCTACGGCATCCAGCGCGCCCGCCGCTTCGGTGACGAGGACGCCGTCTTCCACGTGCGCTACCTCGTGCAAGCGCTGGACGCGGCGCGCCCCGCCATCCTCGAGGACTACGCGCGCTGGCTGCGCACCCTGCTCGTCACGCGCGGCATGTGCTCGGTGCACCTGGATCAGCACTTCGAAGGGCTCGCCCGCGCGCTCCAGGCGGAGGGCTTCGGCCCGGACTCCCTGCCCCACTCCTACGTCCAGTCCGCCCGCCAGGCCCTGCGGTACAAAGAAGGGCCCGCCCACGCCGTGGCGTCCGACGCCGCCGCCATCATCAGCGCGGTCGTCCGGCGGACGGAGGGCCCGCTTCCCGCCGGAAGCCGCCCCCGCCTGGAACAAGAGGTGCGGCTCCAACTGTCCTATCTCTCGGATGCGCTCGCCCTGGGTCGCGACGACCTGTGGAGCGCCCATCTCCAGTGGTACGCGGGCTTCTGGCCCCAACGGGGACTGTCCCCCCTGACCCTTCCCCACCTCCTGGACGCCTTGAGGGCGGCCCTGGAGGACGGCCCCCCTGAAGCTCTGACGTTGCTCGCACGGATGCCCGATTCGTGGGAGGAGACCCACTCATGATGAAGGAAGACGACCGCGCCTCCGGGATCTTCGAATCCCTCAGCCGCGAGCTGGCGTTGGCCTGCGATGCGGAAGGCACCGTCGTCTGGCGCGACGAGCGCGCCGCGCGCCTCCTGGACGTCAAGCCAGGCCAGACGCTGAAGAGCCTGGCCAGCCACGGCAGCGAGACCAAGGTGGAGAAGCTGCTCGTGCAGGCGCGCGAGGAGGCCGTGGACAGCTGGGAGCTCATCCTCCAGAGCCAGCACAAGCCCGCGACGTTCGCCTTCCGCGCCCGGCCGCACGAGGGCGGCATCGCGCTGGTGGGCAGCCTGGTGCCGGAGGACTACGGCGCCGCGCTCACCCAGGTGAGCACCACGCTGGGCGAATTGTCCGCGCTCCACCGCGAGACGGAGCGCCAGCAGCACGAGCTCAAGCGCCGCGCGGAGGAGCTGGCCCGCCTCAACCGCGAGCTGGAGGAGTCCAACAAGGGCGTGCGCACCCTGCACGCCGCCCTGGACGAGAAGGCGGAGAGCCTCCAGCGCGCGTCCGAAATCAAGAGCCGCGTGGTGGCCAACGTGAGCCACGAGTTCCGCACGCCGCTGCACTCCATCCTCGGGCTGTCCAAGGTGCTGCTCAACCCGCTCAACGGCAACCTCGCGCCGGAGCAGGAGAAGCAGGTCCAGTTCATCCGCGGCTCGGCGGAGGCGCTCTTCGAGCTGGTCAACGACCTCCTGGACCTGTCCAAGGTGGAGTCCGGCAAGACGACGCTGCGTCACACCCGCTTCGTCGCGTCCGACCTCATCAGCGCGATGCGCGGCATGACGCGTCCCCTGGTGGCGCCGGACTCGACGGTGGCGCTCGACTTCGAGGAGCCGGCGGAGCCCCTGGAGCTGGAGACGGACGAGGCCAAGCTCAGCCAGGTGATGCGCAACCTCATCTCCAACGCGCTCAAGTTCACCGAGTCCGGCTCCGTCACGGTGTCCGCGGCCCGGGGCCCGCGCGACACGGTGGTGTTCACCGTGAAGGACACGGGCATCGGCATCGCGCCGGAGAACCACGAGCGCGTCTTCGAGGAGTTCATCCAGGTGGACAGCCACCTGCAGCGGCGCGTGAAGGGCACCGGCCTGGGCCTGCCCCTGGCGCGCAAGCTGACGGAGCTGTTGGGTGGCACGCTCACCGTGCAGAGCCGGCTGGGGGAAGGCGCCAGCTTCGTCATCACCCTGCCGCGCGTCCACCCGGAGGTGTCGGAGATGACGGGGCTCACCCAGCGCAGCGCGACGCTGGACCCCTCGCGCGCCCCGGTGCTGGTGCTGGAGGACGACCGCCAGACGCTCTTCCTCTACGAGAAGTACCTGGCGCGCTCCGGCTTCCAGGTGCTGCCCGTGCGCAGCGTGGAGGAAGCGCGCAAGGTGATGCAGCGCGTGCGCCCCGCGGCCATGGTGCTGGACGTGATGCTGGAGGGCGAGACGAGCTGGAGCTTCCTCGCGGAGATGAAGAACGGGGAGCAGACGCGCGACATCCCCGTCCTCGTCGTCACCGTGACGGACCGCGAGCAGAAGGCGCGCGCCCTGGGCGCGGACGAGTTCTGGCTCAAGCCCGTGGACGAGGTGCGCCTGCAGAAGAAGCTGACGGCGATGGCGCGCACCGGGCCGGTGGAGCGGGTGCTCATCATCGACGACGACGACGTGCACCGCTACCTGCTCAAGCAGCTGCTCAAGGACACGTCCTTCCAGCTGCTGGAGGCGGCCAATGGCCGCGAGGGCGTCCGCATCGCGCGCGAGCACGCCCCCCACCTCATCTTCCTGGACTTCGTGCTGCCGGACATCACCGCCTTCGACGTGCTGGACGAGCTGAAGGCGGACCCGCGCACGCGCGACATCCCCATCATCCTGCACACCTCCCACCAGCTGCAGGAGCCGGAGCGCCAGCGGCTGGCGCGCGAGACGTCCGCCATCCTGGCCAAGCACACGCTCAGCCGGGAGGTGGCCATCACCCGCATCCGCGACGCGCTGTCCAAGGCGGGGCTGGGGAACCGGGAACTGCGTGATGGGAGCTCCCGTGGCTGAGGAGTCGCGTCTGGCAACGGTCCTCAACGTCAACGACGACGAGGCCAACCGGTACCTGGTCAACCGCATCCTGGAGATGTCCGGCTACCACGTGCTGGAGGCGGCCACCGGCATGGCGGCGCTCCTCATGGCGGAGGAGCACCGTCCGGACGTCATCGTGCTGGACGTGAAGCTGCCGGACATCAGCGGCTATGAGGTCTGCGCGCGGCTGAGGTCCAACGCGGCCACGGCCTCCATCGCGGTGATGCACACGTCCGCGACGTTCGTCACACCGGACAAGAAGGTGCAGGGCCTGGAGGGCGGCGCGGACGCGTACCTCACCCAGCCCTATGAGCCGTCGGAGCTCATCGCCACGGTGCGCTCGCTGTTGCGCCTGCGCCACGCGGAGCAGCAGGCCCGGCTGCGCACGGATCAGCTCATCGAGATGGACCGGCGCAAGGACGAGTTCCTGGCCATGCTGGCCCACGAGCTGCGCAATCCGCTCGCCGCCATCATGACGTCCATTGGCATCCTGGAGCGCAAGGCGCCCTCGGACACCAAGGAAGCGCGGATGCACGGCATCATCCAGCGCCAGACGCACCACCTGGCGCGGCTGGTGGACGACCTGCTGGACGTCAGCCGCATCACCCGGGGCAAGGTGGAGCTGCGCAAGGAGCCGGTGAGCCTCACGGCGGCCTTCCAGCAGGTGCTCTCCATCCTGCGCCCCCGCGTGGAGTCCCGAGGCCTGAAGCTGGAGGTCCACCTGCCCCGCGCGCCGCTGTGGCTGGAGGGCGACGCCACGCGCCTGGAGCAGGTCTTCACCAACCTGGTGGACAACGCGGCCAAGTACACGGACGAGGGCAGCGTCACCGTGGAGTTGTTCCAGGAGGGCATGGACGGCAGCGCACAGGCGGTGCTGCGGGTGAAGGACACCGGCATCGGCATCTCGCCGGAGAAGCTGCCCGCCATGTTCGAGCTGTTCGCCCAGGCGGACACGTCCCTGGAGCGCTCACGCGGGGGCCTGGGCATTGGCCTCACCCTGGTGCGCACGCTGGTGCGGATGCACGGCGGCACCGTGGAGGCGGCCAGCGGAGGCCCGGGCCAGGGCAGCGAGTTCGTGGTGCGGCTGCCCCTGCTGCCCGCGGACCGCGCCCCCCTGGCGGCCGGGGCGAACCTCCTGGACACGCGGCGCGCGCGGCGCATCCTCCTGGTGGAGGACAACTCGGACGCGCGCCAGTCCATGCGCGACCTGCTGGAGCTGTGGGGTCACCAGGTGGCGGTGGCCCAGGACGGCCTGCAGGGCGTGGCGCTGGCCCTGGAGCACGCGCCGGACCTGGCGCTGGTGGACATTGGTTTGCCGGGGCTGGACGGCTACCAGGTGGCCCGGGCACTGCGCGCGCGCGTGGGGCAGAACCTGCGGCTGGTGGCGCTCAGCGGCTACGGCGACCCGGAGGCCTACCAGCAGGCCCTGAAGGCCGGGTTCGACGTGCACCTCACCAAGCCGGTGCGGCCCGCGGACCTGGATCGCGTCCTGTCGAACCTCTGAAAGTGGGAGTGGGGGTGGCTACCGCCGCGTCAGCGCGTTGGCCACCAGGCCCAGCAGCTTCACCTGGGCGGGATCCAGCTGACGCACGCTGCGCAAGAGCCGGCGCACTTCCGGACGCTCCGGCGTGGGCGGCGGGGCCTCGCTGGCGCGCGACGGCGGAGCGCCCTGCGCCGCGAGTCCCAGCAGCTCGTCCGCGGAGACGTGCAGCTCGTGACACAGCTTCAGCAGGGTCTGGACGCTGGGGAGCATACCGCCGCGTTCGAGGCGGCCGTACACTTCCGTGGCCACGTCGATTCGCTCGGCGACGTCGGCCTGCGTAAGCTCCATGCGGCCCCGGGCGACCCGTGCCGATGCGCCGATGGTGGTTGCGAGTTTCTTGTCCATGCCTTCGCTTGCCGACCCGAAACGTTTGGCCGACGGCATAGGACGTATAGAGGCAGACAGACAGAACTTGCCGGGTCAGCCTCCCATTGTTCACCCATAGGGTCGCTGCGCGGGAGGTGGACTTTCGGAGTCCGGGCAACCCCGACACCCATGGCTCTTTTGAGACGGAGCGCCCTCTGGAAACAGCCTCCGACAGGTGCATCGCCGCGTGTTTCCAGGCTTGTCCGGAGGTGACCCACGACGTTGGACCCGCCGTTTCCTACGGTGTTCGGGCGTCCTGCCGCCACTGCCACCCTTCAGGGTTGGCTCATGTTTCAGTGCCGTCCAGATACACCGCTGTCACTACCCCGAGGCCAGGGTGGTCAACTCCACCGTGCCCAGCGCGCGCGCCAGCTCCGCGCGGGAGGTGGCCAGGTCGTACGTCGCCTGCACCTGCTGGGCGGCGGCGTTGGTGAAGGCCACCTGCGCGTCGCTCACCTCGATGATGTTGCCCACGCCCGCGCGGTAGCGCCCTTCGGCCAGCCGCAGCCGCTCGCGCGCGTTCACCTGGGCCTCGTCCGCGGCGGTGAGCGCCTCGCGCGTGGCCGCCACGTTGAGCCGGGCCTGCTCCACCTGGAGCCGCACCTGCTGCCGGAGCGCGTCCTTCTGCGCCTGGAGGTCGCGCAGGTTGGCGTTGGCCTCGCGCGTCTGCGCGTTGACGAGCCCGCCCTGGAACAGCGCCCAGCTCAGCTGGATGCCGCCCTGCGCGCTCAGCGTGGCGTCGTTGAACGGGTTCGCCCCCACGTCGGACAGGTTGCCCGAGGCGCTCAAGGATGGCAGGTGGCCGGCCTTGGTCACCTTCACCTGAGACTCCTGCGCGGAAATCTGCCGCTCGCGCGCGGCGACGTCGGGGCGGGCCTCCAGCGCGCGCTTCACCAGCGCGTCCAGCACCTCGTCCTCGCCCGGGATGGCCGCCACCGTCACGTCCTGCACGGTGTAGTCGGTGGCCGTCTCCACGCCCATGGTCTGGTTGAGCTGCGCCTTCGCGGTGGCATAGGCGTTCTGCGCGCGGATGAGCGCCACCTGCGCGTTGGCCTTCGCGGTGCGCTGCTGGAGCAGGTCTATCTCCGGCCGCGAGCCCACCTGCACGGACGCGTTCACCTGGTTGAGCCGGGCCTCCTCGCTCTGGAGCGTCTCGCGCGCCACGCCCAGGAGGGCCTTCTGCGTGAGGACGTTGAAGTACGCCGAGCGCACGTTGCGCAGCGCGTCCTGGAGCACCTGCTGCTGCGAGTTCTCCTGCGCGCCCGCCGACTCCTTCGACGCGTTGTAGCGGCCTGACGTCTTGCCGAAGTCGTAGATGAGCTGGTTGGCGGCGATGCTGCCGCTGAAGCGCCGCGTGGAGTTGGACACCACGCCGGTGTCGCTGCCCGGCACGTTCTGGATGACGGCCCGGTTGCTGGTGCCCAGCGTGTAGCCAGCGTTGGCGCTCACCTGCGGAAGGAAGCTGGAGAAGGACTGATCCACCCGGGCGTACGCCGCGTCGGTGCTCGCCTGCGCCGAGCGCAGCGACGGCTGGTACTGGCGCGCCGCGGCCTCCGCGTCCGCCAGGGTGATGACGCGCCCCTCGGCGGCGGACATCGTCAGGGACTGCTGCACGGCCGGAGGCGTCACGGGCTTCGCCGGGGCCTGGGGCGTCGTGGCCGGGGCCTGGGTGGCCGGGGCCGTCGCCGGAGCCTGGGCCTGCGGGGTGGCGGGCTGGGCCACCTGGGCCCCCGCGACCACGGGCAGGACGCACAACGAAAGCGTCAACGGAAGCGCGCGCATCACTCGTACCTCAGTGCATCGATGGGATCCAACAGGCTCGCCTTGCGCGCCGGGTACAGCCCGAAGACGACCCCAACCAGGCCGCTGAACACGATGGCCAGCAGCGCGACGTCAGGACGGACCAGCATGGGCCAGCCGAACTGCGCGGCGAGCAGCTTCGCCACGCCCAGGCCCACGGCCGCGCCGATGATGCCGCCCAGCACCGCCAGCGTCAGCGCCTCGATGAGGAACTGCGCCAGGATGTCTCGCGGCCGCGCGCCCACCGCCACGCGCACGCCAATCTCGCGCGTCCGCTCGGTGACGCTCACCAGCATGATGTTCATGATGCCGATGCCGCCCACCACCAGCGACACCGCCGCGATGGCCGCGAGCAACAGGCTCAACGTCTCCGTGCTCTGCTGCTGGCCGCTGGCCACCTCCGCCAGGTTGCGCACATCGAAGTCGTTGGCGTCGTCCTCGCCCAGGCGGTGACGCTCGCGCAGCAGGTTCGTCACGTCCGTCTGGGCCTTGGCCGTGAGGTCCGCGCTGGCCGCCTGCACGAACACCGCGCCGGTGATGTACGCACCCAGGCTCTGCGCCTGCACCTGCCGTTTGAACGTGACGGCCGGCACGAACACCGTGTTGTCGAAGTCCTGGCCCACGGGCGACTGTCCCTTGGGCGCCGTCACGCCCATCACGGTGAAGGGCGTCTTGTTGATGCGGATGACCTGCCCCACGGGGTTGAAGCCCTTGCCGTAGAGGTTGTCCACCACCGTCTGGCCCAGCACCGCCACCTTCGCGCCCGCCTCGTTGTCCGCGTCCGTGAAGTGCGCGCCCTTCGCGATGGTCCAGCTGCGCACGGCGAAGTAGTCCGTCGTGGTGCCGATGATGCTGGTGTTCCA
The DNA here is from genome assembly GCF_003611605.1 of Corallococcus sp. AB011P. Lineage (NCBI taxonomy): Bacteria > Pseudomonadati > Myxococcota > Myxococcia > Myxococcales > Myxococcaceae > Corallococcus > Corallococcus sp. AB011P. Next base: position 149,536 of record NZ_RAVX01000010.1, read on the forward strand.
GTTCTGGTCCTCGCTGAACACCTGCGCGTTGGAGCGCATCTCCGGCGCCGCGCCGCGCACGGTGGACAACTGCGTGCGCACGGCCTCCAGGTCGTCCCAGGTGATGGTGGGCTGGCTGCCGAAGCCACCGCGCGCGCCACCGGACTTGGACGAGCCCGGCAGGATGATGAGCAGGTTGGTGCCCATGGAGTCGAAGACCTTCTGCACGCTGGCCTTCGCGCCGTCGCCAATGGCGACCATGGCGATGACCGCGCCCACGCCGATGATGATGCCCAGCGCGGTGAGCACCGAGCGCGTCTTCGAGCGCAACAGCGCACGCAGCGCCAGGACGAGCGTCTCCAGGATGTTCATGTCCCCACCTCCTCGGCGGGCACCACCGCCGGGTTCGGCGTCTGGCGTCTGTCGTTCACGATGCGCCCGTCCTTCACCACCACGATGCGCTGGGTGTACTCGGCCACGTCCGGCTCGTGCGTCACCAGCACCAGCGTCATGCCTTCCTTCTGCAACTGCTGGAACAGCGCCATCACCTCCACCGTGGTGCGCGAGTCCAGGTTGCCCGTGGGCTCGTCCGCGAGGATGACGCGAGGCCGCCCCACCAGCGCCCGCGCGATGGCCACGCGCTGCTGCTGACCACCGGAGAGCTGCTTCGGGTGGTGGTCCAGCCGGGCCCCCAGCCCCACGCGCTCCAGCGCCTCCTTGGCGCGCACGCGGCGCTCCTTGGCGGGCACGCCCGCGTAGAGCATGGGCAGCTCCACGTTCTCCAGAGCGGTGGTGCGCGCCAGCAGGTTGAAGCTCTGGAAGACGAAGCCCAGGGTGCGGTTGCGCACGCGGGCCAGACCGTCGCGGTCCAGGCGGGCCACCTCGCGTCCGTTGAGCAGGTACTCACCGGAGGTGGGCCGGTCCAGGCAGCCCAGGATGTTCATCAGCGTGGACTTGCCCGAACCGGAGGAGCCCATGATGGAGACGAACTCCCCGGACTCCACCGTGAAGTCCACGCCGCGCAGGGCCCGCACCTCCACGTCGCCGGACTTGTACACCTTCGCCACTTTGTTGAGCTGGATGACGGGGGGTGCCCGCTTCGTGTCCGCGTCCATCGGTCTGCCTCTGTCCCTTCCCCTGCCCGCGATGCCTGTGGAGATGACTGTGATTGGAACGGCCGCGCGCGCCTAGAATCCGCCCCGGCGCCCGCCGCCCATGCCCCGGCCGCCGCCCCCGAGGGGGCTCGCGCCCGACGGAGCCGCGGAAGGCGTGGAGCCCGCCGGCGAGTTCGCGGCGGTGATGACGCGATCACCGGACTTCAATTCACCTTCCACGACCTCCGTGAACGTGCCGTCCGTCATGCCGGTGCGCACGTGCACGGCGACAGGCTGCGGCTTCTGCTCCGGCTGGCGGCGCAGCACGTAGACGGTGCGCATGCCGGCCGGGGCCTGCTGTGCCGGGGCCTGCGCGGCCGCGTCCGGAGAAGGCACCGGGCGGTAGCGCAATGCCGTATTGGGCACGGACAGGGCCTGGTCCTTCTGCTGCGTGACGATGGTCACGTTGGCGGTCATGCCCGGCTTGAGCTTCAGGTCCGGGTTCGGCACGTCGATGACGGCCAGGTAGGTCACCACGTTCTGCACGGTGATGGCCTCGTTGCGGATCTGCCGGATGACGCCGTTGAAGGTCTCCCCCGGGAAGGCGTCCACGGTGAAGGTGGCCTTCTGGCCGGGCTGCAGCTTGCCCACGTCCGCTTCCGCGATGCTGGTGTTGACCTGCATCTTGCGCAGGTCCTCCGCGATGGTGAAGAGCACGGGCGCCTGGAGGGACGCGGCCACCGTCTGCCCCACGTCCACGCTGCGCGAGATGACGATGCCGTCCGTGGGCGACACGATGGTCGTGTACTTGAGGTTCACCTCCGCCTCGTTGAGCGCGGCCTGCGCCTGCGCCACCGAGCCCTCCGCGGCCGTCACCTCCGCCTGCCCGTTGGCGGCGGCGGACTCCGCCGTCTCCAGCTCGGACTGGGAGATGAACTGCTGGGCGCGCAGCTCGCGCGAGCGCACGGCCTGCTTCTTCGCCACGTCCGCGTTGACGCGCGCCTTCTGGAGGTTCGCGCGCGAGGCCATCATGTTCGCCTTCGCCCGGTCCAGCGCGGCCTGCACCAGCTGCGGGTCGATGCGGGCGATGACCTGCCCCTTCTTCACCTGGGAGTTGTAGTCGACCATCAGCTCCTGGATGCGACCGGAGACCTGACTGCCGACCTGCACCGTCACCAGCGCCGCCACGGTGCCGGTGGCCGTCACCTTGGCCGTGAGCTTCCGGGCCTCGGCGGAGGTCGTCTCGTAGGTGACGGCGTCCGCCTGGTTTCCAGCGCGCATGCGCCAGAACACCCCCGCGCCCGCCACCACCAGGATGGCCAGGACCCAGGCCCAGCGCGGAATGCCACGCTTGCGACCCTCGTCCTCATCCAGCTCCACCGGCGCCAGGGCCGGCGCTTCCCGCGGCATCTCGCTCAAGGCCTTCATGCCCCTTATCTACGTTTTGAAATGTTTCGGCGAATCTCGTCTCTATTACGAAAGATGACCCGCGGCGAGGCGGCCGTCCGGTGTGTCCGCCGCTCCCACTCCGGGGAGCACGACACGCGCGGTGGTGCCCTGGCCCGGCTGGCTCTCCAGCGCGAGGCGGCCGTGGTGCGCATCCAGGATGCGGCGCACCAGCGCGAGCCCCAGGCCCACGCCGCCGGTGGTGCGGGCGCGGCTGCGGTCGGTGCGGAAGAAGGGCGTGCCCACGCGCTCCAGGTCCTGCGCTTCGATGCCGATGCCCTGGTCCTGGATGTCCACCTGGAGGCTGTCGCCCGCCGCCCGGGCGTGCAGCTTCACGGTGGTGCCGGGCTCCGAGTATTTCCCCGCGTTGTCGAGCAGGTTGTCCAACACGCGCCGCAGCAGCACGGGGTCCGCCTCCAGCGTGGGCAGCGTGCCGTCCACCTGGACCTCCAGCCGGTGCTTCGGCCGGGCGGTGTGGAAGCGGGTGACGGCCTTGTCCAGGAGCGCGTTCGCGTCCACGCGCTCCAGGCGCAAGGGGGGCACGCCGCTCGCGCCCTCCGTCACCAGCTCCAGGCGGGACGTGGTGAGCACGTCCGACACCAGGCGCTCCAGCTCCGACAGGTCCTCGGTGATGTCGGGCAACAGCTCGCGCGCGGTCTGCGCGTCACCCTCCGCGGCCAGGTCTAGCGCCACGCGGATGCGCGACAGGGGCGTGCGCAGCTCGTGCGACACATTGGCGAGCAGCTCCTTCTGCGAGCGCAGCAACTGGGTGATGCGGCCGGCCATCTCGTCGAAGGCCTCGGACACCAGGCCCAGCTCGTCCTTGCGGCGCAGGCCCGCGCGCACGTCCAGCCGCCCTGCGCCGAACGCGCGCGCCGCGGACGCCAGCTTCTCCAGCGGGCCCGCGAGCGTGCGTGCGAAGACAACGGAGGTGATGGCGGTACACGCCAGCACGAGCCCCACGATGATGGCCGTCTGCCGGTCGCCGTCCGGCGGTGGCGGCGGCGGGGGCAGGGACACGGCGGCATAGACCTGGATGGGGCCCGGGTAGGGGCTCACCACCAGCATGCGGCCCGGGCCGCTGCCAGCCCCGGGGAACGGTCCACGCGGGCCGCTGCGGGTGACGCGCGAGCTGATGGCGGAGAGTTCCTCGGGCCTGAGCGCGGGCACCGGGTCCGGCCGCGTGTTGCCGAGCAGCGTCCCGTCCGCGGCGCGCAGGGTGACGCGCATGCCCATGCGCTGCTGGGCGCGTTCGAGCGACGCCTGGAGCTCCGCGGGGTTGTCGCGCAGGGCGGACCACTCGTCGACGAAGTAGGACAGCTCGTCGTCGAAGCGGTTGCGCCAGGACTCGTTGCGCAGGAGGTCGCGCGCGAGCATGAGCGACACGCCCACGAGGAGAATCTGGATGACCCCCACCAGGTAGATGCGGGGGAGCAGGCCCATGGGCAGACGGAAGAACTTCACGACTCCGCCTCGGGCTCGGTGGCCAGCATGTAGCCGGCACCGCGGACCGTCTTGAGCAGGCGCGGGTTACGGGGGTCCACCTCCAGCTTCTGACGCAGGCGGAAGATGTGCACGTCCACCGAGCGGTCGAACACCTCGTCCGCGCTGCCCTTCACCAGGTCGAGCAATTGCTCACGGCTGAGGACGCGGCCGGCGCGCTCGGCCAGGACGCGCAGCAGGCTGAATTCGTAGGTGGTGAGGGACAGCGGCTTGCCGTCCAGGGACGCGCTCAGGCTGCGCGGGTCCAGCACCAGGCGGCCCGCGTGCACGGGGTGGCTGGTGGGGCCCACCTTGCCGCGAGCGCGGCGCACCTGGGCGCGGATGCGGGCGAGCAGCTCGCGCGACGAGTAGGGCTTGGGCAGGTAGTCGTCCGCGCCGGACTCGAGGCCGAGGACACGGTCGGCCTCCTCGCCGCGCGCGGTGAGCATGATGATGGGGACGTCCGTGCGGGTGCGCAGCTCGCGGCAGACCTCCAGGCCGTCGCGGCCGGGGAGCATGAGGTCCAGGAGGATGACGTCGTAGGTGTGGCGGGACGTCTGGAGGAGCGCGTCGGTGCCGGAGGCGGAGACGGTGACGATGATGCCGTGCTCCTGGAGGTACCGGGCGGTGAGCCGCGCCAGACGTTCATCGTCCTCGACGAGGAGCACCTGGATGGTGGCCTCCTCGGAGGGCGTGGGGCGTGGGGTCGTCTCCATGGGTCGGGTCTCCGCGAGGGATGCGGTCCGCCTCCGGGCCGCGACCTGCAACCTCTCACCCCTACATTTCCAGGGGGCTACGGGCCCATGACGAAATATTACGGACGCAGGTCCGGCGGCACATCCCAGGGGGACGGCCGCAACGAACGGAAATTCAGGGCTCGCCGTGCAGCCGGGTGAGCGCCCGCCGGTCCACCTTGCCCGCCGGGGTGCGAGGCAGGGCCTCCAGCAGCCGCAGCGTCCGGGGCAGCTTGTAACGGGCAAGCCGGCCCGAGCAGAAGGCCGTGAGCGCCTCCAGGGTGGGGGCCGCACCGGGCCGGGGGACGACGAGGGCGCGTGGGACTTCGCCCCACTTGGGGTCGGGGACGCCGATGACGGCGACCTCGGCGACGTCGGGGTGGCCGGCGAGGACGCTCTCGACCTCGGAGGGGTGGATGTTCTCGCCGCCGGAGATGATGAGGTCCTTGGCGCGGCCCTCGATGCGGAAGAGACCGTCGGCATCGCGGGAGGCCAGGTCGCCGGTGTGGAGCCAGCCGTCCACGAAGGCGCGGGCGGTCTCCTCCGGGCGGCGCCAGTAGCCGGCGCACAGGTGGGGGCCGCGAAGGAGCAGCTCGCCCACGTCACCGGGGCGCTGTTCACCGTCGATGCGCGCTTCGACGTGGAAGAGGGGCACGCCGACGAAGCCCGGGTGCGAGCGCATGACGGCGTCGGGGAGGAAGAAGTTGTTGGGGCCGCCCTCGGTGAGGCCATAGCCGGTGCGGAAGGAGATGCCGCGAGCGAAGAAGCGCTCGAAGACGGGGGCGGGACAGGGCGCACCGCCGCTGATGAGCAGCTTGAGGCGGGAGAAGTCCACGGCCTCGAAGCGAGGATGCCGCTGCATCTCGATGAACATGGTGGGCACGCCGAACACGAGGTTCACGGAGCCCGAGTGGATGAGGTCGAAGCACTGCGCCACGTCGAAGGCACGGCACACGACGGAGGCACCGCCCGCGTACACCAGGGGCAGCGTGAAGACGTTGAGGCCGCCGGTGTGGAACAGGGGCGCGTTGAGCAGCGCCACGTCGTCCTGGGTGAGGCCCCAACTGACGACGGTGTTCACGGCATTGGCGGTGAGCGAGCCATGCGTAAGCACGGCGGACTTCGGAAGCCCGGTGCTCCCGCCGGTGGAGCACAGCACCCAGGGAGCATCCGCCTCCAGTTCGATGGAGGGCAGCGCGCCGGTCAGTTCGTCACGGGAGGAAAAGAGCGGATCCGTCAGGCAGATCCAATGCGCATGGTGCCGGGGGCGCAAGGCGTCCGCTTGAGCGCGGAACTCCGGCCCGAAGCAGACGACGGAGGGGGCGACATCGGAGAGCAGGCCGTGGAGTTCCTCCACGCCCAGGCGCCAGTTGAGCGGCTGGAGCACGGCGCCCAGCTTGGCGCAGGCGAACACGAGGTCCAGCGTCTCCACGCCGTTGTAGGCGAGCACCGCGACGCGGTCCCCCAGGCCCACGCCCAGGTCACGAAGCAGCAGCGCGGTCCGGTGGGCGGAGTCATTCCACTCCGCCCACGAGACGCGCCGCCCACCCCGGAGCGAATCAACGAGCGCCGTGCGCTCCGGGGCGAGCGAAGCCCGCCGGGCCAGCCAGTCGTGGACGATGGGCATTGCGGCTCCAGGCTAGACCACGATGCGATTCCTGCATCGGATTCTGGCTACTCGATCTGGTACCAGATCTACCCCTCCCACGAAGCTACTGGCACGATGCAGCGCCTGCCGCACTGCTGGAGATCGTCAGATGCCTTCCGCCGAGAGTCCCGGGCCGTCCCCTGCCAGTCCACCTGGGCGTCGGGCTCCCCTGCTTTCGCGCGTGACCCTGCGCGACTTCCGCAGCATCGAGGCTTGCGACGTCGCCCTCGGGCCACTCACCTTCCTCGTAGGCCCGAATGGTTCCGGCAAGAGCAACTTCCTTGATGCCCTTAGGTTCGTCACGGACGCCTTACGAACCTCCTTGGAACAGGCAATTCGAAGCCGGCAGGGGATTCACCACATCGTGCGCCGCGCAGTACCGGCCTCCATGCAATTCGGAATCCGCCTCGACTTTCATCTGCCCGAAGGCACGAGCGGCCATTATTCCTTCAGCCTTGGCAGCCAGCTTTTCGGGGGCTACTTCGTGCAGGAGGAGGAATGTTCCGTTGGAGAAGCCAGCTACCGCGTTTTCGACGGAGAGCTGGTCGTCAAGCCTTCCCCAGTAGCCCCTCCTGCATCACATGACCGTCTCTACCTGACCAACGCAGCAGGCCTCATCGAGTTCCGCCCCGTCTTCGATGCATTGTCGAACATGGGATTCTACAACCTCAATCCGGATCAGCTTCGTGCACTTCAGCCTCCCGACAAGGGGGAGTTCTTGATCCGTGACGGCTCCAATCTCCCAAGTGTCCTGGGGCGCATGGAGAAGCGCGCCGACGACACTACAACTCAGCGCATTGAGGAGTATCTCCGAGCCATCGTGCCAAACTTGAGGGGAGTGGAATCGTCTCCCGTCGGCCACATGGAAACCATTCAGTTCCATCAGCACGTCGAGGGTGATGACGAAGCCTGGGAGTTCCCGGCCGTCGACATGTCAGATGGGACACTCCGAGCGCTGGGTATTCTCGTCGCGCTGTTTCAGCCCCGGACCGAACCGCGGATCCACCTCGTGGGTATCGAGGAGCCTGAGGTCGCACTCCATCCAGCGGCCGCAGGCGTCCTGCGTGACGCGCTCCGAGATGCATCTCAGTACGCCCAAATTATTGTCACAAGTCACAGCCCGGAGCTGCTGGATGATCCCAGCATCCAAGCGGACGAGATTCTCTCGGTGGTGTCGGACCGCGGCCGCAGCATCATCGCACCAGTGGATGCGGAGACCCGGTCCGCACTCAAGGACCGGCTCTACACCGCGGGCGAGCTGCTGAAGGCCAACCAATTGTCTCCGGACAGGAAGGCGATCCCCCAGGCGGATCAGCTCAAGCTCTGGGAGCACGGCAACGAATGAAGCTGGGGCTCATCGTCGAGGGACACGGTGAAGTCATCGCCGCGCCCATCCTCGTGAGGCGCCTGACGCAGTGGTTGGCGCCCGCGGTTCATCCGGAAGTCCTCCTTCCCCATCGCATTCCACGAGGTCAGCTCGTCAAGGAAGACGGACTGCGCCGGGCCATCGAGCTGACGGCCCGGAAGGTGGGCGATACAGGCCGCATCCTCGTCCTACTGGATGCAGACAAGGACCTGCCCTGTGTGCTCGGGCCACGGCTCCTGGCCTGGGCACGAGCACAGCGCGCCAACCGGATCATCTCCGTGGTCGTTGCGCAGTGTGAATACGAAGCGTGGTTCCTCGCAGCAGCCGAGTCCTTGAGCAGCCAGCGAGGCCTTCCTGCCTCGCTGCGGGCTCCATCCGAACCAGAGAGCATCCGCGACGCCAAGGGCTGGCTCGGCAACCACATGCCCAGCGGCTACAGCGAAACCATCGACCAGCCCGCCCTGACCAGCGTCTTCGACCTCGAAGCCGCTCGCCGAGCGGACTCCTTCGACAAGCTCGTCCGGGACATGGGCACCCTGCTGAACGTCCCCGTCCCGCCGCGGCCCTGACCCGCGAAGCACGGGCGCGCCAAAACGCGCCCGTGCTCCTCACGTCACGCCATCAATCCCGCGAAACGAAGTGCGCGGAGATCTTGTTCCACACCGCCGGGGTGATGCCCATGCTCAGGTGGTCATAGGCCATGCCCTCCTGCTTCGCGTCGGCGGCCTTCTTCGTGGACGTCCAGCCCTGGGTGAGCTGGGTCATCGCCGCGATGCTCGCCTCGAAGAGCACGCCGTCGCTGCGCAGCGCGGACGTGGTGGACGTCATGCCGTCCGTCTCGAACGGGGTCGCCCCGCCCGCCGTGCCGTACAGCACATAGAGCGACGGCAGGCGCGAATCCAGGCCGTGCTCCGCCAGGCGCGTGATGAACTTGCCGCCCATCTCCATGGCCGCGGCCATGCCCAGGCCGTCCATGATGCGGTACTTGCCGTAGCCCAGCGAGTCGGTCGCCTCCACGTTCAGGTTGCTCGTGTAGAGGCGTGCCGCGTGGTACGCGAAGCACGGCGAGCCCACCGGGTCGAACGCCGTCGTGCGGCACACGCGGTGGTCGCTGGACGCCATGTAGCCCGCGGCGAAGAACGGGTTGTACGGGTTGTAGATGAGCTTCGTGTCCAGCCAGGGGAAGTAGCGGTTCTCGTCCGGATCGATGTTGTCCCACGCGGACGCGCTGCGGTCCGGAATCGGGTACGTGCCACGCAGGTCATACGCCGCCTGCAGCTGGCCCGGGTACGCCGTCACGTACTTGCCGCTGTCGTTCACCGCGCCGAAGAGGCTCATGTTGTAGTCGTCGAACTTGAACGACGACGCGGACAGCCCCTGGTTCGTGTTCAGCGTCTGCAGCGTGCTGCTGGACACCGGCGTGCCCGTGCTGGACAGGCCCGTGATGTTCGACAGGTAGATGCGGCGGAAGTAGTCCGTCCACACGCCGCCGGAACCCGCGCACACGCTCTCCGCGTAGGGGTTCTTGAACCAGGGCACGTCGTACCCGAACGTCACGCACTGGAACGCGGAGAAGTACGTCCACGGCATCGGGCCACGGCCCACCGGCGCGTTGGAGGCCGTGCTCGCGATGGTCAGCGTGTGGATGGGGTGGCGGAAGTTCAGGTCGATGCCCTTGTGCGGGCCGGACAACGGCACGTACACGCGCACCGAGTCGTCATACGCCGGCACCTGCGACGCCTGCTCCTTGGCCAGACGCTCGAAGAAACGCGTCGTGCTGAAGCCGCCCCACGTGGCCGCGTTCTCCAGCCAGGGGTCCACCGCCAGCACGCCCTTGCTCCACGCCACCACGTCCACCCGCGCCACGCCCGGGTGCAGCGCCTTCACGCGCTGCACGGCGTTGGCCACGTGGATGGCGTGGTTGAAGTTGTCGCCGTGGAACGAGCCGAACGTCACCGCGTACACGCAGCGGTTCTTCGACTCCAGGTCCTGCACCATGCCCGTCAGCTGCGCCGCGCCGCCGTAGGTGCCGCCCGAACCGTTGTTGCCGTTGGGGAACAACCACACGTTCGCGTCCTGGATGGCGCCGTGCACCAGCAGCGTCGGCGTCTTGTTGACGTCGCAGGTGCGCGCCGCGGTGGCCCGCCCCTTGTGTAGCAGGACGAAGCGCGCCTCCGGCTTGGTGGGGCCGGGCGTGGGGCAGGCAGCCCCAGTCGACGAGGTGGCACAGCTGTTCCCGTAGTAGAGGTTGAACGCGTCCACCAGCTGCTGGTTCAGCGAACCGAAGTACGTCTTCAGCGGGTAGTCGCTGGACTGGAACGTGTCGTAGTTCCGCAGCTTCAGCGTGCGCGGGTTGTAGTACTCCGTGCGGAAGCGCTGCTTGCCTTCCAGCAACTCAATCTGACCCCAGGACCACGAGGGCGGCGTCAGCGTGCCCACCACGCGATAGGGGGTGGTGAAGTTGGTGGGGATGGCGTCGAAGTACGGGGCCAGGTCCGCGTCCAGCGGAGCCTCGGCCGTGGCGACGGACTCCTGCGCCTGGGGTGCTTCCGCGGGCGGTTCTGCCCCGCAACCTGCCATCAGCAATGCGGCCGTGAGCGACAAACTCCAGTTGCTTCGCATGCGGACCTCCGGTTGGGTGAAGGGTGCGGCGACAGCGGACTTCGACTGAGAGTGGACGCACGGGACACACGACGCCCCCCAGGGTCTCCCCGGAAAGGGCCTCGCGTGCCTTACCGCGCGTCAGGAACGCCTAGCGGGCGTGCTCCTGCAGGAACGGGACGAGCAGGTCGTGGAACTCCTTCGTCTTCTCCAGGTGCGGGCTGTGGCCCGTGTCCTGGAGGACGACCTCGCGGTAGCGGCCGCCGTTGGCCGCGTAGCGCTCCATCACCTTGCGCATCTGCGACACCATGGGCTGCGGCGGGTACTGGGCATCCCCGGGCCAGCCGGGCACCGCGCCCAGCTTGCCCAGGAAGCCGAAGTCGAACAGTGACGTGTCGGAAACGATGGCGTCGTCCGCGCCGCGGATCCACAGCACGTCCGGCCCCTTCGTCAGCGCCGCGAAGGAGGAGGTGTTGTAGTAGGCCGGCGCCATGGCGTTGTTCATGCCCGTGGTGCCCGGCGCCACACCCGGCCAGTTCGTCGACGTGGAGAAGTTGCCCGGGTACAGCTCGTCCGACACGTGCGTGTCCAGCACGGAGTCCAGGAGCATCTCCTCGTCCGGGTGGCGGAACGGCGGCTTCACGTAGCAGCCGTTCATCACGTTGCGCGGCGACGTCTGCGACTCCGTGGAGCGGTCCTTCGTCTTCAGCCGCTGCACGAAGTCCGGGTTGGCCGTACCGCCGCCGGAGCCCGCGAAGTCCGCCCAGCACGGCGTGCCGTCCGCGTCCTTCGTGCCACCGAAGCCGTAGGGAGACAGCGGCGCCTCCACCACCAGCCCGGCCACGCGCTCCGGGTGGTCGATGGACAGCTGCATCACGATGCCCGCGCCCGCCGAGTGCGCCACGAACACCGCGCGCTTCAGCGACAGCGTGTCCATCAGCGCCACCAGGTCATCCGCGAAGTCGCGCATGCCGCGCGTCGCGTCGATGGTCTTCGCCTCCGTGTGCCCGTAGCCGCGCATGTCCGGCGCGATGCCCCGGAAGCCCTCGGGCAGCGTCTTCATCAGCGACTCGAAGAACGCGGACGAGGAACAGTTGCCGTGCACGAAGATGACGGGAAAGCCGTCCTCGCCCACCAGCCGCGCGCGCACCCGGAGCCGCTGCGTGGGGATGTCCCGGATCTCGACCTTCCTGGATGTATCAGCCATGTGCGCGCTCCTGGTTGCGTTGCTTGAGAGAGGAAAATCCGTGCGTCACGAAGCGGCCCGCGCGTCAGCGGCGATGGCCGCCTCGCGCAGCTCGCGCTTGAGAATCTTCCCGGCCGGGGACACCGGCAGGGACTTCACCAGCTCCACCCGCTTGGGGACCTTGAAGCGTGCCACCCGGCCCTTGAGGTGCTCGAGCAGCGCCTCCGCCGAGGCCTCGGCCCCAGGCTTGAGCACCACGTAGGCGCGGCCCGCCTCGCCCCACTTCGCGTCCGGCACACCCACCACCGCGCACTGCTGCACGGCGGGGTGCTCGTAGAGGACGGACTCCAGCTCCAGCGGGTACACGTTCTCTCCGCCGGAGATGAACATGTCCTTCTTGCGGCCCGCGATGGTGAAGAAGCCATCCGCGTCCACGCGCGCCAGGTCCCCGGTGTGGAACCAGCCGTCCGCGCTGATGGCCTCCTTCGTGGCGGCGTCGTCCTCGAAGTAGCCGGAGCACATGGAGGGCCCCTTCAGCACCAGCTCCCCCACCCCGCCCACGGGCACCACGTGGCCGGCGTCGTCCACCAGCTTCGCGTCGATGAAGTAGTTGGGCCGGCCAATGGAGCCCGCCTTGGACACCGCGAACTCCGGCCCCATGCTGAAGATGCCCGGGCCGAACTCCGTCATGCCGAAGCCCTGCTTGAAGGGCACCGGGTGCACCGCCTGCCACGCCTGGAGCAGCGGCACCGGCAGGGGCGCCCCACCGCTGGTCACGAAGCGCACGGAGGAGAAGTCCGTCCCCTTCCAGCGCGGCGAATCCATCAACTGCTGGTACTGCGTGGGCACCGCGAAGAAGAGCGTCACCTTCTCCTTCGCCACCAGGCCCAGCATCTCGTCCGGGTCCCACCGGCGCATCAGCACCACGGTGCCACCCGCGGTGAGCAGGGGCAGCGTGTAGACGAGCAGCCCGCCCGTGTGGAACAGCGGCGTGTGCGTCACCGTCACGTCGCCCTGACGGATTTCATGCACCAGCGTGTTGAGCGTGTTCCACGCCACCATGCGGTACGAAATCTTCGCGCCCTTGGACCGGCCGGTCGTGCCGCCGGTGAAGAGCAGGCAGAGGATGTCCTCCTCGCTCACCGCGTCGTTCGTCACGGGAGCGGCGGGCGCGTACGCCATGGCCTTCTCGTACGGATCCGCACCCGGCAGGCCCTGCGCTTCCAGCGACACCAGGCGCAGGCCGTCACCCACGTGCTCGCGCACCTGGGCCACCGCGTCCTTGAAGTCGTCCCCGAACAGCAGCACGCGCGGGCGGATGGCGCGCACGCCCTCCGTCAGCTCCGCCGCGTGCAGCCGCCAGTTGTAGGGCACGAAGACGGCGCCCAGCTTCCCGCACGCGAACAGCGTGTCCAGGTACTCCACGCCGTTGTGCGCGACGATGGCCACCCGGTCGCCACGCTGCACGCCCGCCACGTCCCGCAGCCAGCCCGCGAGCGCGTTGGCGCGCGCGTTCATCTGCCGGTAGGTGAAGCGGCCCGCGTCCTTGCGGGCCACGTCCACCACGGCCACCGCGTCCGGCCAGTAGAGGGCACCCCGCCCCATCCAGTCCCCGATGAACATGCGAAGAACTCCTGTCTGAATGAGGCGGGGTATGGGGGGGGACTAAGCCGTCCAGCGGTAGAGGGCGGACGCCATGGCGAGGCCACCGCCACTGGCGCAGAAGGCGACCAGGTCGCCCTTCTTCACCTTGCCCTGCAGCACCGCGTCGTCCAGCGTCATGGGGATGCAGGCGGAGCCCGTGTAACCCCACTTGTCCATCGTGTAGTGCGCCTTCTCCATGGGCTGGTTCAGCGCCTTCATCGTGGCTTCGATGGTGCGCAGGTTCAGCTGCGTGAAGACGAACAGCTTCACGTCGTCCAGCGTCTGGTCCGCGCGCTTGAGCAGCGTGTCCAGCAGGATGGGCCAGCGCTCGGTGTTGAACGTGGAGGGGAACTTGCGCACGAACTGCACCGCGGGCTTGCCGTCCGTCAGCGCCAGCGTCTCCGCCGTGGCGGGCCGGTTCGTGCCGCCCGTGTAGATGCCCAGCGCGTCGTGGTACTCGCCGTTGGCGAGCAGCTTCGCGCCCAGGAAGCCCGGCTTGTCGGACGCGCCCAGCACCACCGCGCCCGCGCCGTCCGCGAACAGCGTGCAGGTCTTCTTGTCCTTCCAGTTCACGTACCGGGTCATCCCGTAGGCGCCCACCACCAGGATGCGCTGGTAGCTGTCGTCCGCGGAGATCGTCTTCGACGCCACGTCCAGCGCCGTCACCCAGCCCGCGCACGCGGCGTTGATGTCGTACGTGCCCGCGTTCACCGCGCCCAGCTTGGCCTGCACCACGGACGACGTGCCGGGGCTCAGGTAGTCCGGCGTGTCACTGGCCACGAGCACCAGGTCCAGGTCCTTGGGGTCCACCTTCGCGCGGGCCAGCGCCTCCTTCGCGGCGGCCACGGCCAGGTCGCTGGTGGCCTGATTGTCCGCCATCACGTGGCGCTGCTTGATGCCCACGTTCTGCTGGAGCCACTCGTCCACCTTCTCGCCCAGGATCTTCTCCACGTCGGCGTTGGTGAGGAGCTTCTCGGGGACGTAGCGGCCGGTGGACAGGATGTTCGCGTAACGCATGACGGTGTTTCAGCTCCGGGGACCGCGTGACGGACGGCGGGGGGACGGCTTCGACTTCGAGGGGGTGGGCTTCGACGACTTCGCTGCTGCCTTCGAGGGGGGGACAGCCTGCAGATGGGTGCGCGCGGCGCCCGCGTCCGGGGGCAGGCCGTGGGACAGCAGCGTCATCGCCGTGTCGAGCACGCGCTCCAGGCCCATGTCCTCCTCCCAGAGCACCCAGCGCATGCCCAGGAAGTCGCCAATGCCCATCAGGCAGTAGGCGAGCGCCTCCGGATCCATGCGGCGCACCTCGCCAGCCTCCATGGCCAGCGTGAGACCGCGCACGTAGCCCTTGGCGAAGCGGTCGTAGTAGCGGCGGTAGCAGTCCGCGTCCACGAACTCCGCCTGCCGCACCACGCGGTAGAGGTTGGGGTGCTGGCGCACGAACTCGAAGAAGGCGCGCAGGCCCTCGCGCTCCACTTCCAGGCGCGTGGTGCACGCGGCCGTGGACTCCGCGATGAGGCGGCGCAGGCGCGCGCCCAGCTCGTCCACCACCTCCACGAAGATGGACTGCTTGTCCGGGAAGTACACGTAGAAGGTGCCCAGCGCGACGCTGGCCTTGCGCGTGAGGTCCGCGATGGACGCGCGCTCGTAGCCCTTGTCGCCGAACACCGCCTCCGCTGCCTTCAACAACTTCTGCCGCGTCCGCTGACCGCGCGGCGTGACGGGGACGCGTTCTGAAGTTGAAGGGCGATTCATCTTTCAGGACGGGTAGCACCCGGCCGACCGCCCTGTCAAAAGCGGATGGATGGCTCCTTGCGTCAAAGACAGACACGGACGCGAGGCGTCAAGCACTTCGCGGGACCTCCCCGGACCGTGAGCGGGGAAGTGTCCACCGCGCCCACTCCTCCCCAAGGGAGGACTGCCGCCAGGCCCGCGCGGCACCACCTTCCGCCTGACTGCCTGGAGACTCGGGAGGTCGGGTAGGAGACCTTTCGCCGTCATCAATCCTTTTGCGTGCAAACGGACTTGCACTCCATGGCGAATGCATATAACTTCACCGTCGACTGCCAAGGGCACTTATAAAAATAAGGTTTTACACCCCATGGACGCCCTGGATTATCGCATCGTCGACATGCTTCAGCGCGATGGCCGGGCCACGCAACTGGAGCTGTCACGTGGGGTGAAGTTGTCCCAGCCGGCGGTGGCGGAGCGCATCCGCAAGCTGGAGGAGAAGGGCATCATCACCGGCTACACGGCGCGCGTGGACGCGACGCAGCTGGGGAAGGACATCACCGCCTTCATCGGGGTGAGCATCGAGCACCCCAAGCACTTCGAGGGCTTCGCGCGGAAGGTGGCGGAGCTGCCGGACGTGCTGGAGGCCCACCGGGTCGCGGGGCAGGACTCGTACGTATTGAAGGTGAAGACCGCGAATACGCGGACGCTGGACTCGCTGCTCGTGGAGACGCTGCGCACCATTCCAGGTGTGACCCGCACGAGCACCACCATCGTCCTGTCGACCTTGAAGGAAGACACGCACGTGCGTGTCCCCGATGAGCTGTTGAACGGAGAATGAACATGAGCGCGGACGCTATGAGTGCCCCCCTGCCCCCTCCTCCGGCCTACCGGCTGTCCCAGCGCATGTCCCGGATGAAGACGTCCGCGGTGCGCGAAATCCTCAAGATCGCCGAGCGCCCGGACATCCTCTCCTTCGCCGGTGGCCTGCCCGCCCCGGAGCTCTTCCCCGTGGACGTCATCGCGAAGGCGTTCGAGGAGACCTTCGCCCGGGAGGGGCGCCCCGCGCTCCAGTACAGCACCACGGAGGGCTTCGCCCCCTTGCGCGAGTGGATCGCCGGGCACCTGACCCGCAAGGGCCAGCACGTCCACGCGGACCAGGTGCTCATCACCAGCGGCTCGCAGCAGGGCCTGGACCTGGTGGGGAAGATCCTGCTCGACCCGGGCGACCTGATGGTGGTGGAGGACCCCAGCTACCTGGCGGCGCTCCAGACCTTCGGCGGCTACGAGGTGGAGTTCGCCACCGTGCGCAGCGACGACGCCGGCATGGACACGGACGACCTGGCGGCCCTGCTGAAGAAGCGCGTGCCGAAGCTGCTCTACGTCATCCCCAACTTCCAGAACCCCAAGGGCACCACCCTGTCGCTGGAGCGCCGCAAGGCCCTGGTGCGGCTGGCCCAGGAGCACCGCTTCGTCATCCTGGAGGACGACCCGTACGGCGAGCTGCGCTTCAAGGGCGTGCACCTGCCGTCGCTGGCGTCGCTGGATGACCAGGGCGTGGTGCTGTCCCTGTCCACCTTCTCCAAGACGCTGGCCCCCGGCCTGCGCCTGGGCTGGGTGACGGGGCCTCGCCCGCTGCTCAAGTCGCTGACCATCGCGAAGCAGGCCACGGACCTGCACACCGCCACGCTCGCGCAGCGGGCCACCGCGCGGCTGCTGGAGACGTTCGACTACGCGGGCCACATCCAGGCGCTGATGCCCGTCTACGCCGAGCGCGCCAACGCGATGCTGTCCGCGCTGGAGACCCACATGCCCCAGGGCACGAAGTGGACCCGGCCGGACGGCGGCATGTTCCTCTGGGTGGAGCTGCCCCAGGGCCTGGACGCGGCCACGCTGCTGCCCCGCGCCGTCGAGCAGAAGGTCGCCTTCGTCCCCGGCGCGCCCTTCTTCGCCAACGACCAGAAGCCCCAGTTCATGCGCCTGAACTACTCCAACCGCCCGCCCGACCTCATCGCCGAGGGCATGCGCCGGCTGGGCTCCGTCATCGCTGACGCGCTGTAGCCGTCCCCCGCGTCCCCAACGCACCGCGTCGGGGGTCCGGGCCTCATGAGAAGTTGAAGCTTGATTCAGGTTTCAGCCTCCGCGGCGCTGGCCAGCGCCCGCGCGGTGTGCGTACCCTGCGCGCGTTTTTTCCAGACGCCCAGGAGAGGCACATGCAGCTGAAGGACCTGAAGATCATCGTCACCGGCGGCGCGCAGGGCATGGGCGCGCACTTCGCGCAGCGCATCCACGAGGCGGGCGGCCAGGTGGCCGTTGGCGACGTCAACGAAGAGAAGCTCGCGGCGCTGCCGGCGGGCATCCACCGCCGCAAGCTGGACGTGTCCAACGAGCAGGACGTCATGGACTTCGTGCAGTGGGCCCACGGCGCCATGGGCGGCCTCAACGGCCTCATCAACAACGCGGGCATCCTGCGCGACGCGCTGCTCGTGAAGAAGGACCGCACCACCGGGCAGATCAAGAAGCTGTCCACGGCGGACTGGAACGCCGTCATCGGTGTGAACCTCACCGGCGCCACGCTGATGGTGCGCGAGGTCGTCACCAAGATGGTGGAGACGGACCAGCGCCCCGGCGTCATCGTGAACATGTCGTCCATCGCGCGGCACGGCAACCGCGGCCAGTCCAACTACGTGTCCGCCAAGGCCGCGCTCGCCGCGAACACCGTCACCTGGTCGCGCGAGTTCGCGCCGTTCGGCATCCGCGTGGGCGCCATCGCCCCGGGCATGATCGAGACGCCCATGACGCAGGGCATGAACCAGAAGGCCCGCGACGCGCTGGTGGCCGCCATCCCGGTGGGCCGCATCGGCGAGCCGGAGGACATCTGGCAGGCCGTGAAGTTCATCGTGGAGTGCGACTACTTCAACGGCCGCACCATCGACGTGGACGGCGGTCACAACTTCTAGGCCGTCCGCAGCACCCGCGCCCCGGACCTCAGGCGCTCTTGCGCTTCCGGGGCGCGGCCCGCGTGGGCTTCACGTCCACCCAGCGCTCCGCCCACTTGCCCAGCTCGTCGATGACCTTCCAGAACGCCTGACCCTTCTCCGTCAGCCGGTACTCGGAGCGGATGGGCGGGCCCGGGTCCACGTGGCGCTCGAGGATGCCTTCGGCCTCCAGGTCCTTGAGCCGCTCCGACAGGACGCGCTCGCTGATGGTTCCGATGCGCTCCGTCAGCTCCCCGAAGCGGCATGGCCCATCCATCAGGATGCGCAGGATGACGCCCGTCCAGCGCCGGCCCAGCAGGTCGGCCGCCGCCAGGAACCGCGAGCACAGCGGGCTCAGGTCGTCATGCATCGTGCCACCTCCACTCCGAATATAGCGCCCGCCCCTCTCCGCCGGCACTTACTTACTTTTTGGAAGTTACTTGCGAAATAAAAGTGACGCGGGTAGCCATGGGCTGTTCGCAACGGAAGGACACCACGCATGGCGACGACGAACACGGCCCTGGACACGGACGCACTGGAGCAGCTCTTCACGGAGGCCCGCACCTACCCGGGCTGGCAGGACCGGCCGGTGACGGACGAGACGCTGCGCCGCATCTATGAGCTGGCGCGCATGGCGCCCACCGCGGTCAACAGCCAGCCGGTGCGCCTGGTGTTCGTGAGGAGCCGCGAGGCCAAGGAGCGGCTCAAGCCCGCGCTGTCCCCGGGCAATGTGGACAAGACGATGCAGGCGCCGGTGACGGTCATCGTGGCGTACGACACCGCGTTCCACGAGCAGATGCCCAAGCTGTTCCCCTCGCGCGACATGAAGAGCGTCTTCGCGGCCATGACGCCGGAGGCGCGCGAGCAGGCGGCCTTCATGAACGGCACCCTGCAGGGCGGCTACGTCATCCTCGCGGCGCGCGCGCTGGGGCTCGACTGCGGCCCCATGGGCGGCTTCGACAAGGCGAAGGTGGACGAGGCCTTCCTCCAGGGCACCGGCTGGAAGTCGAACTTCCTCATCAACCTGGGCTACGGCGACCCGGCGAAGCTCTTCCCGCGCAACCCGCGTCTGTCTTTCGAGGACGCCTGCCGGGTGGACTGACACCGTCCAATCCCAGACAGCGCATTGGTCCCTCCGTTCAATGGCATCAGGCGGCCACAATCCTGAGTTTCTAGGTTAATCAGGAAGAAGCAGCCCCGCCGTCGGTTCCACAGGGGTGAACGCGGCAAGCGAGCCTCTTCCCGGTGCGACAGCGCGAGCGCCCCCACGAGGGTGCCCGCCCTTCGCGGGGCCGGTGACGGGAGGCAAGCGCGGTGGAGCGGAGCTAGTACAGCTGTTCGAGCGGCATCATCGTGCCCGCCTCGAACTCCGGCGCGCGGCGAAGCTGGTCCAGCACGCGCGGGGCGCACCTCAAGTGCAGCATGGGCAGGGAACCGCCCGGCTCACTCATGGCGCGCACGGCGCCCACCAACTGGTGTGCCTCCAGCCAGCGCATGAAGCTCTCGCGGAAGCGGGCGTTCTCCGCCTGGCCTTCCTTGTGGATTTCCGCGCGCGAACGCATGGGTGCCCGTGAGGACACGGAGGCGCTCTTCGGCGCGGCCGACTCCCGGGGCATCACCGTGACGTCGATGTCGCCGCCCGGCTGTGCGTCACGCTCCAGGCCACCTGAGCCCGGCAACGCACGCACCGTGCCTCCGCTGCCCGGCAGCGGACGCACGGCGGCGACGGAGGACATCCGGGCCGAAATGTCTTGGGGTCCGCCCGGCACGCCATTCTTCCTGCTCATGGCCACATCCTCCCCAGGTCCGGTGCTCACGTGGCACCGGCCCCGGCAACTACCGCGTCACCTGAAAACAGCCAGGCCCTTCCCCGTCCGGTGGTTCGCCGAGCGAGGAAGCTTGATGGCATTGCCCAGAATCAAATCTCTCACTTCCAATGCCGTCAAGTCAGGGGCACGGCAACGATACAGCGCCGCGATTCCTGCGACATACGGCGCCGCCATGCTTGTGCCGCTCATTCGTTCATAGAACGCCTGATTGTTGCAGCGGCGTTCAGTAGACGAATACACATTCACCCCGTAGCCCATGACGTCAGGTACGACCCGACGCCCCACGGAGCCGCTGGCGGAGAAGGTGGCCACGTTGCGCTCGAAGTCGACTGCCCCCACAGCCAGGGCCTCGGGAAAGGCTGCTGGGTAACCAACCGTGTCGGGTCCACTGTTACCCGCCGCGACAATGGGCAGGATGTTGCTGTCCAGAAGTCGACGCAGCATGGCTTGCAGCGCGCGCTGGTTGAGCAGGTAGTCCGCTTCGGAGATGCCCGGAGGCGGCTGCAGCGGGAAGCCCAGCGACAGGTTGACGACGGCGGGACGCGACGCGTTCTCCGGACGGCTGAACTGGTGCAGCAGCCACTCCATGCCGGCGGCCACGCGGCCCAGGCTGGTGCGGATGGTCTCCGACTCGATGACGGACGCGGCGTACAGGTCCACCTCCGGCGCGACGCCGTGGTGCACGCCCGCGGCGATGCCGCACACGTGCGTGCCGTGGCCGTCCGGATCGAACCCGCGCACGTCGCGCGCGGGGTTGTGCGGCGAGTTGGGGAAGAGCGAGACGTAGCGGAACTGGATGGTCTTGCTCGCGTGCTCCGGGTGGTCCGCGTCCACGCCGGTGTCCAGGATGCCCAGCATCACGCCGGCGCCCCGGATGCCCTGGGCGTGCGCCAGGGGGACACCGGACTCGTCAGGCCACTCGCGCGTGGCGAGCGAGCTCATGCCGCGGTTGCGCGGCCCTGTCTGTCCGGCGGACACCGGACCGGGGAAGGACAGGGGCACCACGTCCGGGATGAACTCGAACTCCTCCGCCAGCTCGCCCCGGGCCGCCTTCTCCGCGTCCTGGGAGTAGAAGTGCGCCATGGTGGCGCCGATGAGCGGCATGAACCGGTAGCTGCCGGCTTCCGTGCCGGCCTGCTCCGTCACGGGCGCGCCCGGCATGGGCGTGGCGTCGACGTCGCTGGCCTTCTTCCCGCGGGCGCTCTTGCGGCCGCGCTGCGCCTGGCCGCTGACCTCCGGCTTCACGCCAGGCAGCGTGGCCGACCGCAGTCCGAGGGCGGTGAGGGCATCCGGTGCCTTCTGGGCCGCGCTGAAGCGGAGCGCGGTGCTGCGGCTGAGGACGCGCTCGCCCTGCGCCGTGCCACGCACTCCGGGCCGGGCCTGCGTCTCGATGGACTCCTTGGGTACCAACAGGAAAGACTTCATGGCTGTGCTCCTTGGACCGCTCAATCCGCGCCGGGCCCCGAAGGGAGAGCACCTGCGGTACGACCGCGCCCACCTGGGGACCCTGACAAGCCCCTTCCGGATCCGGTGGGTCGGGCTCGCGGGCGTCGCCCGGAGCCGTTGCATCACCTGCCCTCCCCTCTCCCCATGCGCTGGGGTCCAACCGGGGGATTTGACCGCGACCCCCTGACAAAAAATCACGGGATTTCCGTAATAGACACCCCTTGTCTGGTGTCTCGGTCCTCACTCGGCTTCCCCGAACCTCCGGAAACACAACGGATTCCCTCCGTGGGACGAGGGCAGTGGCCGGGGGCGCACACGGGCTCTGTCCGCCAGCGGATGTGGGGAAGGGGCAGGCAGGAGGGGCGGGGGCGCGAGAGGGCGTCCGGGTGGGGCTTGCGCGCCCGGCGGGCGGGGAGTGGAAAAAGAGGTGGAGGGAAGCCCGGGATGCGCCGATTGTTCGGCTTCCATCCGCCCGGAGTATGTCCGCGCGGATCCCTGGCCTTTCTGGAGCCCCCTTGATTCCCTATTGGCACGCCCCTTCGTTCAAGCTGGGGCCCCTGGAACTGAACCCCTTCAACGTCTTCGTGGCGGCGGGCATCCTCCTGGCCGCCCGGCTGCTGACGAAGCAGGCGGAGCGCGAGGGCCTGGACCCGAACCCGCTGGCGGACTTCGCGATGTGGGGGGTGGCGGCCGGCATGCTCTTCGGCCACTGGGTGCACCTGTTCTTCTACCACCCGGAGGAGATGTCCAAGAGCCCGTTCCAGATCCTCCGGTTCTGGGATGGCCTGTCGTCCTTCGGCGGCCTGTTGGGCGGCATCCTGGCGGCGGTGGTGTTCTTCCGGGTGAAGAAGCTGCGCTTCAACGACTACGCGGACAGCTTCGCGCTGGGTGTGGCGCCGGGCTGGGCGGTGGCGCGGCTGGGGTGCTTCGCGGTGCACGACCACCCGGGCAAGCTGACGGACTTCTTCCTGGCGGTGCAGTTCCCCAATGGCAACCGGCACGACCTGGGCTTCTACGACGCCATCGTGCTCTTCGCGATCACGGGCCTGCTGTACGCGCTGCGGGACATGCCGAAGATGAAGGGGCGGCTCTTGCCGCTGCTGGCGCTGCTGTACGCGGCGTCCCGCTTCAGCCTGGACTTCCTGCGGGCCACGGACCTGTCGTACGTGGACGCGCGCTACTTCGGCCTGACGCCGGCGCAGTACGGCAGCCTGCTGCTGGTGGCGTACGGACTGTGGGGCCTGCTGCGCAAGCAGGCGCCGAGCGCGTCCTCGCAGAAGCCATCCTCGCCGCAGGGCCGGGTGGAGACAGCGCGGTAGCGCGCGTCCACGTTTCGCGTCGTTTCGCGTCGTTTCGCTTCAGGGGGGGTACCGCGTGAAGGCACTGGCGTACGACGCGTTGATGGCGCCGCTGGGCTGGGTGGGGCTGAACGCCGCCCGGCGGCAGCTGGTGGCAGGTCTGTCCGGCAAGGTGCTGGAGGTGGGCGCGGGCACGGGTCTGGCGCTGCCGGGCTACCCGGACACGGTGACGTCGGTGACCGCGGTGGACGTGGACCTGGGAGCGCTGGTGCGCGCACGGGCGCGGCGCAGCGGCGTGGCGCTGCTCCAGGCGGACGCGCAGTCGCTGCCGTTCACGGACGGCTCGTTCGACGCGGTGGTGTCCAGCCTGGTGTTCTGCTGCGTGGACGCGCCGGCCACGGCGCTCTCGGAGGTGATGCGGGTGCTCAAGCCGGGCGGCGAGCTGCGCCTGCTGGAGCACGTGCGGGCCCCGAACCCGGCCGTGGCCACCGCGCAGGACCTGCTGACGCCCGCGTGGCGCAAGCTGACCGGCGGCTGCCGCCTCAACCGCGACACCTTCCGACTGGTGGAGACCGCGGGCTTCCGCATCCTCAAGCGCGAGCAGCGCCTGGGCGGCGTGGGCGAGCTCATCTTCGCGCGGCGGCCCTGAGCCTCCCTTCAGGAGGGGGCTCGCAAGACCCGCCCTGGCAGGTCACTCCCGACCTGGCAGGATAGATTTGCACAAGGGATGTCAGAGGTCACTTTAGGATGGCGTGCATCCTCGCGGCGGACCTACCCGCCGCGTCCCATCCCGTGAGGCCCTGACGCATGTTGCGCGCCCTTCGCCCCCTCCTCGCAGTGTTGCTGTTCGCCGGCTGTGGACCCGATGTCGCGTCGGATGCCGCACCCGACCTCGTGAGTGCTCCGGCTTCGCTGGAGTCCTCCGACCGCGGAGGTGGTGCGAACCCGCGGGAGGGCTCCGTACGGCTGTCCACCGGTGTCACGCTCCGCTACGTCGAGCAGGGCCGCCAGGACGGGCCCGTCGTCGTCCTGCTGCACGGCTATACGGACTCGCACCACACCTGGGACCTGGACCTTCAGCGCTTCTCGCGCGACTTCCACATCTACGCGCTGGACCAGCGCGGACATGGGGATTCGTCCCGCCCGGCGTGTTGCTACACGCAGCAGGCGTTCGCGAAGGACGTGGTGGCGTTCCTGGATGCGAAGCGCGTGTCGCGCGCCGTGCTCGTGGGCCACTCCATGGGCAGCTTCATCGCGCAGCAGGTGGCGCTGGACTTCCCCAGCCGCGTGAAGGGGCTGGTGCTCGTGGGCTCCGCGCCCACCGTGGCCGGCAATGAAGTGGCCCTGGGCCTCAAGGAGGTCGTCGACACGCTGACCGACCCCGTGGATCCCGCCTTCATCCACGAGTTCCAGGCCAGCACCTTCCATGCGCCCGTGCCGGAGTCCTATCTGAACACGCTCGTCTCGGAGAGCTCCAAGCTGCCCGCGCGCGTGTGGCAGGACGCGCTGGACGGGCTCATCGCGGAGGACCACTCCTCGCGCCTGGGCCGCATCCGCGTGCCCACGCTGATCATCGGCGGGGACCATGACGGCTTCTTCTCCGTGGACGAGCAGCGCGCCCTGGCCCGCGCCATCCGCGGCTCCAAGTACCTGCTCTACCCGGAGACCGGCCACGCGCCGCACGCCGAGCGCCCCCAGCGCTTCGTGAACGACGTGCACCATTTCCTCGAGCGCCTGTAGCCGCTCGCGCGCTTCAGGCTCCGGCCGCCCCGGGTTCCGCCGGGCGCCGGCCGGGGTCGCCTCGGGCCAGCACCACCACCGCCACCAGGATGAGCAGGCCGCCCAGTCCCTGCCGCAAGGACAGGCGCTCGCCCAGGAAGATGGCGCCCAACACCACCGCCATCACCGGCTCCAGCGTGGACAAGAGCGACGTGTTCACCGGGCCAATGCGCTTGAGGCCCGCGAAGAACGTGAGCATGGCCACCACCGTGGACAGCAACGTCAGCCCCGCCACCGCGGCCCAGCCCCCCGGCGTCTGGGGGAAGGACGGGCCCTTCACCAGCATCAGCGTCCCGAAGGCGAGCCCCGCGGACAGCGGGACGACGGTGCTCGCCGCGAGCGGCCCAGCCGGCCCCACCACTCGCGCGCTGGACAGGACGTAGAGCGCGTAGATGACCGCCGACAGCACGCCCAGGCCAATGCCCAGCGGCTTCGCGTCCGGGCCGGGATCCACCGTGAGCGCCGTGCCACACAGGGCCAGCCCCACCGCCAGCCAGCGGGAGCGGCTCAGGTGCTCGCGTCCCAGGGCCACCTGGATGAGGGCCACCAGCGCGGGGAAGAGGTAGAGCAGCAACGCCACCAGCCCGGCGGACGCGTGCTGGAGCGCGATGAAGTAGGCGCTGCCTTCCGTGAAGTAGCCCACCGCGCCCAGCAGCACCAGTCCGCCCAGGACGCGGCCCCGGGGCCACCTTCCGCCCTTCGCGACCATCACGCCCGCGAGCACCAGGCCCGCCAGCGTGAAGCGCAGGAAGAGCAGCGTGGGCATGTCCGTGCCCGCCGCGTAGGCCAGGCGCGCGAACAGGCCCAGCGCACCAAAGGAGGCGCCGGACAGGGCGACGAGGAGGAAGCCGGCGGTGCGGGTCCGCATGGCGCCCGGGCGCGCCTACCAGTTCTTCACGGAGCCCAGGTCGAACACGTCCGGGAAGCCGCCCTTGCGCAACAGCTCCGCGGCCACCGCGCTGCGGCCTCCCGCCGCGCAGTACACCACCACGGGCGTGCCCACCGGGCCGACCTCGGAGAGGCGCTGGGCCAGCACCTGCACGGGGATGTTGCGGGCGGCGTCCGGGTGTCCCTGCTGGAACTCCTCCGGGGTGCGCACATCCAGCAGCACCGCGCCCTGGGCGACGAGTTCGTGGGCCTTCTGCGAGCGTTCCTGAGGCGTCATGCGCCCCATTCAACCAAAGCCCGGGGCCCCGCCGGGCTGAAAACTGGAGGCCGCCGCACCGGGCGCTACAGTCCTGTAACGATACCCATGCGACTCGACAAGCTCACCCTGCTCCACCAACTGTCCGAGCGGCTCCAGCAGAGCGACCGGCTGGCCCACCGCGCGGAGGCCGATGCCCGCGAGGCCGCCCGCAGCCTCGCCACGGAGTCCGAGAAGAAGGAGGACGGCCGCGCCGCCATCGAGTACGGCAGCCTCGCCACCGGCCAGGCCCAGCGCGCCCGCCGCCTCCAGGAAGAGCTACAGGCCCTCACCGCCTTCAGCCAGAAGGAGCTGCCCCGCTTCCCGCGTCAGGGCCCCGTGGGCCTGGGCGCCCTGGTGGACTGCAGCACCGAGGACGAGGACGGCTTCGCCGAGCGCACCTTCTTCGTGCTCCCCGCCGGCGCGGGCACCGAGCTC
The DNA here is from genome assembly GCF_003611605.1 of Corallococcus sp. AB011P. Lineage (NCBI taxonomy): Bacteria > Pseudomonadati > Myxococcota > Myxococcia > Myxococcales > Myxococcaceae > Corallococcus > Corallococcus sp. AB011P. The sequence goes on from NZ_RAVX01000010.1 coordinate 175,398, forward strand.
ACCGGCCCCGGCGGCGACGGCTTCCTCTCCGTCATCACGCCCAGCTCCCCCGTGGGCCGCGCGCTCCTGGGCAAGAAGGCCGGCGACACCGTGGAGGTGACGCTCGCGGGCGAGGTGCGTGAGTGGACGGTGCTGGAGGTCGCCTGAGCTGAAAGCGACGCGGGCCTGCTTGGGCGCCTACCCGCCTTGGGTGGGCCCCGGCGCCGCGTGCGCGACGAGCCACTCCTCGGGGATGTCGCCCCGGGGCAGCTCCAGGAGGAACGTGGCGCCCTCCCCCGGCGTGCTCACGGCGCGCACCGTGCCTCCGAACGCTTCGACAATCTGACGCGTGATGTAGAGCCCCAGGCCCAGGCCGCCGTAGTGCCGGTCGCTCACCGCGCGCTCGAAGCGCTCGAAGATGCGCGCCAGGTCGTCCGGCGCGATGCCGATGCCGTGGTCCTTCACGGTGAGCCGCGCCAGCGAGCCTTGCGCCTCCACGCTCACGATGACGGGGCGGCCCGCGCCGTACTTGAGCGCGTTGGACACCAGGTTCGTCACCACCTGCTCCAGCCGCAGCCGGTCCCACCGGCCCACCACCGGCACCGGCGCCTCCAGGCCCAGCTCCGTGCCGGCCTGCGCCGCCGCGGCGGAGAAGCGGTAGAGGATTTCGGCGGCCACGCTCGCCAGGTCCAGCTCCTCCAGCTCCAGCCGCAGCCGGCCCGCGGTGATGCGCGACACGTCCAGCAGGTTGTCCACCAGGCCCGACAGCCGGCGCACCTGGCGCTGCACCACGTCCAGCGCGTCCGCGACGCGGTCGGTGGGCACGTCCTTGCCCTCGCGCGCCAGCACCACCACCTGCTTCTGCAAGAGCTGCACCTTGAGGCTCAGCGGCGTGAGCGGCGTCTTCAGCTCGTGGCTCGCGATGCCCAGGAACTCGTCGCGCTGGCGCACCGCTTCGCGCGCCTCGCGGTACAGCCGCGCGTTCTCCAGGTAGAGCGCGGTGCGGTGGGCCAGCTCCGTGAGGAAGTGCTCCTCCTCCGCGCCAAAGGACCGCAGCACGTTGGAGCGCAGCACCAACAGCGCGCCCAGCACGTTGCCGCGCGCACCCAGCGGCACGCTCAGGCAGCCGTGCGGCCCCACCTCGCGCAAGAGCCGCGCGTGCTCCGCGTCCCGCGCGATGGCCACCACGTGCTCCTCGGACAGGATGGGCAGCCGCCCCACCGCCCCGGACGCGAACACCTGGGGCAGCCCGCCCGGCACGGAGGGGCCCGGCGGATAGCGCGTGAGCAGGTCGCGCAGGAGCGCGTGCCTTCCCGCGTCCGCGTGCAGGGACGCCGCCACGCGCAGGACTTCATCACCCACGGCGCCCGTCGTCCGGAGGATGAGCAGGGCCCCCTCCCCCAGCGCGGGCACCAGCAGCTTGAGCAGCGGCTCCAGCTGCGCCTCCGCGTCCACCGACGTGCCCAGCAGCGCCCCGGCCTCCGCCAGCAGACGCGACGCATCCAGCACGGACGCGGGCACCGCCGCCTCCACGGCATGCGTGCGTAGGAGCGCCGCGGCCACCGGCCCATCCCCAGCCCGCACCGGCACCGCGGTGCAGCGCAGCACGGCGCGTGTCCCATCCGGACGGAGCACGCGCCACAGGGACGCGTCCACCGGCTCGCCCGCCAGTGCTCGCGCCAGCGGCGAGTCCCGCGGCGGCAGCGGTGTGCCGTCGTCCCGCACCCATTCACACCCAGGCAGGCGAGCGTGCTCGATGTGAAGAGGGACCGGGATGCCGAAGTGCGCCGCGGCTTGTGAGTTGAAAACAGTCACACGGCCCGTGGACTCAACGAGCACAACGCCTTCCGCGTCCATGACGCGCGTTGACAGGGACAGGCCATCCCCATCCGTCACGCGGGCCTCCGAGGCTGAAGAGGTGATGCCGGACATGCCAAGGCTTTCCGCATGCATCATGGTGTCATCTCCGCCTCCCGGGAAGAAAGGAAGACAGGACCCGCAGCCCACTCCATCCTCAAGGACAGGGAATGCTTCCCACCCTCACGCTCTTCCCGCGGGCCCCCTTGCCTGCATGCCGGCGATCCTCAATCGTTCGACTGTCCACGTCCGTGATCCGGGATGTTCCGCCCGCACGGCCAAGTTCTTTCACCGCGAGTCCCCTGCATGCAGATGCCGTTCACCCGGCCTGACGGCACCACCCCCACCGAGCGCCGCTTCCGTCAGGTCATCGACACGCTTCAGGAGGTCGTGTTCCAGACGGACACCGCGCGCACGTGGGTCTTCCTCAATCCCGCGTGGACCGAGGTGACAGGCTTTCCCGTGGAGGAGAGCCTGGGCCGCTCCGCGCTGGACTTCGTGCACCCGGACGACCGGGCGCGAGTCCTGGACGTGTGCCAGACGCTGCTCACGCGCGAGCGCGACTACGTGCAGCACGAGGTGCGCTACCTCACGCGCGACGGCGGCTTCCGCTGGGTGGACGTCTTCGCGCGGGTGACGCTCGACGAGGACGGCGCGCTGGTGGGCATGGCCGGCACGCTCAACGACATCACGGAGCGCAAGCGCACGAGCGACGCGCTCGCCCGGCGCGAGCGCTACCTCACCGCCCTGGTGGACATGCAGCAGCGCCTGCTGTCGGTGCCGGAAGGGGGCGACCTGTATAGCCCCGCGCTCGCTCCATTGGGGCAGGCCTCCGGCGCCAGCCGCGTCTACGTCTTCGAGACGTATACCGACGCGAAGGGGGCGCTCCTGTGCACCCAGCGCGCCGAGTGGTGCGCGCCCGGCGTGACGCCGGAGCTCGACAACCCGATGCTCCAGGACCTTCCAATGCGGCCCATCCTGGGGCGCTGGGCGAACCTGCTGGAGCGCGGCGAGGTCGTCACCGGACGCGTGGCCACCTTCCCCACCATCGAGCGGGAGCTCCTGGAGCCGCAGGGCATCCTCACGCTGCTGGTGCTGCCCTTGCGCGTGCAGGGGCGGCTGGTGGGGTTCGTGGGCTTCGACAACTGCTACGAGGCGCGCGAGTGGGACCGGCTGGAGGTGGACCTGTTGTCCGCGGCCAGCGGCGCCATCTCCGTGTCGCTGGAGCGGCGCGCGTCCGAACGGGCGCTGCGCGAGCACGAGCACCGCTTCCGTCAGCTCGCGGAGAACGCGTCGGACGTGCTGTACCTCTACCGGCGGGAAGCACCGCGCGGCTTCGCGTACGTCAGCCGCGTGGCGCACGCGAAGCTGGGCCTGGGGCCGGAGGCGCACTACGCGGATCCGGAGCTGTGGTACCGGCAGGTGCACCCGGATGACCGGGCCGTGCTGGAGCGGCTGTTGGAGTCGCCCCAGTCCGTGGATGGCTCCACGGTGGAGCTGCGCTTCCTGCGCCCCGACGGCAGCCTGCTGTGGCTGGAGCACGTGGTGGCGCCGGTGACGGACCCCGCGGGCAACGTGGTGGCGGTGGAGGGCCTGGCGCGCGACATCACGGAGCGGCGGCAGGTGGAGGAGGCGCTGAAGCGCTCCGAGGCCAGCCTGCGCGCGCTGATGGAAGGCTTCCCCGACCCCGCGGCCATCGAGCGCGACGGCCACATCGTCTACGCCAACGCGGTGCTCGTCACCACGCTGGGTTTCGCGCGCGCGGAGGAGCTGGTGGGCCGCCGGCTGTCGGAGTTCCTGGCGGACGTGCCGGGCACGGGCGTGACCTCCGGAGACAGCACGCCGCTCACCAGCGAGCGGCGCCTGGTGCTGCGCGACGGGCGCACGCGCGTGGTGGAGCTGGCGTCACTGCCTCTGCGCTTCGACGGACAGCCCGCGGTCGTATCCATCGCGCGAGACGTGACGGAGCAGCGCCAGTTGCAGGCGCGGCTGACGCTGGCGGACCGGCTGGCGTCGGTGGGCACGCTCGCGGCGGGCATCGCGCACGAAATCAACAACCCGCTGGCCTTCGTGGTCTCCAACCTGGGCTTCCTGTCGGACGAGTTCCGCCACCACCTGTCCCCCGGCCCCCGCGGAGTGCGCCCGCCGGACGTGGCGGAGTGGCAGGAGGTGCTGGGCGAGGCGTGCGAGGGCGCCGAGCGCGTGCGCCAGATTGTCCGCCAGCTGAAGACGTTCTCGCGGCCGGATGAAGAGCGCATGACGCCGGTGGACGTGCACGCGGTGCTGGACTCGGTGGTGATGATGGCCGCCAATGAAATCCGGCACCGCGCGCGGCTGCGCCGGGACTACGGCACCGTGCCGCAGGTGATGGGCAACGAGGGCCGCCTCTGCCAGGTGTTCCTCAACCTGGTGGTGAACGCGGCGCAGGCGATTCCGGAGGGCTCCGCGCACGACCACGAGGTGCTGCTCGTCACGCGTGTGTCCGGCGGGCAGGTGGTGGTGGAGGTGCGCGACACGGGCAGCGGCATCGCGCCGGAGGTGATGGGGCGCATCTTCGATCCGTTCTTCACCACCAAGCCCGTGGGCGTGGGCACCGGCCTGGGGCTGTCCATCTGCCACGGCATCATCACGGGGCTGGGCGGCGACATCCAGGTGGACAGCACCGTGGGCAAGGGCAGCACGTTCCGCGTGGTGCTGCCCGCGCCCCAGCCCGACCCGGTCGTCCGTCCGCCGGAGGCCCCGCTGCCCGCCGCGCCCGTGGTGCCTCGGGGCCGCGTGCTGGTGGTGGACGACGAGCCCGCGGTGGGCCGCGTGCTGCAGCGGCTGTTGCGCGGCCATGACGTGGAGGTGGCCACGAGTGGCCGCCAGGCGCTGGAGCGCATGTCGCAGGCGCCGGGCTTCGACGCGGTGCTGTGCGACGTGATGATGCCGGACCTGGCCGGCCGCGACGTGTACGAGGCCGTGCGGCGCGCACACCCGGGCCTGGAGCGCCGCTTCATCTTCGTGTCCGGCGGCGCTTTCACCGCGGGCGCGCGCGACTTCCTGGAGCACATCCCCAACCCGCTCCTGGAGAAGCCCTTCGACGAGGCGCGCGTGCGCGGCGCCGTGGAGGAGCTGGTGCGGCACGGTCCGCCGGACGCCGCCTGACACCGGAGTCCGGCGGTCCGGGCCCCCCATCGGTCATCGGGAGGAGGGTCCTCCCGCTGACCGATGCGCCCGCGTGACGGGTCTGCGAGCGTGTGCTCGTCCGCTCGCACCCCTTGGGGGAAGGTCCGCCGCGCATGAACCGCACCAAACTGTTGCTGACTCTCGCTGGCCTGCTGTTCGTGGGCGCGCTGGCGCTCGACGCGCGCTCGTTCTTCGCGAAGACCTCGTCGCACCCGCCGGTCGTCGAACAGCGGCTCCCCAACGGACACCTGCACCGGGTCGCGACGGCCCCCGTGGCCACGAGCACCGTGGACCAGACCCACACCGTGGCCCAGCCGGGTGAGGCGCCCATCAACGGGGTGCTGCCCGTCATCCTGGGCCAGCCGGCGTCCGGCCCGGTGGAGCTCACCGGCAAGCTGTCCGGCGCGTACGTGAAGACGGGCCCGGGCGAGGCCTTCGCCGTGTTCGAGCTGAAGGCACGCGCGCCGCAGAAGCATGAGCGCGTGCCGGTGAACCTGGCGCTGGTGGTGGACCGCTCCGGCTCCATGGATGGAGCCAAGCTGGCGGACGCGAAGCGCGCAGCCCAGGAGCTGGTGCGGCAGCTCAAGACGGGGGACCGGCTGGCGCTGGCGCACTACGGCTCCGACGTGACCGTGGAGCCCAGCGTGCTGATCAACGACCAGACGCGCCGCGAGCTGCTGGCCACCATTGAAGCCATCCGGGTGAACGGCGGCACGAACATGAGCGGCGGGCTGGTGGCGGGCGGAAACGCGGTGCACCCGTTCTCCAGCGACTTCCGGGTGACGCGCGCCATCCTGCTGAGCGACGGCGAGCCCACCGAGGGCGTGACGTCCAACCAAGGCCTCTTCTCCGAGGTGGGCAAGCTGCGCGAGATGGGCATCACCGTGAGCGCGCTGGGCGTGGGCCAGGGCTTCAACGACACGCTGATGCGCGGCATGGCCGAGCGCGGCGGCGGCTTCTCCGGCTTCATCAGCGACTCCTCGCAGCTGGCCAGCATCTTCACCCGCGAACTGGAGCAGGCCGCCGGCACCGTCGCCCGCGCCGTGACCCTGAACCTGACCCTGCCGCCCGGCGTGAGCGGCGTGGAGGTGATGGGCCTGCCGTCCACGCGCGACGGCGACACCGTGCGCATCCCCCTCTACGACATGACGAGCAGCCAGTCCGCGCGCGTGGTGGTGAAGCTGACGCTGGACGCGCCCGCGAACGAGACCAACATGAAGGTGCTGGATGCCTCGTTGTCGTACGTGGACGTGGCGGCGGGCCAGCCGTCGTGGGTGACGCTGGCGCTGGCCGCGAAGGTGACGAACGACGCCCAGGTGGTGCACGCGAACCTGGACCGCGACGTGCGCGTCCATGCCATCCGCGCGTTGGGTACCCAGCAGCTCCAGGCGGCCGCGGAGCAGATGCAGAGCGGCAACCGCGAGAGCGCGCTCAGCTTCCTGACCAACGCGCGTAAACTGTTCGGCGCTTCGGCGTCCGCGCTCGCGGGGGAGCTTGCGGACCTGGACAAGACCCAGGCAGCCTATGGCAGTGCCCAGAGTGATTCCGAGGTCCGGCAGGAGGCCCTCAACCTCAAGAAGAAGACGATGAAGAACTTCGGGCAGAACAACAGCTACTAGTCCCCCCGCCGTCCGGAACCCGGTGCGCCATGTCGCTCTCCATCCAACTCATCCGGCGAGAGGACTTCGAGTCGCGCTGCCTGTACGCGCTCGTGGGCGCCGGGGCCATGGCGCTGGTGGCCGGCGTGGCGCGGCAGGTGCTGCGCGTGCCGGTGGAGCCGGGCTACTTCGCGCTGATGGCGGCGGCCATCACCGCGGTGAAGCCGAAGGCGGCGGAGAACCTGCTGGTGCGCGCGGGGATGGTGCTGCTGCCCGCCCTGCCCTATGTGCTGGGGCTCGGGTCGCCCTGGACACACGCGGTGGCGGGCGCCATCGCCGCGGGGCTGCTGGCGTGGCGGGGCAACGGGCGCGACAGCGTGGGCACGCCGCTCCAGGTCGCGCTGTGCGCCGGGGCCGCGGCCGTCACCACCGCGCTGGGGCTGTACGTGCACCAGGTGCTCGACGCGCGCTTCCTCCCTGCGTGGGGCTACTTCCCGCTGATGGTGGACTACGCCGTGGTGGCGCTGTTCTGGAGCATCGGCACACTGCCGGCGAACCTGGCCATGGACCTGGACGCGGTGGCCACCCGGGGCATGCGCCTGGAGGCCACGCTCTCCGGCGAGGTGCGCGGCCTGGTGGCCCGGGCGCTCACGCTCTACCGCCAGTGCCAGGACGAGGCGCGAAAGCTGGCCCGGGGCCCGGGGCTGGAGAAGCTCCAGGCCGTGCTCGGAAAGCTGGCCCGGGACGCCTTCACCCTGGCCGAGTCCCACACGGAGCTGGAGGCGCAGCTGACCTCCGCGTCCCAGGGGAGCGTGGACTCGCAGGTGCAGGAGTTGAAGAAGCGCGCCCAGGACGCGCAGGACGGCGTGGCCCGCCGCCAGTTGGAGCGCGCCGCCGCGTCGCTGGGTGAGGAGCTCAACCACCTGGATGCGCTGTCACGCCGGCAGGAGCGCCTCTTCGCGCAGCTGCACGCACAGGTGGCCCTGCTGGAGCGGGCCCGCGTGTGCTTCATCGGCGCCCGGGCCGCGTCCCCCCTGGATGGCGGCGGCAGCGGCGACCGCGTCCAGGCGCTGGCGGACAAGCTCTCCGCCCTGGACCTGGAGTCCTCCGGCCCGGAGGGAGCGGCGCAGGCCGCGCGGGCTCCCGCGGTCCGCTCCTGAAGACCGGCCCCGGGACCTGGGGGCCTGTGGGGCCGCGCCCTACTTCGCCGACGCGCGCGTGGAGGCGCGGGTGCGCTTGCGCGCCGGAGCCGCGGCCTTCTTCGCGGTGACGCGGGGCGTGTGCAGCTCGCTGGCGATGCGCTGCTCAATCTCCTCGCGCGTGCGGCGGCTGACCTCCAGCGCGGCGTTGATGCGCTCGCGCACGATGTCGGCCTGAGCCTCCGCGGCGGCGCGGTACTCCGCGACGTCCCGACGCAGCTCCAGTCGGCCCTCGCTGGGGGACGCGCCCGCCGTCTTCCGGGTGGCCGTCTTCCGCCGCGCGGGGCGTTCCCCCGCCTGGGTCCCACTGCCCTGCTGTCCCTGTGCCTTGCGCGCCATCTGTCTGCCCCCTCGCGCGATCGCTCGCGCCTGTGGGCGGAAAGGTGGGGTGTGGACTTCCCGCACGGAAGTCCGACCCCGGGTCGGATGTGGGGCGGGCAGCCGGACAATGTGTGGGCGCGGCAATAGAGGAGCTTCTCAACGCCTCCAGGAAGGCGCTAAGAGAGCCCACACCGTTCCTGGGCCAAGGGGCCTCTTGACTGATAGCTCAGGAACCACCGCATCACCCCAAGGGCCGGGATGCGAGCAAGCCTTCGAGCCCCGCGCACCCCGGCAGCCCGGGACCCGCGGCGGAGCGGATAGTGAGGGAATCCCCGTGGCGGTCTCTTTCCTGAACCGGAAGCACAACCTGGACCGGATGTCGCTGCGCGACCTAGTCTACTCGTTCTTCACCTACTACGCCGTCGTCGCCTACATCCTCATCGGCATCACCTGCATCGTGCTGTCGGTGAAGTGGTTCGACGCGCCGGTGCGCATGGGCGCGGCGGTGCTGCTGGCCACGGTGGCGTACCCGTTCGGCTGGTACCTCATCCACCGGTACATCCTGCACGGGCGCTTTCTCTACAAGTCCGCGGCGACGGCGGTGACGTGGAAGCGCATCCACTTCGACCACCACCAGGACCCGCACGACCTGCGCGTGCTCTTCGGCGCGCTGCACACCACGCTGCCCACCATCGCGCTGGTGCTCACGCCCATCGGCTATCTCATTGGCGGCCGGTCCGGCGCGGCGGCGGCGCTGGGCTGGGGCATGGTGACCACGTGCTTCTACGAGTTCTGCCACTGCATCCAGCACCTCAACTACGCCCCGCAGCAGAAGTGGCTGAAGGACATCAAGCGCCTGCACATGTCCCACCACTTCCACAATGAGCAGGGCAACTACGGCATCACGAACTACTTCTGGGACCGCGTGTTCGGCACGCTGTACGAGAAGGCCTCCGACAAGCCCAAGAGCGCCACCGTCTTCAACCTGGGCTACACGGCGGAAGAGGCGCAGAAGTACCCCTGGGTGGACAAGCTCTCCGGCGGCACCCGCGGCGACGGCCACCCGCGCCGCTTCCAGCAGGCCGAAGGGCTGAGCGCACCGGAAGTCCCCAGCGAACAGTCCTGAGTCTTCCTCCCCGCTTCACCCCGGACCTCCCCGCGCGCTTCGCCGCCCGGGGAGGTTCTTCGTTTCCACCGCACGTCACGCGGAGAGCGGCTGGGCCACGTCCTGCTCCTGCTCCTCGCGAAAGCGCCGGGCGGACAGGGGCGGCAGGGTGTGCACGCGCGCCACCAGGCACGCCGCGCTGCCACCGGCCAGGTGGAACTGATCCAACCTCACGCTGATGGGCCGGCGCCCCAGGCCGCGCAGCACCGCCTCCACGCGAGGCACGCGCGCGCCGACGATGACGGTGTTTCCCACCTCCACCAGATTGAGCCCGAACGCGAGCGCGTCCTCGCGCGCGATGGGAATCACCTGCTGGATGCCCTCCGTGCGCTCCAGCATGCGCAGCGACTCCGGCGTGAAGGCCTCCAGACACACCAGTGCGGTGCCGTCGGACAGGACGGCGAGCGCGGTGTCCAGGTGGTAGAGGTACGGGTCGCACAGCTCCAGCGGCGTGACGGGCGCGGCGAGGAACGCCTCCAGCACGCCCGCGGCGCGCTGCGTGGAGCGCATGCCCCAGCCCAGCAGGGCCCCCCGGCCCGCGGGCAGCATGGCCACGTCGCCGCCTTCGATGTGCACGCGCGGCGGCTCGATGACGTCGAAGCCGCGCGCGGCCAGCCACCGGGCGCGCGCGAGTTGTTCACTGCGGCGCTGGCCATGGCGCATGGTGGCCAGCAGGGCGCGCAGCTCGCCTTCCTGGGAGACGAGCACCGCGTTGTCCTTGGCGAATACGGAGTCGAACGCGCCGTGGACGAAGGGCAGCTCGAAGAAGCCCGCGCCTGCTTCACGCAGGGCACGCAGGAACTCGCGGTGCTGCGTGCACGCACGCCGCCACGCGACAGCCCCGGGCTTCATATGAGGGTTGATGTTCCATGCGACCTGATACGCGCAGTCGCGGGAGCGAACGTGGTCCTTCTCGCAACGCACCTGACTGACGGCGAAGGTGGCGGGAGCGATGTGGCCGGTGTGCAAGGTCATCCCCATACATGTGACCGGAAGGCACTCCCGCCTTCCGGTATGTGTAGAGAGGGTGCGCACCATGAGCGGGCTTGGCGAGGTGGCTGGGGAAGCGGGGACGGAGGACGCACGCCTGTCCGAACGGCTTCACCGGACCCTCTTGCGCTTCAACCACGCACGACTGGCACCGGGGTTTCCCACCGAGGGCTGGCGGGCAGCCGTGCAGGAGGAGACGCAGTTGCGCCTGCTCGAAGGCGAGTACGTGGAGGCGGAGCGACAGCGCGTGGCGGCCTGGGCGGCGGAAGCGCCGGAGGACGCGGACGGATTCATCGCGTGGTTCGAGGACCTGAAGGAGTCCGGTCCCGGACAGCATGATCCGCTGTTCCCGTGGCTCGCCACGCAGGCCACGCGTGAGCAGATGGACTGGTTCCTCACGCAGGAGGTCGCGGGCGAGGCGGGCTTCGACGACCTGGTGGCGCTGACGCAGTTGCAGCTGCCCACGCGGGCGAAGCTGGAGCTGGCGCGCAACTACTGGGACGAGATGGGCCGCGGGCGCGAGGACGCGATGCACGGACCGATGCTCGCGGAGATGGCCCAGAAGCTGGGGTTGAAGCCCACGGACGAGGACACGGTGTGGGAAGCGCACGCGCTGGCGAACCTGCTCTGCGCGTTCGCGTTCAACCGCCGCTACACGTACCACGCGGTGGGCGCGCTGGGCATCGTGGAGGAGACGGCGCCGGGCCGCACCGCGTGCGTCAACGAGGGCCTGAAGCGGCTGGGGTTCGACATGCGCGTGCGGCGCTATTACGCATTGCACTCCACGCTGGACGTGAAGCACTCCGAGACCTGGAACAAGGAGGTGCTGCGTCCGCTGGTGGAGGCGAACCCCGCGTGCGCGAGGCCCCTGGCGGAAGGGGCGCTCTTGCGACTGACCGCGGGCGCGCGGTGCTTCGAGCGCTACCGCCACGAGCTGGGCCTGGACCTGAAGTCGCTGAGCTGAAGAGGCGCAGCCTGGCCGTCCTTCCCCTCGGGACCTTGCGCGTGTGCGCTGGGCTCGAGGGTGCGTTTCCCGGAGGACGGTCCACGCGGGGGGTGGGGATGCGCCGGAGCCGGGGCGGGCGCCAGCTTGGGGGGTTTCCCAGTCCGAGCTGGAGGTCCCGATGTCCCTGTTCCGATGCATCCCCGCCGCGCTGCTGCTCCTGACGGCGTGCGCTTCCCCGGGCACGTCCATGGAAGAGGTGATGCGCCGCACCGCGCCCCTGATGCCGAAGCGGCCGGATCCGCTGACCTACGGCACCCGGCCGGAGAACCCGGTGCGGGTGGGCTGGGGCGACAAGGGCGTGATGGCGTACTTCAAGCTCCTGCGCGGGCCGCAGGGCCAGCCGGTGGCGTGGCGCCTCATGGGGGACTGCTGCGAGTTCACCCAGGTGGATGGCCAGGGCGAGGGGAAGGGCCAGCTGTCCATCTTCGAGGTCACGTACGACGGGCTGGACACGCCGGTGGTGCTCTACGTAGACGCCTTCACCGGCGGGAACGTGTACGCGCCCTGGGGCTTCCTGCTGGAAGGCCAGGGAGACACGCCGCCGCCATCCGGGATGGAGCCGGAGGTCATCGACCTGTAGGCGCCGCCCGTTGAACCCCATGATTCCTTGAAAGCTCCGGACCTTATGCGTCCTCAAAGCATGGGAGGCCCCTTCCTGGGTGGGGCTGCCGTGCCTGGATGCAAGGGTCGACAGGAGTGTGACTTTCCCTCCGGCTGTTGACCGTCACGCTGGCAACCTCCCTGTGTGCATGGGAGGTGCGGCGCTCTTGGCGCTGCGCTAAGCGTTCGACCGCTCTCCCGACGGAGGAGGAACCGTGGCGGCTGTGAAGAAGAAGCGTTGGCCGTATGTGCTGGGAGGCATCCTCGTCCTCCTGATCGCCATCGTGGCGGTGGTGCTGTGGCGCCTGGACGCCATCCTGCTGAAGACGGCGCGCGACCAGGCCGCGACGTATTCGCAGAAGCTGGGGCGCCCCATCGAGATTGGCGACGTCTCCACGAAGCTCTTTCCCTACGTGGGCGCTCACATCCAGAACGTCAGCGTGGGCGCCGCCGAGGGCGAGGACCTGCCGCTCGCGGAGGTGAAGGACGTGACCGTGAGCGTGGCGGCGATGCCGCTGCTCACCTCCAAGGGCAAGGACATCCGCGTGCAGGACGCGGAGGTGTCCGGGCTCACCGTGAACGTCATCCGCCTGGCGGACGGCACCACCAACGTGCAGCGCCTCCAGGAGAAGCTGGCCGCGCAGCAGCCGAAGGAGGAGACGCCCGAGGAGGAGACGCAGCCCACGGACCTGTCGGGCGTGCACGTGGAGCGCGCGGCGCTCACCGACGGCACCATCCGCTTCGTGGACCGCGCGGGCGGCGCGCAGGCGCGCGAGCTGGCGGTGAAGGACCTGGACATCGAGGTGAAGGACCTGCGCGTGGGCCAGCCGCTGAAGGTGGATCTGGCGGCGGCGGTGCTCGCGGACAAGCAGAACTTGAAGATGACGCTCGCCGCGGCGCCGCTGCCGGCGACGCTCATCCCCACGCCCGAGCAGGTGACGCTGAAGGCGGAGCACATCGACCTGTCGCCGCTGGCGCCGTTCCTGCCCCCGGACGTGGGGCTGCAGGCGGGCACGCTGGACGCGGACTGGAAGGCGGACCTGGGCGGCGCGGTGCCCGGCGGCAAGGGCCCCACGAAGCTCGTGGGCGTCATCAAGGCGCTGGGGATGAAGTTCGCCGGCTCCGAGGGCGGCAAGGCGCTGGACGTGGTGCTCGACACGGACGTGACGGGCGACATGGCCACCGGTGACCTGGCGCTGGACAAGCTGAACCTGAACCTGGGCCCCGCGGCCATCACGGGCAAGGGCAAGGTGAAGGGGCTGCTCACGGACAAGCCCGCGGTGGAGGGCCTTGAGCTGGTGGGCCGCAACCTGGATCCCGCCGTGCTCGCCGAGTACTACCCGCCGCTGCGCAAGCAGCTCAACGGGATGATCGCCGGCCCCATTGGCCTGGACGTGCGCGGCAGCGGCACGCAGGAAGCGCAAGCCATCAACATCGCGGTGGACCTGACCCCGGTGCGGCTGCGGGTGCCGGATCAGCTGACGAAGGAAGCTGGCGGCGCGATGAAGCTGAACGCGAAGGTGACGGGCGCGGCGGCGAGCGGCGGCGCGCTGCGCTTCGACGCGAAGGCGGACCTGAACGGCGTGGACATGCGGCCGGGCCTGCTGGTGAACAAGGCGCCGGGGCAGCGGCTGGAGGTCGCGGCGGCGGGCACGTACGCGCCGGCGAAGACGGGCAGCGGGATGACGGTGAACGTCACCAGCATGAGCCTGGGCGCGCTGGAGGACACGGTGACGGGCACCGCCACGGTGGCGCTCGCGGGTACGGGCAAGAAGGCGACGACGACGTTCAAGGCGGACGTGAAGGCCGCGAAGCTGGATGCGGAGAAGTTGTTGATGAGCGAGGAGCAGGTGCTGTCTCGCACGGGAGGCAAGCCCCCGCCGGAGCCGCCGCCTGGGGAGGCCAATCGCTTCAACGGCTACCGGGGTGACATCCAGTTCGCCATCGCGTCGCTGCGCTACACGGCGATGGACCTGACGAACGTGACGGGTGTGGTGAAGATGGTGGACGACCTCATCACGGTGGAGAAGTTCTCGACGGGCATCTACGGCGGCAAGGTGGTGGCGGACGGGACGACCATCCGCCTGGGGCCCGCGCCGGAGGCCCGGCCCTTCACCGCGAAGGTGCAGGTGCAGGGCCTGGAGGTGGCGCAGGCGCTGGCGGCGCGCACGCCGAAGCAGGTGCTGACGGGCAAGTTCAACGGCAACGTGGACGTGCAGGGCGTGGGCTACACGCCGGACAAGCTGCAGCAGACGCTGCTGGGCGGCATCAACGGCAACCTGCTGGAGGGCACGTTCCTGGGCAAGGACCTGGTGTCGTCCGTGACGGGGCCGCTGGCCAAGGCGCTGCCCTTCGCGAAGGCGCTCAAGAGCGGCGACGTGACGTCGCTGGGTGGGGACCTGCCCTTCAGCGTGACCATCAAGAACGGCGTGGCGCAGCTGAGCAAGCCCATCACCTGGACGCGGCCGGAGGCGGCGATGAGCTTCGACGGCGGCATCGGGCTGGACGGCACGCTGGACCTGACGGGCGGCGTGTCGCTGACGCCCGCGACCATCAAGACGCTGACGGTGGGCAAGGTGACGCCGACGGAGGCCATCCCGGTGGGGCTGAAGATTTCAGGCAAGGCGTGGAGCCCGGAGGTGACGGGCGTGGACGTGAAGCCGGCGGCGACGACCATCCTGAAGATGGCCGGAGGCGCCGCGCTGGGCGGTCTGCTGGGTGAGAAGGGCAAGGCCGTGGAGGACATCATCACGGGCGGCCAGGACAAGGCGAAGGCCGAAGCAGAGGCGAAGCGTCAGGAGCTGGAGGCGCGCGCCAACGAGGAGAAGAAGAAGCTGGAAGACCAGGCCCGCCTCGAGCAGGAGAAGGCCAAGCAGCGCGCCGAGGAAGAGGCGAAGAAGCGCCTCAAGGGTATCTTCGGCGGGAAGTAGGCGCCGCGAAGTTCGCGGGTCGCAAGAACGCCGCGGAGCTCTCCAGGGAGCTTCGCGGCGTTCGTGCATCGGCGTCCTGACTGGACCGAAATGGAGTCCGGCGGCTGAACCGCTACTGCCCGCCGGCGGCGCGCGTGTCCCAGCCACCGCCGATGGGCCCGCCACGGGGGCCGCCAGCGCCGCGCGGGTTCATGTCGTCGCGGCGCATCTGCTGGTACTGCGTCATTTGCTCCGCGCTGAGCACCTTCTGCATCTCCGCATCGGTCTGCGTGCGCAGGTCGCGCATCTGCTGACGCATGTCACGGCCCGGCCGGCCTCCCGCCATCGCCGTCGACAGCTCCTGGCGCTTCGCGTCCTCGGCCTGCATCGCCTTCGTCAGCGCCTGCTCCTGGCTGTAGTTGAGCCGCGCGTTGCTGATGAAGTCCTTCATGCGCTGGGAGCGCTCGGTCTCCGCCTGCACGCGCATCTGGTCCACCTGCTGCTGCCACTGCTGGCGCTGCTCGGTGCGCTGCTCGTCCTGCACCGTGCGCATCAGCTCCTTCAGCGACTGCTTCGCGCTGTCGTTGGTCAGCGCCTCGCCCACCACCACGCCGCGCAGCTCCTCGCGCAGCCTCGCGACCTCCGCCTCCAGGCCCGCGGGAGGAGGACCACCCGTGCCGGCCGAGGCCGTTCCGCCGCCCTGCTCGAAGGCCATCATCCGCCGGGACAGGAGCTGCACCGTCTCCTCCAGCGCCTTCACCCGGTTCTGGAGCGCCCGGACGTCCGCCGTCGAGTCCTGCACGCGGGGCGCCTCCTGGACGACAGGGGCCTCCGACTTCCCAGGCCCCCACAGGGCCACCCCGAGCGCCAGCGAAGCCAACCCCACCGATGCGATGCCGAGAATGCGGTTCATGATGCTCTCCCTGACGGAACTCCCGGCCGCGTATTCCATCGCGCCCCCGGGCTCCGCCCTGCGCCTGCATCCTCCCACCCTGCCCGCCTCCCGGGGAACCGTCCTGCGATGCGTGCCTGCCTGCCCTCCGTGTCGCGAGCGTTGACCTCCTCCGGCGGGGCACGGAGAGTCCCCCGCCATGACGCTCCGTCCCATCACTGAAGTCGGCGCCGAGCTGGGTCTCGCGCCGGAAGACGTCCTCCCCTGGGGCCGCGACCGCGCCAAGGTGTCGCTGGACGCCCTGGGCCGCGGCTCGCGCCAGGGCCGCATGGTCCTGGTGTCGGCCATCAACCCCACGCCCCCCGGCGAGGGCAAGACGACCATGTCGGTGGCGCTGGCCATGGGGCTGCGCAAGCGGGGCCGCAAGGCGGTGGCGGCGCTGCGTGAGCCGTCCCTGGGGCCCGTCTTCGGTGTGAAGGGCGGCGGCACCGGCGGCGGGCAGGCGAGCCTGGAGCCGGCGGCGGACATCAACCTGCACTTCACCGGCGACCTGCACGCCATCACCAGCGCGCACAACCTGCTGTCCGCGCTGGTGGACAACGCCGTGTACTACGGCCACCCGGTGGCGCTGGAGGGCACGCGGGTGCGCTGGCGCCGCGCGATGGACATGAACGACCGGTTCCTGCGCAACGTCATCGTGGGGCTGGGTGGCAAGGCGCACGGCGTGCCGCGCGAGACGTCCTTCGACATCACGGCCGCCAGCGAGGTGATGGCCATCCTGGCGCTGGCGGAGAACCTGAAGGACCTGGAGGCGCGACTGGGGCGCATCGTGGTGGGTCAGGCGCCGGACGGCTCGCCGGTGCGCGCGAACGACGTGAACGCGGCGGCGTCCATGGTGGCGCTGCTCAAGGACGCGCTGATGCCGAACCTGGCCCAGACGCGCGAGGGCGGGCCGGCCATCGTGCACGCGGGGCCGTTCGGCAACATCGCGCACGGGTGTTCGTCGGTGGTGGGCACGCGGCTGGCGCTCGCGTACGCGGACGAGGTGGTGACGGAGGCGGGCTTCGGCTTCGACCTGGGCGCGGAGAAGTTCCTGGACATCAAGTGCCGGAGCGCGGGCGTGTGGCCTCGGGGCGTGATGCTGGTGGTGACGCTGCGGGCGCTGAAGCACCACGGCGGCGCGGCGGCGGCGCAGGTGGCGGAGCCGGACCGCGAGGCGCTCTTGAAGGGCTTCAACCACCTGGAGAAGCACCTGGAGTCGGTGGCGGCGTTCGGCCTGCCGGCGGTGTTGTGCGTGAACCGGTTCCCGCAGGACACGGAAGGCGAGCTGGACGAAGTGCGCGCGTTCGCGAAGGCGAGGGGCGTGGGCATCGCCGTATGCGACGGGTTCGGCAAGGGCGGCGAGGGTTCGCTGGAGCTGGCGGACACGGTGCTGGCGATGCTGGACGCGACGGACGCGGCGCCGCCAAAGCCGCGCTTCCTCTACGAGCTGGAGCAGACGCCGGAGGAGAAGATCCGCGCCATCGCGCGCACGGTGTACGGCGCGGACGACGTGGCCTTCACGCCAGGGGCGCGCAAGGACCTGGAGACAGCGCGAGCGCTGGGAGGCGCGGGGCTGCCGGTGTGCATGGCGAAGACGCACCTGTCCCTGTCGGACGACCCGGCGAAGACAGGCCGGCCCCGAGGCTTCACGTTGACGGTGCGAGAGGTGCGCCTGTCCGCGGGAGCAGGCTTCCTGGTGGCGCTGACTGGAGAGCTGCTCACCATGCCGGGCCTGCCGCGCGAGCCCGCCGCCCGACGCGTCACGGTCCATCCGGACGGCAGCATCACGGGCCTGATGCAGGGCGAGTGACGTCAGAGGTAGGGCCTAACGTCTCCCGTCTTCTCTCGACGGGAGCACTCGCCCCTGGCCCATTCCAAGCGCACCAAGACATCCCCCCATCATCTTGACGGAATATCATCCAGGAATGATATTCCGTCTCATGGGATTGAAGTCTTCGGAACCGATGAGTTCCGGGACTGGTTCCTTGCTCTCGACGAAGAGACGGCGCGGTCCGTGGACCACGGGGTGGAGCTTCTGGCCGCGAAGGGGGGCGCACTTGGGTTCCCGTACAGCAGCCAGCTCAAGGGCACTTCCCAGCCGCTCCGGGAGTTCCGCATCCAGTCCGGAGGGCATCCCATCCGGGTCTTCTACGCCTTCGACCCTGCGCGCAACGGAGTCCTGCTTCTGGGGGGCGACAAGACCGGAGACAAGCGCTTCTACGAGAGAATGATCCCCCAGGCAGAGAAGATCTGGCTGCGATACCTCTGGGAGAGGGCCGCCGGACTTCACGACGATTCGAAAAACGAGCGCGAG
The DNA here is from genome assembly GCF_003611605.1 of Corallococcus sp. AB011P. Classification (NCBI taxonomy): domain Bacteria; kingdom Pseudomonadati; phylum Myxococcota; class Myxococcia; order Myxococcales; family Myxococcaceae; genus Corallococcus; species Corallococcus sp. AB011P. The sequence continues at coordinate 193,438 of NZ_RAVX01000010.1, forward strand.
GAGACGGAGTCATGAAGCTCCACAGCTGGAAGGGGATGCGCCGGGAGAAGTTCACGCCAGCGCAACTCAAGGAACAGGATGAGCGCGTCCGGAAGGAACTCCTGGAGATGAGTCTGCGGGAGGTGCGCGAGTTCGCGGGGATGACGCAGACGCAGCTCGCCGAACGGATGGGCATCTCCCAGGGTCAGCTCTCCCAGACCGAAGCCCGGGACGATCACCGGCTCTCCACGCTCCGGCGCGCCGTGGAGGCCATGGGCGGAGAAATCGAGGTCTCCGCCGTCTTCGGCGACAAGCGGATCATCCTCAAGGGCGTCTGACGCACGACGGGCCGCCCCGGTGTTCCGGAGCGGCCCGTGGGCCCTGCTGGATTCCTTCGCGGACGGCTAGACGCGGAACGTGGTCGACAGCTCCTGGAGCTTGCCCAGGGACGTGTTGATCTGCCCCACCGCCTGTTCGGCGTTGCTCGTGGCCATCACCACGTCACTCATCATCTCCGACAGCTGCGTCACCACTTCCGTCATCTGCGTGATGCCCGCGTTCTGCTGCGTCACCGAGGCGACGATCTGCCGCGCCGCCTGGCTGCTCTCCTGCACCACCTGCGTGATGTCCTTCAGCGTCGTCGCGGACGAGAGCACCTGCTCGATGCCCTCCTCCATCTTCTGGCTGTCCTCCTCCGCGATGCCCACCGTCTCGCGGATGGCCTGGTTGATCTCCAGGAGGATCTTCCCGATGCGCTGCGTGCTCTGCAGCGACTGGCTGCTCAGCGCCCGCATCTCCTTGGCCACCACCGCGAAGCCCCGGCCTTCCTCGCCGGCCCGCGCCGCCTCGATGGCCGCGTTCAACGCGAGCACGTTCGACTGGTCCGCCAGGTCCTTCACGCTGCCGATGATTTCACCCGCGTGCACCGCCTGCTCGGACAGCACGCCAATGCTCCCCACCAGCGCACCCACCCGCGCGCGGATCTGCTGCAACCCCTCCGCGCTCCGCTCGATGGACACCTGTCCGGAGGCGCTGTACGCGTCCGCCTGCGCCGCCACCTTCAACACCATCTCCGCGCGGCTGGCCGCCATGCCGGACGTCTGGGCGATCTCCGCGATGGTGGAGCTGGCCTCCGTCAGGCTGCGCGACTGGCTGGTCAGGAAGTTGAGCTGCTCGTGGCTCGCCGCGTTCAGCCGCGACGCCGCCGCCGTCAGCTCCGTCACCACCGAGCGCAGCGTGTTGGGCACCGAGCCCAGCCGCGTCATCAACGTCTGGATGCTGCGCGCCAGCTCGCCCACCTCGTCCTGCGCGCTCGTGTCGATGGCCAGCGACAGGTCGCCTTCCCGCACGATGCGCGTCGCCGTCGCCGTCAGCCGCGCCAGGGGCGTCGTCACCTCGCGCAGCAGCCACACCGTGGCCACCGCGAGCGCCACGATGCACGTCACCGCCAGCACCAGCACCCACGTCAGCGTCATGCCGTGCAGCGACGACACCTCCATGAAGGTCTCTCGCTGTGACGCCTCCTGCTGCGCCGTCACGGACTCCAGGTCGGCGTGCACCGTCCGGTACGAGGGCTCCAGCTTCCCGAGCGCGGCCTCCGCGGCCGCGTCATTGCGCGCCGCCAGCGCCACCACCTGCGACGCCTCCTGCCAGTAGCGCGTGAAGGCCCCCTGCAACGCCTCCACCTTCGGGCCGTCCACGTCCGGAAACGCTCGCAGCGCAGTGAGCCCCTTCTGGAGCTCCTGCACCTGCGCGTCCAGCGTCTCCTGCTTCACCGCGTGCAACGCCACCGCGTCGGCCACGTCCTGGTGTAGCGCGGCGAACCCCGCGCGGGACGTCTGCGCCTGGCTCACCGACGGCGCCAGACTGGCACCAATGCGCTCCGAGGCATTCCGCGTGCGCGCGCCCAACACCACCGTCACCGCCACGATGGCCACCAGGAACGCCGCCGCCACCGTCGGCAGCACCATCATCTTCTGCTTGAGCCTCATCGCCATCACGCACCCCCTCGCGGGCCCATGTCACCCATCCCGATGAAGCGCGGCCGTACTCCCGCGCCGGGCCTGCTGCGCCAGCTCATTGTCGCTCATCCTTCCGCGGCCCCAACGGGCTCCCCCGAAGACCGGGGCTCCGTCAGGACACGTAGGATAGACAACACCTCTCCCCCCGACTCAAGCCCGCGCCCCTTGAAATATCCTGGAAACGGGTCTGCATTGCCCCGCAGGGTCATACGGGACACTTCGTCCTGTCAGGTGGGACACTCGGTGGAGGACGCCTCACGTCTGCCGAGGAGGCCCGGAAGGCATCCTGGCGCGATCATTCCAGCCGTCCGGCATGGGCTTCACTGACAGTGTCGGTGGCCTGGGTGCGTCCATACAGGCCCTGGCCCGGCCGCTCGGCGGCGCTCAGCGGGTGGGCCGTGGGAGGAAGGGCTCCACTTCGCGGTGGCAGGTGTCATCGCATTCGGAGAAGCGGACGAGGAACGCCGCGTGATTCGCGCACTTCTTGGGCCAGCGTGAGGCGCCGCCGTCCGCCAGGCACAGCAGGCGGAACTCGTCGCGGGTGTCCGTGAAGAGGGCCTCACGCTGCGAGGGGGACATGGCGTCCAGCGCGCGGTCCTCCCCGCCCTGGAGCCAGATGAAGACGCCTACCATCGCCACGAAGACGAGGGCCAGCCAGGTGCCCTTGCGCAGCCAGATGCTGGGCGGAGGGGCCAGCTCCTTCGCGAAGATGTTCTTTTCATCGCCCCCCTCGTCCGGAGGCGTCCCTTCGTTGCCCATGGGCTCCCTTCCATCCATGGCGCGTGCCAGCCGCACGGCCGTGCCGCAGCAGACACCAGCCCGTCCCGCGTTGCACCTTGCAACCGCCATCCAGGGCACACCGTGCCGGATGCAATGCGCCCCCGAGGCTTGCGCCGCCCGGCATCCGACAGACGGGCCCGGCACACGGCGTGCTCTTAGACTGGGACCATGGAAGTGCGTGCCAGTACCGAGGCGACGGAGCGCCCCATGCGGGTGCTCGTGGTGGACGACGAGCGAAACATCCGCCACACCCTGCGAGTGTGCCTGGAAGGCCTGGGCTGCGAGGTGCGCGAAGCCGCCACGCCGGAGGCCGCGCTCGCGGCGCTCGCCCAGGGCCCGGCGGACCTGGCGTTCGTGGACCTGAGGCTGGGCAACGCGTCCGGACTGGAGCTGCTGCCCCGCCTGCTCGCCGAGTCCCCCGCGCTGGACGTCATCCTCATCACCGCCTACGCGACGTTCGACACGGCCGTGGAGGCGGTGAAGCGCGGCGCGCGCGACTACCTGCCCAAGCCGTTCACCCCCGCGCAGATCCGTCACGTCCTGGAGCGCGCGAAGGCGCAGCGTGAGCTGACCTCGCAGCTGGGGGACCTGGAGGGACAGCTGGCGCAGGCGGTGCCGGAGGCCACGCTGGAGACGGCGTCTCCGGCCATGCACGCGGCCATCGGCTTCATCCAGCGCGCGGCCACGTCCGACGCCTCGGTGCTGCTGCGCGGGGAGAGCGGCACGGGCAAGGGGGTGCTGGCGCGGGCGCTGCATTCGATGAGCGCGCGGCGCAAGCGGCCCTTCGTCACCATCAACTGCCCCACCCTGTCCGAACAACTGCTGGCGAGCGAGCTGTTCGGCCACGCGCGCGGCGCCTTCACGGGCGCGGTGAAGGACCAGCCGGGGCGCGTGGAGCAGGCGGAAGGGGGCACGCTCTTCCTGGATGAAGTGGCGGAGATGAGCCCCGCGCTCCAGGCGCAGCTGTTGCGCTTCCTGCAGGAGAAGCAGTTCGAACGGCTGGGCGAGGGGCGCACGCGCAAGGCGGACGTGCGCGTGGTGGCGGCCACGCACCGCGACCTGGAGAAGGACGTGGCGGAGGGACGCTTCCGCGAGGACCTGATGTACCGGTTGAACGTCCTGGAGGTGAAGCTCCCCGCCCTGCGCGAGCGGCCGGAGGACCTGCTCCCGCTGGCCCGCCGCTTCATCGCCTTCTTCGCGAAGGCCGCGCAGCGTCCGGCCCCGGAGCTGTCGCCCGCCACGGAGGCGATGCTGCGGGCCTACCCCTGGCCGGGCAACGTGCGCGAGCTGCGCAACGCGCTGGAGCGGGCGCTCATCGTGGGCGCGTCGGGAGTCGTGGAGCCGCAGGCGTTCCCGGAGCGCATCGCGTCCGCGGTGGGGCCAGGGGCGACGCTGGGCGGGCCGCACACGCTGGAAGCGGTGGAGCGCGAACACATCCTGCGGGTGATGGCCTCCGTGCCGACGCTGGATGAAGCAGCCCGGCTGCTCGGCATCGATGCGTCGACGCTGTGGCGCAAGCGCAAGAAGTACGAAGCGGAGACGTGACGCACGCGGCCTGTGCGCCAGTGCATGCAGGCCCGGCACTGGAGGCCGGGGCGTGCAGGGGCGCTCGTCCTGGAGAGTGGATTGCGCCCTTGCGCGCGCGTGCGAACCCTGGCCCGTCATGAACCTCATCGACGTGCTCATCCAGCAGCACCGCGACGCCGAGGCCCTCTTCGAGGCCTGGCACCATGCGCCGGACGAAGAGAAGCCCGCGCTGTGCCTGCGGCTGGCCGAAACGCTCACGATGCACAGCACCGTCGAGGAGCGCTGGGTGTATCCCGTCGCGCGGAGCGTCGTGGACGGGCCGCGCATCGACTTCGCGGTGGAGGAGCACGGGGAGATGACCCAGCTGCTCTCCGAGCTGCTGCGCGTCCGCCACGACCCGCGCCGCCGCGAGGCCACGGTGCGCCAGCTGGAGGCGGTGGTGGCCCAGCACATGACGGAGGAGGAACGCGAGGTGATTCCCCAGCTGCGCAAGATGGACGCGGGCGCGTTCGGCCTGTCGAGCGCTGAAATCGTCCGCTCCGCGTCCGACGCGCAGAACGAAGCGATGCGGCAGCTGGAGGCGTCCGCTCCGCAATGACCGCGGACTTCAGCCCTGCTCAGGCTGCGGCAGCGTGAACCAGAAGGTGCTGCCCCGCCCCGGCGCGCTCACCACGCCCAGCTCGCCGCCGTGGGCCTGGACGATGTCGCGGGCGATGGACAGCCCCAGCCCCGCGCCTCCCGCTGGGGCTCCCGGGGCGCGGTAGAACTTCTCGAAGATGCGGGCCTGCTCCTGGGCGGGGATGCCTTCGCCGGTGTCCTTCACCTCGAAGCGCACGTGGGTGCCGTCACGCGACACGTGCACGGACACTTCGCCGTCGTGCGGCGTGTGCTTCACGCCGTTGCCCACCAGGTTGCCCAACACCAGCTGCAACCGGTCTGGATCCACCCGCACCGTCTCCACGTCCGGTGACAGGGATTGCGACAGGCGCACGCCGCGGTCCTCCGCCAGCGTGCGCTGCGCGGCCAGCGCCTGCTCCACCAGCTCCTCCGTGCTCACCTCCCGCACGTCCAACTGGAGCTTCCCGGACTGGATGCGCGACAGGTCCAGCAGGTCATCCACGATGCCCTGCAACCGCTCGCAGTCCTCGCGCGCCGCGAAGAGCAGGTCCGCCTGCTTCTCCGTCACCTGTCCCACGACGCCTTCCGCCACCAGGTGGATGGCCATGCGCAGCGACGTGAGCGGCGTGCGGAACTCGTGCGCCACCGTGGCCACCAGGTCGTTCTTCAGTTCGTCGAAGCGCCTCAGCCGCGTCACGTCCTGGAGGATGAGCGTGGCGCCCACCACGTCGCCGGTCTCGCCGTGCACCGGGCTGCCTCGCGGCAGGAGCCACCGGACGCCCTCCGGAGACGACTCCACGCGCACCGCCTCTTCGTAGCCCCGGGGCTGGTACGCGCCCCTTCCGCCCACGACGTGCGCTCGCACCCGCTCCAGCACGGCGCGCACCTCCGGTTCCACCCGGCCCAGCGCGTCCCCGCCCTCGTCCAGCCGCAGGCGCAGCACCTTCTCCGCCGCGGCGTTCACGTTGAGCAGCCCTCCTTCCGCGCCCAGCACCAGCACGGGGTCGGGCAGGCTGTCGATGGCCGCCTGGGACACCGCCTGTGCCTGGAGCAGCTCGCCCAGGCTGCTCTTGCGGTACTGCGCCAGCCGCTCCGCCATGGTGTTGAAGTCCCGCGCGAGCCCGGCGATTTCGTCCCGCCCCTCCACCGCGGCTCGCGCCTCCACGTCGCCCTGCCCCAGGCGGCGCACGGCCTGGGACAGCACGGACACCGGCCTGAGCGCTCGCTGCACCAGCGACGTCGTGAAGAACAGGCCGAAGCCCAGCGCCGCCACCACCGCCAGCGCCATCAGCGTGTTCACCTGCTCGCTCTGCTGGCGCAGTTGGTCGTTCTTGCGAACCATCGCGTCCTGGTTCAGCGCGAGGACGGACGACGCCGCGGCCTTCGCCTCCTGGAAGGCCGGAGCGAGCGCTTCGAAGTAGCGCGTGCGCGCGGCCCCCGCGTCACGTGCCTGGAGGAAGACGTCGAACTCCTCGCGGTACTTCGTCCACGCGGTGCGCAGCCGCTGCGTGGCCTCCGCCTCGCCGGGCTCGGTGATGTTGCCCAGTTGGACGCCCAGCTCCGTCTCCAGCGGAGGGCGCTGCGTGGCCTGTTGGGTGAGCCCCCGCTCGCGCTCGCCCGCGATGATGAACAGCGCCGCGCTGTCCATGCGCTCCAACTGCTCCGTGATGCGCTGGGTGGCGAGCACGCTGCGGTAGTTGTCCTCCAGCACCTGCTGGCCGGAGCGGCCCACGCGCGCCAGGGTGATGACGGCCGTGGCTCCCAGGAAGAGCAATGCCAGCACCAGCGGCGCCTGGGCCATCAGCAGACGCGAGCGCAGCGTCATGGGTGCTTCTCCTCATGGGACTCGAAGGACACGACGTGGATGTCGAAGCCCTCCCCTTCCCGCAGGAGGCGCGCGTCCGCGGTCATCCCCAACCGCTGGCGCCACTTCGACTGGTGCGAACGGCCGATGATGATGTGCCCCACGCCGTGCGAGCGGGCGAAGTCCAGCAGCGCCGCCACGGGGTCGCGGGAGCGCAGGCGCACCACCTCCGCGCCCAGCTCCTTCGCCTTCTCGATGTTCGTCAGCAGGTGCCGCTGCGCCTCCGCGTCGATGAGGTTCGGCGCCTCGTGCGGCGTCTCCACGTACACCACGAACCAGTCCGTGTTGAGCCGGCCCGCCATGCGCGAGCCCCGGCGCAGCAGCGTCGCCGCGCGCGGCGGATGGCTGGAGAGGGCCACCAGCACCCGGCCCCACGTGCCGCCCTTCTGGGATGCGTCCTCGCCGGCTCGGGCCTGCCTGCCCGTGGTGGCCCGGTCCAGGCTCTCCGCCACTTCGCGCAGGGCCAGCTCGCGCAGCGTGGAGAGGTTGTCGCCGGTGAAGAAGCGCTCCAGCGCGTGCGGCACCTTGTCCGGCGCGTAGATTTTTCCCGTCTTGAGCCTTTCGTGCAGGTCCTCCACCGCGAGGTCCAGGTTCACCACCTGGTCGGCCGTCTTGAGGAAGCTGTCCGGCAGGGTCTCCCGCACGGTGACGCCGGTGTTGCGCTCCACCAGGTCGTTGAGGCTCTCCAGGTGCTGCACGTTGAAGGCGCCAATGACGTTGATGCCCGCGGCCAGCAACTCCTGCACGTCCTGGTAGCGCTTGCGGTGACGGCACACGGGCGCGTTGGTGTGGGCCAGCTCGTCCACGATGGCCACCTGCGGCTTGCGCGCGAGGATGGCGTCCAGGTCCATCTCCTCCACGGTGACGTCTCGGTACGTGATGCGCTGGCGCGGCACGACCTCCAGGCCGGCGACCCGTGCCTCCGTCTCGGGACGACCGTGGGTCTCGATGAAGCCCAGCACCACGTCCACGCCGCGCGCCTTCAGCGCGTGTGCTTCCTCCAGCATGCGGAACGTCTTGCCCACGCCCGCCGCGAAGCCGATGTAGAGCTTCAGCCGGCCGCGCCGGCCGCGCTCCACCAGCTCCAGGAAGTCCTCCGCGCGAGGGCGCCGCGTCGTCATGCCTGCCTCCTCCTCACCGGGAGGCCGTGGGCGCGGGTCCGCCGAACTGACGGTCCATCGCGAGGTTCAACGTGAGCACGTTCACCCGGGGCTCTCCCAGCACGCCGAACGTCCGGCCTTCCACCCGTGACATCACCAACGCCCGCACGCGCGCAGGGTCCAGGCCGCGCGCTCGCGCCACGCGGGGAACCTGCCACAGCGCTGACTCCGGCGACACCTGCGGATCCAACCCGGACGCGGAGGCTGTCACCAATTCAGCGGGCACGGGGCCTTCGGCCTCGGGGTTCTCGCGGCGCAGCCGGTCCGCCTCCGCCACTGCTCGGTCGCGGAGCTTCCGCGAGGTGGGGCCCAGGTTGCTCCCGCTGGAAGCCGTCGCGTCCCAGCCCGTGCCCGCGGCGGAGGGGCGCGGCTGGAAGTAGCCGGCTTGAGTGAAGCCCTGGGCGATGAGCGCGCTGCCCACCACCTGGCCGCGGTCATCCTTCACGAGCGACCCGTTGGCTTCATCCGGGAACAGCACCTGCGCCACACCGGTGACGGTCAGGGGGTACAGCACGCCCGTGAGGGCCAGCGTGACGGCGCTGACACGCAGGGCGGTGAGGAGCGCGGAGACCATGGTGTCGGTGTTCCTTTCTCGAGTGCTCATGCCAGGCCCACGGTGGTGAGCAGCACGTCGATGACCTTGATGCCCACGAACGGGACGATGACGCCGCCCACGCCGTAGAGGAGCAGGCTGCGGCGCAGGAGGGCCGCCGCGCCCAACGGGCGGTAGCGCACGCCCTTCAGCGCCAGCGGGATGAGCGCCACGATGATGAGCGCGTTGAAGATGACGGCGGACAGGATGGCGCTGAACGGCGACGTCAGCCCCATCACGTTGAGCGGGGCAATCTGCGGGAAGACGCCCATGAACAGCGCCGGGAGGATGGCGAAGTACTTCGCGACGTCGTTGGCGATGGAGAACGTGGTCAGCGTGCCTCGCGTCATCAGCAGCTGCTTGCCCACCTCCACCACCTCCAGGAGCTTGGTGGGGTTGGAGTCCAGGTCCACCATGTTGCCGGCCTCCTTGGCGGCCTGGGTGCCGGTGTTCATCGCCACGCCCACGTCCGCCTGGGCCAGCGCGGGCGCGTCGTTGGTGCCGTCGCCCGTCATCGCCACGAGCTTGCCCTTGCCCTGCTCCGCGCGGATGAGCGCGAGCTTCGCCTCCGGGGTCGCCTCCGCCAGGAAGTCGTCCACGCCGGCCTCTCGCGCGATGGCCGCCGCGGTGCGCGGGTTGTCGCCGGTGATCATCACCGTGCGGATGCCCATGGCGCGGAAGCGGTCGAAGCGCTCCTTGATGCCGCCCTTCACCACGTCCTTCAGGTGGATGATGCCCAGCACCCGCGCGCCGTCCGCCACGGCGAGCGGCGTGCCGCCCGCGTCACCGATGCGGCCCGCAGCCCGGGTCAGCTCCTCCGGCACGGTGCCGCCCTGCTCCTGCGTGTAGCGGACGATGGCGTCCACCGCGCCCTTGCGGATGCTTCGAGGGTGCGGGTCCACCAGGTCGCAGCCGCTCATGCGCGTCTGCGCGGTGAAGGGGACGAAGGTGGCCTGGTGCATTCGCAGCTCGCGCGGACGCATCTTGTATGTGTCCTTGACCAGCGTGACGACGGAGCGCCCTTCCGGCGTCTCGTCCGCGAGGCTCGCGAGCTGCGCGGCCTCCGCCAGCTCCTCCGCGCGCACGCCCGGCATGGGCAGCAGCTCCGTGGCCATGCGGTTGCCCAGGGTGATGGTGCCCGTCTTGTCGAGCAGCAGCGTGTCCACGTCCCCCGCCGCCTCCACCGCGCGCCCGCTGAGCGCGAGCACGTTCTTGCGCAGCAGCCGGTCCATGCCCGCGATGCCGATGGCGCTCAACAGGCCGCCGATGGTCGTGGGGATGAGGCACACCAGCAGCGCCACCACCGCCGTGCCGGACAGCGGCACGCCCGAGTAGAGCGCCAGCGGCACCAGCGTCACGCACGCCATCAGGAACACCAGCGTGAGGCCCACCAGCAGGATGTGCAGCGCGATTTCGTTGGGCGTCTTCTTGCGGGCCGCGCCCTCCACCAGGCCAATCATCCGGTCGAGGAACGACTCGCCGGGGTCCACGCTGATGCGGATGACGATGCGGTCGGACAGCACCTTCGTTCCTCCGGTGACGGCGGAGCGGTCGCCGCCGGACTCGCGGATGACGGGGGCGGATTCGCCGGTGACGGCGGACTCGTCCACGCTGGCGATGCCCTCCAGCACCTCTCCGTCACCGGGGATGATGTCTCCGGCTTCGCACACCACGCGGTCCCCCTTGCGTAGGGCGGGGGCTCCGACGCGCTCCTCTCGGCCGTCGTGGGTGAGGCGGCGGGCCTGGGTGTCCTGACGCATGCGGCGCAGGGCGCTCGCCTGGGCCTTGCCGCGGCCCTCCGCCACGGCTTCGGCGAAGTTGGCGAAGAGGACCGTGAACCACAGCCACAGCATCACGGACACGGTGAACCCCATGGGCGCGGTGGGTTCCCCAGAGACCGTCAGGTCCTTGAGGACGAACACGGTGGTGAGGAGGCTGCCGGCCCACACCACGAACATCACCGGGTTGCGGGCCACGTCACGGGGGTGGAGCTTCTTGAAGCTCTCCCAGACGGCGGGCTTGAGCAGCGTGGGGTCCAACAGCGAGGCCTGCTTGCTTGCGGGGGCCATGGTCAGAACACCTTTCCGGCCGCGCCGAGGAAGTGCTCGACGATGGGGCCCAGGGACAGCGCGGGGAAGAACGTCAGCGCGCCCACGACGACGACGATGCTCACGAGCAGGCCAGTGAAGAGGACGCCGTGGGTGGGAAAGGTGCCGGGCCCGGGGGCCACGGCCTTCTTGCCCACGAGCGAGCCCGCCAGCGCCAGCACCGGCACCATCATCAGGAAGCGGCCCGCGAGCATCGACACACCCAGGCTGAGGTTCCAGAACGGCGTGTTGGCGTTGAGGCCGGCGAAGGCGCTGCCGTTGTTGGCCACGCCGCTGGTGAACGCGTAGAGGATTTCGGACAGGCCGTGCGGCCCGGCGTTGTTGAGGGACGACGTGCCCTGCGGGAGCACCGCACCCACGGCGGACAGGCCCAGGATGGCCAGGGGGAAGACGAGCACGTACAGCATCGCGAGCGTCATCTCCCGCGCTTCGATCTTCTTGCCGAGGAACTCCGGCGTGCGGCCCACCATCAGGCCCGCGATGAAGACCGCGAGCACCGCCATCACGAGGATGCCGTAGAGGCCCGCGCCGACGCCGCCGAAGATGACCTCGCCCAGCTGCATGTTGACCATGGGCACCAGCCCGCCGAGCGCCGTGAAGCTGTCATGCATGGAGTTGACCGCGCCGCATGACGCGTCGGTGGTGACGGTGGCGAACAGCGTGGAGGCCGCGACGCCGAAGCGCGTCTCCTTGCCCTCCAGGTTCCCGTCCTGGACGACGTTCGCGGCGGTGAGCGCGGGATTGGGCTGGACTTCCGCGGCGTAGCTGGCGGCGGCGCCCAGGAGGAAGAGGACGGACATGGCCGAGAAGAGGACCCAGCCCTGCCTCGTGTCGCCGGTCATCTTGCCGTAGGTGTACGTGAGGCCCGCGGGCAGCACGAAGATGAGCAGCAATTGGACCAGGTTGGTGAGCGGCGTGGGGTTTTCGAAGGGGTGGGCGCTGTTGGCGTTGAAGAAGCCGCCGCCGTTGGTGCCCAGCATCTTGATGGCCTCCTGCGAGGCCACGGGACCGAAGGCGAGCGTCTGCTTCACGCCTTCCACGGTGGTGTGCTCGGGATAGGGCGCGAGGTTCTGGAGCACGCCCTGAGATACGAAGAACAGGGCCACGAGGAAGCTCAGGGGCAGGAGCACGTAGAGCGTGCCTCGCATCAGGTCCACCCAGAAGTTGCCCAGGGTCTTGCGGCCTTCCGGGCCAGGGCGGCGGGTGAGGCCTCGCGCGAGGGCGAGCGCGACGCCCAGGCCCGTGGCGGCGGAGACGAAGTTCTGCCACGTCAGCCCCAGCATCTGGGTGGCGTAGCTCAGGGTGGATTCACCGGCGTACGACTGCCAGTTGGTGTTGGCCACGAAGCTGGCGGCGGTGTTGAAGGCGAGCGCCGGGCCCACGGCGGGCAGGCCCTGGGGGTTGAGCGGGAGCATGTGCTGGAGCCGCTGGAGTGCGTAGAGGACGACGAGGCCCACGGCGCTGAAGGCGAGCAGGGCGGCGGTGTACTGGCCCCATGTCTGCTCCTGGTCGCGGCGCACGCCGCACAGGCGCAGCAGGGCGCGCTCGATGGGACCGAGCACTCGGGGCAGGGGTTGGGTGTCGGCCTCGAAGACGCGGAAGAGGTAGAGGCCCACGGGCTTCGTCAGCGCGAGGACGAGCGCGAAGAACAGCAGGGTCTGGAGCCAGCCAATGAGGGTCATGGCGGGCTCCTAGAAGCGCTCGGGCCGAAGCAGGGCGTAGACGAGGTAGACGGAGAGGAGGACCGCGAGCGCGGCCCCTGCGGCGTATTCGAAGGTCATGACGGGGGACTCCTCACAAGCGCTCGCAGCCGTGGGTGTAGGCCGCGCAGAGCGCGAAGAAACCGTTGGTCACCAGGATGAGGACGATGTCCATGGGTGAAAGCTCCGCTTCAGGGTTCAGAAGGTGGCGACCGCGCCGACCACGAACAACGTCTGGTGTTGGCGCGAGAGGGGTGGCTGTTCTCCGCGCGCTGGACCGTCGAAGACGTTCTGGGTCGAGTGGTCGTGGCGGGCCTCGGCCTTGAGGACGAGGTGTTCAGCGGGCTTCACTTCCAGGGTGAGCGTGCCCTCGACCAGGGTCTGCGGGGTGCCGCTGAGCAGGCCATCCCTGTCGCGGTACACCTCCGCGCGCGCGGTCACGGCCACGGGCTCCGAGACCTGGACGCGCACGTTGGCGCCCGCCGCGTACCAGAGGGCGGCGGAGGTCCCCGGGCGGGCCTGCCGGCCCACGTCCGCGGTGGCGGCGACACTCACGGCGTCGGTGGCCTTCAGGGTGACGACGGTGTCCGCGAACAGGCGCAGGGCTTCCGCGTCCCCGGCGCCTTCGTTGCCCACGAAGGTGTTGAAGGCCGCACTCAGCCGGTCGCCCGCGTAGGCGACCTGGGTGCCCAGGGCCTTGCCGCCGTTGTTGTCCCCGATGGTCTGCCAGCCATTGAGCAGGTGGAGTTGCGCGCTCCAGTGCCCATCGAAGCGCCAGGTCCCCTTGAGGCCTGTCTGGTAATAGGGCGAGAACTCGCCCATCCACGAGCGGCTGTAGGTCCAGTTGAGCTGGGATTGAAAGGACTCGAAGCCGATGTGGCTGGGATAGATGCCCGCCTCCAGGGTGAGCGGGCCTCGCGCGAAGGACAGCGATGCCTGCTGCACATAACGCCAGACGTCGGGGCCGGTGGCGTCCTCCTCGGGCTCCGCGCGGTGCAGCACGTCGATGCCGGTGCCGAAGCCGAGCAGGACGCGGAAGCCCACGGGCTCCGGCGCCAGGTTCACGCCCAGCGACGCCAGGTTGACGGTGATTTCGTCATGCCGCCGAGCGGTGGTGCCGGTGCCCGGCAGGAAGTTCACGTCGCTGTCGGGGCGATTGAGGTTGTAGGCGTAGTAGGCGTCCACGCCGCCCTCGACTTTGAGTCGGGAGAGCAGCGAGGGCGCTTCGGGAGGGGACTGCGTCAGCAGCAGGTGAAGCAGGTGGGGAGCAATGTCGGGAGCCATACCGGGCTCCCTCCATGAGCATCCGCCGTACCGGAGCGGGCCTCCGTCAGGCCCAGGCATTCCGAGGGGTTGCGGACGCGGCACTCACGTCCGGGTTGCAATGTGCACGAACTGGCCCTGTTCGCCCCTGCGAGGTGAAAGGGGGCGACGGCGTTACAGTAGGGAGCGGAGGTGGTTGGCGTGCATCGGTACCGGTGGAGCGAGAGCATCGAACCCAGGCTTCAGCAGGCGACCGAGCGCATGCGCCGGTTACGCGCCGCCACGATGCCGCCTGCTGCGGTGCAGAGCCTGCGGCACTGGTTCCGGATCCACCACACGTACAACTCGAATGCGATTGAAGGGAACCGGCTGACCTTGCCAGAAACGCGCGCCGTAGTGGAAGACGGCATCACCATCGCGGGCAAGTCGCTGAAGGATCACTTCGAGGCGGTCAACCTCGCGCACGCGCTCGACTTCGTGGAAGCGCTGGCAAGCAAGGAGACCGTGCTGGGTGAGCGCGACGTGCGCGAGATGCACGGCATCGTCCTGCGGGGCATCGACCCGGAGAACGCCGGTGTCTACCGGCGCATCAACGTGCGGATTGGAGGCACGGTGCACGTGCCTCCAGAAGCGGTCCGGGTGCCCGAGGAGATGCGGGGCTTCGGTGAGTGGCTGGCTGGGGCGAAGGCGGAGCATCCCGTGGTCGTCTGCGCCATCGCGCATGCGTGGTTCGAGACGATCCATCCCTTCGTGGATGGGAACGGACGGACAGGGAGGCTGATCGCCAACCTGTTGCTGATGCGGGAGCACTACCCGGCCATCGTCCTGCTCGTCGAGGACCGGGCGCGCTACTACACGGCGCTCGATGCGTCCCATTCGGGAGACATCTCCGCGATGGTGGAGTTGACGCTCGACCGTCTGGACCAGAGCTTCGCGGAGTACGAGCGCGCGGCCCGTGAGGTGACTGAAGTCCGTGAGCCCGCGATTGATTACCTTGCGGAGCAACTGGGCAAGACGCGAGCCGCGACGTCATCCCAGTTCAGCCGTTGGTACGAAGCCGTCCGGGCCCTTCATGAAGCACTCGTGGACTTCGCGGGGCAGTTGATGTCGAGATTCCCAGAGAGCAATCAACCGCGCCTGCATGTCTCCGACCTTCCTGTTCTGACCGAACGTGAGTGGGCAATCATGCAGAGAGCCCCTTATCGCCTCTTCGAGCTTGTAGGGGATAGCCATGGCGAGCACATGGAACTATCCCTCGGCGTGAACCCTCCAGGTGGGTGGAGCCGGGAGGCTGCTTGTATCCAGTTCACCATTCCAGGCATGAGGAACATTGGGTCTGATTACTGGATCCAAGCGGTCCCCACAGGACACACCTTCCGTGTCTTGCGCGATGAGCCTGGTCTCAGCCATCCACAGTCAGACGTGTCCGCGATCCAGCTCGCAACGGAGATCTGGACCGCGGCCATCAAGCACCTGCTCCAGACTCGCTGACCTCACGGACTGCTGGACACGGACGAGTCGCAGTCCGAGGTGCACTTGCCCGAGCAGGCGACCTGTCCGGGGTACGAGTCCAGGATGGCGCACTGGGTGCCGCCCGTGCAGGACACGAGCTCGGTGCAGACCCTGGAGTCGTCCACACAGCGTGCCTGGGACACGCCGTCCAGCTTGAGCACGAGGCAGGACAGGCCCTGGGGACACTGGGGCAGGTCCACTCCGCACTCCTGCGCCAGGTCCAGTGACTGACCTTCGCGCAGCTTCAGCCTCCCCTGCCCGCCCTCGCCGCCCGAACCACAGGCCGCCAGGGCCATCACCGTCAGACAACCGCTCAGCATTCGCATCCAGCGCATCGTGGCTCCTTCGAATCGTGAAGCGTCATGCCCGGAGCAAGGCGTGGACCAGGGGGGCGTCGCTGGGATTCCGCGCGCTTGGCGGGCGGAGACAGCCTCGGAAATCTGATGCCGCCTCGAATCCCTGGCGGCTCACGCCTCAGCGGAACTCGTCCACGATGTACATGCCCGCGCGCGGTGCGTTGAGGATCGCCGTTCCTGGCATGGACTCGGGTCGCTTGCGCAGCTGCCCGAAGCCGAGCCTCGCCACCGCGCAGATGGGCACGCGGTCCTTTCCCTTCAGGAACTGCGCCTCGTAGTAGCGAATGACCGGCTGAGCACCACCCGTCCACACGCGGCCATACAGCCGGAGCGGCGATTCCAACGTGCCGACGTCCTGATCCAGCACGCTTTCGATGGGCCCGTCGTGAAGCGTGATGTGCTCCGCCCGACTCTGGTTCGCATCGAGCTGTATGAGAGTCACCCGCTTCCGTGGACAGATTGACTACGCTGCCTGCCTCGGTGCCTCAGTCGTTCGCTCGTACTCGGCCGGGCTGACATAGCCGAGTGAGGAGTGACGACGCCTGCGGTTGTAGAACACCTCGATGTATTCGAATAGCGCGAGCCTCGCCTCCGCGCGCGTCTTGAAGTTGCGCGTGTAGACGAGTTCCAACTTCATGCTGCTGAAGAAGCTCTCGACGACGGCATTGTCCCAGCAGTTGCCCTTGCGACTCATCGAGCAGGTGATTCCGCGCTCGGCGAGCCGCCGCCGGTAGTCCTCGCTGGCGTATTGACTCCCTCTGTCCGAGTGATGGAGCGCAGGGGCCGTCCGTCCAGTGAGCGCCATATCGAGGGCGGCGAGCGCCAGTTGCCGGTCGATTCTCTCGCCCATGCTCCAGCCCACGACGCGGCGGCTGAAGAGGTCGAGGACGACGGCCAGGTAGAGCCAGCCCTCGGCGGTCCACACGTAGGTGATGTCGCTAGCCCAGATGCGGTCGGGCCCTGGCGGCAGGAAGTCGCGGGCCACCACGTTGGGGGCCACTGGATGGGCATGCTTGCTGTCGGTGGTCCGCACGAAGGGGCGTCTTCTGCGTGCCGCTAGGCCCTCCTGCCGCATCAGGCGGGCGACGCGCTTCTGGGAAACGCGCTGGCCCCGTGCGCGCAGCTCCGCATGGACGCGGGGGCTGCCGTAGGTGCCGCGGCTCTCACGGTGCACCGCCTTCACCGCCACGGTGAGTTCGCGGTCGGCTTGCTTGCGCTGCGACTCGGCCCTCTTCGCCCAGGCGTAGTAGCCGGAGCGCGAGACGCCAAGCTGACGGCACATGAAGGCCACCGACGTGCAGGCCCTCTTCGCGTGGATGAAGCGGAATTTCACTTCATCTCCTTCGCGAAGAAGGCCGCCGCATTTTTTAACAGGTCGCGCTCCATCTCGAGTTGGCGCACGCGCTTGCGCAGTTGAGAGAGCTCCACCCGCTCCTCACTAGCGAGCGCGCCGGGCTTGACTTGTCCCCGGTCCGCCTTGGCCTGCTCCACCCACTTGCGGAAGGCGGTCTCCGTCAGGTCCAGGTCCCGCGCGACTTCCGCGATGGGCTTGCCCTCCTCCAGCACCAGCTTCACCGCCCCGGCCTTGAACTCCGGGCTGAAGCTACGTCGCTGCCGCCTCTGCTGCTTCTTGCTCTCCGACATCGAACACCCTTCCATCACATTGGGGGTGTCCACGGAAGCGGGTGACGCTCAGTACCCATGCGGACTCCCCCACGTAGAGGCGCAGGTATCGCATGACCTCCAGCGCCTTCTCCGGGCACTTCTCCGCCATGGGAGTGCCATCCGAGCGAAGCCGGACGTCACCCGGGGTCGTCGCACAACCCAGCGGCAGCCCCAGCAAGCCCACGAGCACGTATTGGCGGGGAATCATGAGGCGTTCCTACTCCTCCAGCAGGGTCGGCTCCAGCTGAACAAAGGCCTGCAGAAGCCCATCCTGCCGGTACAGCTCCAGCCGCAGGGTGGTCAACAAATCTGATGCCGCCCCGAATCCCTGGCGGCCCATGCCTCAGCGGAACTCGTCCACGATGTACACGCCCGCGCGCGGGGAGTTGAGGATCGCCGTTCCTGGCTTGGACTCGGGTCGCTTGCGCAGCTGCCCGAAGCCGAGCCTCGCTACCGCGCAGATGGGCACGCGGTCCTTTCCCTTCAGGAACTGCGCCTCGTAGTACCGGATGACCGGCTGTGCTCCGCCCGTCCACACGCGGCCGTACAGCCGAAGCGGCGATTCCAAAGTGCCGATATCCTCATCCAACACGCTCTCGATAGGCCCGTCATACAGCGTGATGCTCTCCGCCCGGCTCTGGTTCGCATCCAGTTGGACCCATGCGGCTTCGCCCACATAGAGCTGGAGGTACCGCATGACCTCCAGCGACTTCTCCGGGCACTTCTCCGACATAGGCGTTCCATCCGCACGAAGGCGGACGTCGCCCGGAGTCGTCGCACACCCCGGATGCAGGACCAACAGGCCCATCCAGGCCACGAGCACGTATCGACGTGAGGTCATGCGGCCGTTCCTACTTCCCGAGCAAGCTCGGGCTCAACTCAACAACCGCCTGCCGCAGCCCATCGTGCCGGTACAGCTCCAGGTACAGGGAGGTCAGGGTCCCGCCTTTTCTGATGCGGCCTCGAATCCCTGGCGGCTCGTGCCTCAGCGGAACTCGTCCACGATAAACTCGGGGATGAGAATGCCCTGCCTCTTGATTACCAGGGTGAGCGTCTTCGGGAGCATCCATGCGGTTGATGTGGCTTATCGCCTTACTACTTTTCCTGGGAGGGTGTGCGACGACTCGTGTTGTCCATCTTGATGTTGGAGACGGCAGGCAGGTGGTTCACGAGTCCCGGGATATGGATCCGGTTCAGGTGAGCGAGAACGCGTTCGAGGCGGCCCTCACGCAGCTCATCCTGGACATGCGCATGGACGTTGCCTTCCGCGAGATGGATGCGGCCGACCAGCGAGGATGGGTGAGGTCCCGGTCGTTGCTCGCATCCTCGAAGGGGCTCCCAAATTCGGGGGCTGGGGCGTCTCCGGAGTCCCTCTATTCGCGCATCTGCCCCGATGGGGACGACTGTCTGACCCTGGTGGGCGGAACGGGGCTGCCCTTCTCGCGCAAGGACCGGACGTTGATGGCCCTGTCGTTCGCGCTGGATGGGGTCTGGGCCAGTGTCGAGGATGAGGTCGGCAAGCTGCTGAACCCGGTGGTGCTCAAGGCCATGGTGACCTCGGCCGCATTGTCCGTGCTCCTGACGATGACGCTGCCCGAACCCGTCACGAAGGTCATCGCGGTGGCACTGACCGCGGCGATGGTGGCCTACCTGGGGGTGGTGCCGGTCTGGGAGATGGGCCGGGGCTTCGTGCGGCTGTGGGACGATGCAGAGAGGGCAACGAGCATCATCGAGTTGCAGGACATCGGACACCGCTTCGGGCGTGTATTGGGGGCGAACGGCACACGCGTCCTGGTTCTGCTCGTTACGGCAGCCCTTGGCGGCAAGAGCGCGATGGCGGCCCAGGGGCCCAGGCTCCCGGGCTTCCCCCAGGCCGCGATTCGGGCGCAGGCTGAGTCAGGATTCCAGCTTGCGGAAGCTTTGAGCGGCGGGGTGGGCTCAATCTCGTTGCCGGCTGCCGGTGTGCTCAACGTGACGCTGGCTCCAGGAGCTGCGGCTGCACTGGCGATGTACTCGGACGGGCGGTTTCCGGGTGACGAGACGGGACCTGTTCATCACATCTGCTCGAACAAGAACCCCATCTCCGATGCTACCGGCGGTCCTTGGACGCCTCGGTGCGAGAAGGTTTTCAAGAAGGCTGGGATGACGCTCGAAGATGTCGCGAACAAGGTGCGGCTCAACGGACACAAGGGGCCGCATCCAGAGCGCTACCACAAAGAGGTGATGGACCGCTTGGAGCGAGCTGTCGAGCGATGCCGAACGACGGAAACCTGCCGGGACAGCTTGATGAAGGAGCTTGCGAGGATCGCGAACGAGCTTCTGACACAGGGCTCCGACTTGCGGAGTCTCCTTGTGAAGGCGGAGGGATGAGGTGGAGCGCTATTTCTATTGGGTGAGGCTGGGTGATGTGCCGCAATGGCTCATCGAGACACCGACACGGGGTTCAGGTGAGGCCTTTGACGAGCCCTGGATGTTCGCTGATGGCCGTGTCCTTGATGAACCGGGAGGGATGAAGGCCCTCATTGCAACCCCAGGCAAGAGGCGGGCGTTCGTATTCTCCGTGATCGAACGGGCCCCCATTGTCAGCCATGCCATCGCGAACGTTTTCCGGGCACTGGCCCCCGATGACGTTCAGCTCTTTCCGGTGATGGTGGAGGGAGAGGCCGACCCCTTCTTCGTCGTCAATGCGACCAAGGTGATCGATTGCATCGACGAGGCACGGTGCCGGGAGGTTCACCACGATGACGAGGACGACTCCTCCCCTGAATATGAAGGGGAGTACCGGTGGATCTACGGACTGCGAATCGACCCCTCGAAGACCGAGGGCGCGCATGTCTTTCGGCTGAAGAAGTTCAAGACAGCGTTCATCGTGTCGGAAGACATCAAGAACGCACTCGAGGGGGTCGGGAACCTGGGTGTGTCGTTCGAGCGCGTGACCGGAGCACCTGAGCCCCACTGACGGAGGAGCGCGCTCAGGGCGCGAAGCGCGCCAGGAAGACCTTGTACTGGAGCGAGACGAAGAGCGTCTTCGGCGCCACCAGTCCCGCCTGCGCGAACATCGCGAACAGCGCGGCGTCGGACTCGATGGGCTGCATCTTCGCCATGCCCTGACTCCGGGCCTCCAGCTTCTCCCTCGTCACGCCATACGCCCGCAGCCGCCGGAACTCGACGTTCGTCAGCTCGGGGTCCTGGCCGATGCGGCAGCCCAGCACCAGCGGCGCTCCCGGCTTGAGCCTCCGCGTCACCTCCCGCAGCAATTCGATGCGGGCGTCCTCCCCTTCCACGTGGTGCAGCACGCCCATCAACTGCGCGCCGTCGAACGGAGAGCCATGCGGCAGCGTGCGCAGCTCGCCTTCGTGCAGCTGCGTGCGCGAGAGCAGCCCTTCCTCCTCCAGACGCTTGCGCGCGACAGCGAGCATCGGCGCGGAGGGCTCCACGCCCGTGAAGCGCCAGCCCGGCACGCTGAAGCGGTGGTAGGGCAGCAGCTCCGCGCCCGTGCCCAGGCCCACGTGGAGCAGTGACGCCGTCTCCTGTCCGTCCAGGTGAGCAGCCAGGGCACTGACGCCCAGCTCGTATGCCGCCTGGTAGCCGGCGAGGCTGATCGCCGCCTGGGCGTCGTAATGGGGCGCGCGGTCGGCTCCAAAGCCATGCACCGGCGCATGTGCGGAATGATCGTGGGTCATGACCGGAAGATGCATCCGCCCCGCGCTGAATGGCAGAGCGGGGATTCAGACGGAATCAGCGAATCTTTCGATGGAGGCCTACTCCTCCGGAACGAACCCGTTCCCCTCGCGCCGGAACACCGCGCCGACCGGCGCGTCCAGGATGGCGTCCAATTCCTTGTACCGGCCCAGCAACGAGCGCAGCGGGACGATGACCGCGTTGTCGCTGTCCTCCATGTACTCCTCGGTCTCCAGGCCCGAGGTGAAGAGCCAGCCGCTGTCCTCCTCCGCCGCGGGCTCCGAGCGCTCCGCGAAGCGGATGGGTTCCCCGTTCTCCGTGATGAGGCGCGTGACGAGCGCCTTGCGCTGACGCAGCCGGATGCCGCGCATCATCCGCTGCCGCTCCTCCGTGCCCAGCTCCACCCGGACACGCACCGTCCGCCCTTCCGCGTCCAGGTGCCGGCTGACCGTGAAGATGCCGTCTCCCCAGCGGTTCCCACACCCCACCACGCGCGCACCGTCCAGTACGAGCGAGGCCGTGTCCTCCTCGCTCTCCCGCAGCCCGGCGTTCAGCTTCTCCAGGTTGCAGTGCGGCCGGTAGTCCACGCCCACCGCGAGCCCTTCCTTCTCGAGGCGCTCCTGCAACGGCGTGGCCTTCTCCCCCACCCGCTCCATGGGCAGGTCCTTCCACCCATACAGCCCGCCGCCCAGGTCGCTCGCGCCCAGCTCCTTCGCGAGCTTCGGCGCGTCCCTGCCGTGAAACACATAGTCCGCCAGCCCGTCCTCCGGCTCCCACATGCGGAACCGTCCCATCGGGCCCAACCCGGTGAACAACAATTGACCGTGGTCCACCATCACCCCGGCCACCTGCTCCGACCGGGTTGCTTCCGCCTTCCCGTCCACGACGAGGTCGATGGACCGCCAACGCCCGCCGAACTCTCCCGGCGGCATGGGGATTCCAATCACTTTCAACCCACGACCCGAGGGCAGGTCACCCACGACCACCGCCCACAGTCCGTTGTACTTCACGACCCCCAATCCCTTTCCAGCCTCCAGCGCCAGCCGCGCCCGCTCCGTGTGCGGAATCCGCGCTGACAGCACCTCCGCTCGCGCGTCGAAGCCCCGCTCCTTCGCGAACCCCGCGAAGTGCGCCGCCGCGTCCGCCGGGTCCTTCCGGTCGAAGAGGAAGCGCGGGTCGAACTCGCGGTCGTAGGCACGGCCGGCCGCGTCCGCGTCTGGCCCGGTGATGCGCAGGTCGTGCTCCGGCGGCGCCTTCTTCCGGGGCGACGCCGGCTCCGCGTCATGCCGCCAGAAGCGCCCCAGGCCTGGATCCAGGATGAGCAACACCCCCTCCGGCAGGTCGATGTCTCCCAGCTCCACGGGCTTGGGTGTCGTCGCGGTTCGCGCCATGGCTCCGGACCCTACGCCACGCGGTCAAACGCGCCCCGGACAAACATTCCAAATCCTGGACCGTGTGCCCCTACCGGTGCCGACACACACACAGCTGTCTTCCAAATCCAACCAACCCGTAAGGCTTTAACAAGGTTCTAAAGGAATCAGACCTATTACGTTTTCTTTTCAGTACCGGCACTGGGGGCCGCACGATGAGAGAAGAACTCGACAATTCCGACATGGAGTACGCCGATTTCGCGGTCCGTCATCAGCCCATCCTGATGGCGGTCGCGCGAAACATCTGTGGGGGGAATGCCACGGCTTGTGACGACCTGGTCCAGGACGTCCTGCTGCGGGCCTTGCTGAAGTGGGACTCCTTGCGCGGCTGGGCGGAGCCGGAGCGCCGCGCGTGGCTGGTGCGGGTGCTGCACAACCGCTTCCTCGACCAGTGCCGCCGGACGCGCACGGAGGCCACCACCGTCATCAACCTGGGCAACGTGCACAAGCTCTTCGAGGAGCCGCAGGCCCCGGACCTGGAGCTGTGGGAGTGCATCACCGAGGCGGAGCTGCAGAAGGCCGTCGCGACGCTGCCCTTCAACCTGCGCCGCACCTTCGAGCTGCACTCGGAGGGGCTGCGCCACGCGGAGATCGGCCGCCTGCTGGGGTCGCCCGTGGGCACGGTGGGCACCTGGCTCTACCACGCGCGGCTGAAGCTGCGTGACCAGCTTCGCGACATGGCCGAGGCCCGTCGGAAGCTGGGGAGCGGATGAACAGCCACTGCGCCCACCTCCCGGCATTCGTGGACGGGGAGCTCCCGCTCGAACACCACGAGGACTTCCGCGCGCACCTGCTCTCTTGCGAGGACTGCGCCGTGCGGTTCCATGACCTGCTCCAGGCGGACATCCTGGGACGGCTGGCGCACGCGAAGGCGCCACCCACTCCCGAGGCCACGGGGATCCCCCCCACTCCGTGGCCCCTCACCCCATCCCAGCCCGCTGGCGTCAGGGCACCTCCACCGCACCCCCGCCGCTGGCGCCCCCACTGGAGTCACGTGGGGGCGCTCGCCCTGGCCCTCGCCGCCGTGGGCACCTGGGCCGTGCGCGTCACGCGAGAGCCTTCCTCGCCATGGCCCGCGCCTGCATCCACCCGCTCCCTGGAGGCCCGGCTGACCTCCGAGCCCCTGGATACGCACCGCCCCTACGTGCCCATGCGCGGAGGGGCTCCCGCGGCGGCCCCGCTGCCGCTGCGGGCGCTGGCCGGGATGGAGGACCGTCAGGACTGGCGAGGCATCGCCTCCGTGTACCTGCTCGCGGGCGACGCGCGGCAGGCCCTGAACTACCTGGGCAACGCACCCGCGTCCCCGGACGTGGACTCCGACCGCGCGGTGGCGCTGGCGCTGGCCCATGCCGGTGCCTCCGAACAGGCGTCGCTCGACGAGGCCCTGGCCGTGCTGGAGGACGTGCTCCGGAAGCGGCCGGAACATCCGCAGGCCCTGTGGAACCTGGCGCTCGTCCTGCGCAACCTGGACCTTCCCCTGCTGGCGGCGGATGCCTTCGACGCCGTGGCGACCCTGGGCGAGCCCGGCTGGGGCGAGGAGGCTCGGGCCAAGGCACGCGGGCTGCGCGAACAGACGCTGGCCCGGGGCCGCGCCTGGAAGCAGGCCTTCGCGGCGACACAGGACCTGATGGCGGACGCCAACGCACCGCTGCCATTGGAGGAGGCCGCGAAGCTGCCGGGCATCGTCCGGCTGGCCTTCTATGACGCGGTCCGCGCGGCACCCTCGAAGGACGCGGCGCTGCGGCTGATGCCGCTGGCGGACGCGCTGGACCGGGCCTACGGCGGCGGTACGGTGCTGCGCGCGACCGTCACCCGCGTGGCCGCTCGGAGCTTCCAGAAGCGCGGGCCGCTGGCACGGGACTACGCGCGGTTCGTGCGCGGCAGGACTCCGTTCCCTCCGGCCTTCCTGGAGACGCTGCGGCACTCCGGCGAGGACGACCTGTACGTGGGCGCGCTCGGCTACGAGCTCCAGGCGGGACGGCCCGTGGACGTGGCGGCGTTCGCTCGCGCCGCGGACGGACTGGGTGATCCGTGGTTCCACCTCATCGCCGAACGCGAGCGCGCCAACCAGGAGGTGCGCGACGGCCAGTGGTGGAAGGCGGAGGCGCGCGTGCTGGAGGCGCTGCGCACCTGCGAGGCGGAGCAGCTGGACTACCGCTGCGTCGACCTGCGGGCGTGGCTCACGGACATGTACCTGGGCGAGCTGCACCGGCCCGCCGAGGCCCAGGCGCACGCGCTGGCCGGCTGGCGGCTGGCGAAGCAGCAGGGGGAATGGCAGCAGGAGCGGTTGTTCCTCCAGGAGCTGGCGCAGGTGGCGCGCTTCCACCACGTCGCCTCCACCTCGGGCGCGTACCTCCGGGAGTCGCTGGCGCGCGTGCCGGATGACCCCGCGCAGCTGGGCTACGTGCACCGCAACCTGGCCACCCTGGCGTGGATGGACTTCCGCGTGGACGAGGCCCGCCGGCACCTGGAACGGGCGATGGAGTCCGGCGTGCCGCTGGGGCTGAATGGCGCGGGCGTGCTCGCGGACCTGGCCCGCTTCGGTCCCATGCCCGGCGCGGCGGACGCGCTGTCCCGCGCCCTCTCCGGACTGAGACAGGGCCAGCCGCGCCCCGGCGAGCGCGCGCTGCTGGACGCCCTCCAGGGCGAGTTCGAGCTGGAGCGCGACCCCGCCGCCGGACGCGCCCTGCTGCACGGCGCCCTCACTCAAGCGGAGCACGCGCCCGACGACATGTACGCCCGCCGCGCACGGGCCCGCGCCTCCGCCGCGCTCATCTCCGACGCAGGCCGTACGGGCGCGTCCTTGGAGGCGCTCACCCTCGTGGGCCGCCAGCTCCAGATGACGGAAGTGCCGGAGCGCTGCGTGCTCGCGGTGTCGGTGCAGCACGAGCGCACGCTCACGGTGGCGAGGGGGCCTTCGGGCGCGGTGCTCGGGGACTTCAACCCGACGCGCACGGCGCCGCTCGGACAGGACGCGTCCGGGCTGGTGCCCCCTGCGTTGCAGGAAGCGCTGCGCGGGTGTGACCAGGTGCTGGTGCTGGCACCGCCTCCGGTGAACGGCCTGCCCCGGCTGCTGCCTCCGGACATCGCCTGGAGCTACCGGTCGGGCCACACGACGGTGCGTCCGCCTCCGCTGGTGGACGGCGGCACGCACCTGGTCGTCTCCAACGTGGACACGCCCGCGGCCCTGGGCCTCCCGCGCCTGCCGCCCATGTCTCCTCCCACACGGGAAGACACCCGGCGCGTGATGCTGGAGGGTGCGCGGGCCACGCCCGCGCGCGTGCTGGAGGCGATGTCCACCGCCACCGAGGTGGAGATCCACACGCATGGCGTGTTCAGCCCGGAGCTGTCGGACGCATCGCTCCTCATGCTGGCGCCGGAGCGGGATGGCCGGTACGCGCTCACCGCCAGACAGGTGCGCGCGCACGGACTCCCCAAGGCACCGCTGGTGTTCCTCGCGGCCTGCGGCGCCGCGCGCACCGCGCCCTTCACGCACGAGTCCTTCAGCCTGCCGGTGGCCTTCCTCGACGCCGGAGCGCGCGCGGTGCTGGCCGCCACGGTGGACATCCCGGACTCGGCGGGCCGCTTCTTCAACGACGTGCGCGAGCGGATCCACGCGGGAGCATCCCCCAGCGTGGCCCTGCGTGACGAGCGGCAGGCGTGGCTCCAGGCCTCCCCTGGAGATCGCTGGGTGCACGACGTGCTCCTGTTCGAATGACGCCCTGTCAGGTCGCTTAAAAGAACCCGACCTGGAACGTCTTCAAGAGGAAGCCGCACGCGGGGGTTGGTGAGGCCGGCCCCCGCGGCGGCCGCGTCAGGAGGACACGGTCATGTCGAGATGCCGGATCAGCCCCATCCTGGTACCCATCCCCCACAAGCCCCAGCAGGACCTCCCGGACAAGCCGCCCCCGGGACCCGCTGGGCTGGATACGAAGACCGCCGTGTCGCCGCGGAAGCCCCGCCACCCGCCCCAAGACGACCTGCCGGCCAGGCCTTCGCCATGGCCGGATGGCTTCGATCGCTGACGCTTCAAGGCATGGCGCGGACCTATGCTCCCGCGCCATGCCGTCGCATCCGTATGTCGTGAGGGCCGTGCAGTCCCGAGACGAGCTGGAGCAGGTGCTGGCCCTGCAGCGCCGCAACCTGCCTCCCGCGCTGTCACCCGAGGAGCAGCACGCCCAGGGCTTCGTCACCGTCCAGCATGACCTGGCCACGCTGGAGCACATGCATGCGCTCGTCCCCAGCGTCATCGCCGTGCAGGGCTCCGACGTCGTGGCGTACGCGCTGGTGATGCCTCGCGAGTGCCGCGCGCGGGTCCCCGTCCTGGACCCGATGTTCGCGCTCCTCGAAGGGCTCGAACACCGGGGCCGGCCGCTGAAGGACCAGCGCTTCTACGTGATGGGCCAGGTGTGCGTGGACAAGGCCCACCGGGGGAAGGGCCTCTTCGACGCGCTCTACCACCAGCACCGCGAGCAGCTTCGCTCGCGCTTCGACTGCGTCGTGACCGAGGTCTCGGTGAGAAACCCCCGCTCCCTGCGCGCGCACGCGCGGGTCGGGTTCGAGACCGTCCACACCTACCGCGACGCCAGCGACACGTGGGCCGTGGTGCTCTGGGACTGGGGCGCGGGCACGTCGCGCTGAAGCACGGGGTCCACACGCACTACCGGCGTGGGCCGGTTCGCCATCCGCTTGTGGTGCATACCGGACAGTTTCAGCGCCAGCTCCGGACCGGTGACGCCCTTGGGGATGTAGCCGTCCGCGCCGGACGCGCGCACCAGCTCGCGCAGCCGCGACTCGTCCATGGACGAGTACAGGATGAAGAGCGTGTCCGGACCCGCGAACTGGCGCACCACGCCCAGGATGCGGTCGCCGCTCAGCGCCGGGATGTTCACGTCCAGGAGGACGATGTCCGGCTGCTCGGTCCTCAGCAGGTTGGCCACGCCCAGCGCCGCGCGCGTGGTGACGACCTCGAAGCCGTAGCGGCTGATGGAGCGCTCCACCAGCTCCAGCACGAGTGGGTCATCATCCACCACAAGCGCCTTCAACTTGCCTTCCGCCATCGCGTCTCCGCCTTTCAAGACCTCGGGGGAAAGGTCTGAAGTGCATTACGTCCAGGTAGGCTGTGCAATATACGCCATAACTGTATTCGTGCACAATGCCCCAAGGTCTGAAGACCTGGGAGTCCCGTACATTGAGTACGAATTCCAGGTCTTGATGTCGCGCGAAGGTAGGGAAAAGGGCCCTACACCGCAGGGGCGGCCGCGACACCGGACTGATACTCTCGGTGAATAACGGGAGGCCTTGCGCGGGTGGGAGGCCGGGCTTCGAAGCGGCCTTCGGCGCGGGCGTGGCAGTTGTCGCAGCGGGCGCAGTCGTCCTCCAGCGGCTCCTCGAACCAGGTGCCCAGCACCTTCCAGCGGCACGCGGTGGTGCTCCCGTAGCGCATCATCGCGTCCAGGCGTTCGCGGTCTCCCTGGTGGCGGTCCTCGTAGGCGCGCAGGTACGCATCCAGCTCCTCGGGCGACTCGAACGCGCGCAGCTGCTTCAGGCCTCGCGCGCCCTTCTCCAGCACGCCCGCGGCCACCAGCTGCGCCACCAGCACGCGGGTGCGCTTGTCGCCCAGGCCGCTCGCTTCCGACAGCCGCTTGAGGGCCACGGCCTTGCCTTGCGCGCACAGCGTGTTCGCGGCCTGGTAGAGGCGCTGGCTCTCGTCGCGGCGCGGGTACTTGCCTCCCAGGAAGAAGCCCTGGATGCGCCGGTCCTCCAGCCGGTACAGCAGCGCCGCCTTCGCGGGCAGCCCGTCTCGGCCCGCGCGGCCCGCCTCCTGGTAGTAGCTCTCCAGCGAATCGGGGAAGTGGTAGTGCACCACGAGCCGCAGGTCCGGCTTGTCGATGCCCAGGCCGAAGGCCTTCGTCGCCACCACCGCCGGCGTGGTGCCGTCCATGAAGTGGCGCTGGTTCTCCTCGCGCTCGGCGGCCTTGAGCTTGCCGTGGTAGCGGCCCGCCTCCAGTCCTTCCGCGCGCAGCCAGCGCCACAGCTCGTCCGCCTTGCGCACGGTGGCCGTGTAGACGATGGCGCTGCCGTCATTGGCGCGCAGCAGCTCCAGCAGCTTCTGGCGCTTGAGCTCCGGGTTCACCGTGCGGTGGACCTCCAGCGTGAGGTTGTCGCGCTGGATGCCGGTGCACACCACCACCGGATCCTCCATCCCCAGCTGATTGCGGATGTCCTCGCGCACGCGGGGCGTGGCGGTCGCCGTGAGCGCGAGCACCCGGGGCCGGCCGAGCGCGCGGATGGCGTCCCCCAATGACAGGTAGGCGGGCCGGAAGTCGTGACCCCACTGCGAGACGCAGTGCGCTTCGTCCACCACGAAGAGGCTCACGTTCGCGCGCTTGAGCAGCGCCAGCCGCTCCGGGTTCTCCAGTTGCTCGGGGGTGACGTAGATGAACTCGTGCTCGCCCCGGCGGATCTCCTTCTGGAGCGCCTTCAGCTCGCCGGCCTTCAGCGTGGAGTCCAGCTTCGCGGCGTCCAGGTCGTAGCGCTCCGTGAGGTGTTCGCGCTGGTCGTGCATCAGCGCGAGCAGCGGGCTCACCACCACCGTGGCGCCGGGCACGAAGAGTGCGGGCAGCTGGAAGGTGAGGCTCTTGCCCGCGCCCGTGGGCAGCACGCCCAGCACGTCGCGCCCCGCGAGCACCGCCTCCATGATGTCCCGCTGGCCGGGCCGGAAGTCCTCCACGCCAAAGCGCTCGCGCGCCTCCTGCTCGAGCTGGGGCCAGAGGGGGGAGCGGTCCTGCGTCGCGGTGGGCATGGCCTGAAGGTAGGGATGGCCCTCGTCCGGCTCCTCCCCGTCACGCGCGGTGCGCCTGGCCGCCTGCCGGGCTGGGAGGGGTTGTCCTCCCAGGTGTTCCGTTCAGGGCCTTGCGCAGGAAAGCCGTGCGCGGCCAGGCGGGGCGAGGCAGCTTTGGGGGATGGCTCCTGGAACTCCCGCCAACAACGACTTCGCCCTGCTGGTGGCGGTCCTGCCGCCATCGCTCCAGGAGGCGGTGCGGCAGCTGCCCGAGGCGGAGCTGCTGGAAGTGGTGATGGACCTGGGGCGGCCTCCGGAGGCGCGGCTGGTGCACGGCGTGGCGCGGCTGTCGGAAGCGCCCGTGGATCAAGAAGCGCTCCAGGCGGTGCTCGCCCACGTGGGAGAGGTGGGCGGCGACAACCGCGCGGGCATCGAACGCACGCTCCACCGCGTGTCCGCCATCCGCAACCGCCAGGGCCGCGTGGTGGGGCTCACGCTGCGCGTGGGGCGCGCCATCCAGGGCACCATCGACATGCTGCGCGACCTGGTGGAGTCCGGGCGCAACCTGCTGCTGCTCGGGCGGCCGGGCGTGGGCAAGACGACGAAGCTGCGTGAGGTGGCGCGCGTGCTCGCGGACGCGCTGGGCAAGCGCGTGATGGTGGTGGACACGTCCAATGAGATTGGCGGCGACGGGGACATCCCGCACCCCGGCATCGGCGGCGCGCGGCGAATGCAGGTGAGCCGGCCGGACCGCCAGCACGACGTGATGATCGAGGCGGTGGAGAACCACATGCCCGAGGCCATCGTGGTGGATGAGATTGGCACTGCCGCGGAGGCCGCCGCCGCGCGCACCATCGCGGAGCGCGGTGTGCAGTTGGTGGCGACGGCTCACGGCAACACGCTGGAGAACCTGGTGCTGAACCCCACGCTGTCCGACCTGGTGGGCGGCGTGCAGACCGTCACGTTGAGCGACGACGAGGCCCGGCGCCGGGGCACGCAGAAGACCGTCACGGAGCGCAAGAGCACGCCGACCTTCGACATCGTGGTGGAGATGGTGAACCGCGACGAGGTGCGCGTGCACCGCGACACGGGCGGCGCGGTGGACCGGCTGCTCACGGGCGCGGAGGTGGGCGGCGAGAAGCGCCGGCAGCAGGACGGCGCCGTGCACGTGGAGGCCGCGCCGGAGGTGGTGGAGGCCACGCCACCAGGAGGCCGTGTGCCGAAGGGGACACCCGCGTTGGGTGCGCCCCGGCCCGGGCCCACGCGCATCGCCGCGCACGCGGTGAGCCGCGAACTGCTGGAGCGCGTGCTGCGCGACCTGCCGGTGGAGGCCGTGGTGGTGGGTCGTCCGGAGAACGCGGAGGTGGTGCTCACGCTGCGAAGCCGCGCGAATTCGCCCCGGCTGCGCCGCGCGGCCGAGCGCGTGGGCGCGCGGGTGCTGGCCATCAAGCGCAACAGCGCCACGGAGATCCGCCGCGCGCTGCGCACGGAGTTCCACCTGCTGGAGGGAGTGGACCCCGCGGATGTGCACGCCGCGGTCGCGGACGCGGAGGAGGCCATCCAGCGCGTGCTCGCGGAGGGCATCAGCCTGCCGCTCGCGCCGCGCCCGTCGCGCCTGCGGAAGTTGCAGCACACCCTGGTGGTGAAGAACCACCTGGAGGCCGTGAGCGTGGGCAGCGAGCCCCTGCGCCACCTGGTCCTCTATCCGCTGGGCACCGTCCTCACGGAAGCGTCCGACACCGCGCCGGAGTACGTGGACGCTCCGGAGCCGGACGACGAGGTGGAGGACGACGACGCCTTGTCCGCGGACGAAGAGACCGGGGATGACGAGGACGCGAACCCGGAAGCCTCGCCCGCGGACGAAGGCATCTCCGAGCCCCCTCGAACCTGAGCACTGCCGCCTCTCCGGCGGCGACCCGAAGAAACCTGTCCGACTGTCGGACAGGTTTTGGACCGGGGCCGGGCCGGAGGTGGACCACGCGAACTTGTCCGACTGTCGGACAGGTTTGGACAGGGGCCGGGCCGGAGGTGGACCGCGCGAACTTGTCCGACTGTCGGACAGGTTTTGGACCGGGGCCGGGCCGGAGGCGGACCGCGCGAACTTGTCCGACTGTCGGACAGGTTTTGGACCGGGGTCGGGCGGGAGGTGGACCGCGCGAACCTGTCCGACTGTCGGACAGGTTTTGGACCGGGGCCGGGCCGGAGGTGGACCGCGCGAACTTGTCCGACTGTCGGACAGGTTTTGGACCGGGCGGGCCCGGACAGGGGCGCCCCTGGGTGCGCAGCGCGCTGCACACGCCGCATGGAGTCATGGGAGCCCCTTTCCCTGGGGTTTCGCGGGGTTGAGGGGGGCATGCCGGTTGCTGAAGGCTCGGGGTACGGTCCTTCGCGATGGCGCGGGGGGAGCCGCACCGTCTTTCCGGAGATCTTCATGCGCCGCATTGCCCTCGCCGCCCTCGCCGCCCTCGCCACCACCGCCTGTGGAGACAACGTGCCCACGCAGGAGGAGATCGACGACGCGAAGGCCCGCGTGGAGCGGCTGGCGGCCTCCACGCACCAGGTGCGGGGCGCGTTCGAGATGCTGGGCCTGATGCCCGTGTACACGTGCGGCGAGCCCCGGCGCTCCTTCCTGAACCGCGCCGTGGAGGGGCTGAGCGCCTCGGTGACCTGCGCGACCTTCCGGGTGCAGGCCGTGGACGCCGTCACCGACTCCGTCGTCGTGTCCTTCCCGTCCGCCTGTGACGTGCACGGCCTGCGCTTCACCGGACGCGCGGTGCTGGAGTACCGCGGCGGCGAGGACCTGATGGAGATGAAGGCGGACCTGCGCGAGCTGGCCGTGGATGGCCAGACGCTCCAGGCGAAGGTGGGCTACGGCACGTGCTCGGACGAGACGCGCCTGTTCGCGGAGGTCGAAGGCCAGGTGCCCGGCCGCGAGGGTCACAGCTTCCACATCAACAGCACCGTGGGGAAGCGCGCCGGGCTGCCCATCATCGGCGGCTCGTCGCTGGTGTTCGACGGTCCGGGCGAGCTGACGGGTCCGAACGGCACGGACCGCATCACGCTCACGTCGCTCGAATATGAAGTGGGCAACTACCTTCCCAAGGAAGGCACGGCCCTGGTGGAGACCGCGGACGGACACCGCCTGAACTTCACGTTCCAGCCGGTGCTGTGGCGCGTGGGCAAGGTGCAGGTCACCGTGGACGACAAGGACCCGGTGACCGTGCCCGTCGTGCGCTGAGGCCTACTCCTGGAACGACCGGGTGAGCCGGGCAATGGCGCCCGGCAAACCTCTCACGCGCAGCCGGCTGCCCGTCTCGTCGTAGGCCTGGGACACCACGGTGGTGTGCTCGTACACCTCACCGATGCGGGCCTGTCGCGCGTAGGGAATCACCAGGTCCGCCTCCACCATGGAGGCCTCGAAGAAGGCGATGACCTCCCGGCGCAGCCCGGCCACGTCCTCCGGCCGGTGCGCGGACACGAGGAGCGCCTCGGGGTGCTCGGCCCGGAGCGCTTCCTGGGCCGCCGCGTCCAGCCGGTCCACCTTGTTGAAGACCAGCTTGCCCGGCACCACGTCCGCGCCAATCTCTCGGAGCACCGTGCGGGTGACCTCCCGCTGCGCGGCCCAGGTGGGGTCGGACGCGTCCACCACGTAGAGCAGCAGCGACGCCTCCAGCGCCTCGTCCAACGTGGAGCGGAAGGACGCCACAAGGTCGTGCGGCAGCTTCTGGATGAAGCCCACCGTGTCGGAGACGAGGATGCGCGGCCGGGTCTCCGGCTGCATCGCGCGCACCGTCGTGTCGAGCGTGGCGAAGAGCTGATCCGCCACCAACACCGTGCTGCCCGTCAGCGCCCGCATCAGCGACGACTTGCCCGCGTTCGTGTAGCCCACCAGCGCCACGCGCAGCTGGTCCCGGCGCGCGTAGCGGCGGTGGTCCTGGTCCTTCTGGATGGCGGCCAGGCCCTCGCGCAGCTCCGCCAGCCGGTCGCGAATCTTGCGGCGGTCCAGTTCCATCGCGGAGTCGCCGGAGCCGCGGCCCTGCTGGCGCTCGCGGCCTCCGGGGGCTTCGCGCAGGCGCGGGGCCAGGTAGTTGAGCCGGGCGATCTCCACCTGCATGCGCGCCTCGTGGCTCTTGGCGTGCCGGTGGAAGATGTCCACGATGACGCCCGCGCGGTCCAGCACCTGCACGCCCGTGGCCCGCTCCAGGTTGCGCAGCTGGCTGGGAGACAGCTCGTGGTCCACGACCACCACGGTGGGCCTGGGGCCCGGTTCGATGGCGGTGGCCTCCACGTCCGCGTCTGATTCCGCGTCCGTGTCCGTGTCCGTGAAGGCGTCGTCGTCCTCCTCCGACGGGTCCTCCACGTCCGCGCCCGCATCGCCGGGAGCGACGGGTGCGTCCGGGTCCTCGGGCTCCGCGTCGGCTTCGGCCTCCCACTTCTCCCGCGCCTTCGACGTCTTGCCCTGCGCGCCGGACGGGATGACGCCCGAGCCGCCGGTGAGCGCGGACAGCTCCTTGAGCTTGCCGGAGCCGAGCACCGTGCCAGTGGCCAGCCGCTGCCGGCGCTGGGACACGGTCGCCACCGCGTCGAAGCCCAGCGTGTGCACCAGCCGCTTCAGCTCCGCCAGGTCGGCGGCATGCGCTTCATCCGTCACCCCGGGAAGCTGGACACCAACGAGGACGGCGCGCGGGCGCTCGGGAAGGGTTTTCGCCATGCATGGGCTCGTAACACGCCGGGCCCCGGGATGAGCGGTATGGTGTGTCTGTTGACGGGGGCCCGTCGGGGCTCCCACGGGGGGCAGGCATGTACTACTGCACCATCTGCGGCTTCTACGGCTCCTTCATGCTCCAGCCCCAGAGGTGCCGGGGCTGCAGGGCCATGGGTTCCATGAAGAAGGTCACCCGGGTCATCTTGAAGGGGAAGCCCAACCGCAGGCCCGGGACCTACACCCTCCGCAGCGGAGAGGTCATCCGCCGGTCGGGCTTCAAGGTGTCCCCGCGCTCCAACGAGGCCCGCAGGGAGATCAAGAGCTTCAAGGCCCCGCTTCCCGACAACCTGCGCTCCCGCGGAAAGCAGCGGCAACCGCTGTCGGGCAAACGGCCCTCCCGGCGGTCGCCGCCGCCCATCGAGCTCGCGATGGTGGTCGACGAGAAGGAGGAGGAGGCCGCGCTCGACCTGGGCGTGGGCACCTTCAACATCAACCACTTCAGCGCGAAGACGGAGCAGGACAAGAAGGACCTCCTCCTGCGCCTCTTCCTCCAGAACCCCTGGCTGGACGTGCTCGTGCTGCAGGAGATCAACAAGAAGGCGCTCCCCCTGCTGCTGGAGATCGACTTCGAGAAACACGGGCTCGCCCTGGCGCTGGGGCCGCAGATGCAGGCGGTCTACCCGAAATACAAGGGCCAGAAGGTCACCGAGGAGGACTCCGACGACGAGGAGGAGGAAGAGGACCTCGAGGCAGAGGAGAAGGGGACGGGCGACTGGAGCCTGGGGAAGAGCCAGTGCGAGTGGTACCCCATCATCTACAGGAAGAGCTCCTGCGCCCATACCGGCTGGCGCGCCTTCAGCGATGACTCGGTGGTGCGGCGGAGCTCCAGTAAACGCGCCAAGGAGCCCATCCACTGGGCCAAGCCGGTCAACCGCACCAAGGCGCCCAAGGGCTGGAGCACGCAGTTCCCCAAGCTCCTGGCGGAGCGCAAGCAGCAGTACGAGCAACTCAACGAACGCTTCATCTCCTGGCGTCCGGTGGTGGTCCATGACGTGCGCATCGGCGGGCGCGACGTGCACATCGGCGTGGTCCACACCTCCCCCGCGGGGAAGGGGCTGGGCCGGCTGGGTGAGTACGAGCAGGTGTCCGGCTTCTTCGAGCACGTCTCCGAGAACAACGACCTGCCGTGGATCATCGCGGGCGACTACTACATCGACCCCGAAGCCTCGGTGGGCGTGAACTCGGACACGAAGAACCGCAAGTGGGACGACCTCTTCCACGAGAGGGCCGCGGCGCTGGAGCTCACCCTGGCGGTTCCCCTCTCCGCCACGAACCAGTCCCCCCAGACCGGGCGCAGCGTGAACTCGAAGAAGAACAAGGAGCAGTTCGAGCAGCAGGGGTACATCAAGGACTGGGCCCAGGTGGGCACGAGCTTCAAGCTCAACAAGCGCGCCGACTTCTTCGTCATCAGCCGGGCCTTCGCCCTCCATCACACCGGCATCTTCTCCCCCTTCAAGGGGCTGCTCCCGGTGGATCCGAACCACCAGGCGCTCAACTTCTGGTCCCGCACGAGCGACCACGCCCCCACCGGGGGCATCTTCTGCACCACGCCGTTGTCCTCGAAGTGGGCCCAGAACCGGCAGCTCATCTCCGAGTCCCTGGGCTCGCGCCAGTCCCAGGCCCAGCTCCAGGTGTGGGAGCTCCACAAGCAGGCGGTGGACGCCTTGCAGTGCTCCACCACCCAGCTGGGCTCCCTGCTGAAGCGGCTGCCGGAGGATGCCCAGCGGCTGACGCAGCGGCTGTGCGTCCTGGTGATCAAGGCGCTCAACTCGCCTGCGGCCATCGCCATCCAGGGCAGGCCCTACCCCCATGACGCGCAGGCGTACGCGACCTGGAAGCTGAACTCCCAGAACGTGACCGAGCAGCACCTGAGCGACTTCTTCGGCCTCTGCGCCCAGGTGGATCCCTCCACCGTCTGGCTGAGCAACAACCCACTGGATGAGCTCGCGGTGGTGTTCCGCAATGCCTACCGCGCGCTCCAGCAGCTGGCCGTCCGCGCGGGCAGCTTCGACCTCACCCCGGAGGGGGAGACGTACTCGAAGGTGAAGCTGGGCGTCCTGTCGCCGTCGTCGAGCCTCAAGGGCAAGGAGCAGGCGACCGGGGAGCTGGAGGAGGACATCATCGGGATGCTGAGTAAGTACCTGGAGCAGCGGCGCGACCAGGGGTCTCCTCCTGAAGTCCTGCCCGGCTGCACCCAGGGAAGCGTCAACCAGTTCCAGGTCCCGGGAGGACGGACCGCCTGCTCCGCGATGGCGGTGCTGGGGATCGCGGCGCTGCTGTCCAACCCGGACGGGCTCGACACCGGCGGCATCGACAACGTGCTGCTGGAGGGCACGGCGCTCTACCAGCGGATGAACACGGCGACCGAGGACGAGGCCCTGCTGATGCAGGCGTTGGCCCTGTCCTGCGGCGGGGTGGTGGATCCGCTCGTCCTTCAGCCCCAGGCGCCCTACTACAACCCGCTGGAGATTCCGGAGGAGGACGTCATGCAGCGAGGGCTGCTCATGGCCACCTCGGGGTCCGTCCACCGGGACACCCTGCCCCAGGAGCTGCTCGGCATCCTGAAGCAGGCGCCCCGAATGGGGGTGGCGCTGGTGCTCGGTGGCTACACGGTGGCCGTCGTCCGGAGGGACGATGCCTTGTATCTCTTCGACTCCCACGGCTGGAAGACCCGGAGCAACGCCTTCGTGCAACGGTATGCCTTCGTCAACCAGCTCCTGGACGACGTGGCGAAGATGGCGAGGAATCGCGCCCTCTTTGATCCCGAGATAGGCGTCACCCTGTACCTGCCCGCCGAGAACTCATGACGCCCCTGCGTGGTGATGTCGCCGTCCTGCTGGAGAATGCTCCGCCGAAGCGCCAGGCGCTGGCGGAGGCCGCGTTCGTGTTCTTCGCGGTGCTGGGCCCGTCGTCGGTGGCCCGGCTGGGCCGAGGCGCCGCCGTGGCGGTGGAGCTGGCGCTGCTCGCGGGAGGGCTGCTGCTGCTGCGTCCCTGGGAGTCCTCGCGCCGTGGGGCGTGGTGGGGCGTGCTGGGCCTGGTGGTGGCGCTGGGCGGCGCGGGCGCTGGCGCGTGGGTGGCGTCGGACGCGGAGATGACGAAGGGCTTCTCGCTGTCCATGGCGCCGCTGGTCATCCGGGCGCTGGGCATGTGCCTGCTGGTGGCGGTGCTGTTGTGGCGTGACGGTCAGGGGCCCGCGCAGGTGGGGCTGGTGCGCGAGGGCTGGGCGCGCGAGCTGCTGCTGGGCGGAGGGGTGCTGGTGGGCACGTACGTGGTGCACCTGGCCGCGTCGGTGCCACTGGCGGCGGTCGCGGTGGCGTTGAAGCTGGCGGGCGAGGAGCTGGCGGCGCGCAAGGGCGTGGCGGCGGCGCTGCTGGACACGGGGCTGGGCATCCCGGCGTTCGCGGCCATCATGGTGGTGGTGACGGGCTTCGAGGAGTTCGTCTTCCGGGGCTTCCTGGTGCCCCGGCTGAAGGTGGTGCTGGGGGGCTGGGTGCCGGCCATCCTGGGGGCCGCGGTGCTCTTCTCCGTGGGGCACTTCTACGAGGGCACGCTGGCGGTCTTCCAGACGTTCGTGATGGGCGCCTGGTTCGGCTTCGTCCTCTGGTACCGGGGACGGCTGCTGCCGCTCATCGTGGCCCACGCGGCCTTCAACACCATCAGCTTCGCGCTGATGCTGTGGCTGTCGCGCTCGGGCTTCCTGGAGAAGCTGCCGCCCCTCTGATGCTCTGGCTCAGAGTTCCGTGCCGTACTCGAAGCCCTCGTAGTCGAAGGCTCGCTCGATGGCCTTCAGGTCCGCTTCGGTGCCACCACTGTGGCTGACGACGTCGCGCCAACGGGACGACACGCGGGCCTTCATCGCGTCGATGACCCGGGTGGCTTCGTTCCTGGACAGGCGGAAGCGGGCGCATTCGCTCAAGAGGTTGCGGCGATTGGCGCGGCGATGCTGGGCGCTTCCCAACTCCATCGCCAGGTCGCGCTCCGTGCTGGCCTGGGGCGCCGGGGTCAGGTCATAGGCGGGCGACAGGCTCCAGTGGGCGTCGGGTGCGATGAGCGCATGGTTCCGGGGATGGTCGTCGATGTTCGAGATGAGCGCGTTGAACACCATCCGGGAGAACAGCTCGCGAAGGTCCTCGTCCGGGTCGCGGACCCAGCGTTTCAATTCATCCGCCAGCAGCAGGTATGACCAGCTCCTGCGCTCGCGAGGATCCGCTCGTGGATCTTCATCCGCACGGAGCACCGTCAAGGCGCTGACCATCCGGTGGCGCAGGTAGTTCGGACCGGTACGCTCCCGGTCGAAACGGCGCACCAGGAGCACGTCATTCCCCGCGACCCGGATGAGCCTCCCGGAGGCGGCGCGAAGACCACACTCGCGTGCGAGCTCCAGCATGCCGTGCTCGACCACGGCGTTGTTCCACCGGTCACTTCTCGATGGGAACTTGGCGATCCACAGGCCGTCATCGTCCTCGACGACGTTCTTGGGACGCGCGCCGCCCATGGAGCTGCCGGGCTGCACCAGCGCGTCGACCTGGGGTGACTGCGGCAGTCCCTGTTCGACGCGACTTGCCTCCTCGAGCAACTGCCGCAACTGGAGCACCTTGTTGAACTGATGAACGGGAGCGGGCGGCGTGGTGCTCTCCCCGAACGACAGTGCACCCGCGCGGTCCTCCGGCGAGTTGAGCAGGAAGCCGACCTCATTCAGGTCCCCGCGCCCCAACTGACGTTCGATGACCCTGCGTCCCCACGCATCCGGAGACGCGTCTCGCAGCGGACCGAAGATGCCTCCCAGCTTCGCTGTCGTGAAGACGCCTTCGCGTAACGGGAGTTCGAATGGATCCAGCGCGACGGCGCGGGGATTGGCCAGGTAGCTCCTGCCGTAGACAAACTGCCCCACGCCTTCCTGCTGCACGTAGCGTCCGCAGGTTACGACGTCGAGCGACGCCGGAAGCTGGAGGTACACGTAGCAACCGGACGGATCAGAAGTCGCCATCGAGTCCTCCCTTCGCCACGAGATCCACCCGCGCGCGCTGGCGCGCGGACTCCAACGTCTTGCCCTCTTCATCCCGGTCCGGCGAGGCCAGGTCGCCGAACTCGCGCTCAAGCCCCAGCGCCCAGAGAACCGTGAAGTAGGCGCTGAGCGCCGTGGTGGGGCTTCCTTCCTCGATTCGACGGATCGTGCCAAGGGCCAGCCCCGTCTTCTTCGCGAGGTCCACCTGCCGGAGTCCGCGCCGGGTCCGTGCGCGCTCAATGTTCTGCCCCAGGGTGGTGATGGAGCGGGCCACGGCGAATGGCGTCGTGTCGTGGGTCAGATTCTGGCGAGGCATGACCAATAGATTGGTTCTAAATGCGATTTAAAATCAATCTATTGATTGAATTCGAGCCAGCACACCAGGCATCAGCTCGGACGCCAGCTCCCTTACGAGCCCGCGGGCCACTTCCGCGGTGGGCAGCCCTGAGTGGCGGGCCACTTCGTCCGGCAGGTGGCTGGACGCGGCGTCCCGCTCCAGTTCGCGCCAGGCTTCGCGGCGAGCTGCTTCCACTCGCTCGCGGGCGACCGGGGACAGTTGCTCCAGCGCCCACGCGTCGATGGCCCAGGACAGCTCCGCGTGCCTCAGTTCATCCGGGGCGATGGTGCCCAGGGACTCGCGCACCTGCGCGTCCTCCGCGCTCCGGGCCTGCCAGCCCGCCAGCAGCGCGCCAAAGGTCTCCCGCACGCAGCCCTCCACCGCGTTCTCGATGGCGAGCGCCTCCAGTGACCGGGACTGGAAGGGCTCCACCTTCAGCTCCGGCATCGGCGCTCCGTGACGGCGGGCCAGCGACTCCATCGCTTCCGCGTGGCGCACCTCATCCTTCGCGGAACGCCTCGCGGCGCGCACCAGGTGCTCCGGCGCGCCGTGTTCAGCCAATTCTTCCGCGAGCCTTTCGAAGGCCGGCACGGACGCGGCCTCCAGGTGCGCCATCTTCGCGAAGAGCGCTCCCAGCGTGGTCGTCCCCAGCGCCACCGCGCCGTCGCTGCACAGCCCTTCTGGCCTCCGACCCTCGCAGAGGAAACGGGCCTCGCAGCTCACCTCATCGCGCAAGCCGCCGTCCTCCCCCGTATGGGGCCCCTGGACGCGAGCGCAGGGCGGCCTGGCCCCGAGCGCCTCGCATAACTCCTCACAGGAGGTGTCCTGGGTGGGGACGCTTCCGTCACGCAGGGTGGCGGGAAGGAAGAAGGTCTGCTGTTCCCAGTTCTCATCCGGATCACATCCCCACGTCGAGGAACACCCCACCCCCAGGGTGGCGACGGGCGCGAGCAACCACAGACGCTTGAACATGGGACGCAGCTTGCCGCGGGACATGCGGACTCCTGCTTCCACCACGAACCCGCCGGCCCCCGGGCAACCGCAGCCTACCTGAATCCTTGTCAAGCCTGGGGCGCCTGGGTCTGCGCGGAGCGGCGCCGCAGCCAGTTGCGCAGGAAGGCCTTCACCTCCGGGTGCTGCGACTGACGGAAGTGGTCCGGCGGGCCGTACTCCACCACGCGTCCCTCGTGCATCAGCGCCAGGTTGTCCGCCGTTCCGAAGGCGGAGGCCACGTCCGGCGTAATCACCAGCGACGTGGCGCCCAGCTGCTGCTTGCCCGTGGTGATGATTTCGTTCACCGCCGCCGTGGTGAGCGGATCCAGGCCCGCCGTGGGGTCGTCGTAGAGCAGGATCTTCGGCTGGAGGATGGTCGCTCGCGCGAAGCCCACGCGCTTCTGCATGCCGCCGGACAGCTCTCCCGGGAAGCGCGTGGCCGCGTGCGACAGGCCCACCTTCCCTAGCGTCTCGTTCACCGTCTTGGTGATGTCCGGCTCGGACATCTTCGTGCGCTCGCGCAGCGGGAACGCCACGTTGTCGAAGACGTTCAGCGAGTCGAACAGCGCGTTCGCCTGGAAGAGGATGCCCAGCTTGCGGCGCATCTGGTTGAGCTCGGTCTCGTTCATCTTCGCCACCTCCGCGCCCTCCACCAGCACCACGCCCCGGTCCGGCCGCATCAGGCCCATGATGTGCTTCATCAGCACCGTCTTGCCCGAACCGGACACGCCCATCAGCACGCAGGTCGTGCCCTCCGGCACCACCAGGTCCACGCCCCGCAGCGCCGCCTGCCCGCCAAACGACTTGTGCAGGTCCCGCACCTCGAGGGTCAGCTTCGGCGCCGGCTCACGGCTCGCGTCACTCATCGCCCTGGAACCCTACCGCGCACGCCCTGCCGGCCGCTCTGGATTCACGCTTGCCCGCTCCCCCGCTTCCGGCGCGCGCGGCGCATCCCGAGACCCCACAGCCCCAACGCCAGCAGGCCCGCTCCCGCGGACAGCCCCAGGAGGACACTCCGCCCCATGCCCCCGGCGGCGGGCCGCACCGGCACCAGCGCCGCGTCCCCCATCACCCCCAGCCCGGCCCACATGGCCGCGGGCTCTCCGTCCTCCCATGCCTCACGCTGGGCCTCGCGCAGCGCCGACGCCGCGCCCTGCCCCGCCGCCAGGTGCCGGTAGTAGCGCTCCAGCAGCTCCGCGGCCTCGGCGTCGCGCATGGGCCACAGGCTGGCCACCACGGCTCGCGCTCCCGACTCGAAGAAGGCCCGCGCGAGGCTCAGCACGCCTTCGCCCGCGAGCTGCGCGCCGGAAGCTCCCCGGCAGCTGGAGAGCACCACCAGCGCGTCCCGCAGCCGCAGCTCCGCGATCTCCCGGGGCTGGAGCAGGCCGTCCTCCCCCGCCGCGCCCGGGGCCAGCACCAGGGCGGAGCGCTCGGGGGACTCGACGTCCACGACCGCGTGCGCGGCCACGTGGAGGATGCGCACCGCGTCCCAGTGGGACGCCTTGAGGGCCTGCTCGGACGCCTCCGTCCCCATGAGCAGCCGGGGCTTCACGGCCGTGTCCTCCAGGGCCTCGCTCACGGTGCGTCCCTCGCGCCGTGCCTCCGGAAGCGCGCCCAGGCTCGCCGTCTCCAGGAACATGCCGCCCCTCGCGGAGGCCACCGCCGTGCCCTGAAGGGTGCCACCCCGGTCTGGATCCGCCAGGACCAGGGCCTCGCCTTCCGGAGGCCGTGCGGGCTGTTCGCGCCAGTGGTGGAGCAGGCTCGCGGAGGGCACCCGCGCCAGTTCGTACCGGGTCATCAACGGCGGTCCGTCCGCGTGCTCCCGCAGCGCGGCGAAGGGCAGGTCGTGCAGCGGACCATCCGGCACCAGCAGCAGGCGCGACACCTTGGGTGGCAACTCACGCAAGGCGGGGGCGAGCAGCTGCGCGTACAGCGCCGCGGCGGCCGCTGCCTCCGAACCATCGCGGCGCTCGATGAGGCCCGACAGGAGCGCCACCATGGGGCGCAGCCGTGCGCGCTCCGGGATGCGATACGCGCGCGTGCCTTCGCGTGTCACCGCCAGCACCCACGCGCCTCCCGCGCGCTCGCCCTGAAGGTCGTGGTCCGTGCCCGCGAGGAAGACGAGCAGGGCCTCCTCCTCGCCCAGGCGCTGCTCGGTCGCGGACAGCGACGCGAACGACAGCTCCGCGCGCTGGGTCGCGGGTCTCAGCTCGCGCTCGCGGCGCTCCAGTTCCTGGAGCTCTCCCAGCAGCCGCGTGCGCTCGGACGCGGACAGCGCCGGATCCAGGAGCCGCCGCTGGGTGGCGGACAATCCGCGCAGCACGCCGTCCCGCGCCTTCCGTTGCTCCGGTGGCTCCTCTTGCGTCGGGAGCGCGCGCGAGGCCACCAGCGCCTCGAACAACGTCCTCGCCCGCAGGCGCTCACTCACCGCGAAGGCACGCTCCAGGGCTTCGCGGGGAGGCACGGCGGAGGCCTCTCCCGCCTCCAGCGTTCGGCCCGCGAGCCGGTGATAGTCACTGGCCCAGCCGGAGAAGAGCTCGGCCTGGCTGGTGGCATCCCGCTGCCACTGGCGCAGCACCTCCACCGCGGCGAGCGCGCGCTCCGCCTCACCCAGCGCCTCCGGCAACGGGCGCGTGCGGAAGGCCACCATCGACCGCGCTCGCCACGCGGAGGCGAGGTAGAGCGGGTTGTCGTGCTCGGCGGCCAGTGCCAGCGTCTCGTCCACGTCCCGCCACGCGGCGGCCGCATCCACCGCCGAGCGGCGTTCGGCGCGCGTCCACAGACAGGAGATGCGCCGCTCGGGCAGGCCCGTCTCCCGGGCGATGTCGATGCAGCGGCCCAGGGCGTCTTCCGCTTCGTTCCGCTCCTCCGGCCCGTCGCCCAGCAGCTCCGCCACGAGGCGCAGCGACATCGCCTCGAAGGCCTTGCTGCCCGCGCGCTCGGCGCTCGCGAGCGCCTCCCGCGCGAGCCGCAACAGCTCCGGCCGGCCCCCTGGTTCGGGGCGCTCCTCCTGCCGCCGCCAGGCGAGGTTCGCGAGCGCGAAGCGGACGCGCGCCTCCGTGCCCGCGTCCTTCGTTCGCTCCGCCAGCTCCGCGAGCCGCGCGAAGATGTCTCGCGCCTCGTCGAAGCGCCCCAGGTTCACGCTCACCGTGGCCAGGGGGCTGAGCAGCTGCTTCTTCATGCCGTCGGTGCCGTCCGGGAACGTCAGGGCCTCCGCGCGCTTGAGCAGGCGGTAGGCGCGGCCCAGGTCCTGGCCCAGGTCGGACAGCTCGGCCGCCTCCAGGATGAGCGCGCGCACCTCCAGCTTCGGATCCCCGGAGGCCCGGGCCACCTCGCCCACCCGCAGGACCCACTGGTGCGCTTCCTCCGTCCGGCCGCGCATCCCCAGCACGCTGCGCAGATTGATGCCGGCCAGCACCTCGCCCTCCGCGTCCCCCTGCTCGCGGAACGCGAGCGCCGCGCGGAGGTAGGACGCCTCCGCCAGCGCGGGCTCGGACAACAGCTCCATGTGCCCGAGCACCAGCGTGAGCCACGGACGGTCCGGGTGCCGCGCGATGAGCCCCTGGAGCCTGCGCCGGGCCTCGTCGCGCCCCGGGAGCCCCTGGGCGTTCCGGAAGAAGCACATCGCCGCGTCGGAGCCCTCCGGGTGGGCGTCGAAGGACTCCTCGCACCGGGCGAGCGAGGAGGGCTCCGGAGGGACGGCGGCCCACGCGGGGGCGCACAGGGCCAGCCCCACCCCCAGGGTGAAGCCGCCCAGCCACCCCACGCGCTGTCGCCGCCCTCCGGTCACCTCAGGACTCCTCGGTCTCCACCCAGCATTTCCCCATCGTGACAGGCTCCGGCATGGTTGTGCCGGGGTCCCCAGCGCGGGGAATCAGGCAGTGGAGCTCCCCGGGCGGCGGCGGCGGATCCCCCAGCCCTTCCCGCGTGAGGATCAGGTCGCCAGCGGTGAGCTGCTCGGCGTCCTTCGGCAGGATGAGCTGCGCGCGGACCCCGGCGGAAGAAGGGGCCCTGGCGCTCACCCACAGGGGCGCCGTAGGGCTCGCGATTCCCGTGACGGTCGCGAGCACGGCGCCGTGTTCATCCAGGATGCGCAGGGTCATGGGCACCGGGGCCCCCCTGCGCAGGACGGACGCATCCACGGAGGCCTCCACCGTGTCACGCGCGGCCCCCGCCAGCGGCTCCGTGGTGATGACCCAGCTGTCCTGCGGGGGCGCTGCCTGCGCCGCGGCCGAAACGCCCCACAGCAGCGCCATCACCGCCAGCGCGCGCACCCATTCCCTACCGACATTGATTGTCTTCATACATCCCCCTCTGTTTGTCATTGAGCCGCCGGCCTGGCCCAAGTGGTACGGCACTCACCGCAACCGGTTCATGAACGTACTGCCGCGCTGGACGCTTCCATCCGGAAGCAGCGCTTCCACCTGCCACAGGACGCGCGCTCCGGAGGGCAGCTCCGCGAGCACGTCCGGCGGCACCGTGTACTCGCGCGACCCCAGCCGCTCCGCGCGATGGAACACCTTCAAATCCTCCGACGACACCTGCACGCTCCAGGACACTGCCTGGGGCACTCCGCTCCAGCGGAGCACGAACTGCTCGCGGGGAAGCGCGGTGGCTTCCGGCACGCTCGAG
Source organism: Corallococcus sp. AB011P (assembly GCF_003611605.1). Taxonomy (NCBI): domain Bacteria; kingdom Pseudomonadati; phylum Myxococcota; class Myxococcia; order Myxococcales; family Myxococcaceae; genus Corallococcus; species Corallococcus sp. AB011P. The sequence goes on from NZ_RAVX01000010.1 coordinate 238,210, forward strand.
GTGATGGCCTCCGCCGCGCCGCCACGGATGAGCGTCGGATCCACTTGCGCCTGCTGCTGCCGCACCACCACGACCGCGCCCACCAGGACCACCACCGTCGCCGCCATCGCGGTCATCGCCTGCCGCCCCTGCCAGAAGCGCCGGGCCGTCAGAGACACCACCTTCGCGGGAGTCTCCACGGCTGTCGCGGGCACCTCCGCCTTCCCATCCGCCGGAGCCCCCCGCTCCGCCTCCGCCGCTGCCTGCGACATCGCCTTCGCCAACCGCCAGGCTTGCGCCCACGCGGGATCCGCCGCGACGCGCTCGATGACCGCCCGGCGCTCCTCCACCGGCAACTCCTGCCTCACCGCGCGCCAGACGAGGTCCGCGTCCACCGGCTCCCCTGCCGCGTCATCCTCGCGCAGCGCCGTGCGCAGCCGCTCCACGCCCGCGGCCTCCAGCGTGTCATCCTCGGGACGGCGGTCGCTCACGGCTGGACTCCCTTCAGGGAGAGACAGGCACGCAGCGCGCTCAGCCCCCGGTAGATGAGGTTCTCCGTCCGCTTGGCCTCCCACCCCAGCAACTCCGCGGCCTCCGGGACGGTGTGCCCTTGCAGGTGCAGCGTCACGGCGAGGCGGCGGTCCTGCACCAGCCCCTGAAGACAGTCACGCACGGCCCGGGCAATCTGCGCGGCCCCCGCCGCTCGCTCCGGGTCGCCTGGCGCCACCGGTTGGGCGGGCCCCTGCTCCACCTCCTCCAACGCCACCTCCTTGCGAGCCCCCATCCGGCGAAGCTCGTCGATGAGCGTCGTGTACGCCACCCTGTACAGGTACGCGGGGGTCAGCTCCGCCTGGCCCTGGGTGCGCCCGCGCAGCTCCACCACCTTCATCATCGCGACCTGCAACAGGTCCTCCCGCCGGTCCGCGAGCGACGCGGGACAGACGCTCGCGAGCGCCCGGCCCAGGTCACGCCGCAGCGTCTCCAACCCGGCGTCCGCGGATGCTCCCGCCCATGGGCCGTGCCGCAACTCCAAGATGCCTCTCCTCGCGAAAGGGCGCCGAGCGTCGTTCGAACGCATCATCGGCGGCCAGGAGAAGCCGGGCAATCCGGGAAAATTCCCCAGAGCCCGCGGGCTCTGGGGACGACACTCGCGCTACCGGAGGTTCGCGTCCCAGGCAATCAGACGCAGGTCCCCGCCGCCCGTGCCCGTCGTCAGGCGCACGGCGGTGATGACGAAGCGGGTGCCCACGGTGGTGGGGGTGGCGGCCAGGCCGGACACGATGGCGCCCGCGCGCTCCTTGCCGGAGCGGTGCACCTTGCCCTCCAGGTCCACATCCCAGGTGTAGACGCGCAGGTTGCCCGCGGTGTCACGCACCGGGGTCACCAGGTGCTGGGCCCCCACGCGCGCCGAGCCGACCTCCAGGATGGCCTCACCGTCCTCGTGGTCACGGCGCACGAACTGTCCGGCCGCCGAGACGTCGAAGGAGATGTTGCGCAGCACGCCGTTGGTGAGGCGCACGCTGGCCACCACCATGTCGCGCACGCTGTTGCCAATGGTGACAGTGCTGATGGACACGTCCGTCACCGCGCCCGCCAGGTGGGTGCCCCGCTGGATGAGCGTCTTCTGCGGGGTGATTTCCCACGCCGTCAGGCTCAGGTTGCCCGAGGGCGTGCGCACCGCCGTGACGACGCCGGTGAAGCGGTTCACGTCCCCGTCCACGCGGCCGTTGAGGATGGGCGTCAGCGCCACCTTCGTCGCCTCCTCGCCGAAGCCGTTGCTCCTGCGGGTCACCGTGTCCTGCGTCGCGGACGTCTCCCACGTGCTGACCTTCAGGTGGCCCGTGGAGTCGCGGAAGGCGCTCACCACGCCCAGCCCCTCCGGGAGAGCGGCCAGGTTGATTTCCGTCGCGTCCGCGTCGCCGCCGGCCTCGCCCTTGCGCTCGATGGAGCCGTTCGAGGCGACCCGCCAGGCGATGAGCTTGAGGTTCCCGCTCCCGTCCCGCAGCGCCGTCACCACGTCGCGCGTGCTGCTGCTGCCAGGGTGGGCCATGGCGATGGAGGTCGCCGCGCCCGCGGAGGCGTCATGCAGCTTCGTGAAGTCGCCGCCCGGCGACAGCTGCCACGAGTTCAGCGCCAGCCGCCCCGTCACGTCCCGCGTGGCCGTCACCACCATGCTGCCCGAGGCCGCCATGGCCACCTCCAGCGCCGGGTCCCCGGTGATGTCGCCCCGGCGCAGCAGCGGATCCGGGTGGATGGCGGAGGGGAACAGGTCCAGCGCCTCGTTCTGCATCGGGGCGAAGCCAATCGACGAGTTGTGGTCCGCATTCCCGCTCTTCCGCCATGCATGCGAGTAGGGCAGCGGCAGGGACGTGCCCACCGTCGTCTCGCTCGTCATGGGCTGCAGGTGCACGTGCAGGTGGGGATGCGCCGAGGCGCCGGAGCTGCCCACGCGGCCCACGAACTGCCCGCGCTTCACGCGCACCCGCTGCGCCGCGGGGACGATGACCTCCCGGGGCAGGTCCCCCACGCGGTCCTCCGCGTCATCCACGTAGGTGGCGTTGAAGGGGCAGAGTTCCTCCGGGACGCTCCCGGGCTGCAGGTGCGCGTAGAGGATGATCTTCCCGTCGTCCGTGCGGATGTTCACGTGGTTGCCCGAGCGCGGGATGCGCAGCGGGTTGGAGGTGCGGCCCGGGTGGGGCACGTCGTCACCGCCGTGCACCATCGGCTTGAGGCCCTCCGGGGCGTTGCGCCAGCAGGTGAGCACCTCGCCATCCGCGATGGCGGTAACGGGCAGCCCGTAGATGACCCAGTCGGAGTTCTTCGGGTCGGCCGCGTAGTCCGCGAAGGGAATCTTCACGCGGGTGAAGCGCTTCTCGTCGTCGTCGAAGCGCACGGCGTGCAGGTCTCGGTTATGCGTGCCGCCGTGGTCATTGATGATCCACCAGTGGCTGCCCTCGGGAAGGTCCGCGCTGTTGCCGGGAAAGGCATACGTCTGCGCGGACGCGCCGAAGCCCAGGGTGGTGAAGGCCACGGCGGTGAGCCGGACCACGGAACGGAGGCGTGGGGACGGTGACATGGGGTGCTCCCGAGGAGTGACACCCGGCGGCCGTGATGGCCATCCGGTTTCGCGCCTGCCCCCACCCAACGGAAATGCCCCTCTTTTCCCCTCACCCCCGCCGCGCGATTCCTCCCCGCCTACCCGGCCACCACCGGCAGCGACAGCGCGAAGCACGTGCCGGACCGGGACGTGGAGAACACCTCCAGGGTGCCGCCGTGCGCCTCCGCGATGCGCCGCGCGAGGTACAGGCCGATGCCCAGCCCCTTGGAGTCCGGTCCCCGCGTGAAGCGCTCGAAGAGCGTGGGCAATTGTTCGGACGGAATGCCCATCCCCTGGTCGCTCACCGTCACGCGCACCCACGGCCCTTCCGGACGCGACTGCGCTTGCAGGCGGATGTCCACGGGCCGCCCTGGCGGCGAGTGCTTGAGCGCGTTCGCCACCAGGTTCTCCAGCACCTGCCGCACGCGGTCTGGATCCGCGACCGTCACCAACTCCTCGGGTCCCTCGAAGTGCACCGGGCGCTCGGGCGTGCTCGCGGTCGCGACCAGCTCCCGCACCAGCCCCGTCAGGTCCACCGGCTGGGGACGCAGGCTGAAGAGGCCCTGGTCCAGGCGTCCCACGTCCATCAGGTCGTTGATGAGCCGGGTGAGGGAGCGCAGCGACGCGGCCGCGCCCGTCGCGTCCCGCAGGTCCTCCGGCGCTTGATTTCGCGCGGCGCGACGCTGGATGAGCTGGATGCGGGCCTGGAGCGGCAGCAGGTGGTTGGCCATGTCGTGCGCGAGCACGGTGATGAGCTCCTCGGCGGCCTTGCGGCGGGCCTGCTTCACCGCCAGCTTCGTCAACTCCTGCACCAGCTCCACGCGGTGGGCCACCATGCCCACCCAGCGCGCCACGGCCTGCAGGAAGCGCAGGTCATGGGGGGTGAAGAAGTCATTCCGGGCGGACGTCACGGCGAGGACGCCCCGCGTCTCCATGCCGATGGGCAGCGGCACCATCAGGGAGGAGCGCACCCCCAGCCGGTGCTTGATGCCGGGGAGCTCATCCGGGTCCTCCTCCTGACGGCCAGTCATGAAGGGCGCCTCCGTTTCGTACACCTGGACCGCGCGCCCTCCATTGGCCAGCGGCATCCGGTCCAACCCCAGCGACTTCTGCAGGCGGGCCATGGGCGTGTCACTGGTGCCCACCGCGACGAGGCTCTGGGTGCTCTGCTCGAAGAGGAAGACGTCCACCTTGTCGGCGTTCAGCAGCTCCGAGACGAGCTGGCCCGCGGTGTCCAGCGTGGGGCGCAGCTCGGCCGCGGGGAGGGCCAGCAACTGCTCCAGCGCCCGCAGCCGGGGGTCCTCCCATCCACTGCCCATCCCTGGGTTCTCGTCGATCACGCGACAACGGTGGGGACGCCTGCCGCCTGGAGCCACCCGGCGGCGCAGGCGTCCCTCTGGAACGCGAGCCCCACGCGCCGCCCGGTCCCCTGCCCGCACGTCAGGCGTTCAGACCATGCCGCCGTTGGCGCGGAGGACCTGCCCGTTGATCCACCCGCCCTCCGGCCCCGCGAGGAAAGCCACGGACGCGGCGATGTCCTCCGGCGTACCCAGCCGCTCCAGCGGGTTCAGCTTCGCCATGCGCTCCACCAGCTCCGGGGACTTGCCGTCGAAGAAGAGCTCGGTGGCGGTAGGGCCCGGCGCCACGCAGTTGACGGTGATGTTCCGGCCGCGCAGCTCCTTGGACAGGACGGCGCTCATCGTCTCCACGGCGGCCTTGGTGGCCGAGTAGACACCGTAGTTCTCCATCCGCAGCCCGATGACGCTGGTGGAGAAGTTGATGACGCGCCCACCGTCGCGCAGGCGGCGCGCGGCTTCACGCAGGCCGTTGAACGTGCCCTTGATGTTGACGGCCACGTGCTGATCAAACAGCGCGTCGTCGAAGTCCGCGAAGCGGATGAACTTGCCGATGCCAGCGTTGTTCACCAGCACGTCCACGCCACCGAACGCTGCTTCCGCCGCGTCGAACATCCGGGGGAAGGCGGTGGGGTCGGCGACATCCGCCTGGATGCTCAAGGCCCGGCCCCCCGCTGCTTCAATCCTGCGCACCAGGGCCTCCGCCGCGTCCCGGCTGCCCGCGTAGTTGACGATGACGTTGAAGCCGTCGCGCGCGAGCCGCTCCGCCACCGCGGCGCCGATGCCGCGCGAGCCGCCCGTCACGAGGGCCGTCTTCTTCTGCTGGGTCTGGGTCGTCATGGGTCTTCTCCTCCGGGGTCCGCCGACGTCCGCGCTGGGGCGTCGGGTGAGGACAAGATGGACCTTTCCGCTCCACGGATAATCGGCTTTGTTCCGGCATCACTGTTCGACAGGGCGGACAATGGACCGGTTCGACGCCATGAAGGCCTTCACGCGCATCGTGGAGCGCCGGAGCTTCACGCAGGCCGCGAAGGACCTGGGCCTGCCGCGCTCGTCGGTGACGGACGCGGTGAAGCAGTTGGAGGAGCGGCTGGGCGTGCGACTGCTCCAGCGCACCACGCGGCACGTGAGCCCCACGTTGGACGGCGAGGCGTACTACCAGCGCTGCGTGTCACTGCTGGCGGACCTGGAGGAGGCGGACGCGGCGTTCGTGGGGGGCCAGCCGAAGGGGCTGGTGCGCGTGGACGTGCAGGGGACACTGGCGCGCAGGGTGGTGCTGCCGCGGCTGCCGGAGTTCCTGGAGCGCTACCCGGGCATCGAGCTCTACATGAGCGAAGGCGACCGGCTGGTGGACCTGGTGCGCGAGGGCGTGGACTGCGTGCTGCGCGCGGGTGAGCCCAAGGACAGCGACATGGTGGCCCGCCGGGTGGCGCTGCTGGAGGAGGTGACGTGCGCGTCCCCGGCCTACCTGGCGCGGCACGGCGTGCCGGAGAGCATCGAAGCACTCCAGCACGGGCACCGCATGGTGGGCTTCCGCTCCTCGCTGACGGGGAGCCTGATTCCGCTGGAGTTCACGGTGGGCGGTGAGGTGCGCCACGTCGTGCTGCCCACCACGATGTCCGTGAACGGCGCGGAGACCTTCGTCGCCGCCGCGCGGCTGGGGTTGGGACTCATCCAGGCGCCGCGCTACCGCCTGGAGGAGGACTTCGGGCGCGGCACGCTGGTGCCCGTGCTGCCCCAGCACCCACCGACGCCCACGCCCGTGTCCCTGATGTACCCACGCAACCGGCAGCTGTCCCCGCGCGTGCGCGTCTTCATCGACTGGCTGACGCGAGGCTTCACCGCGCCCTGAAGCTCGGAGCGCTCAGCGCAGCTTCAAGCCCTTGGGCCGGGCCTGCAGCCGGTCCACGTAGGCCTCCAGCTTCGGCCGCCCCGTCGCGCCGCCCTGCATGCGCTGGTAGATGAACATGGAGCCGATCATCACGTCCGCGGCGGTGAACCAGTCGCCGAAGAGATAGGGCCCGTCCCCCAGCTCACGCTCCATGGCGTCCAGCGTCTGCGCGTACTCCGTCCACCCGCGCTGCGGCAGCGTGGGGGCCTTGGCCATGTGGTCGCCCATCGACGGCTCCAGCTGCGACGTCGAGTACACCATCAGCGACAGGTACCGGCCGCGCTCGGGCGCATCCACCTTGGGCGCCAGCTTCGCCTGCGGGTACTTGTCCGCGACGTAGAGACAGAGGGCCGCGTTCTCGAACACGCGCGCCTCTCCGTCCACCAGCGCGGGCAGCTTGCCGGCGGGGTTCACCTTGAGGAACTCGGGCGACTTCTGCTCCCGCTTCTCCAGGTCGATGGGCACGATTTCGTACTCGACCCCCGCCTCATCGAGCATCCACTTGCCAATGACCGCCCGGCTGCGCGGATTGAAATAGAGCTTCATGCAGGCACCTTTCGTGAGCACCACGTGGAACCGCCCCCCGGACTCAACGCCCGGGGCGCGGACCGCATTCGCTCACATCCGGTGCGCCTATGGCACGGCCTTCGTCGCGGGCGGCCCGGACTGCTGCGCACCCAACTTCTGGAGCGCGGCCGCCGCGTTGGAGTTCTTCGGGTCCAGTTCCACCGCCTTGCGGTAGTTCACGCGCGCCTGCTCCTTGTCGCCAACCACGAGGTACGCCTCCCCCAGGCTGTCGTAGCCATTGCCCACCTGGGGGAACATCTCCACGTTGAGCTTGAAGATTTCAATGGAGTCCGCCGCGCGGCCCGTCCGGAGCAACTGGTAGCCCAGGCTGTTGAGCTGATCATCGGAGAAGTCATACGCGTCCGGCTTCGTGGCCTTCAGCTCGCGGTAGCGCGCGACGGTCTTCGCGATGGGCTCATTGTTGACCGTCATGCTCAGCATCTCCCGGATGCCCAACCGGGGCGCCTTGGGCGGGATGCCGTGGAGCACGCTGAAGAGGCCCGCGGCCAGCTCCTTGAGCTTGTCGCCGCGCGACGTGTTGTCCAGGAGGATGACCACCTCCTTGCCCACCGGCACGCGGTAGATGCGCGAGCTGAACCCGTTGATGCCGCCGCTGTGGCCATTGGTGGCGAGCACCGTCTTGCCGTCGTTCAACGGCAGCGGGTCCATGGTCAGGCCGAAGCCGTAGTCCTCCAGGCCGGGCGTGAACATCTTCTGCTTGAGGGCCTCCGGCAGGAGCTTGTTCTCGTAGAGCGCGCGGTCCCAGCGGTAGAGGTCCTCCACCGTCGAGTACAGCGACCCGGCGGCATGGGCCAGGGACATGTCAATGTAGGCGGCGTGGATGTAGCCGTCCGACGTGAGCTGGTGGCCGCTGGCCCGCTTGGGCAGCACCGTGGCGTAGACGTCGTAGCCGGAGTCCTTCATGCCCAGCGGCGTGAAGATGCGCTCCTGCACCGCCTGCGCGTACGTCTTGCCGGTCGCACGTTCGATGATGGCGCCCAGCAGGAAGTAGCCGGAGTTGCTGTAGGCGAACCTCGAGCCGGGCTCGAACTCCAGGTCACCGCTGGCGAACTGCTTCACGAAGTCCGCGACGGCGTAGGGATTGCGAGACACCTTGGAGAAGAAGTCCGCCGCGTTCGTGTAGTTGGGGATGCCGGACGTGTGGTTGAGCAGGTGCGTGAGGGTGACGCGCGAGCCCGTGTCCTTGCGGTAGTCCGGCAGGGCCGACACCAGCGTGTCGTCGAGCTTCAGCTTCCCCTCCGCGACCAACTGGAGGATGACCATGGCGGTGAACTGCTTGGTCATGGAGGCGATGCGGAACTTCGTGTCCGGCGTGTTGGGCACGTTCCATTCGAAGTTGGCCTGCCCGTAGGCCTTCTTCAGGATGACGCCCTTCTCGTTGGCGACGAGCACCGCCCCGTTGAACTGGCGCATCTGGTGGTACTGCGTCAGCAACTTGTCCAGCTCCTGCTGTCGCGTCGCGGCACTGGCGGCGACGGGGATGAACAACAGCGCCACGGCCAGCAGGCGCAACGGGTTCCAGGTCATTCGGTCTCTCCCACGCATGAGCCTCCCTACGTCCCGTTGGCGGGACGATTGCATCCTCAGGCGGTGTCGAAGCGGCGGAAGAACCAGCGGTTGAGCACCACCGCGCAGCCCAGGTACAGCGCCACCAGCGCGCCCAGCGATACGAGGATGGCGGGCGGCGGCGGCACGAAGCCGAAGTAGTGCCCCAGTGGCGTGAAGGGCAGCACGCAGGCCACCGCAACCACGCCCAGCGACGACAGCACCAGGAGCCGCGCGGGGGGACTGCGCGCCACGCCGCCTCGGGTGCGGATGATGAAGATGACCAGCACCTGCGTGGTCAGCGACTCCATGAACCAGCCCGTCTGGAAGAGCGGCGCCCCGGCGTGGAAGACGTGCAGCAGCACCGTGAAGGTGGCCGCGTCGAAGAGCGAGCTGAGCGTGCCGAACACCGCCATGTAGAGGCGCACGAAGCGCAGGTCCCAGCGCGTGGGCCGCGAGAGCTGCGCCGAGTCCACCGTGTCCAGCGGGATGGCCAGCTCCGACACGTCGTACAGCATGTTGTTGAGGAGGATCTGGATGGGCAGCATGGGCAGGAACGGCAGCACCAGCGACGCCAGGGCCATGCTCAGCATGTTGCCGAAGTTGGAGCTGGTCCCCATGCGGATGTACTTCATGACGTTGCCGAAGGTGCGCCGCCCCTCCAGGACGCCCTCGTGCAGGACGCCCAGCTCCTGGCGCAACAGCAGCAGCGCCGCGGCCTCGCGCGCGACGTCCACCGCGCCCGCGACGGAGATGCCCACGTCCGCCTCGTGCAGCGACGGCGCGTCGTTGATGCCGTCCCCCAGGTAACCCACCACGTGGCCGCGCTGTCTGAGCGCGCGCAGGATGCGGCTCTTCTGCGAGGGGGACACGCGCGCGAAGACGGTGGTGTCCTCCGCCCGCGCGCGCAGGCCCGGGTCGTCCAGCAGGGCCAGCTCCGCGCCGGTGAGCACGCCTTGCACCTCCAGCCCCAGCTCCTGGCAGACGTGCACCGCCACCCGCGCGTTGTCGCCCGTCACCACCTTCACCGCGATGCCCGCCTCACGCAGCGCCGCCAGCGCGGGCCGGGAGCTCTGCTTGGGCGGATCCAGGAAGGAGGCGAAGCCCGCGAAGACGAGTCCCGTCTCGTCCTCCGGGGACAGCCGCCCATCCTGGGACGGGACGTCGCGCCAGGCGAGCCCCAGCACCCGGAAGCCCTGTTCGCCCAGGGCGTCGGCGCGGGCTTGCAGCTCCTCCCGTGCGGCCACGTCCAGGGCTCGCGGCGGCCCCTCCGGGACTTCACACGCTTCGCAACGGGACAGCAGGGCCTCCGGCGCGCCCTTCACCACCAGGACGCGGCGTCCGTCCCTCTCCAGCAGCACGGACACGCTGCGGCGCTCGAAGTCGAAGGGCAGCTCGTCCTGCTTGCGCCAGCCCTGCGTGCACTCCACGCCCCGGGCCAGGATGGCCTCGTCCATGGGGCTGCGCAGGCCGGTGGCGAAGTGGCTGTTGAGGCAGGCCCACGCGAGGGTGCGCTCGCTGTGCTGGGAGGTGGCGTCCTCGGTGCGCTCCAGCCGGATGTTCGCCTCCGTGAGCGTGCCCGTCTTGTCGGTGCACAGCACGTCCATGCAGCCCAGGTCGTGCACCGCGCTCAGCCGCTTGACGATGACGTCCTGGTCCGCGAGCCGCAGGGCGCCCCGGGCGAGCGTCACCGAGACCACCATGGGCAGCAGCTCCGGAGTGAGCCCCACCGCCAGGGCCATGGCGAAGAGGAAGGACTCCAGCAGCGGACGCTCCAGGGTCAGGTTCACCAGGAGCACGAACAGCACCATCAGGACCGTGAGCCGCATCAGCATCACGGAGAAGCGGCGCGTGTCCCGCTCGAAGGCGGTGGAGGCGACGGGCGCGTCCAGTCCCCGGGCGATGCCGCCGACCTCGGTGTCGCGGCCGGTGGCGAACACGAGCGCGCGGCACGTGCCTGCCAGCACCGACGTGCCGGCGAAGACGGTGTTGCCCACCTCCGCGAGCGGTGCGTCCGCGGACGCGAGGCCCGGCGCCTTCTCCACGGGGTAGGGCTCGCCGGTGAGCAGCGACTCGTTCACGGACAGCGCGTGTGATTCCAGGAGGCGCGCGTCCGCGGGGACGCGGCTGCCGGTGGCCAGCAGGACCATGTCCCCGGGGACGAGCTCCGTGGCGGGCCGCTCCTGCTCCACGCCGTCGCGCAGCACCCGGGCGCGCAGGGCCACGGCGCCGCGCAGGCGCTCCGCCGCGTTGCTGGCGCGGTGCTCCTGGACGAAGTCCAGCGTCACGCTGATCAACACGATGACGGCGATGATGGCGGAGCTGGTCAGGTCATGGACGACGGCCGAGATGCCGCACGCCACCAGCAGCACCAGCACCAGCGGGTTGCCCAGCCGCAGCAGCAGCTCCAGCGGGAGCGGCCGGCGGCGCCGGGACTCCAGCTCATTGGGGCCCAGGGACTCGAGCCGCGCCTCGGCTTCCTGTGGGGTCAGTCCCTGTGAGGTGCTGCCCAGCCGGGCGAGGAGGGACTCGGCCGGCTCGCTCCAGGCGGGTGGCCCTTCGCGCTTCGGTGCTGGCCTCCGCCGGGAGTGGCGCGGGGGACGAGCCACGGGCCTGGTGCCCTGGCCGCTCAAGCGTTCGGCGCCCATCCTCGCAACGTGGACAGTGTCCTCCGGGGTGACCAGCCGCCAGCGCGGAGCAGGGGCACGGCGCTCGGAGGGACGGCCCCGTGCCCTAGCTGGCGTCGTCTCTCTTGAAGGAGAGGACCAAGGCCCCGTCCAACGCCTGGAGGAAGCGGATCGCTAGCGGCAGTGCGACGCGGCCGCCCACGCCGCCGCCCTCCACGAACACCGCGAAGCCGATGCCGTCACGCACGCCGACGAACCACGCGTGGGTTTCGGGCGGCACGGACAAGCCGAACTCCGCCGTGCCTGTCTTGCCCATGAGGCCCGGCATGCTTGCGGCGGACTTCGCCGTGCCGTCCGTCACCACCGAGCGCATCAGGTCGCGGAGCATGACCGTCGTGCCCGCGCCCAGCCGCGCCTCCGGGCCGGGCTCCGCGTCCGCGAGCAGGCGCGGCGCGTGCCAGACGCCGGTGGCCGCCGCCGACACGACGGTGGCCATGTGCAGCGGCGTGACCAGGACGCGGCCCTGGCCCATGGCGTCCGCCGCACGCTCGGCGTCGTCTTTCGGCGGGGGGAAGGTGGCGCCCGGTGACGGCAGTCCCACGTCGTAGGGCACCCCGAAGCCGAAACGCCGGGCCGCGTCCTCCAGCACGCGGGGGTCCAGCTTCGCCGCGAGCTGGATGAACGTCGTGTTGCACGACAGCGCGAACGCCCGCCGCAACGTGGTGGTCCCCAGCACCTCGGATTCGAAGTTGCGGAAGCGCTTGCGGCCCACCGTCACCTCCAGGGGACAGTCCACGCGGGAGTCCGGCTTCAGGCCGCTTTCGAGCAGCGCCGTGGCGGTCACGAGCTTGAACGTGGAGGCCGGGGGATAGCGCCCCATCAGCGCGCGGTGCCACCCCTCCCCGAGCGGCCGGCTGGCCATCGCCAGCACCTCGCCCGTCTTCGTGTCCACCGCGACCAGCGCGGCGGGCTGGGTGACGTCCACGAGCGCCGCCTCCGCCGCATCCTGCACGTCCATGCGCAACGTGGTGCGGACATCGCGGCCCGGCTCTCCGTCGAAGCGGTACAGCAGCTCGCCGCCACCGGCACGGCGCTGGAGCCGCACCTCACCGGAGGGACGTCCCGCCAGCGTCCGCTCCTGCGCGCGCTCCAGGCCGGACAGGCCCACCACGTCGCCCGGCTGGTAGGGCTGGCCCAGCGACTGGAGCGCCTCCGCCGTGATTTCCCCTACCCGGCCCAGCGTGTGCGCGGCGAAGCCCTCCGCGGGGCTGAGGCGCGCGGGCTTCTTGCGGAAGAAGATGCCGGGCACCGGCGCGAGCACGGGGCGAAGCTGCTGGTAGCGCTCCGGGCGCACGTCGATGAACGCGAGGAACTGCTCGGGTTGCGCGCTCGAGGCGTTCAACGCGGCGAGCACCTTCGCGGGGTCCACGCCGAGCTGCGACTGGAGCACGCTGGCCACGGCCGCGCGGTCCTTCACCCGGCCCGGCATCACGCCGATGCGAATCACCTCTCCCGGAACGGTGAGCGGCTCCCCATTCGCATCGAGCAACCCGGCGCGAGGGCCCCAGCTCCGCGTGCGGCCGAAGCGGTCTCCGGGCCGTGCGTCCGGATGGAACACCTCCGGCGTCCAGCGCAGGCTCCAGCGCTTGCTCCGGAGCACGAAGCGCAGGCGGGACTCGACCTCCCAGTCACCCAGTCCCCGCAGCGTGTGCACGCCGTGGAACCTCACCACCGCCGTGGTGGTGTCCTGGGACTCGAGCACCACCTGGTCGAAGCGCGAGGCGATGACGCCCAGGTCCTGCCTCCAACGCGCGTGCTGCGCGTCGAAGTCCTGGGGCGCGTCCACGAGCCCCTGGCGCTGCGCGGCCACGTCGTTGCGTGCCCAGGCCTCCAGGTACCGAAGGGCCAGGTCCTCGGCGCCTCCGGGCACCACGGCAGGCGTGGTGGGCGCGGCGGGCTTCGTGGCTCGCGGCGCGCACGCGGGAAGCAGCAACAGGAGGCAGAGCCCCACCCAGGAAATGACCGCCCGTCCGTACACGCGCCCTCGTCTACCGCGCCCTCTTCGCCGAGGCGAACATCCGGCGGTTCTGAACTTCATCTGGACCGACTGTCGGTCCACCGCGCGCACGCACAGCGTGGCTCAGCGGACCGTCTGCACCTGGGTCTTGCTCGCGCCGTCGCCCGTCGCCGTGATGGTCAGCGGGCCGGCGGTCGCGGCGCGGAAGTAGAAGATGCCTTCGCGCTGCTCGTTCTTGAGGCTCACCACCGACACGGGCTCATCCGCGCAATCCGACCGCAGGTGGAAGGTCGCGCCCGGATCCGACGCGGCCAGCGTCACCTCCGGCACGGACAGCGGGGCCAGGTTGCCCATCAGGTCCCAGCCCTGCACCACCAGCTCCTCCGAGCATGTCTCCGCCTCCAGGGTCCGCTCCGGAGTGACGAAGCCCACCTGACGACCAGCTCCCTGCGTCTCCACGTCCACGGCGACGGCGTTCTCGTACACCTCGCCGTTGTACCCGTCACCGGTGATCCGGTTGCGGCTGATGAGGTTGGCGGTCCCGTTGTCATAGATGGCGGCCTGGTAGGAGGTGTTGGTCAGCTTCGCCTTCGTCAGCGTGTTGCCGAGCACCTGGATGCTCTGGGGCTCAGCGGGAGGCGTGAAGCCATCATCCACCGCCTGGGACAGGTCGACGCCGACGTCGTTCTCCTCCAGTTCGTTGTCCTCGATGCGCAGGTCGTGGCACAGCTCCCGCCCCGCGCCGTAGTACTCGCCGCCCACCACCAGGATGCCGGAGCCCGTGGCCGCACGCTTCGGGTCCCCGTCCCACAGGTACGCATTGCCGTGCACCCGGTTCCCCGCCACCTGCCCGGAGACGCCGTATGCGAGCTGGATGCCGATGCGCGCGATGCGGTCGGTGGGCGCCAGGCCATCGATGACGTTGTCCTCCATCGTCACCTCGACCCGCCCCTGCACCGCCACGCCCACCTTCTGGTAGCCCATCAGCTCGCTGTCCCGGATGACCAAGGTCACCGGCGTGGCCCCCGCCGCGCTGTTGCGCACGTCGATGGCGAAGCCCTCCTGGCATCCGCTGCTGCCTCCCTGGTTCAGGTCCTTCACCGCCGTGTTCTCGATGGTGCTGCTCGCGTCCTCCAGCAGGATGCCGCGCAGCCGGTCCACGCCCTCGTCACACACGTCCGACAGGTTGCGCGCCGTCACCGTCACGTCGCGCACGTTCGCCACCGCGCCCCGGTTGCGAAGCACCGCGCCCTTGTAGTTGTCCCCCGCCCCGTCCTCGGACGCGGTCAGCGTGTGCCCGCCCCCGTCGAACGTGAAGCCGTCCGGGATGAACACCGCGCTCTGCACCACGCAGTCCTCGCGCAGCGTCACCTGTCCGGGCGACAGGGTGATGGCGCAGGCGGTCTCTCCCGGGCCGCAGCGACGGCCCATCCAGGTCACGGGGAAGGAATGCCGCGAGCTCGCGCCCGAGGCGTTCGTCACCACCAGCTCCACGGTGGGCGTCACGTCCGTCGGCACGCAGGAGAGCTCCGTCCAATCCACCGTGCTCGTCGCGGCATCCCCCACCGGAGTGCCGATCGCGCCCACGTTTGACGCCCAGGCGAACGTCATCGCCTCGGCGCGCGGATCCAACGCTTCCACCGTGAACGTCACGCGTTCGCCCGCGAGCGCGCTCGTGGCGGACTGCGACGTGGTCTTCACGATGGGCGGCGCCTCCGCCCGCACGCACAGGTTCACGAGTTGCTCCGTGCTTCCACCAAAGCTGTCCGTCACGGCGCCCTTCAGCTGACAGCCGCAGTCCAGGGGCGCCGCCGTCGGAGTGAAGGAGGGATTGGCCCGGGTGACGCCCTCGAAGGTGCCTTCGCACGTCGCGCTCCAGGAGTAAGTGAGCGCGTCTCCGTCCTCGTCCGCCACCGTCGCCTGGACCTGGAAGGGAGTGCCCAGCATGACCCGCTGGGGCTCTCCGGCCACGGCGGCCACGGGCGAGCGGTTGAACCACGTCTTCCGCAGCGACGCGGGCCCGCGCACGGTGCCCACGCCGATGTGGAACTGGAGCGTGGACTCCGCGCCCTGTGCGTCCGTGACCCGCAGGAGAATCAACGCGTCATCCTTGAGGGTCGGGTCGTATCCGGTGCCAGCATCGGGGACCGGCGGGCGCGCTGCTGTCCATTCACAGGTCGCGTCCTCGCAGGCGAGCACCCCGCCGGAGGCGGTCCATTCGTAGGTCAGCGCCCCCTCCTCCTGGTCACTCACCTGCGCGCTCAACGCCACGGTGTCGCCAGGAGCCACGATGCCGCTTTGCGCCCGCACCCCGTGGATGCGAGGCGCATGGTTGGCCAGCCCTGGCGCGCCAGACTCCGGCAGGGGCACCAGGACCAGGAGCGCCTCCCCATACAGCGACAGCTTCACCCCGGCATCCACACTCAGGGGAGCCATCCCCGCCTCCGTGGAATCCCGGGCGGTCACGGCCAGTTGGAGCTCCTCCTCGGGAGACTCCGGCTTGACGACGGCCGACCACGCGATGCCGCCATCTGGATCCGTCGCGGACGTCAGCGCCTTCGTCTCCGTGGTGCCCGACGCGTGCGTCACCGAGGCCGTCACCTCGATGACCTCCAGGGACCGGGGCGGCGCGACCACGAGCCGCGCACCACCGGCCAGCGGTGCCGTGAAGGCGGGCTCCTCCTCCACGCAACCCAACGTGCTCAGCAGCAACAACCCCACGAGGTGCAACACACGGGCGGGTTTCAGGGTCACGGCATCCTCGGGGAAGGCGGACGGGATGAGAACGATACCGGCTCATTCCCACCCGTCCAATCCACGGGACCCGCCGCCCCTGTGCGCACCACACGCCGTCCAATGCCTGCCAATCCCCCGCGACCCGAGGGCCGGTGCTACGGCAATCCTTGCTCGGCGCTGTACGGCTCGACCGGTCGTTGCCCAACTCCGGCAGGAGGGCTTCACACCGCGACAGCGAAGTCCTCTCCCGAGCGTTCGCGCCACCCTCCCGCCGCATGGTCCCGGACCGCATCGCGGTGCTGCATTCCACCGAGTGCACCCGCCCGAGTCCCGCCGTCCCCAGCCCTGGCCCATCCGGCTCGCCCACTGGGCCAACGTGCCGCTGCTCGCCATCCTCGCGGCCAGCGGGTTGCAGATCCTCGTCGCGTATCCGCTCATGGGAGCTCGCGGGAGGCCCTTCGCGCTCTATCCCTTCCAGGACGCCGTGCCGCCGTCGTGGCTGCGCCTGGGGGACTGGCTCGCGGGGGCGCGAAGCTGGCACTTCGCGTTCGGCTGGTTCCTGGCCCTCAACGGCTTCGTCTACGTGCTCTACCTCGCCATCAGCGGCGAGTGGCGCCGCCGCCTGTTCCTCCCGCGCCGCGACACGCGCGATGCAGTGGCCACGCTCGCGTACTACCTGCGGCTGCGCCCCGCGCCCGCGCAAACGGGGCTCTACAACGGGCTCCAGCGGCTGGCGTACAGCGCCACGCTGCTCATGGGCGCGCTGTCCGTCCTGTCCGGGCTCGTCCTCTACAAGCCCGTGCAGCTCCAGTGGCTCACGGCCCTCTTCGGTGGCTACGACCCCGCGCGCTTCGTGCACCTGCTGCTGCTCGCGCTGTTCGCGTTCTTCACCGTGGGCCACGTCGTCCTGGTCGCCCTGCACCCGCGTACCTTCGGAGAGATGATCACCGGCGGGAGGAAGCCCGATGTCTGAGCGCGTCCTCACCCGCCGCCGCGTCCTCCTGGGCGCCACCGCGCTCGCCACCAGCGCCTGCGACTCCCAACATCCGCGCGCAGGCTTCCTCGGCGTGATGGACCGCTTCAACGAGCGCGCCCAATCCGCCCTCTTCCACCCCAGCCGGCTCGCCCGCGAAGAGCCCGTCGAGCAGCTCACCCCACCCGGCGACTTCCCCCAGTACTTCCTCTCCGAAAACGTGCCCCTGGCCCCCGCTGGCTGGCGGCTGGAGGTGGGCGGGCTGGTGGCCCGGACGCGCGCCTTCACGCTGGAGGAATTGCAGCGGCTGCCCCGGACCGACTACCGGATCCGCCACCACTGCGTGGAGGGCTGGAGCGCGGTGGCGTCGTGGCACGGAGTGAGCCTCCGCGACCTGGCGCAAGCCGTGGGCGCGGACACGCGCGCGGGGTTCGTGGAGTTCCGCTCGTTCGACCAGGGCTACTACTCGTCCTGGGACGCGCCGAGCGCGCTGCACCCGCAGACCGTGCTCGCGTACGGCATGAACGGAGCGCCGCTCATCCCCGGCCACGGCGCGCCGCTGCGCCTCTATTCGGGCGTGAAGCTGGGCTACAAGATGGTGAAGTACCTCACCACCGTGCGCTTCCTCCCGGAGGCCACGGGGGGCACCTGGGAGGACCGGGGCTACGAGTGGTTCGCCGGCGTGTAGCGAACGCCTTCAGCGCTTGGAGGTGACGACACCCGGCAGGAACGGCGTGAAGCCGCGCTTGCGCAGGCTCTCGCGCTCGGCGAGCAGGGCCGCCAGGGCGGCTTCGCGCGTGGGGAAGTGGTTCACCGCGGCGCCGTTGATGACGCCGCTGGTGCCAATGTACATGAGCGTCATCTCGTCGCCGCCGTAGCGGTACGAGCGGTGCGTGTTGCGCTCCAGCACCTCGCGGCGCACCTTGCCGAAGGTGCGTCCCGCCGTGTGGCGGACGATGAGCCCACTCAGGTTGATGAGCAGGTCCACCCGGCCGTTGAACTTGGCGAACTGCGCCTCCACCTCGTCCCGCCAGCGAAACACGTCCTCGTCCGACACCAGGATGCAGTCGGTGAAGTGCGCGGTGACGACGTCGTGCTCGGCGTCGCGCTCGAACGACATACCCCAGGCCATGGCACGTCCTCCTTCAGGCCTGCGCGGTGTTGCCCGCGAGGAACGCCGACACCAGCGCGGCCGTCTCCGCCGGACGCTCCACCTGGGGGTAGTGCCCCGGCCCCGGCAGGTGCGTCATGCGCGCGTTCTGGATGAGCCCCACCACCGCCTGCTTGAGGAACACGGGCGGCAGGAACGGATCATCCGTGGCCACCACCAGCGTGGGCGCGGTGATGGCGGACAGCCGGTGCGCGAAGCCGCCCGCCGTCCAGGAATCGAAGCACTGCTCGATGGCGTCCTTCGACACCGCGCCCGAGTCCTTCAGCAGGACCTCCAGCGACTCCGGCGACAGCTGCTTGCAGGCCAGGCCCAGGATGGTCTTCTGCTTCTCCCGGTCCCCCGCGGAGGTGCGGAACAGCCCGGCCGCGTCCGGAGGCAGGGGCAGCCCCGACGCGGGCACGGTGTTGAGCAGCACCAGTCCGCTGACGCGCGAAGGCGACTCCGCCGCCACCCACTTGGCGATCTGCCCGCCCATGCTGTGGCCCACCAGAACGAAGCGCTGCGCCTTCGCGTGGTCCGCCACCGCGAGCACGTCCTTGGCGTACTGCTCCAGCGTGTACCCCGACGCCGGCCGTCCGGACGCCCCGGTGCCCCGGTGGTCCGGGACGATGAGCCGCAGGCCGGTCATGTCCAGCTTCTCCAGCATCGAGTCCCACACCGCGCCGGACACCATCCACCCGTGCACCAGCACCACGTCGCGAGGACCGTCCCCGAACACCCGGTAGTTCAGGGGTGTTCCATCCGTCGCGGTGGTCGTGGGCATGGGGGCTGTCCTCTTCGGGGGGAAAGACTGAGAAGTCACGTCTTGCAGGGGAGGCGTAGCAAGCCACGAGTGGGGCATGGCCGTCCACCTGCTCGAGGGTTGCCTGACGGTCCGAGGGGCGAGCTGTCCTGACGGGTAGGTGCACGTGGAGGGAATGAAGGGTGGGAGCGGGTGCGCGCTTACGGCAGACTCGGGTGCGTCATGACGGATGGACGCAGCGGGACGACGGGAGCGAAGCGCACGGTGTACTGCGAGGACGCGCTCGCGTGGCTGGACGCGCGGCCGGTGTTGGAGGGGTGCTCGATGGTGGCGTCGATGCCGGACGTCTCCGAGTTCCCGCAGCTCACGGTGCCCCAGTGGAAGGACTGGTTCGTGGGGGCGGCGGCGAAGGTGTTGTCGCGGGTGCCGGCGGACGGGGTGGCGGTGTTCTACCAGTCCGACGTGAAGAAGGACGGGGCGTGGGTGGACAAGGGCTACCTGGTGTCGAAGGCGGCGGAGGCCGCGGGGTGCGACACGCTCTGGCACAAGGTGGTGTGTCGCAGGACGCCGGGGACGGTGACGTTCGGGAGGCCGGCGTACTCGCACCTGCTGTGTTTCAGCCGGGGGTTGAAGACGGACGCGGCGAAGTCCACGGCGGACGTGTTGCCGGACCCCGGAGAAGTGACGTGGACGCGAGGCATGGGGCTCAACGCGTGCCTGGTGGCGTGCCGCTTCATCCTGGAGCAGACGCGCACGCGCACGGTGGTGGATCCGTTCTGTGGCCACGGCACCGCGCTCGCGGTGGCCAACGCGCTGGGTCTGGACGCGGTGGGCGTGGAGCTGAGCCGCAAGCGAGCACGCCGCGCGAGGAACCTCCAGGCGGCGTGGACGGGCGGGAAGCTGGTGCTGTCCAGTGCGAGCGGTGACGGCGAAGAAGACGCGTCGCCGGAGTGACGGCTCAGGCGTCGTCCTCGAAGTATGAGCGTAGATGGCTTGCGGCTCTATTGCGCCCCAGGCTTCATGACTGAGAACAAAGGAGGAAGACGCAGTGCCCACTACGAATCAGGCGCTAGATTCGCTTAGGAGCATGCAGGAAAGCATCGAAGCAAAGCTCAGGCGTTCCATTGACCATCCTGGATTTGCTGCGCGCCTCATGGACGCAGTGACGCGCATTCGAACGGGTTCTCGGTCGGCGCTAACTCGTGCTCACGAGGTAAGTACTGAAATACAACGACCAGCCACCGAGGCACGTGACAAAGCAAATCTCCAACTTCAAGACTTACAACAAGAGTATTCAAAGCAGCAACAAGCAGTTGGCTTTGCCAGCAACCACGCTGAGCGCGAAACGGCCCAACTGCATGCTCGCGAACTTGAGCGAGACTTGATGGAGCTAGGCAATAAAATCAACCAACTCACCTCCAAATCAAACATCGAAGTCGCCAGAATTCTCGAACAAGAAACAAAATCTTTTGACAGCCTGATTTCCGAAATGAGTGGCTATCTCGATGACGCGTCCGCGATGCTGCGCGGACTAGATGCCACCGAGAAGGTCAAGGAAGTCGTAAAAGCTGACTTTGCAACAAAATCAGAATCCTTCTTGGAGGCTGCCAATTTTCATCAAAACCAAGCCAGCTGGATGCTTGTGTCAATGGCTATCATCGCCCTCACGCTCATAACTGGCATTTACATACTTTTCATTCATTGGCCTGCCCTACCAACGCCTCCATCTGCTGGTTCAGCCTACCGAATCCCAATTGACCAAATCGTTCTTCTCGTGACAGGCCGCATAGCGTTTCTGCTCCTTGCGGGATGGGCCTTAAAGTACGTTGCAGAACTTCACCGGTCCCATGCTGAACAAGCCGTTATTTACCGAGACCGCAAAGCTGCATTAGGAATCGCAGAAGCAATGCTCGCAGCGTCACCAGGAGATGACCAACAACGCGAACTCCTCAGGATGCTTGCCGATGGATATCTCAACTTCGAGCAAAGCGCATTCCGTCGACATCACAGCGCCGCAACAAAGGAACCTGCCATTGATGTTCAAATCAAAAGACTCAAGGATGCGGTTGAGGCTGTGAGACCGCTTCTGGAGCCAGTTGCAAAAGCCTATGAGAAAGCGAAGTAGCAGTCACAAAACTATGCATCCTTAAGGGCGCTCGCGACGGCGGCGACGGGAGAGCTCACGGAGCGCGCGCGACGGCTTCGGGGGTGCAGCCACCGCCTTGGCCACCCGGTCGAAGTCCTTCGCGGGCAGGACGATGGACTCCTCGTCCATCGCCTTCCACTCCAGCCGGGTCAGCGCTGGAGAGCTGTACTCGCGCAGGGGCTGTCCGGGCTGGAGCGGCACGAAGGCGAGCCGGGAGCCCCGGCGCGCCTCCAGCACCACCTTGTCCAGCAGGCTGATGGCCTCGGTGATGATCTCCGAGACGTCCCCACCCAGCTCGCGCCGCAGCCGTTGGACCTGCTCCATGACCGGGTCGGAAACGGTGGGTTGCAATCGATGGGACATGGCGAGCACTCCTGACTCACTTCTGATGCGGAAGTGAGTCACTTAGTCCTCGCGCTTCGGAGATGCAATCAGGCCGCTTGCGCTCCCGCGAGCGCCTGGGCCACGTCCTTCTCCAGCTGGGTGAGGAACGTCTCGAACAGGCGCTCCTCCAGCGCGAGCGCGGGCTCCAGCGTCGTGCCCACCTTCTCCAGGCGCTCCATGCACGCGTCCTCGATGGCGCGGCGGTGGGACTGCTCCTCCACCACCACGCGCCCCAGCTCCTCGCGCACCACTGCGTGCCGCGTGGCCGCCTTGTAGAGCGGGTAGAGCACCATCGCCCGGCGCTCCACCACCGACGTGGTGAGCAGGTAGTGCAGGTACACGTCCGTCGTTCCCGTGACGCCCGTCACCCACTCCGCCAGTTGCCGATCCAACGACTGGAACCACGCGGACGCCGCGCCCACGCTCAGGAACTCCGTCACGTCCTCGCGGCCCGCCACCTCACAGGCCAGCCGCTTGAACGTGAACGCGTGGCGCGTCTCGTCCGCCAGGTGCCCCAGCACCTCCTGCGACGGGTGCCGGTCCGCCACCGTGCGCGAAATCTTCCGCGCCCCGATGAACTCCAGCAGCGACAACGTGTGCAGCCACCGCACCTCCAACTCCGGAACCTGGGCCAGCTGCCGCAACACCGTCTGGATTCTGTCACGCATGGGGCGCCCCTCTATCGCGCCCCGCACACCCTCCCAAGCACTGTCGCTCCGGACAGGAGTCATCACTCTCCCTGACCGGGAAGCCAGGGACGGCGGACTGGCCAACAATGTCCATGCCCCCGCGTTTGACCGGGGCGCCCCCGTCGCTTTTGCTTCTCCGTGTCGAGGGCTGTGCCTGGTGCCGGGGGGTTGACCAGCATGCGTCCATATCGCGGAGACCTTCATCCGTCCGGGCCCCGTCCTGCCCGCGCCGCCGTGTCCCGGTCCGGCACCGGAGCGCGCGCATGAAGTCCCCGCCCCTGTCCTCCTGCCAGGGAGTGACGGCCTTTCGCCGCTGGATGCGCGCCCAGGACGCGGGCCGGCTCCTCGCGTCCCTGCGTGCGCGCCCCCTCGCGGGCTACCTCCTCCGGGGCTCGGCGCTCGTGGGCGCGGTCGCGTGGGCACCCGGCGCCCACCCCTTCTTCGCCGTGCCCTTCACCCCCGCGCTCGCGTGCTTCCTGCCCGGCGCCGTCCACCGCGTCGCCTTCGCCTGCGTGCACGCGCGCCACCGGCGCGTGGGGGCCGGGAGCTGGCTCGCGTGGCTGCCGGGCCTGGCGCTGGAGCACTTCTTCCTCGCGGGCCTCACCGCGCTCGCCGCGCCTCGCGGAGCGCTCGTCCTCGGCGTGCTGCTCATCGGCACCTCGGCGGTGCACGGCCGGCGCTACCGGGTGACGTGGCGCGAGCCCTTCCTCATGGTCGGCACGCTCGTGGCCCTGCTGGGCGCGGCGGCCCTGGCGTGGCACTCCCAGAACGGGCTGCTCCTCGCCGTCGTGGGCCCCGCGGCCCTCGTCGCCCAGCTGTACCTGGGCTCGCTCGCCATGCGCTACGACCAGGCCCGCTCGGACGCGGACCGCCTGCGCGCCGCCGTGCACGCGCAGCTCGTGGAGCAGCAGGAGCGCGACGTGGGCCGCCTCACCCAGGCCATGGCGGAAATCCTGGGCCACCAGCAGGGCATGGACCAGGCGCTGCACGAAGCCGGCACCGCCGCGGACATGATGAAGGCCTTCGGCACGCAGCGCGGCGTGCTCGCGCGCACCGGCTTCGAGGACCAGGCCCGCCAGCTCCAGGACAGCCTGCGGCAGCTCCAGGAGATGGTGAAGGAGGTGCGCGCCAAGAGCCGCCGCTTCGCCGGCACGGAGCCGGAGGCCGTGGACCTGGGACTGGTGCTGGAGTCCGTGCAGGCCCAGGTGTCCCTGCGCTTCCCCGACGTGGACATCCACGTGGAGATGCAGATGTCGCGGCCGCCTCGAGCGCTCCTGCGCGGCGGGCCGCTCACGCTGCGCCGGGTGGTGGAGAACCTGGTTGTCAACGCATGCGAGGGCAATGGCGAACAGGGCGCGTCCCGGGTCTTCATCCGAGCGCGCACCGAACCCCTCAGCGGGCGCCTGGAGGTGGAGATCGAGGACGACGGACCTGGCTTCCCTCCGGAGCGCCTCAACGCGCCCGCGGAGGAGCTCTACACGACCAAGTCCCAGGGCACGGGACTGGGCCTCTACACCAGCGAGTGCCTGCTCCGCGCCAGCGGAGGCCTGCTGCACCGGCACAACGGACCGGGCGGCGGCGCCCTGCTCCGCATCCTGCTGCCCCGGGAGTACCCATGAAGCCCCTCAGCGCCCCCACCCTGACGCCGTCCACGACCCTGACGCGCGGGCGCGACGCGAATGAGGCGGTGGCCCCGTCCAGCGGCCCGCCCCTGCTCACCCTGTTCGACGTGCGCGCCTACCATGAAGCCCTCGCCGCGCGCGGCCTCGCGCGCCAGGGTACGAGTCCGCGCGTGTACTGCCACACGGGCCTGGTGGACCGGCTGCCTCCGCCCGGCACGCCGGGGCCGGAGCTGCGCGAGCGGCTGAGGGACTCGCAGGAAGCGATGCTCGCGGAGCTGGCACGCGCCATGGGCCCCTTCCCGGACGGCGGTGAGGTGCTCGACATGGGCAGCGTGCTGGGCGGCAGCGCGCTGTACTGGGCCCAGGAGCACCGCGCGCGCGTGACGGCGATGGTGACCGTGCCCACGCACCTGGAGCAGGTGCGCCGCTTCGTGCACGAGGCGGGCATGGGCGCGCACGTGCAGGTCCGGCAGTGCACGGGCGAGCCGCCCCGGACCCGCGAGAGCTACGACGCCGTCATCGCCGTGGAGAACACCTGCGCCCTGCCCCGCGCGGAGTGGCTGCGCGGCGTGCACGCCCGGCTCAAGCCCGGCGGCATGCTCGCCGTCGCGGACTGCTTCTGGGTGCGGCCCAACGCCGTGCATCCCTCCGAGAACGCGTGGAGCCGGCACCTGGGCAGCGTGAACGCGTTCCTCGCCGACGCGCGCGATGCGGGCCTGGAGCTGGAGGCGCACGACGACGTGTCCGCGCAAGCGGTGGGCTTCTGGACGCTGGGCTCGGAGCTGCGCGTCCACGAGCACCTGGCCCGTGCGCCCACGGACGCGCACAGCCTGCGCGCCGCGCTCAACGCCGTGCGCACCGAGTCGCGCCGCGAGCACCTGTGGCTGCAACAGGGCCTGCTGGATGGAGGCCTGGAGTACGCGCTGCTCGTGCTGCGCCGTGAGGCCTGAGCCATCACTCCCGAGCATGCGGCCTGGCGGGCCCCTGCCCCATGGCACGTGGGGAGGGCGGCCCGGCGGCGTGCAGCCCCCGGACGATGTCCCTGCGTCGCCGCACCCCCAGCCTTGGGTTCGTCACACCAACAAGGGGGGTCGAGCATGAAGGGTTTCACGCGATGGATGGTGCTGGGGGCGGTGGCGGGCGCGCTGGCCCTGACCGGGTGCCAGAGCAAGGACCGCTCGCAGGAGAACATGGGCGGCGGGACGGGAGGCTCCGGAAGCACCCAGGGGACCCAGGGCACCGAGCCCGGCATGGGTGCGGGGCATGAACAGAGCACGAGCCCACCCCCGAGCCAGGGCGAAGGTTCGACGATGGACCAGGGCATGGGCGGATCCGGCTACGACGCGGGCACGGGCGGATCCGGCTACGACTCGGGCACGGGTGGCTCCGGCTACGACTCGGGCACGGGCGGCTCCGGCATGGAGGAGGGCACCGGCACCGGCATGGAGGGCTCCGGTGGCTCGGGCAGCACCACCGGCGGCAACACCGGCTCCGGCACGGTCCCCGAGCCCACCCGCTAGGCACTGAGCCTCGGGACGGCGCGGGCGTGCCCTGGTGGCGCGCCCGCGCCCCTCCTCGAATCTTCATCAGCGCCCGCGTTGCCGGGCGCCCAGGAAGCGCAAGAGGGCTGGACGCGCATCCAACGTGCCGGATTTCCACCGGTGAACTCCCCGTACGACCTGGGGACATGTCCTGTGTCCACAGGCGCATCACACCTGGGGGCGGGAAAGTCGAGGGACGACGGGACTCGGGTACGGTGCCCGCACGATGCGCTTCTCCTTCGTGCACGCCGCGGATCTCCATCTGGACACGCCGTTCCGGGGAGTGGCCACGCACGGCCCGCTCCTGGAGCGCTTCCAGCAGTCCACCTTCCACGCGCTCGCGCGCATCGTGGACGTGTGCCTGCGCGAGCGTGTGACGTTCCTCCTGCTGGCCGGGGACCTGTTCGACGTGAAGGACCGCTCGGTGCGCGCGCGGCTGGCCCTGCGCACGGAGCTGTCGCGGCTGGACCGCGCGGGCATCCAGACCTTCATCGTCCACGGCAATCATGATCCGCTGAGCGGGGACACCGGCACGCTGGGGCTGCCCGCGTCGGTGAAGGTGTTCGGGCCGGAGTGGGAGGACGTGGAGGTCCAGCGAGAGGGCCGCAGGCTGTGCCACGTGCAGGGCGTGTCCTATCCGGACGTGGAGGTGCGCGAGAACCTGTCCGCGCGATTCCGCCGCACCGGCGAGCACTTCAGCGTGGGCCTGTTGCACGCGAACCTGGGCGGCGACGCGGGCCACGCGAACTACGCGCCCTGCACGGCCGCGGACCTGGCGGCGGGCGGGCTGGACTACTGGGCCCTGGGCCACGTGCACACGCGCGCGGAGCACCTGCTGCCCGGCGGCGGCGTGGCGGTGTACCCGGGCAACCCGCAGGGCCGGCACGTGCACGAGACGGGCGAGCGCGGCTGCGTGGTGGTGGACGTGGAGGACGGCGTCGCGAGCAGGAGGTTCGTGCCGGTGGACCGCGTGCGCTGGCACCGGCTGGACGTGCCGCTCGCGGGCGTCACGTCGCTGGACATGCTCCAGGCGGTGGCCACGGAGGTGGTGGAGTCGCGCTGCGCGGAGGACTTCGACGGGCACGCGGTGCGCCTCACGCTGGCTGGACGCGGCCCGCTGCATCGGGAGCTCGCGCGGCCGGGAGCGAGGACGCAGCTGGAGGCGGACCTGCGCGAGCGGTTGGCGCGCGCGCACCCGCCGGTGCTGCTGGAGTCGCTGCGCGATGGCAGCCGGCCGGAGGTGGACCTGGAGGCGGTGCGCGCCGGGGGCGGCTTCCTGGGCACGCTGCTGGAGGAGGCGCAGGCCCTGTCCCATGACGACGAAGCGCTCGCGTCGCTGTGGGACGACGAGGACCTGACGACGCTGGGGCAGCGCCTCAAGCGGTTGGGCGTGGATGCGCTGGAGGCGCCCCGGCCGGAGCTGGTGGCACAGGCGGGCCAGCGCGGCGTGGAGCAACTCCACGAGGAGGCATCATGAAGCCGGGCCTGCGCATCAACCGCTTCCAGGTGGACGGCTTCGGGCACTTCCGGGGGTACTCGGGGACGCCGGGGCCGGGGCTCACGCTGCTGTACGGGCCCAACGAGGCGGGCAAGAGCACGCTGCTGGCGTTCCTGCGCGGCGTGCTGTTCGGCTTCGAGAAGCGCGGCCAGCCAGAGCGCTACGAACCGGAGGGCGCGCTCTTCGGCGGCGAGCTGTGGCTGGAGACGGCGTCGGGCCCGCTGGTGGTGCACCGCCACGGGGGCAAGCGCGCGTCGGAGGGCACGCTCACGGTGCGCGGCCTGGATGGACAGCCGCTGCCGGAGACGCTGCTCGACCAGGCGCTGGCGGACGTACCGCGCGAGCTGTTCTTCGAGGTGTTCGCCTTCCGCCTGGATGAGCTGTCGTCGTTCCAGCGGCTCGCGCAGCAGCGCGGCGTGTCGGAGGCGCTGTTCGCCGCGGGCATGCAGGGCGCGCGAAGGTTGCCGGAGGCGGTGGAGCGGCTGCGCAAGGACGCCGAAGCGCTGTACGCGCCGCGCGGGCAGAAGCCGGAGTTGAACCGCGTGATGAAGGAACTGGAGGAGGTGCAGCAGACGCTGCGCGAAGCGGGAGACCGGCCCGCGCTCTACTTCTCCACACGCGACCAACTGGCGGAGCGCATCGCGGAGGGCCACGCGCTGGAGGTGGCGCGCAAGCACACCGAGCATGAGCTGGACCACGCCTCGCGCCTGGAGTCCGCGCTGGGGGACCTGGCGGTGCTCGCGCGCGACCGGGCGGAGCTGGCCACGCTGCCGGTGCTGGACACCTTCCCGCCGGGCGCGGAGACGCGGCTGGAGGACGTGCTCCAGCGGCGCAAGACGTACCGGGCCCAGCAGGCGCAGCTGCATGAGCGGCTGGCGCCCATCGAAGAAGCGCGGGAGCGGCTGGCGGCCCCATGGCCCGTGCGCGAGCGCGCGGAGTCCCTGCGCACGGCGCTGGCCACGTACTCCGGACACTCCGAGCAGCTTCGCTCGCTGCCCGCGCGCAGGGCGTCGCTCACCTCGCGGCGGCGGCAGCTGGAGCAGTCGCTGGGAGAGCTGGGGCTCGCGGTGGACGCGGGCGGGCTGCTCGCGATGGACCTGGGCGCGCGGGCGCGAGGAGAGCTGGAGTCAATCGCGGGGAGGCTGGACGCGGCGGACACGGCGCTCGCGCAGTCGGAGGCGGAGCAGGCGCGCACGCGCGAGGAACGGGCCCGGCTGGAGACGGCGCTGGGGCGGGTCCAGGCGGAGCTGGAGGCGCTGCCCGAGGAGCGGCCCGCGCAGGTGCGGCAGCGGCAGGCGGCGGTGGGACGGATGCGCGCGGTGCGCGGGGACCTGGAGCGGCTGGCCGAGCAGCGGCTGGAGCAGCGCCGTCAGATGGACGGAGTGCGGGCGCCCACGGACGCGGTGCCGCTGCGCTCGCTACTGCCGCTGTCGTGGGTCGTGGCGGCGGCGCTCGTGGCGCTGGGGTTCGCGGCGCTCGCGGCGTGGCTCGCGGGTCCGTCGGTGGGCGTGCTGTGCGCGGTGGGCGGCCTGCTGCTGGTGGGGTTGCTGCTGTTCGTGCGCCACCGCGTGGAGACGGCGCGCAAGGCCAGCCTGGAGGCGCAGGCGGCGCGGCACCGCTGGCGGCAGCAGGAGGAGGAGCGCTTCCGTTCGGTGCAGGCGGCGATGAGCGCGCGCGAGGAACTGCTCCAACGCGAGCTATTGAACGCCTCCGGCGCGGCGGGGCTGTCCCCGGGCGCGTCGCTGTCGGACCTGGCCGCGCAGGAGTCGCAGCTCGCGGAGCAGCTGACGCAGGCCGAGCGGCGCGAGCTGCTGGTGCGCGAGGAGGACACGCTGCGCACGGCCTGGGACGCGTCAGTGCGCGAGGACCAGCGCGTGGAGGAGGCGCGGCTGCGCGCGAGCCAGCGCGAGGAGGTGCTGCGCGAGGAGTGGATGGCGTTCCTGGTGGCGCGCCGCTTCCCGGAGGCCCTCTCCGCGGCGTCGGCGCTGACGCTGTGGCTGGATGCCGCGGCGCTGCGACAGCGGCGCTTGGACCTGCGCACGGACGAAGAGGAGTTCACGGTGGCGGAGGCCGCGTGCGACGCGGTGACGACGCGGCTGCTGCAGGAAGCGCGGGCGGCGGGCCTGCCCCAGGGGCCGCCGGAGACGGTGGCCGCGCGGGTGTCCGTGGCGCTGGAGGAGGTGCGCTCGAGGGCGGCCGACCAGCGGCACCTAGACGGCCAGCGCGGCGAGCTGCTGGCGGAGAAGGCGCGCCTGGACCAGCTGGCGCTGGACGAGGACCAGGCGTGGGAGGCGCTGCTCACGGAAGGCGGATGCCAGGACGAGGCCACCTTCCGCCGCCGCGCGGTGCAGGCGCGAAGGTACGCGGAGCTGGCGGCCCGGGTGCGCGAGCACGTCCAGCGGGTGCAGGCACTCACCGGCCTGGGTGAGAACGCGGCGAACGAGGAGGTCCACGCGGCGGGCGGTGAGACGGGCCTGAAGGAACAGCTCGCCACGCTGCGCGAGCGCCACAAGGCCGAGGGCGAGCGGCACAAAGCCGTGCTCACGGAGCAGGGCAGCCTGAAGACGCAGCTGTCGCAGTGGGAGAACGACGACCGAGTGTCGCGGCTGCGCATCCATGAGGAGACGCTGCGCGCGAAGGCGGCGGAGCTGGCCACGCGCTACGCGGCGGACCGGCTGACGCTGGCGTTGCTCGGAAGGGCCCGCCGGAGGTTCGAGGAGGAGCAGCAGCCGCGCGTCATCCAACTGGCGAGCGAGCTGTTCTCCGAGCTGACGGCGGGGCGCTACCGCCGCGTCTTCATCCCGGCCGGGGACGCGCGCGAGCTGCGGGTGAGCGACGGCGCCAGGGACTGGAGCGCGGAGCAGCTGTCCCGGGGCACGCGCGAGCAGCTGTTCCTCGCGTTCCGGCTGGCCGTCATCCGCGACTTCGGGGAGACGCGGGGCGCGCTGCCGCTCATCACGGACGACGTGCTGGTGAACTTCGATCCGGAACGGGCCCGGGGCGCGGTGCGGCTCTTCGCGAGGCTGGCGGAAGCCCACCAGGTCATCGCCTTCACCTGCCACCCGTGGCTGCGCGAACAGTTCGAAGCGGAAGGCGCCCACGTCCTGGAGCTGCCCGGCGCCACGAAGTCCTCCCGCGAAGGTGCCCAACCCTTACGGGTGGTCTCCAGCGGATAGGCAGGCGCACAAAAAAATACTGGGAGCGCGCCCCCTCGACGCGCTCCCAGTAACTCAACCCCTCCCCCGAGGGGTCCCCCTCATCCGGATGCGGCCCCCAAAGCTCCGCGTCCGTCCTGCTTTTCCTTCAAGACGTCGACTACCGAAAACCTTGAGTCCCGGAAGATCGACCCCCGAAACCCTTTCCCCCTCTGCCCGGTCCGCTCTGCGTCCCGAGCCCTTGGATCCTGGTGGCTCTGCCCCCAGCATCCCCACCTCGCCTTCAATACGTCGGCCGCGAAAAACCTTGGTTCGGCCCTGATTTTTTTCGCCGCGCCCTCTGACGCGGCCGGCCGGACGGCCCTCCCCGGGGCCTGCGTCAGCGCTGCTGCTACAGTCGCCCACCCTGGAGGGGCGCCATGCGGAAGCCGTCGGCGGTGGTCATTGGAGGCGTCGTGCTCGCGCTCCTCATCGGAGCCGGGGTCTTCTGGTGGCTGCGCCCCACTCCCACCACCCCCGCGTCCCCCCCGGCCGCCAGCGCCGCGCGCCGCCAGCTCCCCCCCGCGCCGCCCCCACCGCCCCAGGGCGCCCTCCAGGTCCAGGGCCGCGTCGTCGACCTCCAGGGGCGGCCCGTCGCCGGCATCGAGGTCTCCGCCTCCGTCCCCCTGCCCGGAGAGACCCTGACGGAGCTGCCGTGTGACACGAACCAGCCCGACGTCTCCCTGGCCTCGGAGGAATGCGCCTCCACCACCGCCAACCTCTGGGTCCAGGAGCTGGTGGAGACCCACCGGGGCGGTGCCTTCGTCCTGTCGCGCACCACCTCCGCCCAGGACGGCACCTTCACCCTGGAGGGCCTGCCCCAGGGGACGGTCACCCTCTGGGCCCTGGGCTCGCAGGGCGCGGGCCTCCTGGAGGATGTCGCCTCCGGCACGCAGGACGTGACGCTGGAGCTCGAAGTCAGCCAGCCGCTCACCGGCCGTGTGGTGGACGAGGACGGCGCCCCGCTCTCCAACGTCCAGGTCACCCTGCTGCACACAGGCACGGCGCGATTCTTCGACACCCGGACCGGCGCGGACGGCCGCTTCTCCCTGGGCCCCCTGCCCGAGGACACCTATGGCCTCCTCGCCGCCCAACAGGGACGCATCACCGCGTGGATGCAGGAGGTGGCCGTGGGCCCCCTGCCCGAGGACGTGGTGCTCTTCTCCCCCCGGCGCATCGTGGGCACGGTGGTGGACGGCGAGCAGCCCGTCGCAGGCGCCACCGTCACGGAGGTCGACGGCGATCGCGTCACCACCACCGACGCCCGGGGGCGCTTCACCTTCGACGGCCTGTCCCCCGGCGAATACACCCTGGAGGCGGAGCAGGGCGGCCTCCTGGCGCGCGAACCGGTGACGCTCCCGGAAGACCCGCGCGAGGTCCAGGTGACGCTGCGCCTGGGCACGACCTTCTTCGTCGAAGCCACCGTGCGCGACACCGCCGGCAAACCCGTGGCCCAGGCGGAGGTGAGCGCCAACCTTCCGAGTGAGATCGCCAAATACGCCGTCACCCCCTTCTTCCAGCCGCTCGGCCGAACCGACGCGGACGGCCGCATCCGCCTGGGCCCCCTCCAGGCCCGCGGCTACACCTTCCAGGTGGTGGCGGACCGGCTGCTGGACCTCACCGCGGTCCGCACCGTCGCCGCGGGCGGACCCGCGCTGGACTTCGTCCTCTCCCCCGCGCTCCTCGTGGAGGGAATCATCACCGACGCCGCGGGCCAGCCGGTGGCGGACGCCTCCCTGTCGCTGCATCCACCGGCCCGGAAGCGCCCGGCTGGCGCGCCTCCGCCCGTGTACGCGCGCTCGCTCATCGTGATGCACCCGCCCCGCGAGGCACCCCTGACCTTCGACGCCACCTCCAACGCGGAGGGCCACTTCGCCATCAAGGTGGACCAGCCCCTCTCCGGCACCCTCACCGTCGAGGCCGACGGCTACCTGCCGCGCAAGCTCCAGGTCCGCGCCCCCACCTCCGACCTGAAGCTCACCCTGGACGCGGGCGCCACCGTGCGCGGCACCGTGACGAACTCGCGCGGCACGCCCGTCAACGAGGTGGACGTCTCCCTGGTGAAGCAGGAGCCGGAGCCCTCGCCCGGCGCCCGCGAGGACGACGAGCCCCGCGAAGCCCCGGAAGACGACGACGACAAGATCGACATCGTACGCATGACCTTCGCGGCGACCTCGGGCGAGGACGGCCGCTTCGACATCAAGGGCCTGCCTCCCGGCACCTATACCGTGTGGATGCGGACCACCGCGGGCGGCTACGAGCGCCTCATGCCCGACCGCGTGGTGCTGCGCGGCTCGGAGACCGTGGAGCTGGCGCTGCGCCTGGACCTGGACGGACGCGTGGGCGGCATCGTCGTGGACGCGGAGGGCCGGCCCCTGGCGGACGTCACCGTGGACGCCACCGCGAAGGAGGACGAGGCCAGCAACGGCCGCTCGTACTCCCCCCTCTCCGCCAAGACGGGCCCGGACGGCCGCTTCGTCCTGGAGCCGCTGGCGCGCGACTGGGACTACGAGCTGACGGCGGTGAAGCCGGGCTACGCGCTGCCCAAGCCGCCCGGAAAGCGCGACGCCGAGGACGAACCCGACTTCGGGCCGGGCGAAGATGATTCCGACGAACCGTTCCACGACCGCATCCAGCGGTGGCTGGAGGAGAGGGAGGGCCCCAAGATCACCGCCCGCGCG
The DNA here is from genome assembly GCF_003611605.1 of Corallococcus sp. AB011P. Lineage (NCBI taxonomy): Bacteria > Pseudomonadati > Myxococcota > Myxococcia > Myxococcales > Myxococcaceae > Corallococcus > Corallococcus sp. AB011P. The sequence continues at coordinate 270,686 of NZ_RAVX01000010.1, forward strand.
GGGAACATGGAGGTGCGTATCACCCTGGCCTTCCAGGGCCGCATCACCGGCCGGCTGGCGAGGAAGGACGGCACGCCCATCACCCGCTTCACCGTGAACGAAGAGACGGTGCGCGACCCGAAGGGCGCCTTCACCGTCTTCGTGGACGAGCCCGGCCCCCAGCACCTCACCTTTGAGATACCGGGCCACGCCCTCACCCAGCGCGACGTGGACGTCCCCGAAGGCCGCGACGTGGACCTGGGCACGGTGCGCGTGGACACGGGCCACGTCATCAAGGGCCGCGTGGTGGACGACGCCACTGGAACCCCGCTGGCCGGCGTGTCCGTCTCCCTGGCGCTGCCGGCGGAAGACGTCCGCAACGCGGAGCACGCCGAATCCTTCGCGGACGACATCACCGGCCTGGACGGCACCTTCCAGCTGCCCGCCGTGGAATCGCGGCCCTATGTGCTCACCGTGCAGGAAGCGACGCACGCGTCCCTCGAGCGCAGGGTGGGCCCCAACGAGGACACGCTCGAATTGCGTCTCCCCTCCGCCACCCGCCTGGAGGTCTCGGTGCGGGACGAACAGGGCCGGCCTGTCAGCACGCCATTGACGGCCATCCCCAAGGCGGACCCGGAAGCGCAGCTCATCGCCATGGCGCACCACGGCGTGACCCAGTTCCGCGACCTGGACCCGGGCGACTACCTGGTGAAGCTCGCGGGCATGTCACCCCTGACCGTCATTCCCCGCCTCGTGCACGTCGAGCCGCAACGCGTCACCCGGCTGGACCTCCCGGTGACGACGAAGGGCACCACGCTGAGGCTGCGCTGGGGCGAGCGCGGGCAGTCGGGCACGCCCTACCTCATCCCCGGCCGAGTCCCGGCCCCCTCGGAGTCGGCCGCATCCAAGGAGGTGCAGTGGCTGCGAGAACAGGCGCTCATTCCGGAGCTGTCGCGCAGGGATGTCTGGGCCCGCCTCCCTCCCGGGCCCTACACGCTTCTCGTGTTGCGAGAACGTGAGGGACGCTGGCTCTCGTTCCGCGAGGACGTGACGGTGGGCACCGGCGACACGCAGGAGGTGGAGGTCCCCGCGCTTCCGTGGTGAGGCGGGTCCAACATGCCTCGCGGGGCAGGGGAGCTGTGTTAAACCCCACGTATGACCCCGAGTGACGCGCTGAGCGCAGCAGACCTCGAACGTCTGGCCAGGGCGGATGCACCAGACCTGGCCGAGTCCGTGCTGGCCTTCCTGGACCAGCCGGACCGCACGTCGGACACGCCGCTGCCACAGGGCGCGCTGTCCTTCGACGCGCTGAAGCAGCTCCTGGAGCAGGCGCGCGCGAGCGACGACAAGCCGGACCGCCGCAAGGGTTCGCATGAGGCGTGGCAGCGCTTCCTCGCGCAGAAGGACGTGCCGCTGCCGCCGCGCCTGCTGCTCGCGGACCTGCTGGTGTCCCTCTACGAGAAGAACACCGAGCCCGCGCGCGCCGCCCTCATCACGCTGGTGAAGGAAGCGCCGCTGAAGTTCGGCCTGTGGGCGGGCCTCAAGCGCATCTACAAGCTGGCGGAGGCGCGCCACGACGCGGAGATGTTCGGCGCGCTGGCCTGGCGCTTCGACACCGAGCGCGGCGGTCGCCGTCACCGCGAAGTCAGCGGCGGCACCCTCACCTACCTCCAGCGCCGCGCGTGGCGCTTCCTGCGGCACCTGGGCGCTGCCGTCCCGGAGCTCTACCCGCAGTTCGCGGTGGAGGTGCTCCGGCACTACGACCTGGAGACGACGTGGTCGCAGTGCTGGGTGGCGCACCACATCTGGGCGCACAACAGCAAGGGCTACTCCGCGTCGCGCTTCGCCATCCAGCCGCCGAACGACATGGTGAAGCAGCGCATGTACCCGGACGCGTGGAAGCGCTCGCCGGACGCGCTGATGCGCCTGTTGGACACGTGCCAGTCGGACCCGGCCGCGAAGTTCGCCATCCAGGGCCTGCGCAAGGACTTCCCGGAGGCGCTGCGCAAGGTGACGCCCGCGTGGCTGGACCGCCTGGCGCGCCGTCCGCTGGGCAGCGCGCACGACTTCCTGGTGGAGACGCTCCAGGGCTCGCCGGACTTCCACCAGGGCAAGCTGCGCGCGGCCGGGCTGCATGAGGCGGTGCTCGCGCTGCTCTTCTCCCCCAGCAACAAGGCCCGCGCCTACGCCATCGAGTACGCGCGCGGCCACGCGCAGGACCTGGCCGCGGACCGGCTGGCGGACCTGGTGGAGAAGGGCGAGGACGACGTGCAGAAGTTCGCCGCCGCCGCCCTGGAGAAGCACAAGCCGCGCGACCTGGGGCTGCCTCTGCTGGGCCGGCTGCTCTTGTCCACCCCCACCGCGGCGTTCGCGGCGAAGTCGCTGGAGCAGTCCTTCGACCGCGCGGAGCTCACTCACGACTTCCTGCGCGAGCTGCTCTGGGGCATGCCGGAGCAGCGCAACTGGGCGAATAACTACGTCGCCAGGAAGTACGCGGCCGGGGAGATGCCGGCGGACTTCTGGAAGGTGACGCTGACGGAGGCGAAGCGCTCGTCGCGGCAGCGCGGCGTGGAGGACCTGGCGATGAAGGCCCTGTCCACATACAAGCCGGCGGACATCGGGCCGGAGTGGCTGCTGGACCTGGTGGCGCACCCGCGCCTGGGCCGTCAGGCGGCGCAGTGGCTCACCCGCGCGGACAGCCTGCCGGGCCTGGACGTGGAGCGCGTGAAGGCGCTCGTCTTCAACGGCAAGTTCCGCGGCACGGCGCTGGAGCTGCTGGGCAACCGCAAGCTCTTCACCGCGCGGCAGCTCACGGTGCCCTGGCTGCTGGCGCTGGCGCGTCGGGCCGACCCGCAGCTGCACGACTTCGCGCACCGCTACCTGCTGGCGAACGTGGTGCCCGCGGACTTCAGCGACACGGGCGACGCGGACGCGGGCCTGGAGCGCCTGTTCGACCTGGCGCTGGGCGCGAAGCAGCCGCCGCCGGTGCGTGCGTTCGCGCAGATGTACCTGCGCTGCCACCACCCGGGCATCGGGCCGGAGCAGCCGGAGTCCAAGTCCTACGAACTGCGCCCCCGCGCGCCGCGCAAGGCGTACACGGCGGAGCGGCTGTGGCCGGCCCTCTTCGATGAGCGCGACGACGTGCGCCGCTTCGCACTGACCATCGCCCGCTCGGAGCTGCGTGCGTGGGGCTACCAGACGCGCGTGTACGAGCTGGCGGACTCGGACGCGAAGGAGATCCGCAACCTGGCCTATGACGCCCTGCTCAACGCGGGCGAACCGGGAGCGGACGCGCGCCACACGCTCCAGCCGGAAGAGCTGGACGCGGGCAAGGTGTTCGCGCTCACGGAGTCCACCAAGCGCAGCACGCGCGAAGTGGCCGTGGAGCTCATCCGCCGGCACTACGCGCGGCTGGGTGGCGCGGAGCGGCTGTCCGGCCTGATGCAGAGCGCGGACCGCGAGGTGGGCCTGTTCGCGGTGCGGCTGCTCTGGGAGAAGCACCGTCCGATGCACCTGCCGGAGGGCTGGAAGCCCGCGGGCGGCGGCAAGGACGAGCGCGAGGCGGGTGGCACCACGCGCTTCAGCGACGTGGAAGCGCTGCGCACGTTCCTGCGGCGCATGATGTTCGGCCTGCCTCCCGGGCGCGCGAAGGAAGCGCGTGAAGGCGACGTGCAGCGCCGGCTGTCCGCGAGCGTGGCCAAGCGCCGCGTGGTGGAGCTGGTGCGCGACCTGGGTCTGGAAGACGAGAGCTTCGCCCGCGTGGTGGCGCCCGTGCTGGGCGAGTTCACCGGCTCCGTGGCGAAGGGCGAGTGGCAGAGCTGCCTGGCCTCGCTGGTGCAACTGCGTGCGGCACACCCGGGCGTGCAGCTCGGCGGCATCTAGGACAACGACACCATGGCCAACCTCTCCATCGGCAACATCGAGAAGGTCCGTGCGCTGGCGGCCAATGCGCGCCTGCTCATCGTGGGCGGCACCCGCGCCGCCGCCGACAGCCGCCTCACCGCGTACGACCCAGCGACCAACAAGGTCCTGTGGACTTCACCCCTGCCCGCGCACGTGCTGGGCGTGGCGCTGGCCGGCGAGCAGTTCGCCGCGGCGGGCGCGGACGGCACCGTGCGCTTCGGGTCGCTCACCGACGGCACCGTGAAGTTCCAGCTCCACAACGCGCATCCCGGAGGCTGCACCGCGGTGGCGGCGAGCCCCGACGGCAAGGTGCTCTACACGGCCGGCGCGGACGGCTTCGTGCGCGCGTGGGACTGGGACAGCACGAAGAAGCTCAAGGAGTGGAGCGCGTCCTCGCAGCCGCTGCGCGCGGTGGCGGTGGACCCCACGCACACGTACGTGGCCTGCGCGGGCGATGACAGCGTGGTGCGCTCGTTCACGGTGGCGACGGGTGCGCGCCGGGACATGCCGGGCCACGAGGGCGCGGTGCGGGCGCTGGCCTTCACGCCGCGCGACGGGCGGCTCGTCTCCGCGGGTGACGACGGCAAGCTGCGCATTGGCTACCTGGTCGGCGCGGTGGAGTTCGAGGTTCGCGGCGACAAGGACAGCGGCCACGCGGGCTCCGTGCTGGGGCTGGTGTTCCCGCCCACGCCGCCGGCGGAAGCGGGCCAGGACCCGGCGGAGCGCATCGCGTCCGTGGGCAGCGACGGCAAGCTGAAGGTCTGGCGGCTGGACGAGCGCCGCAAGCCGCGCACCTTTGAGCTGGGCAGCAAGGCCCTGAACGCGGTGGCCTTCGCGCCCCCGGCGAACCCGCGCCAGGCGAAGCAGCTGCTGGGCTACCTCTTCGTGGCCGGCGAGGACCGCCGCGTCACCCGCATCACGCTGGGCACGGACGGCAAGCCCACGGACGAGACGACGGCGTTCGGCCACGGCTTCGACGTCTTCAACGAGGCGCTGAAGGCCGCCCTCCCCCGCCGCGAGGCCGCGGTGAAGGAGGCGGTGGCCCTGCTGGAGCCGGAGGCGCTGGACTTCGTCCTGGGCGTGCTGTCCTCGGACAAGGACATCGCGGCGCGCCGGCTGGCGGCCACGGAGCTGGGCAACCACGGCCGCACCGCCGCGCGCCCGAAGCTGCGCGAGCGCCTCAACGACGACGACAAGACGGTGCGAGCCGCGGCGCTGGACGCGCTGGTGAAGCTGGAGACGGAGTCCCCGCTCGCGGCTCCCCGCACGGCGCTGGACTCGCGCTTCGTGGACACGCGCGTGCAGGGTCTGCGCCTGCTGTCGAAGCTGGGCAGCGCGTCGCCGCTGGTGCCGGGCCTCATCGCCAGCAAGCTGCCGGACACGAACGCGGAGGTGGGCACCGCCGCGCTGGACGCGCTCACCACCGTGTCGCCCAAGGACAGCACGGAGCCGCTGAAGCTCGCCTTTGAGCGAGGCCCCGCGGCCCTCAAGGTGGAGGTGCTGCTGCGCGCGTCGGTGGCGGGCCTGCTGGGCGACCCGCGCCTGCAGCCGCTGGTGGCGCGCGCGCTGGACGACGCGGACCGGGACGTGCGCCGCGTGGCCTTCGCGGTGCGCGTGCTGGAGCGCCGCCCGCTGGCCGCCACGCTGGAGGCGAAGGACGAGGAGTTCGCGCGCACGGTGCGGGAAGTGACCCGCATGCTGACCCTCCAGGCGAAGCGCGCGGCCGGAGACGCGGAGGCGAAGTTCAACACCGACGCGGAGCTGGCCGCCTCGCGAGAGCAGCTCTTCGGCAAGACGCCCGCCGGCACCGCACTGACGGAAGCCGACCTGGAGCCGCTGCTCGCCGCCATGGCGTGCCGCATGCCTGACACGGCCGTACGTGGCGCGCGCGTGCTGGCGCAGTTGGGTGACGGCCGCGCCCTGGGCGCGCTGCTCCAGCTGTCGCGCGAGGACGACGCCGCCATCCGCCGTGAGACGGCCACCGCGCTCCAGGCGTTGCAGGATCCGCGCGCCCGCGAGCGGCTGGTGTGGATGCTGGACGACGCGGACGGGGACGTGCGCGCCGCGGCGCTGGCGGCCGTGGTGGCGCTGGACTCGGACGCGCCGCTGTCCGCCGCGGAGGCCGCGCTGCGCTCCGGTCACGAGGACGTGCGCGTGCGCGGCCTGGACCGGCTGGTGAAGCTGGGCGCCAAGGCGGAGGGCGCGGAAGGGCTGCTGGGCGACGCGCTGGAGGACGAGTCCGCCAAGGTGCGCGGCGAGGCCTTCCGCACGCTGTGGGCCTGGAACGACAAGGAGCCGGTGAAGGCGCTGGACCGCGCGCTGGCGGGCCGCTTCCCGGACCTGCGCACCCGCGCCGTGGAGGTGCTCGCGCAGCGCGGCACCGACGACTGGGCGCTGGAGCGGCTGAAGAAGTCCGTGGAGGACCGCGACGCGAGCGTGGCCACCGCCGCCTACGAGGCGTGGGTGAAGCTGGCCGGCAAGGAGAAGGCGGAGCCGCACCTGGCCGCGCTCAACACCACGCACCCGGCCCTGCGCGAGAAGGCCGCCAAGGCCTCCGTGCACGCCCCGGCGGAAGCCATGCGCTCCGCGCTCCTCAAGCGCGTGCAGGACGAGCACCTGGACGTGGCCTTCGCTGCGTTGGAAGCGCTGGACAAGCTCATCCCGAACGAGAACGGGCCGCTGCTCGCGGGCATCGCGGCGTCGGCGCTGCCGGTGCGCGTGCGGGCCTCGGAGCTGCTCGCCCCGCGCGGCGCGGAGGACATCATCGAGCCCATGCGCGGGCTCATCACGGACAAGGACCTGGAGCGGATGTACCCGCCCGCCATCCTCGTCCCGCTGCGCATCCGCGCGTCGCGAGCGCTGGCCACGCTGGGCTCGCGGCGCCTGCTCGGCTTCTACGCCACCACGCTCCTGCCCCACGAGGTGTCGGACCTCCAGGAGCAGGGCGCGCGCGGCCTCGCCACGGCCAGCCGCCGGGGCGACGAGGGCGCGCTGCTGGACGCGCTGGGCCACTCGCTGGTGGCGGCGCGTTCGTGGGCGGCGGACGGTCTGGCCCGCCTGGGTGACGTGCGCGCGCTGCCGGTGCTCACCGGAAACCTGCGCCATGAGCACCTGCCCATCCGCCTGGGCGCCATCCTCGCGTTCGCGGCCCTGGGCCACGAGGGCGACGGCGGCCTGCTGCACGGTCTGGAGGACTCCGCGCGCGAAGTGCAGGAGATGGTGTTCGCCATCGTGCTCGCGCGGGACCTGCGCGCCAGCCGCGAGGGTGGACCGCCGGACCTGCTGACGAGCGCGCTGTCCAGCGGCCGTCCGGAGGTGCGCTACGCCGCGGCCCGCGCGCTGGAGCTGCGCACGGAGCCGGAGGCGTACCGCGCGCACCTGGTGGAGGTGCTGCTGCCGCCGCGTCCGGAGAAGGTCGGCGACATGAAGGACTGGCCCGCGGAGGAAGAGCGGGCGAAGCGCGTGATTGGGCTCGCCGAAGCGCTCTCCAGCGGTCAGCCGGAGCAGCGCTACGCGGCGGCGCAGGTGCTGCTGCTGCGCAACAAGCCGCTGGACTACTTCCGTGAGGCGCAGAAGGTCGCGCGGCCCAGCTCGCTCCAGGCCCCCTGGAAGCCGGAGACGGCCGAGGGCGCCGCGCACGTCATCCAGCCCTCCACGCTGGAGAAGCAGGGCACGGCCTCCGCCACGGGCAAGAGCTGGCTGCGCCGCCTCTTCTCCGCGGTGAAGCCGACGGATGGCGCGGGCACCGGTACGCCGCAGAACGCGACGCAGGCCGAGCGTCATCACCTGCGCCGCCTCGCCTTCGGCGCCTACGTGGGCCTGCTGCGGCAGGTGACCGCGGGTGACGAGGAAGGCCACCGCGTCCGCCGCGACGCCGTGGACCGCGTGGTGAAGCTCACGCAGGAAGGCTACGCGGGCACGTCCGCCGCGGTGGCTGCCCTGCTGCGCGCGCTGGAGGATCCGCACCAACTCGTGCGCCGGGCCGCGCTCGCGGGCCTCAAGGAGCTGTACCCCGCCGGCAGCGACGAGCCGCTCGCGCTGGCCCTGGCCTCGCTGTCGCCGGACGTGGCGCGCGCCGCGCTGGAGGAGCTGGCGGAGCGCGGTGACAAGGCCCGTCCGCGAGTGGCCGCGGCGCTCAACTCGCCGCTGCCGGAGGTGCGCAAGTCCGCCTTCGAGCTGCTGGAGAAGCTGAGCCCGCCGGGCAGCCTGGATCCGCTGCTGGCCGCGCTGGGCAGCGAGCACGCGGACCTGCGCGTGGGCGTGATTGAGCGGCTCGCGGGAGCCAACGACCCGCGCGTCACGGAGGCCCTGGGCCGCGCGATGGGCAGCGAGCACGAGGACCTGCGGCTGCGCGCCGCGGAGCTGCTCGCGTTCCGGGGCGACGACCGGGCGGTGGAGGTGCTGGGCACCTTCCTGCGTTCGGAGACGTCGGCCGTGGCCCGCCGTGCACAGGAGGCCCTGGCGCGACTGGGGACCTCCGCCGCCGTGGCCGCGCTGGCCGCGCGCCTGACGGTGGCCACGGAGATTCCGGAGCGCACGAAGCTGGTGGCCGCGTTGGGTCGCACCCACCGCGCGGACGCGCTGGACGTGCTCGCGCGCCAGAGCGTGGAGGACGAGGCCCCGTCCGTGCGCCTCGCCTGCGTGACGGCGGCGATGCAGCTCACCTGGCCGCCGGAGCAGGAGAAGCTGAAGGAGCACGAGCGCGAGCTGAAGAAGCGCGACGCGGCGCTCGCGGTGCGCTTCCTGCGCGTGGCGGTGAAGAGCCAGGACCCGGAGGTCCGCAAGGCCGCCGCCCGTGAGCTGGAGCACGGCAAGAGCGAGGGCCAGGACGCGCTGCTCGTCCAGCTCTTCAACGACCGCGACGTCACCGTGCGCGCGGCGGCCGTGGAGCACTACTCGAAGCGAGTGGTGGAAGAGGGCGCGGCGGTGGAGCCACTGGAGGAGATCCTCCGCGCCGGAGCCCGCGAGCTGATGCTGCCCGCGGCGGAAGGCGTCGCGCACCAGCGCCGCGCCAGCGCCCTGCGTCCCCTGCTGCTGTACGCGCGCGCCGGAGAGCCGCACGAGCGAGGCCGGGCCCTGCTCGCCCTGGGCACCCTGGGCGACGTGCGAGCCCTCTCCGAGTTGGAGACGGTGGCCGGCGGAGGCACGCCGGACGCCCCGGCCGAAGAGGACATGGTGTTCGCCGCCATCGAGGCGCTGGGCCGGCTGGCGAACCGGATGCCCGACGGCGAGGACCGCCGCCGCATCGAGGAGAAGGTGGAAGCCGCGGCCACGGACGGCGCCGCCTTCCAGCGCCAGGAAGCCGGCGTGCGCGGCCTGCGCGCCCTGGGTGGAGAGCGCGCCCGGGTGAAGCTGGAGGCGCTGCTCGCCGACGGTGAGACGGACGACGACGTGCGCCGCACGGTCGCGGAGGAGCTGGGCAAGTTCGGAGACCCGGCCGCCGAGGCCGCCCTGGCCGCCGCGCTGAACGAGGAGGACGACGACCTCCGCGCCGCCGCACGCAAGGCGCTGGACGTGCTCTTCCCCAAGGAGCGCACGCGGGTGGAGTTCCTCGCGGTGCAGAGCGAGCACGAGGACATCTCCGAGCCCGCCGCCACCTACCTCGCGAGCGAAGGCGACCCGGCGCTGCTCGTGCCCCGCCTGGCCACGCTGGACAACGTGGCGCTGCGCCTCCGTCTGCGTCGCGGCCTCGCCCGCCGTGGCGCGATGCCCGTGCCGGAGGTCATCGCCCTGTTCGGCCACGACAAGCCGGAGGCCCGCGAAGAGGCCGCGCGGCTCGTGGGCACCTGGACGGGTGACGCGCGTGAAGCCGGCGCCGTGGACACGGCCGGGCTGACCCGCGCGCTGGTGGCCGCCGAACGGCGCACCGCCACCGCATGGACCACCGCGCAGCCTCCGAAGAAGGAGCCGCTGGCCGCCGCCTGGGAGCGCCTGCTCTGGGCGGGTTCACGGCTGGGCGCGAAGGAGCTGGTGGCGACGTCCGCCGAAATCCTCCGCAAGGGTGAGGCCCAGGCCCCCGCCGCCGTGCGCCAGGAAGCGGCGCGAGTGCTGGGACGGCTGAAGGCCACGAGCGAGGCGCAGGCCCTGCGCACCGCGCTCGGTGACCCGGACGCCGCCGTGCGCGCCGCCGCCGCGTCGGTGCTGGCCGCGCTGGTGCCGGAGCAGTCCTCGGCCTGGGCGCTGGAGGTGAAGCCCTTCGACCCGGTGGCCCTGGGCCCCACGGGCGCGAAGGTGGCCACGTCCGCGCTCACGGCCAGCGAGGGCCGCCGGCTCGCGGTCCCCGCGCTGCTGGCGAAGAAGGACCTGGAGCCGCTCAAGTCCGTGGCCGCCGACGCGAAGCCGGAGGTGCGGCAGGATGGCTGGGCCGCGCTGGGACGCCTGGGCGGAGACGAAGCCGCGGCGCTGCTGAAGACGGCGGCGTTCGACAAGTCGCAGTCGGTGGAGCTGCGCAAGGCGGCCTACCGCGCCCACAAACGTGCACGCCGGGCCGCTGAGCGCGCCCGGAAGGAAGGTCAACCGTCGTGAGCACCGCAACCGCACGTCATCCCGTCGCGCTGAGCTACGCCGCGCAGAGCGACGTGGTCGTCACGCCGGACGCCTCGCGCGTGCAGCTGGCCCTGGAGGGCTCGCGAGGCACCGTGGGCGTCAGTGGCCAGGTGAAGGACCCCACCCTCTTCCGCGACGCGCTGGCCGCCGCCTTCGCGGTGCTCTCCAGCGACCTGCGCTACCGGGGCCGCGACCGCACCGCGTACCTCGCGTACCTGATGAAGCAGGGCAAGCGCGCCAGCGCTCAAATCTGGGAAGCGCAGAAGGCCTTCCTCGACAACGCGCTGGAGGGTGAAGAGAAGAAGGACGCCGTCCTGGACCCCGTCCTCACGGTGGATCCGGATCAGGTCTCGCTGGAGGTCTTCTCCCGCGACGAGAGCGCCTACGCGCGCCTCGCCTTCGACAACAGCCTCTTCGACAAGCGCCAGGCCGCGCACGGCTCCACGTTCCTGGACGTGCCGCAGGACCTGCCCGCCCGGCTGGACCGCCTGCGCGCCTACGCCCCGGTGGTGCTGGAGGCCCACGTCGCCCCCACCGCGAAGGCCGCCCCCGCCACGGAGCCCCGAGCCCCGCGCACGGTGGAAGTGCCGCACGCGTGGCTGCGAGGCTTCCTCCAGGTGCAGTCCGCCGCGACGCTGCCGGCCACCACCTGCTCCATCGCGCCCATCGACCTGTACAACCTGCTCTTCGCGCTGCGCACCCGCCGCTCGAAGAAGGCGCCCCGCGCGCTGCGCTTCGAACTGGTCCCCGGCGCTCCGCCCCGGCTGGTGCTGGAGCCCTGGGAGCAGGTGCTGGAGTGCCACGGCGGCGTGTATACGGGCAGCGCGCCCGCGGTGGTGCGCACCTTCGGCCGTCAGCGCCTCGCCGCGCTCGCGCGCCTGTTGCCCCACGCGAAGAGCGTGCACGTGCAGCTCTTGGGTCCGGGCCTGCCGGTGTTCTGGGTCATCGACCTGGGCGCGGCCACGCTGACGCTGGGACTCACCGGCTGGACGGAGAGCGGCTGGTCCAGCGCCGCCGCCTTCGACGCGCTGATGCCGCGCGACGTGCCGGAAGGCCTGGCGGAGTCGCTGCGCAACCGCCTGCGCAAGGACGGTCCCCTCGCCTTCGAAGTGCTGGCGAAGGACGCGGGAGCACCGAAGGACCAGGTGCGCGCCGCGCTCCAACTCGAATGCCTGCGAGGCCGCGTCCTCTTCGACGTGTCCCGCGGCGCCTACCGCCCGCGCGAGCTCATGCCCACCCCGGTGGACGAGGCCGCGCTGCGCTACGGCAACGAGCGTGAAGCGCGCGCCCACCGCCTGCTCGGCGACGGCGGCCCGGGCTCCGGAGAAGTGAAGCTCACCCAAGTGCACGACCTGGTCGGCGAAGGCACGCGCATCCAGGGCGAAGTCGTGGACCGCGAGGCGGTGCGCAGCTTCTTCCCCAGCTTCACCATGGACCTGGAGGGCCGCGTGAAGGACGCGGGCTGCGGCTGCCCGCACTTCCGCCGCTCCGGTCTGCGCGAAGGCCCCTGCGAACACATGCTCGCGCTGCGTCTGGCGTACGCCCGCCGCCGCGCCGAGGAAGAAGCGCTCCGTCAGACGCCGGAGGGCCGCAAGCTCATCCGCGCGGAGACGCGCGCGTACGTGCGCCGCGACCCGGCCACGGGACTGGAGCAGGTGTATCGCGTGTCGCTGGACGGCAAGGTGGTGGCCCTCACGTGGGGTCCCCGCCTGGGCGATTCGCGCCACCAGCGACTCTGGTTCGACACGGACACGGAAGCCCGGACGGCGTACTTCAGCCGTTTGGAGAAATTGACCGCGGACGGCTACATCGACGCGGCCTCGACTCTGGTGTAAACACTCACTCAACGGCCCGGCCGCCGACGGGGCGGCCGGAAGGATGGTGGCGCCGGACGAAAACCGAATAGCGAGTGGTCGAGAGAGGTCTGGACCGCATCAGCCTTAACGCCTCGAGCGTAGGAACGGCGTTGCGCCGTTCTGGTTGAAATGCTGGACACTCTCCGCAAGGTAGCCTGTTCTTGGCTCTCTCCCTCCCGAGCACTACCGTCGGGGCGGGAAGCGGAACCAACGACGCAGCCGCCGTTTTCCCACCCCGACGGTAGTGCTCGGGAGGGGAGAGCCGGTGAGGCTACCGTGCCCCAGGTGAGCTGGTGGTGCCTTCCTGGCCTCCCTCGACCGCTCGAATTCGTCTCCGTCGCCCCTCCCTGAGCCGCCGCGCCCGTCGAAGGTAACTCGATGACCGCCAAGCTGGAGTCGTTCGTCCCCGCCGCCCCGCCGCAGGCCGCCCCTGAAGTCGCGCCCGCAGCCGCTTCTCCCAACACCGTCGCGAAGCGCGAGGCCGCGAAGGCCGCGCACGACGCCCTCATCACGCGCTGGAAGGCCATCACCGAGGCCGGCGGCACCAATGAATGGGTGCAGGCGCAGCTCGTATCGAAGGGCGCGCTCGCGGACGAGGTGGACTTCTCCTCGTTGAAGGAGAAGGAGAAGACGGCCTGGAAGGAGAAGAAGAAGGCCGAAGCGGTGGAGCGCCGCGCGCTGGAGCGCCAGGCCCACGAGGCGTGGAAGGCCACGCACGTGAACCACCTGGGCGTGGGCATCCACTGGAACGAAGCCGGCCTGCCGGACAAGTTCGACCTGGAGCACCGCGAGGAGCGCTCGCGCCAGAACGGCCTGCCCACGCTGAACAACGCGGAGGACCTGGCCAAGGCGCTGGGCCTGAGCGTGTCCAAGCTGCGCGGCTTCGCGTTCCACCGTGACGTGGACACGGGCTCCAACTACGTGACGTGGAGCATCCCCAAGCGCACGGGCGGCGAGCGCACCATCACGTCGCCCAAGCCGGAGCTGAAGGAAGCGCAGCGCTGGGTGCTCTCCAACGTCGTGGAGCGGCTGCCGGTGCACGGCGCGGCGCACGGCTTCGTGGCGGGGCGCTCCATCCTCACCAACGCGCTGGCGCACCGGGGCGCGGACGTGCTGGTGAAGGTGGACCTGAAGGACTTCTTCCCTTCCGTGAACTGGCGCCGGGTGAAGGGCCTCCTGCGCAAGGGCGGCCTGCCGGAGAACACGTCCACGCTGCTGGCGCTGATGTCCACGGAAGCGCCGCGCGAGCGCATGACCTTCCGGGGCAAGACGCTGCACGTGGCGAAGGGGCCGCGAGCCCTCCCGCAGGGCGCGCCCACCTCACCGGGCATCACCAACGCGCTGTGCCTGCGCCTGGACAAGCGGCTGTCGGCGCTGTCGCGCAAGCTGGGCTTCACATACACGCGTTACGCGGACGACCTGACCTTCTCCTGGACGAAGGCGAAGGCGCCCAAGGCCCGCCGCGCGCAGGGAGCACCGGTGGCGGTGCTGCTCGCGCGGGTGAAGGACGTGGTGGAGGCGGAAGGCTTCACGGTCCACCCGGACAAGACGCGGGTCGCCCGCAGGGGCAGCCGTCAGCGCGTCACGGGGCTCGTGATCAACGAGACAAAGGAAGGCACGCCCGCCGCCCGAGTCCCCCGCGACGTGGTGCGCCGCCTGCGAGCGGCCATCCACAACCGCCTGAAGGGCAAGCCGGGCCGCGAGGGCGAATCGCTGGACCAGCTCAAGGGCATGGCGGCGTTCATCTACATGACGGACCCGGAGAAGGGCCGCATGTACCTGGATCAGCTCGCGAAGCTCGAAGTCGCCAAGCCCGCCCAGGCGTAGCGCGGAGCTAGCGGGCTCCCGCCTTCGTCCGCCGTGAAGGCTTCTTCGCCGGAGCCTTCTTCTCCACGGCCGGAGCCGCAGGCTTCTCCACCGAGGGAGTCTCTCCCGCCACGGGCTTCAACGCCGAGTCCGCGAACTCCCGCAGCCTGCGCGGATACTCCGTGGGCGCGGTCGCGGCGAAGTTGCCGTGCGACGCCCCAGGGATGCGCCACGTCTGCGCATACGACGCGACGTGCGCGAACAGTTCGTCCAGCAGCGGCTGCCCGGACTCATCCGTCCCCGCGACGATGAACAGGGGCCGGGGCTTGATGTGGTCCACCGCGTCGATGGTCCGCACCTCATCCAAGGCAATCCCCCGCCGCCAGAACGGCACCAGCGCCCCCGTCTGTGTCACCACACCAAAGCGGCGGAAGTCATACGCAGCCGCCAGCCACAGCGTGTTGAACGGAGACAGCAGCACCACCGCCGCGACCTGCGGATCCTTCGCCGCCACCTCCGCCACCGCCGCGGAGCCAATGGAGAACCCCAGCGCCCCCACGCGAGCCGGCTCCACGTCCGGCTGAGCGCGCACGTACGCGAGCGCCGCGCGCACATCCTGGCGTTCCTTGTCACCCCAGGTGGACGTCTCGCCCCCGCTCTGCCCATGCGCGCGCAAGTCGAACAGCAGCACGCCATAGCCCGCATCGCGCAGCACACGGGCCTCAGGCAGCAGGTCCATGCGTGTCTGCGACAGGCCATGTGCCAGCACCCACGCCGCCTTGTTTCGCGAAGGCACGTACCAGCCGCGAAGCTCCACCCCATCGTCCGTGCGCAGCGTCACCTCGCGCGCGGAGCCGAAGTCCGCGGGCAGCACCGCGGCCGGCCTCGGATAGTGGAAGTACTGCTCGGAGCGCCACGCCGCGCGGCCGCCCAACGCCAGCGCCACCAGCAGCAACGGCAACACCAACACGCCCAGCACCCGCCCCCACCGAATCCGTTTCAACAGACCAGCCATGTCCACCCCTCGCCGACAGCAAGCGAGCCGTAAACCAGGGCGGAAGTCGCCGTCCCAGGCTTGTGTTGGCTCCCGCCAGACATCTAGACCCTATAGGCGCCAATAGGGTCCTGATTTACAATTTAGGCGAACTTTAGCAGCGGCGGCAGATTGACCGTCCTGGGTGAGCAGGCATGAAGACGTCGAAGACGGTCTATGACGCGGTGGTGGTGGGTTCGGGGGCCTGCGGTGGATGGGCGGCCAAGCAGCTGACCGAGGCCGGGCTCCAGGTGCTGGTGTTGGAGGCGGGCCGAGGCGCGAACGCGGACCGGGCGCTCCACCTGATGCATCGCGTGAAGCAGAAGCTGGGCTACCGCATCGAGTCGGACCCGGCCCGCAAGTCGCGCCAGTCCATCCAGGCCACGAGCTTCGCCTGGCCGTTCCATCCGCACGCGTTCGTGGATGACGTGGACAATCCCTACACCACGCCAGCCGACGCGCCGTTCGCCTGGATTCGCGCGCGGCAGGTGGGCGGGCGAACCAGCGTGAAGGCTCACGGCCGCCAGTTCTACCGGCTGTCTGACTTCAACTTCCACGCGGGCAGCCTGGACGGGTTGAGCCCGGACTGGCCGCTGTCGCACGCGGACCTGGCGCCGTCCTACGAAATCGTGGAGCGGTGGATGGGCCTGCGAGGCAACTCGGACGGCGTGGACACGCTCCCGGACTCCGTCTTCGAGGGCCCCGCGCCGCTGTCCCCCGGCGAGGTCCGCCTGCGCGAGAAGGTGAAGGCCCGCTGGCCCGACCGCCACGTCGTTGCCCGGCGGACCGCGAACGCGCCGGTGACGCTGCCGGCGGCGCTGAAGACGGGGCGGATGACGCTGCGCTCGCACGCCATCGCCAGCCACATCCTGCACGACCCGAACACGGGCCGGGTGACGGGGGTGTCCTTCATCGACGCGAACTCCGGCACCTCCGAGGAGGTGCGCGCGAAGGTGGTGGTGGTGGCCGCGGGCACCATTGAATCCACGCGGTTGCTGTTGCACTCGCGTAACCGGGCGTTCCCGGACGGTCTGGCGAACAGCTCGGGGCTCGTGGGCAAGCACCTGATGGACCACATGTACCTGCGAGGCATCGAGGCGCGGATGAACCTGCCCGCGCACCTCCATCAGAAGGAGCACGGCTGGGCGTACATCCCCCAGTTCCGCAACGTCTCCGAGCGCCACCCGGACTTCGCGCGAGGCTACGGCGTGCAGGTCTTCACCTTCGACGACCA
Source organism: Corallococcus sp. AB011P (assembly GCF_003611605.1). Taxonomy (NCBI): domain Bacteria; kingdom Pseudomonadati; phylum Myxococcota; class Myxococcia; order Myxococcales; family Myxococcaceae; genus Corallococcus; species Corallococcus sp. AB011P. The sequence goes on from NZ_RAVX01000010.1 coordinate 287,043, forward strand.
GATGCACATGGTGCCCTTCGGGGAGATGGTCCCGCGCGCGGAGAACCGCGTCACGTTGAGCGCCACGGTGAAGGACCGCTGGGGCATTCCGGCGGCGCACATCGAGTGCCGGCACTCGGACAACGACCTGAAGATGACGGAGGACGCGGTCACCTCCTGCCTGGAGATGTTGGAGGAGTCGGGCTGCACGGTGGAGAAGGTCAACAAGCAGCTCTCCGATCCGGGCATGGCCATCCACGAGGTGGGCACCGCGCGCATGGGCAAGGACCCGAAGACGTCCGTGCTCAACCCCTTCAACCAGAGTTGGGACGTGCCCAACCTCTACGTCACGGACGGCTCCTGCTTCCCCTCGCAGGGCCCGCAGAACCCCACCCTGACGATGATGGCGCTCACCGTCCGCGCCTGCGCCCACCTGGTGGGCGAGCTCAAGGCCGGCCGCATCTGATTTCCCTCGGAAGCCGACGCGAGGGGCCCGCAAAAAACGGGCCCCTTGCACGACTGGCGCGAATTTATTACCTACCAGTCAGTAACTAACCCTTCGCGCCATGTCCCGTCCCCCACGCGTCACCGACCTGCAAATCGATGAAGCGGCCCGAGCCGTGTTCCTGGCGCAGGGTCCATCGGCGCCGCTGCAGGACATCGCGAAGCGGCTGGGCATCTCGCAGGCGGCGCTGTTGCACCGGGTGGGAACCAAGGAGGCGCTGATGTCGCGAGCCCTCCGCCCCGTGCCGCCCACCGCGCTGGTGCTACTGGAGCCAGGACCGAAAGACACCGCGTCCATCGAGGACCAGCTCCTGGAAGCGCTCCTGCACCACCGGGACTTCCTGCGCCAGTTGGTGCCCTGGTTGTTCGTGCTGCACTACTCGGCACTGGGCGGCGCGAGGGCCCTGCACCTGGAGACCCCGCCCCCGGTCGCGCTCAGGGAGGGGCTAACGAAGTGGCTCACCCGGGCGAAGCGATCCGGACGGGTTGACCTGGCCCAGCCCCGGGTCGCGGCGGAAGCACTCTGTGGAGCACTGGAGGCCCGCTGCTTCAACGCCCACGTGGGCGGCTCCACCTACGCCCCCGGCAATGACGAAGCCATCCTGCGCCAGCTCATCCGGGTGCTGATGACGCCGAAAGAAGCGCCGACAAGAGTCCGGAAGAGGACCACCAGATGACGACCGCCACGCCCAAGCTGTCCCGCTCCACGGAGGGGGCAGGGTTGATCATCCTCCTGGGGGCGCTCATCGGCTTCGGGCCGCTGTCCATCGACATGTACCTGCCGGCGTTCCCCGCCATCGGCGAGTCGCTGCGAGCAACCGCGGGAGAGGTGGAGCGCACGCTGGCGGCGTTCTTCGCGGGGCTCGCGGTGGGGCAGCTCTTCGCCGGCCCGGTGAGCGACCGCTTCGGCCGCACGAAGCCGCTCTACGTGGGCCTGGCGCTCTACGTGCTGGGCTCCATCGGCTGCGCGACCGCGCCGTCGGCGGATGTATTGGCGGCGTGCCGGTTCGTGCAGGCATTGGGTGGCTCGGTGGGCATGGTGACCTCGAGGGCCGTCGTAAGGGACCTGCACTCGGGAGCAGCGGCGGCGAGGATGATGTCGCGCCTGGTCTTGGTGATGGGCCTGGCACCCATCCTGGCCCCGCTGCTGGGCGGCTGGGTGCTGCGAGCCGCGGGCTGGCGAGCCATCTTCGGAAGCCACGCGGTCATCGGGCTCATCGCGCTGGGAGCTGCATTCGCCATCCTGCCGGAGACAGCGCCCCCGAGGAGCGGAGCTACCCCGTCCAAACCCTTCCAAGCCATGTGGAGCATCACGAAGGCGCCAGACTTCCTGGGGCCCGCTCTGGCGGCGGCGCTCGCGCAGGCAGGGATGTTCGCGTACATCGGCGGTTCGCCCTTCGTGTTCATCACCCTGCACGGCGTGAAGCCGGAGCACTTCGGCTGGTTCTTCGGAGCGAACGCGGCGGGGCTGGTGGCGGTGTCGCAGCTCAATCACTGGCTGCTGGCGCGCTCCTCGCCGGAGCGGGTGTTGAAGCAGGCGGTGCGCATCGCCGCGCTGGCGGGGGTGGTCCTGGTGACGGTGGCATCGACAGGCTTCGGAGGGCTGTGGGGCATCGCGCTGTCGCTGTTCGTGTTCGTCTCCACCCTGGGAGCCATCACCCCCAACGCGACAGCCCTGGCGATGGAGCAGCACGCGAAGCAGGCAGGCATCGCGTCGGCGGTGCTGGGAGCGCTGCAGTTCATGCTGGCAGCCGGAGCCTCCGCGACGGTGAGCGCAAGCCACAACGGCACCGCGAGGCCCATGGCTCTGGGTGTCGCCATCGCCGCCCTGCTCGCCCTGGGAGCGCTGAGGCTGGCGAAGCGGGCCCCCGCGCACTGAGCCAAGGGCCCGGCGGGTGGGATTGACACTCCGGAACGCGAAGCCCGATGGTGCGGTGCGAAATGCTCGCACCCTTCTACTCCGCTTGTCCTGTCTGCAATGAAACCGGTTCCCGACCGGTCGTCGCGTTCCAAGAGCTGAGCTACGGCCGTTGCACGGGTTGTGGGCTCATCTACAAGCGAGAGCAGAAGCCAGGACTGGGCGAGGGCTACGAGGAGAAGTACTTCAAGCACAACCGGGCGAAGTACCTGAGCCGCTGGGACCACCGGGTGCGCAAGTGCCTGCGGCAGGTGCTGGTGTGCCTGGAGTACGCGCCGCACGCGAAGGACCTGCTGGATGTGGGGTGCTCCGCGGGCTACGTGCTGGAAGCAGCACAGCGAGCAGGCTTGAAGGCCACGGGCCTGGACTACTCCCAGTTCTCAGTGAGCCTCTGCCGCGAACGAGGCTACACCGCTGAATACGGCTCGCTGACACAGCTGCCGTTCCCGGACGCGTCCTTCGACATCATCACGTTGAAGCACACGCTGGAGCACGTGGATCAGCCCATGGACGGGCTGCGAGAAATCCAGCGCGTGTTGAGGCCAGGAGGCGTGGCCTTCGTCATCGTGCCGGACGCGGCCTACTACAAGATCATCGTGATGCCCCGGAAGGGCCGCTCCTTCCGGCCGGACCGGCGAGGCTGGCAGCACCACGTCTACTTCTACGAGCACAACCTCGCGGATGCCTGCGCCAGGGCCGGAATGCAGCCAGTGAAGGCAGGCAAGGACATCTTCCGGAGCAGGCTGGCGAAGGGCCTACGAGCCCCCTACGAGTACGCCCGCTTCGCCTTCCTCTGGGCCTGGGTCCAGGTCTGCCGGCTGACGCACATGCGAAGGGAGATCCAGGTCATCGCCCAGAAGCCCAGGGCGGACGCGCAGCTCGCCGCCCCACACGCCGAAGCCGCCTGAGCGCGGCGTCACACATAGCGGCGAATCCACACCCCCAGCACCACGGCCAGCACAAGCGTCACGGGCCCCAACCAGTCCCCCCAGGCCCCCGCGAGCGAGTTCAACCGATCCGCCGCCGGCACACGCATCACGGTGCCAGCGCGCTGGTTGTCCTCCAACTCGGAGGTCCAGGTCCCCGCAGGGTCGATGAACGCGGAGATGCCTGAGTTAGTCACCCGCACCTGAGCCGTGCGCGTCTCGATGCTGCGAAACGCCGCATGCATCAGGTGCAGCCGGGGCGCAGGGGTGCCGGAGAACCACGAGTCATTCGACAGCGTGAGAATCAGGTCAGCCCCCTGGCGCACCTCCGCCGCGACGTAGTTGGGAAAGATGGCCTCGTAGCAGATGAGCGGAGCGATCTTGAGCACACGGTCGCCGTTCAACCGGAAGTCCACCAGCCGGGGACCCGGGCCACGCTTCCATCGACCGGTCCACGGAAGCATTGCGCGCAAAGCAGGCGTGTCCACCGCATCCGGAACCCACTCCGTGAGCGGGAACAGCATCGTCTTCCGGTACGCGGCCTGCGCCAGCTCGCCCGTCGCGGAGGGCCCCAGGAACATGGCGGCGTTGAACTCGCGTTCGCCATCCAGGTCATACGTGCCGAACACCAGCGGGACACCACGCTCCGCCACCCAAGAGCGGATCTCATCATCCAGCGCGCCGCCGTCCTCACTCTTCGGAGTGCCGAACGTCGTCGGATACACCGTCTCCGGCCACACCAGCAGGTCCAACGGCCCCGAGCGCAACAGCGCATCCGACATCGCGTAATGCGTATCCAGGATGTTGCGAACGACCTCGTAGGTGCCCTGCTCCGCGGCCAGCTTCTCGATGTTGGTGATGTTCGCCTGCACCGCGCCCACCACCAGCGAAGGAGCCGAGTGCACCACCGAGCGCACCTGCCCCAGTCGCACCCATCCGTAGCCCCACCCCACCACCGCCAGCGCGACCGCGAGGACCACCGGCCTGAGCCGCAAGCCCCGCCGAGAGGCCAGCCCCTGCGCGACCGAGACGACACACTCGTTGATGAGCAGCAGGCCCAGCGTGAGCCCCGGAGCACCAGCCACGTCCGCGCCCTGGCGCAGCGTCTCCGAAGCATAGAGGGCGTGGCCTAGCGTCTCGGCGAACAGCTTGGGCGTGAACCACTCGGTGCCCACATACACGAGCGCGGTGAGCACGGGAGGCACCCAAGCCAGGCGCGGCACCTCCGCCACCCGCCGGCGCGCGTACCACCGCACCCACGCTGCGGTGATGAACTGGAGCTCCAACACAGGCGCGATGAGCAGGAACACGCCCCAGCACAGCCACATCGGCGCACGCGAGTACGCCGCGATGGCGCCCGGGAACCAGCCAAACACCGCAGCGGTGAACGTCACCGACAGCAGCACGCCCAGCCCCACGGCACCGCGAGCGGAACGAACCCCGTCTAGGGCCGCGAGCCAGGGAGCCATGGCCACCACGCCCAGCCACACCCAACCGGGTCGCAGCTGTCCAACCGCCGCGAACAGCACGGTGGTCGCCGCGACGCCCAGGAGCGCCCCGGCCCACCCCTTCACGGACGTCACTGCGAGTCCTCGTCCTCGACAGGAATCTCCAGCAGCCGGTGAGGCATGCCGGGGGGAGCCAGCTCCTCGGGCACCACACGGTTCTCGGGGATGGGGATGGGCTGCCCGTTGGCATCCTTGGGCGTGAAGTCCGGATGGAACATCAGGATGGCCGCGAGCGGCTGCCCATTATCCGTCGCCTGGTAGTGGCGCATGTAGCCAGGGGGCAGCTCGAAGTCGTCGGGCACCACGAGCCCCCGCTTCAGGGGCTTGGTGCCGCGCTGGTACAGGGCCGTCCCGCTCTTGCCCTCGGGAGGAGGCGGAGGGTCATCGACAGGCATGGGAGCAGGGTCCTCCGCGGGCATGGGCGCGGCGACATGCGCGACGGCAGGGCGCACGGAAGGACGCGCGGATTCCAGGGAGGGAGCCACCGGAGCAGGGCGCTCGGCCACCACGATGGGGGGCAGGTCCTCGACAGGCACAGGGCGGGAGAGCCACCAGAGGCAAAGCGCCACGCACAGGCCGGTGATGACAACGGCACCACCGATGAGCCAGGAGCCCACACCGCCTGGGGACTCGCGCGAGGGCGTCACCCGCGTCACGCCATCGGAATCCGTGCGACGCTCAGGACCAGGCTGCGGGGAACGCATGTTTTGAGGGGCCTCCGGGGTGCGTATGCTACGGAAGCCGCGCGCATCGAGGCAATGCGCGCGCGGCCATGCCCCTCCCATGACCGTCGACGCGTCCGGCCCCTTCCCTGTCCACGCCTTCACACCCCGTCTGCGCGCCCTGGGAGCGCTCCTGCACTCAACGGTGCTGGGCACGCTCTGCTTCTTCACCGCGCTGCTGTTCAAGGACGTGCTCGCGGGCACCCAGACGCTGGCACCCGGTCCATTGGCGACGGGACTCGCAGTGGGTGGAGTGCTGCCGCTCATCGCGCTGCGCCTGCTGCAGCTGGGAACGCGGGCCACGGTCACGGTCGGGCCGGAAGGCCTGGTGCTCACCCAGTCAGGGGGAGCGCACTTCGAGATTCCCTTCGAAGCACTGGAATCCATCCGCCCGTGGCATCTGCCCATTCCAGGCCCAGGCCTGACTCTGCGGCTGCGCACGGGGCGAGCATTCGACTACGGCCTGGAAGTACAGGCCCCCATGCCCCTGCTCGAGGCGATGGGGACGCTGGGAGAGGCACGAAACGATCCGCGGGTGAGGTACGCCCAAGCGCGGAGCGAGAAGTGGCGCAGGCGATGGTACGACCAGGCTCTGAAGTACGGCCTGGTGCCCGGAGTGCTCGCCGGCATCTTCTTCCGGGCGCACCAGTACATCTCCTTCGGAGGCCCGTTCGGAGAGCTCCAGATGTACGGATGGACGGCATACGTCACGTCCTTCGCGCGCACCTGGTTGCCAGTGTTCCTGGCCCTGCTGTTGTTTGGCTGTTTCTGGAGGGCCTTCGCTGAAGCGCTTTGCTTCGGCGCCGCGTGGCTGGGCCCACGGTGGGCACGCAACGTACGCATCGGCGCGGAGTGGACCTGCCGGGCGCTCTATTACGTGGCCCTGCCAGTCTTTCTCGCGGTGCGCCTGCTGGGCTGAGCCACAAAGACAAACACCGGCGAGCGCGGATCCACGCGCAAGCCGAGCGGAGCGAAAGCCCGCAAAGACAAAGCCCCTGGCGCCTTTCGGCGTCAGGGGCTTTCAAAAAGAATCCGGCAGCGACCTACTCTCCCACGCGGTTTCCCGCGGAGTACCATCGGCTCTGGAGGGCTTAACTTCCG
>NZ_RAVX01000011.1:0-255096 GCF_003611605.1 Corallococcus sp. AB011P
GCACAGCCAGTGTTGATCACGCCTGACGCTGGCCGGCAACCTCCAGATGCCCTCTGAAGCTGGGTCCAACCCTGAGGTTAGATCCGCCAGGTTGATTTTCGGGCCGGAGATCAGGGACAGCCCCTAGGATGACGGCCTTGTTCGTCGACCCCCGCCGGCTCGAAACCTTCCGCGTCGTCGCCTCGACCGGGCAGATCTCCGCCGCCTCCCGCCTGCTCCACCTGTCACAGCCCGCCGTCACCGCGCAGGTCCGGCAACTGGAGGCGGACTGTGGCCAACCGCTCCTCGTGCGCACGGCACGAGGGGTGCGGCTGAACGCGGCGGGGCGCGTACTCTTCGACTATGCCCAGCGCATCCATGGCCTGCTGGATGAGGCGGCGCTCGCCATCGCGGCCGAGGAGACACTCACCGGAGAGCTGGCGCTGGCGGCGAGCACCACCGTGGCCAATGCCATCGTGCCGGGCCTGCTGGCGTCCTTCCTGCGCACGCACCGTGAGCTCCAGGTCCGTCTGGAAGTGGGCAATACACGCGAGGTGCTGACGTGGCTGTCGGAGGGCCGGGTGCCGCTCGGGCTGGTGGAGGGCCACGCGCGGGCGCCCGGCATCCGGCTGGAGCGCTACCTGGATGACGAGCTGGTGCCGGTGGTCTCGGCACAGGGGCCGGCGGAGTGGTCGCGGATCCGCACCATGGAGGCGCTGCGCGAGGTGCCGCTGCTCTGGCGGGAGCAGGGCTCCGGCACGCGCGCCGTGCTGGACCGGGCCCTGCGCAAGGCGGGCGTGCGCAAGGGGCCCCGACGCGGAGACCTCCAGTTGGGCAGCACCGAGGCGATCAAACGGGCGGTGTCCCTGGGCCTGGGCGTGGCGCTGTTGTCCCGCTGGAGCATCGACGGCGAGCTGTCCCTGGGCCGCTTCCAGGTGTTGCCCGTGCCGGGGCTGCGCATCCCGCGAGCGTTCTCCTGGGCCCTGCCCGTGGATGATCCATCCGGAGCCGCGGGCCGCTTCCTGCGCCATGCCCGCGCCACGCCCCCGGTGCTGCTGCCCTGAGCCCGCGGCTCACGCCGCCCCAGTCGCCGCACCATGACCGCCACGCCTCCGGTGCTGCCCTGAGCCCGCGGCTCATGCCGCCAACCCCAAGAGCAGCGCGCCCAGGCACAGGCCCGCCATGAGCAGCCACAGCGCCACCGCCTGCGCGAGCGGACGGAGGCCCACGGCCCGCAGCGTCTCGCGCGTCAGCCCCGCCCCCAGCAGGAAGAGCGTCACGACGAGCAGTTGCCGGGCGACGGCCGCCACGCCCTGCCCCACCGGTTCGAGCGACGGAAACAGCGTCACGACCGCCGCCGCGCCCAGGAACCCGGCGATGAACCACGGCCGGCGCACCCGGCCCGTCACCGCGTGGCCTTCGCGACGCCGCCATGCGGCCAGGCCCACCGTCAGCGGGAGGATCCACAGGGCCCGCGCCAGCTTCACGGGCGTGGCCACCGCCAGGGCCTCGGGGCCGTAGCGCAGCGCCGCGCCCACCACGGAGCTGGTGTCGTGGATGGCCATCGCGCACCACAGTCCGAACTGGTGCGGCGTCAGGCCCACCGCGTGGCCCACGACGGGGAAGACGAACAGGGCCACCGCGTTGAGCAGGAACACCGTGCCCAGGGCCACGGACGTCTCATGCTCCTGGGGCCGCAGCACCGGCACCACCGCCGCGATGGCGCTCCCGCCGCAGATGGCCGTGCCCACACTGATCAGCAGCCCCGTCACGCGGGGAACACCGAGCAGCCGGGCGAGCCCCACGCCCAGCGTCAGGCACAGCGCGATGCCCACCACCGTGTAGCCCAGTCCCTCACGCCCCGCCGCGAGCACCGTGCGCAGGTCCATGCCCGCGCCCAGCCCCACCACCGCCAGGGACAACAGCCGGGGCGTCAGGGCCCGCGTCGTCGCGGCGAACGGATTGCCCACGGTCAGGGCCACGCACAGCCCCGCGAGCAGGGCCACGCCGGTGGAGACGGCAGGAATCAGGCAGAGCGCCGCGCACAGCGGCACCAGGACATGTCCGGCCGTCCATGCCCGGGGACGGACAACGGGAAGCGACGGAGGCGTTTCCATGCGCCAGGAGATGCGCCCGGCGGCCTCCGGACACCAGATGTCAGAAGCGATAAGGCATCAGCTTTCTGGATGGCTCACGGGGATGAGCAGGGACAGCTCGTTGGGCGTGAGGACTTCACAGCCGTCGCGGGTGACGAGCACGGTGTGTTCGAACTGGGCGGACAGGCTGCCGTCCGCGGTCACGACGGTCCACCCGTCCGCCATCATCCGGATGTCCGGGCGCCCCAGGTTGATCATGGGCTCGATGGTGATGACCATCCCCGACTTCAGCGTGATGCCCGTGCCCGCCTTGGCCACGTGAGGCACGTGCGGCTCCCCGTGCATCTGCCTGCCGATGCCGTGGCCCCCGAACTCCTCCACCACGCTGCACCCCTCCGCCTTCGCCAGCGCCATCACCGCCGCGCCAATGTCCCCCAGCCGCGCGCCGTGCCGCACCACCGACACGCCCACGTCCCGGCAGCGCCGCGCCACGTCCACGACGTGCTTCGCGTCCGCGGAGACCTCGCCAATCATGAACGTGGCGGACGTGTCGCCGTGGAAGCCGTCCAGGTGCGTCGTCACGTCCACGTTGACGATGTCGCCGGACTTCAGCACTTCATCCGTGCGCGGGATGCCATGGCACACCACGTGGTTGCGGCTGGTGCACACCGTGGCCGGGAAGCCCTTGTAGCCCAGCTGGCTGGGCGTCCCACCCCGCCGCGCCGTGTCCTCGCGAACCCACGCGTCGATGTCCGCCGTCGTCACGCCCGGCTGGAGCCGGGTGGCCACGTGCGCCAACGTGCCCGCCGCCGCGCGGCCCGCGAGCCGCAGCCGTTCCACTTCACTGCCCTTGAAGAGGGGAATTCCCATGCCGGGCAAGGTGGCACCCGCCCGTCCGGAGCGTCCAATGCTGTTCTGGCATGACGCGGCCTGCGTGCACGGCGCGCACGACTCACGCTAACCTCCCGCGCGTGAGCATCACGCACCTCCAGTCCTTCGTCGCGGTGGCGGAAGAGGGCCACGTGGGCCGGGCCGCGCTCCGGCTGCACATCACCCAGCCGCCGCTCAGCCGTCACATCCTCGCCCTGGAGGATGAGCTGGGCACGCCCCTCTTCGAGCGCGTCCCCCGGGGCATGCGCCTCCTGCCCACCGGCGAGGCCCTGCTCCACCACGCGCGCCGCATCCTCGCGGAGGTGGAGACCGCCGCTCGCACCGTGCGCGAGGCGGCCGGGAGCACGAAGCCGCCCCCGGCCTGACCGCGACTACGACCAGGCGGCCATGCCGCCAATCCGGCGCAGCATCAGGATGGGGCCGTCGTCCATGCGCCGGCCACGCAGGTCAATCTCACAGTCGATGACCCAGTCCCCATGGCCCTCCGGGTCCATGATGCGCTGCTGGGCCTCCCACTGACGCGTGCCTGCTTCCTTGAGCTGCGTGTTCGCCGGCTTGCGCGCCTGGGGCGTGAGCACCACCAGCTTGTGCTCCTCGAAGTACGGCGCCATGGCCTGCTCCAGCTTCGGCGCGGTCCACTCGCCCAGCGCGTTGTCCAGCATGCCCAGCGCGTCCAGGTAGCGGCGCTGGCCCAGCGCACGCAGCAACCGGTGCAGCTCCTCGCGCACGCGCGCGGCGAAGGCCTTGGGGTCCTCCGTGAGCTCCTTGGGCTTGAGGTCCACCACCGGCTTCACTTCGACGGGGGCCTCCGGATTGCGCATCCGCTCCCACTCGTCCAGGAGGCTGGAGTCCACCTGACGCAGCGTCGCGCGAAGGTGGTCGAGGATGTCGTCCAGGTCCTCGTTGCGGAACTTCTCCGGCACCGTCTGCACCAGCGACTTGTAGACGTCACCCACGTAGCGCAGCAGCACGCCCTCGCTGCGCTGCAGGCCGTACTCGCGCACGTAGTCGTGGAAGGACATGAAGCGCTCGAACATGTCCCGGACAATGGACTTGGGCCGGATGTTCTCCTCGCCCACCCACGGGTGCTTCTTCGCGAAGGCGTTGAAGGTGCCGTAGACGAACTCACGGTTCGGCTTGGGCCACTCCAGCTTCTCCAGCTCCTCCATGCGGTCGTCGTACTCCACGCCCCGCGCCTTCATCTCCTGGATCTTCTCCCCCTTCAACTGGTGCAGCTGCGCGTACAGCACCACGTCCGGGTTCTCCAGGATGGACTCCACCAGCGTGACGACGTCCAGCGCGTACGTGTCCAGCGTGGGGTCCAACAGCTCCAGCGTCTCATGCAGGTACAGGGACAGCGTGTGGTTGAGGCTGAAGTCGCGCTGAAGGTCCTCCGACACCTCCACCGTCGCCGAGTGCTTCTCCCACTGCACCACCTTCACGATGCCCGCGTCGCGCAGCGTGCGGAAGTACATCGCCGCGTCCTTCAGCAGCTTCCTCTTCGTGTAGTCGGAGCTGTGCGAGCGCATCACCAACTGCACCAGCCGCTTGTAGCCGCCGCTGCCCTCCGTCTTGTCGCTCTGGAGCAGGTTGAGCAACAGGCCGTGGCTCACGTCGAAGCGCGACTCCAGCGGCTCCGGCATCCCGTTCTGGAGCCGCTCGAAGGTGCTCTTGTCGTACTGCACGAAGCCCTTCTGCGGCGGCTTCGCCTTGGGCGACTTCTTCTTGCCCGCGGCCTCCTTCGCCGCCTGGCGGATGTTCTCAATCATGTACTCCGGGGCCTGCGCCACCACGCTGCCCTCGGTGTCGAAGCCCTTGCGGCCCGCGCGGCCGGAGATCTGCTTGAAGTCGCGCACGCTCAACGTCGTCAGCTTCTCGCCGTTGAACTTGAACAACTGCGTGAAGAGCACCGTGCGGATGGGGATGTTCACGCCCACGCCCAGCGTGTCCGTGCCGCTGATGACCTTGAGCAGGCCCTGCTGCGCCAGCTTCTCCACCAGCAGGCGGTACTTGGGCAGCAGGCCCGCGTGGTGCATGCCGATGCCGTGGCGCAGGAAGCGCTGGAAGTCCTTGCCGTAGGGCGTGTCGAAGGGGGCGTCCAGCAGCGCCTGGCGGATCTCCTCCTTCTCCTCCTTCGTGTTGAAGTCCACGGACATCAAATTCTGCGCCTGCTCGGCCGCGGCCCGCTGCGTGAAGTTCACCAGGTACACGGGGTACTTCCCGCGCGCGATGAGGTCCTGGATGGTCTCGTGCAGCGGCACCTCGCGGAAGTCGAAGTCCAGCGGCACGGGGCGCTCGGAGCTGCGCACCGTGGCCACCTCGCGGCCGGTGAGCTTCTCCAGGCTCTGCTCGATGACGTGCGTGTCGCCCAGCGTGGCGGACATCAGCAGGAACTGCGTCTTGGGCAGCGCCAGCAGCGGAATCTGCCAGGCCACCCCGCGCTCCTTGTCGGAGTAGTAGTGGAACTCGTCCATCACCACCGCGTCCACGCGCGCGGAGGCGTCACGCAGCGCGAGGTTCGAAAGAATCTCCGCCGTGCAGCAGAGGATGGGCGCCTCGCGGTTGATGGACGCGTCGCCCGTCAGCATGCCCACGTTCTCCGGGCCGAAGGCCTTGGAGAGCGCGAAGAACTTCTCGTTCACCAGCGCCTTGATGGGGCACGTGTAGAACGACACCTTGCCCTCGGCCATGGCCTTGAAGTGGAGCGCCATGGCCACCAGCGACTTGCCGGAGCCCGTGGGCGTCTTGAGGAACAGGTGCTTGTCGCTCAAGAGCTCCAGGATGGCCTCCTCCTGGGCGGAGTACAGGCTCAGGCCGTTCGTGGCCACGTAGCCCACGAAGCGGTTGAGGATCTCGTCGGCATCGAGAGGGGGCTCGCCGGGCTTCGGCAGCAGGGCGGCGAGCGGGGCGCGGGTGTCGGCGGAGGCACTCATCGGCCCTGACTCTAGGGGTTGGCGCTGGGGCCACCGTGAAAAATCGCGCGGCTCAGCGGGAAACGTACAGTCCCACCGCGATGTGACCCTCCGTCAGGGGTCCGCCGGCCGCAGGGCGCTGCCAGCACACCCGCCCCGCCTGCTCCTGCGACAGGCAGGGCACGTCCGTCACCTCCAGCGAGGCTCCGGCCAGGCGGGCCCTGCGCACGGCGGCGCTCCGCGTCAGGCCCAGCAGCTCCGGCGCGGGGGGCGGTGTCACCTCGGGGCCCTGCTGGACGAAGAGGGCCCGCACCTCGCCGGGGCCTCCAGGGGTGAAGTGCATTCCCGTCCCGTCCGCGGTGACCCCGCCGTGCAGCTCCAGCTCCACCGGCCCGAGCACGATGGGGCCGGCGCCGAGCCGCGCCTGGACCCGCGCGAGCGACTCACGCAGGTCCACCAGCAGGGCCTCCAGGTCGATGGCGTCGCTCATCGCGCCAGGGGCCTCCACCGTGGCGTGGCCCCCCGGCTCACTTCAGCGTCCCGGGCGTCGTGGACTCCAGGACGGGCGAGCGGGTGGGGGGGAGCTTCCCGCCCCCGGTGGCTTGCACGGTGAGCACCAGCTCGGTGCCGCGCGGCAGCAGCGTCCCCGGCTCGGCCGAAGCCGCGGTGACCAAGGCTGCGTCCTTCGCGCCGTCAGGGAACCGGTGGGGCACGCCGATGGCGGACAGCAGCAGCCGCGCGTCGGCCACCGTCTTGCCCACCACCGCTGGCACCACCACCAGCGCCTCCGCCTGGGGCGAAGGCGGCACCGGCACCACCCGGAACTTCAGCCGCGACTGCGCCGTCAGGTTGTAGGCGAAGCGGTTGGTGTAGCTGGCGTCCATGGGCGCGCCGTACATCTTCAGCCGCGTCCGTCCATCCGTCCGCTCCTCCGCGGTGATGGACAGCGCCACGGCGATCTCCGCCTCGGCCTCGGGGATGTGGTACCAGGTCGGCCGGTAGCCGATGCGCTGCAGCTCCACCGCCAGGTCCTCGTCCGAGGCGTAGAGCTCGCGGATCCGTTCGATGGTCGCCGCGTCCAGCTCCCGCTGCGCCTCCGCCACGCCGCGGCCCACCGACGAGATCAACGCGCCCAGCGGCGCGCTCAGCGCCTCCAGTTGGGGGACGTCATTCGAATCCGCCATGGTTCAGCCCTCCATCGCCTGGCCAATGATCAACTGCACGGGGCCCGAAGCGAGCGGCTTGCCGGGCTCCGGAATCTGCCGCAGCACGCGCCCCCACTGCCCGGGCTCCTTGACGAAGAGCGGCATCAGGTCCACCCGCAGCCCCGCCTCCGCCGCGCGCCGCCGGGCCGCCGAGGCCGTCAGCCCCAGGAAGCCTGGCACCTCGCGGGCGGGCGCGTCGCCCGGCTCGGGCGCGGCGGGAGACTGCTCCACGAACTGGGCCTCCGCCTCCGTCACGCCCTCGGGCGTCGTCTCCGTCCACCGCACGCGCACGGTGCTCAACCGCACCGTCGTCAGAGACGCGCGCACCGCTTCAATCTGCTGGCCCGCCGACTTCAACTTGTCGGACAGCACCAGGGACGTGGCCTGTTCCTGAGCGGGCTCCTTGGTGGGCTCCACCGCCGCGGAGGACACGGCGCGGATGCCCTCCCTCGCGGGCTCCAGGACCACCATCGTCCCGTAGTCGATGAGGGTGCTGCTCATCTTCACCGGGAAGGTGGCCACCCCGGCGGAGTCCAGCCGGAGGTGGGAGCCGAAGGTGGCGCTGGTGACCTCCATCTCCAGCACGCCCTCCTGGTTCGTCACCCCGGTGTCGCGCAGCTCGAAGGTGCCCGCCTTCGCGGGGACCCACCACGCCACCTTCATTCCCGCCACGGGGACTCCCGTGGCCTTGTGGAACACGGCCCGGACCTTCATCGAGGCACCTCGCAGGACAGCGCCAGCGTCCGCGACGCGGCATCCACCGTGAGCGCCAGGATGCGGGCCTGCTCGCCGGCCGCCACGCGCAGCGTCGTCCGCGCCTCCCCGGCCGCGTCCGTCCTCACCACCGCGAGCACCACGTCCGTGCCCGCCAGCGGCGCCACGCCGGACAGCGACTGCGTCGTCCGCCGGTCCAGGTTGAACTCCACCTCCACGCCCGGCAGGGCCTCGCCCGCCGCGTTGCGCACGCGCACCACCACGCCCGGCACGCCCCCGTCGCCGATGACGCACCGGGCGTCCAGCACCACGGGAGGCAGGCCCTCGTTGGCCGGCACCGCGACGAAGCTGCCGCGGATCACGCTGACGATCTCCGTCTTCGTCTGCGAAGAGGCCACGTCCGCCAGCCGCACGGGCCGCATCTTCAGGATCTTCCCGGTGGCCACCGGTCCGGTGGTGGTGGTGGACGTCTCCACGCGCAGGTCCATCCGCAGCTCGAACTCCAGCTTCGGCACGTAGTAGGTGAACTGGCGGCCGGGGGCGCCGGCCGCGGAGATGCCCCCCAGCTCCTGCTGGGCCTTCGCCAGGCCGTCGGCCAGCTCGAGCAGGTACTCGTCCAGCGTGCCGAACAACTCCTGCGCCTGCTGTGTCGTGTCACTCATCCCGCGCTCCCTGGCGCCCGCGTTCCCGCCGCGCGTCACGTGCCGTGTCGCGTGCGTCCATGTCGTCCATGCCCATGCCGGCGCGCTCCATCTCCATGTCCATCCGCTGCTCCATGGACTCCATGTCCATGCCGGCCATCGCCAGTCCGCGCATCATCAGGGCCTCGGTGTCCATCGAGCGGGGATCCATCCCCCGAAGCTCGCGCGCCACCGCCACCCCCTTCTCCACCTTCCCTACCGTGAGCCCGCCGCGCCCCACCAGGGCCCGGCCCACCTGCCCGAGCGAGGGCAGCGCCTGGCCCTTCTCCAGCGCGAGGGGCTTGCGCGCCGCCGAACGCGCCTCCTCCGCCGCGTCCGACAGCCGCCGGGTCGCGGACCCCAGCTCGCCCAGGGTCATGCGCCCCCGGCCCGGAGACTCCAGGACGCGCTGCGCCAGCCGCGTCGCCAGCTTCGCGCGCTCACGCGCCTTGCGCGCCCACTGCTGGCGCAGCGTCTGCTGCTTCTGCGCCTGACGCCGGGCCGCCTTCCCCGTCTCCAGGCGCTCGCGGCGCAGTGCCTCCACCCGCTCGGCCTCCTCCGCCTCCGTCCGGCGCCGGGCGTACAGCTTCTGCTCCAGCAGCCGCCGCGCGGTGTCCCGCTCGTGCTGCTTGCGCTCCGCGATGCGCGACTCCGGCGTGTGCTGGACGACGGGGAACTGCTTCGCCAGCCGCTCGTCCACGGGCGCTTCCTGCACGCCGCTCAGCGCCTTCATCGTGTCTTCGAGCTGCCGGCGCTCCTTCAGCAGCGCCGCCAGCTCCGGGTCGCTGGCGGCCACCTGCTCCAGCGAGGGCACGGGCGCCGCCGCGGACGTGTCCGCTCCCGGAACAGGAGCGGACGCACCAGCGTCGTCGGGGGCCCCGGCGGCGTCCTCCTCGAGCAGGTCTTCCCAACGGACGTGTGACATGCGCCGCGCCCCTCCTTCGTCAGGTGACGTTGCCCACGGCGGTGTCGATCTTCCCGCTGACGGCCTCGCCCTCCGCGGTGCCCTTGAGGCTCTTGGCGATCTCCGCGCAGATCTGCTGGAGCGCCGCGGGCGGGGGGATGGGCACCAGCTTGGTGCGGATGAGGCTCGAGCCCTCGGCGGAATAGCTGTACTTCTGCGAGTGCTTGGCCGTGACGGTGGTGACGTGGCTCTTGTGGCCCTTCACCAGCGTGGTGAGGATGCCCTTGTCGCGGTCCACCTTGCGGTCGCGCGTCTGGGTCGAGTCGTCCGTGGACTCGTGCATGGAGATCTCCATCTTCACTTCGATGATGGTCTCCACGAACTGGTAGAACGTGGGCGTGAAGCCGAGCAGGAGCAGCGGGTACTCGGTGGTCCCCAGCTTCACGAAGCCGGCCCCGTCCCGCACGGCGTTGCCGCTGTCGTCGATGCGGTAGCCCGCCATGAGCTGGGCGATCTTCAGCGATGAGCTGTCCAGCGCGTACTGGGCATCCGCGATGGCGTTGCCCAGGTTGCGGACCATCTCCCCGAAGGGGACGTTGAGCAGATCCTGACCAATGGAGTTGGTGGGCATGGTGCGCGCGCTCCCGGGCTACTTCGTGGTGGGCGTGGTGCCGGCCCTGGACGCGATGAGCGCGCGAACCCGCTCCTCGAAGAGGGCCGGCGGAGGCACCGGCACCAGCTTGGTGCGCAGCAGGCTGGAGCCCTCCACGCTGTAGTCGTACTTGCGCGTGTAGCTGGCATCCACGGTCGTCACCACGGCCTGGGGCGCGCCGCCGCGCTTGAAGAGGCGCAGCCCGCCGGCCGTCCGCGTGGTGGACTGCATCGCCACCTTGCTCTCCGTGCTCTCCGTCATCTTGATGGCGATCTTCACCTCGATGATGGTGTCCACGAACTGGTAGAAGTTGGGCGCGAAGCCCAGCTCCATCATGGACGAGGGCGTGCCCGCGAAGGACACCTTGGTGTCCACCCGGATGGGCTTGCCGGAGCCGTCCAGTTGGATGTTCCCGTCGGCGTCCCGCAGCAGCGCCTCGCCGCTCATCATCTCCGCGACGAGCATCCCGCTCTTGTCCAGCTCGAGCTGCGCCTCGGCGATGGCGGTCGCCATCTCACGAATCATGTCCCCCATGGGGACGTTCAGCAGTTCCTGACCGACGTTGGGCATGGTGTCTGGGTCCTTGCGCGCTTCAGGCGGGAGTGTTGGTGGAGGCCGCGGGGACGGGCGGCTGGGCGGCGATCTCGTTGAGCAGCTGGTGCAGGCGCGCGGGCGGGGGCAGCGACACCAGCCGCGCGGCGATGGAGCTGGCGCCCTGCACCTCGAAGCCATACTTGCGGCTGTACTCGGCGTTGACCGTCACGGAGAAGACGCCGGCCATGCCGCCCGTCACGCCGCCGCCCACGGAGAACTCCGTGGACTCGCGGATGGTGAAGGTGAGCTTCGCCTCGAGCGTGGCCTCGGCAAAGGCGTAGAACGTGGGCGTGAAGCCGAGCGCGAGCAGGCTCCACAGCTGCCCGTCGCCCAGGTCCACGGTGCGCTCGGACATGCGCTTCGCGATGTCCAGCGAGTTGACGTCCAGCGCGTGCTGCGCGTCCGCCACCGCGCGCCCGAGCCGCTCGATGAGCTCCGGCAGCGGCGCGTCCAGCACCGTCATCATCGCGCGCTGGCCCTGCGTGGTGTTGTTTCCTGGCATGGGGCCTCCTTACGGGTACCAGCGCTGGAGGTAGTCGCCGATGGCCTGGAGGAACTGGGGCGGCGCGGGCACCGCCACCAGGCGGGCCTTGATGGTCGAGCTGCCGGACACGCTCAGCTCGTACTTCACGGCCAGGTGCGCATCCACGTTGAGGGCGCGCAGCTCGCGCTCGGAGCTCTCCTCGCGGTCCGCGGACGGCTTGCCGGCGATGCGGTTGGCCGACAGCAGGAAGGCGGCGGGGTTGCTGGTGCCCAGCATGGTGCCGGAGGGGCCGGAGACGGTGACGATGTTGCCCGCGGACTGGGCCTGGAGGCCCGCGGCCAGCAGGCCGGAGCTGGAGCCCGCCGTGATGGCGGCGGCCAGGTTGCGCGCCGTGTCCGCGGCCGTCACCCCCAGCGTGAACTGCCCGGGCTGCGGGGCGACGCCGGTCTCCACGGCCACCAGCTGCACGTTGTCGATGACGACGGTGTCGCGCGGCTGGGGCGAGGCCGGCGGGCGGCCGTCGCCGAAGCGGCGGGCCACGCGGATGGAGCCCGCGGCGGACAGGACCGGCGCGGTGGGCGTGCGCGCGAACAGGGTGAACAGGGCGTGGTCACCGGTGCCGTACAGGTAGACGCGGTCCCCGCGCGCGAAGGCGCCGAAGGCGGTGTTGGCGTTGGCGTCGCGGATGGCGCGGGCCAGGTTGGCGGCGGTGGACTCGGCGGTGGCGCCCACCGCGAAGGTGGTGCCCTGGGAGGCGGTGCCCTGGGTGAAGTCCGTGCCGCGGAAGGTGACGACGGCCGTGGTGGGCGCGTTCGCCGCGGCGCGCGTGCGCGGCACGATGCGGGCCTCCCGGTCCGCGCCCGTGGGGTCGAAGGCGGCCGTGGCCGCGACGGTGCGGGCCACCAGCGCCGCAGGCACGCCGGCGAACTTGAAGACGACGCGCCGGTTGGCCGCCAGGTCGGAGCCGCTGAAGTCGACCGTCGCGCCCATGCCCCGGGCCGTGAGCCTGCTGGCCGCCACGCCCCGCGACGTCAGCGCCCGCAGGACGTAGTCCGCGCGCTTCTGCGACAGGCGCTGGTTGTAGCCAGGGGCCGGCGGGGTGCGCAGGTCCGCCCAGCCCTCCAGCACCAGCGAGGCGGACGGATTCTCCGCCAGCAGCGCCGCCACCGCGTCGAGCACGGCGGAGGGCTCGCGGTCCGTGCCGTAGGTGGTGGTGGGCACGTCGTGGATGTCGGTGTCGAAGTAGAGGGCCCGGTTGCAGTCAGCGCCGGAGACGACGACGAAGGCCGCCGGGTCCACCTGCTGGCCAATGTCCGCCAGCGCCGCGCCCACCGTCGCCGCGGTGCTGGTGTAGCGCGTGCCGTTGGTGGCCGGCAGCAGCAGCGCGGGCGCGGGCGTCACGCTGCCCAGCCGCGCGATGACCAGGTTGTCGCCGGGCGCCGCCTGCGGCGAGGTGCGCACGGTGATGACCGAGCGGTTGATGGCGTAGAGGTCCGGGCGGGTGGTGCTGGCGGTGACGCCCGACTGCATCTCCCAGTCCATGAAGACGCCGCCCAGGTCTCCCGCGGCCTGGTTGGTCCAGGAGGAGTTGTTGCGCAGGGCCACGAGCAGCTCCTGCGCCGTCTCCCACAGCGTGTCCTGGCGGGCGACGGGCAGGCCGGTGCTGTTGGGCCCCACGCCGCCGTCCAGCGCGTAGCTGGTGGTGCCCACCGTGAGGTGGCCCGGCGCGTTGGCCACCAACGCCAGACACGCGTACGGGGGAATGCCCTCGCCGTCCTGCACGGTGAGGGTGGCGCTGCCGCTGGCGGAGGACGTCTCGAGGCTGTACTCGCTCGACTCGTTCTCCCGGTCGTAGTTGAAGTTGACGTCCACGTCGACGGTGGTCGAGTAGTAGACGTTGAGGTTCACCTCCAGGTCGGCGTACTGGAAGTGGTAGAAGGCCGGCCGCAGCCCCAGCGACAGCAGGTTCTGCGTCATGCCCGGCAGGACGGTCTGCCCCATGCGCAGCGTCTGATCCACGCTGTTGGTGTCCAGCTTGGTCTGGGCCTCGGCGATGGCGAGCCCCATGTCCCGGATGAAATCGGAGATGTTGAGATCCGCGAGGATCTTCCCTGCTTTCGGCATGGTCTACCCCAGGGGTGAAGCAACGGGAGGAAGTGAGACGGCGACTTCGGGACGAACGGTGTCCGGACGGACGACCCAGTAGGCGTGACGGTCCTGCTCCAGCGTGATGCGGCGCGCGTCCACGTGCAGCCCGGACCGCGCCCAGCCCAGCACCCGCTCCGACAGCGGGAGCCGCCCGGCGCCGGCCAGCGCCACCGCGGACTCCAGCCGGGTGCGCGCCTCCGCCAGCCGGCCCAGCTTCGCCAGCGCCAGGCCGTGCCGCTCGTGGTGCGCGGCCAGGTCCAGGAGGGCCAGGTCGCTCGTGGGAGGCTGCTGCTGGTAGTGGGCCTCCACGCGCTGGCAGAAGGAGATGACGGCCTCGTGGGCCCCCGAGCGCTCCAGCGACTCGAGCACGCACCACGCATAGTGACGCTGGCAGACGTCGGAGCCGCCCTGGAGCGCGGCCAGCCGCAGCGCTTCCCGGTAGTGGCGCAGCGCCTCGTCATGCCGGCTGGCCAGCGCGAACACCTTGCCCTGCTCCGCCACGCGGAAGTGGAGCGCGAGGGAGCTCACTGGGCCACCAGGGAGGCCCGCGTGCCCCGCGCTTTCAGCTCCGCGACGAGCCAGCGTGCGCGCGTGTCCCCCACCGCGGGCTGGAAGGTATGCGGCAGCCGGGAGAGCGCGGTGCGCGCCTCGTTGGCGGGCAGCCCCAGCACCGGGGCCAGCAGCTCCGCGGCCCCGGCGGGGTCCTTCGAGTCCTCCACCGTCAGGCGGAAGCTGCGGAAGTTGAGGAGCTGCACGGCCAGCTTCGCGCCTGCGGCCTCCAGGGGAGCGGTGCGCGCCACCACGTCCGCGCGCGACAGTCCCGTGTGCAGCACCACCGGCAGCCGCTTGAGCACCTTCGGCACCAGCGCCGGGGGCATGCCGGTCTCACGCACCAGCAGCTCCGGGAAGCCGGCGTCGGAGGGGGCCTCCAGGAGGCTGACGTCGAAGCGCTGGAAGGCGTGGTCCAACAACCGCACCCCACCCCGCGCTCCCAGCTCCCGCCACACGCGCTCCGCCTGCTCATGCGAGAGGTCCCGGGCCACCAGCGGAGGCTCACCCGGAGTCACGCCCTGCGCCTCCAGCGCCGAGCGGACCACCGCGAGGCTGACCGCTTCCGTGGCGAAGACGTCATAGCGGGCCGTGGGCGGATGGCTGGCGTCCACCTCCGCGCCCAGCGGGGCGAAGCGCTCCCGGAGCGCGTCCACCGTGGCCTGGGAGACGGAGCCGAGCACCGTGGGAGGCGTGGCGCAGAGCGCCGCGGCGGCGTCCGCCAGGGGACAGCCCAGGACGGCCGCCAGCTCCGTGGAAACCTCACGGAAGCGCCCGCCGTCACGCAGGTACAGGGCCACGTCGTAGGTCTGCCCGGCGGGGGGAGGAAGGGGCGCGTCATCCGGCTCCACGACCACGCGCAGGCCGGCGTTGCCCAGCACCTCCGACAGACTCCTGGCGAGCTCCTCGGGCAGCCCTCCCGCCAGCACCGCGGGGGCGCGGAACAGCCGCGCGGCGAGCTCCGCCGGGGGCAGATCGAAGTGGGGCACCAGGGCGCGGACGATGCTCGCGGAGCCTCGGTGAAAGGAGAGAACAGTGACGCGCCGTGAACCGTTCATCTGGAAACACGAGACACCATCCGGTGTTTTACTGTCAACGATTCGCGAGGTGTGAGGCGTTTACCAATGTCTGAGAAATGCCCGCTCGCTCCTCGGGATCCAACCTCCTCCGTCATGACGCGGGCTGATACACGCCCGTGAAACATCCGGGTGGGCCTGGGCCGGCGGGACGCGCCTGACGCCCTGCCTGCCGGGTCTGTGCTCACAGGCACACTGGCAACGGCTGAAGCGCGCATGGCCATGGACGGAGGGCCTCCCCATCCTGCCCCCGCGACATTCATGGGGGTTGGACATGCGGACAGCGAAATTCTGGATGGGGACACTGCTGGCGGGCGCGCTGGCGCTGGGTTACGGGTGCGGAAGCGAGGCGAAGGATCCGACGCCGCAGGACGTGCCACAGCAGCAGGTCCCGGACGCGGGCACCGACGCGGGCGTGCTGCTGACGCTCACCGACGCGCAGATCGCCCGCGTCCTGCAGGTGGCCAACGAGGGCGAGGTGATGCTGGGCCAGTACGCCGCGCCGCTCGCCACCACGCAGGCCGTGATCGACTTCAACAACCAGATGGTGACGGAACACACCGCCGTGAAACAACGGCTGGACGCGGTGCTCGCGGACCAGGGCATCACGCCCGAGGACTCCGCCCTGAGCCTCCAATTGCAGACGGACATCCAGGAGTTGATGCAGGTCCTCGCCGGTCCGAACGCACCGGCCGCGGGCACCGCGCTCGACCTGGCGCTGATCAGCGCGCAGCTCGACGCGCACACCCGAGCCGCCTTCCTCTCCGACAGCCTGCTGACGACGCAGATCACCAACACGGCCCTGGCGCAGGAGGCGCTCACCGAGCGGCAGGGCGTGCAGCAGCACATCGACGCCGCGGGGGACATCCAGTCGAACCTGGTGCTCCCATCCGCCACGCCGTAGCCGGAGCGCTTTCCGTCTCTGGATAAAAATACAGCTCGGGCTCTCAGAACCTGAGAGCCCGAGCCTGTGCACACGACCCGTGGGGGAGGATTCGACCCAGGTGCTTTCCAATCGTGTCGGACCGGTTTAGTAGGAATTTGGACCGCCGATGCAAAAGCCAACCGAACCGACCTCCGCGCAGAGCGAGCCGTTGACGACGGGCCGGGTCCTGCGCTCCACGTATGAGATTGGCACCGTGCTGGGCAAGGGCGGCATGGGCGCGGTGTTCCTCGCGCGCCACCTGCGCCTGCCGGGCAAGCAGGTCGCCATCAAGGTGCTGCACGGCGCGGAGGAGCTGTCGGAAGAAGTGGCGGTGCGCTTCCGGCGCGAGGCGGAGATCGCCTCCCGGCTGGGGCACCCGAACATCGTGGAGGTGCTGGACTTCGATACCCTGGAGGACGGCACGCCCTTCATGGTGATGGAGTACCTGCGCGGTGAGGGCCTGTCGCGCCGGCTGCGCAAGCAGAAGCAACTGCCGCTGGAGGAGGTCTTCTCCATCTCGCGGCAGATGGGCGCGGCGCTCCAGGTGGCGCACCGTGCGGGCGTGGTGCACCGCGACCTGAAGCCGGGCAACGTGTTCCTCGTGCCCACGGAAGCGGGCGGCGTCGTGGGCGAGCGCGTGAAGCTGCTCGACTTCGGCATCTCCAAGCTCGTGGACTCGAGCACGGTGCAGACGCTGGACTCCGTGCTGATGGGGACGCCGCAGTACATGGCCCCTGAGCAGGCCATGGGCCACAACAGCAACGTGGACGCGCGCACGGACCTCTTCGCGTTCGGCTGCATCGTCTACGAGATGCTCGCGGGCCGGCCGCCCTACTCCGGCGACAACGTCGCGGAGCTCATCTACCAGATCGTCCACCTGGAGCCCCCGCCGCTCCTGACGCTGGCGCCCCAGACGCCGCCGCACGTGGTGACGGCCATCTCCCGCGCGATGGCGAAGAAGCCGGATGACCGCTACCCGGACGTGGGCGCGTTCATCCTGGAGCTGACGGGCAGCCCGCTCCAGTCGCTCTCGGAGGTGAAGCCGGAGCAGCGCGCTCGCCCCGCCAATCCCACGGCCCCGCCGTCGGTGCCGCGTCCGCCGGACCGCGAGGAGCACATCCCCACGGTGGGCATGCGTCCCCACGCTGGCCGCGATACGTCCCCCCCTCCTTCCGGACCGGAGACGGCGTCCCTGGCCGCGCAGCCGCTGGCCCCCGCCCGACCGAAGTGGCCGGTGGCCGTGGCCGTGGGGATGGCGGTCATCATCGCGTTCGCGGTCGCCTTCTTCTGGAAGCGCCCGGGCGTGACGCCGCCCGCCGTCGTCGTGGTGAATCCCCCGGCCCAGCCCCAGCCCCAGCCCTCCACGCCCGTCACCCCGCCCGCCGTGGTCGTGACGCCGCCGGAGGACGTGAAGAAGCCCGTGGAGCCGGAGCCCCAGCAGACGCAGCCGACGGCGGAGAACTCCACGCAGCCCACGCCGGATTCGCCCACGGTGACGACAAAGCCGAAGCCTCGCGGCACCCCCGAGTCCATGCCGGACAGCGTGCGCGAGGACCTGGCGGCGGCGCAGAAGGCGCTGGACGCGTCGAACACGGCGGAAGCGCTGCGTCACATCCGGCGCAGTCAGCGCACGAAGATCACCGGCCTGTCGTTCTCGCTGCTCACCCGCGTGTACTGCCAGCAGCACGACCTGGCGAACGCGCGCGCGCAATGGACCCGCGTACCGGCAACGGAACGTCCAAGGGTCCGACAATACTGTTCGCAGTACGATATCGACCTGTAGGGTCGTCCGGGCGCGCGGAAACTCCAGAGCGGGGGCGCGCCCGCAATCCAAGGAGTCGTCGTGAGAGTGCTACTGGCAGTGGGGGTCGTGGCGCTGTCCCTGGGGTGTTCCCGGGGCGTGCGGCCCGACAGCGAGGTGGCGGGCACGAAGCCCACCACCGGCAAGGTGTATTCCAACGAGGCCGGCGAGAAGATCACCCTCATCGCGCTGGAGCCCGGTGACGCGAAGAAGGCGCTGGTCGCGTTCGAAGGCACGAAGAGCGAGCTGGACGGCCAGGTGCTGGTCGCGGGGGTGGACACCCAGCAGCGGCGCGCCGTGGAGTACTGGACGATGTGGCGCGGCCACAAGCAGCGCTTCGTCACCGTGCATGACCGGGGCGGCTACGAGGACCTGGTCTTCAGCGGCGTGAACCACACGGGCTACACGCACCTGAAGCCGGACACGGGCAAGACGGGCTCGCTGAAGGTGGAGAAGGTCTTCGAGCGCTACCAGGACCTGGAAGGCGACAAGAAGTACCAGGGCCTGCTCGCGTTCGACCGCAAGTTCTGGACGAGCCAGGCGGAGACGCAGCTGTCCGCGGCCCTGGCGGAGACGAACAAGGCGTGCGGCTCGAAGCTGACGTCCACCGTGGCCTGGGACTCCATCACCAACGAGCAGCTCAACGAGATGTCCTTCGGCAGCTACTGCGCGGGCCCGCTGGAGTCGCTCCAGAAGCTGTGCGAGCGCTCCGACGAGGCGAAGCGCACCGTGCAGCAGAAGCTCCAGGCGTTGGAGTGCCGCATGGACGCCAAGGCCGCGCTGAAGCTGGAGGCCCAGAAGATCATCTGGTCCGTGGCTCCCAGGGAGACGGTCCAGTCGGATGCGACCACCTCCTTCTTCACCGACACCCTCTAGAACGAAAGCCCACTGACAATGACGCTTCGACACATGGTCATCGCCCTGGGGCTCGTCCTGGCCCCGCAAGCCGCGCTCGCGCTGGATCCGCCCTGGAAGCAGGAGCAGAAGCTGCGCGACCGCATGGTGCTGGAGTCCGCGAAGGTCTGCGCGGACGGCAAGGGCCACTACACGGTCCTCATCCCCCAGACGCCCGAGCACGAGGGCGACCTGTTCTACGGGGACGGCAAGACGTTCACGCAGGTGGTGCCCGTGGGCTACACCTCCGCCACGGACGGCGCCTTCTTCGAGCCCCGCTTCTTCAACCCCAAGGCCAACGACAACTTCCGCGGCACGGACTACCGGGTCGTCTCGGACGTGAAGCTGAGCGACGACTTCAAGACGTGCGCGCTGCGCTGCGGGGAGAAGAACCTGCCGCAGCAGCCGGTGCCGGCGGATCAGGCCAAGGAGCTCTTGCGCAAGGCCGCCTACCAGCCCAGCCCGGTGAAGTTCCAGCCGTACGCGCTGCTGCGCGACGACAAGGGCGTGTACTACCTGGTCGAGCGCGGCATCGGCGCGGACAACAAGAGCTTCCGCATCTTCACGGGCCAGCGCGGCCAGGTGAAGCAGCAGAAGATGCTCAACGTCGTCACCGACTCGCAGGGAGAAATCTTCTCCACGCAGGGCGGCGACCTGCGCCTCGTGGTGGACCGCGAGGAGCCGTCGTTCTGGGTGGTGAAGAGCAAGCGCCAGAAGCTGCGCGCGGTGCCGGTGGGTGAGAACCTGCCCTTCATCTACAACGAGCTGGGCGTCTACACGGGCGCGCGGCTGGGCACGCCCTGCGACGACGTGTAGTCCCGTAACACCGGGGAGCCCCGGGCACGGTCAGCCGTTGAGCACCTTCACGGCCTTGACCATGTCCGGGGCCAACTCCTCGTGTTCCACGAGGGTGAACCCCAGCTTCTTGCTGACGGCCTGCATGCCGCGGTTGCGCGTGAGGATGTCCGCGACGATGCGGCGCAGGCCCCAGTCCCTTCCAATATCCACCAGCCGCCGGAGCAGCTCCGTGCCCAGGCCCAGCCGCTGCGCGGGGTCGCTGACGGTGATGGCGAACTCCGCGTCCTTCGTGCCGCGCAGGCGCGTGAGCCGGCCCACCGCGAGGATCTCTCCCCCGCCCTTCCCGTCCGGCGACGGCCGCTCGGCGACGAGCGCCATCTCCCGCGCGTAGTCGTTGAAGCAGATTCGCGCCAGGCGCTCGTGGGCCACGCGCTGGCTGAGCTTCATCAGGCCCGCGTAGCGCATGAACACGGTCTGCTCGGAGAGGGCCTGGTGGAAGCGGCCCATGGCGGGCTCGTCCTCCGGGCGGATGGGGCGCACCAGGAGCTGCTCGCCGTTCTTCAGCGTGAGCACCTTCGCGTACTGGTGCGGATACGGTTCGATGGCGAGCTTCGGCAGGGACGCGGCCGCGACGTCCGGTGGGTGCAGCACCACACGCGCGTCCAGCGCGATGATGCGCTCACCGGAGACGAGCAGCGGGTTGATGTCCAGCTCACGGATGAGGGGCTGCTCCACCACCAGCTGGCTGAAGCGCACCATCAGCCGCTCCAGCGCGCCCATGTCCACGGGGGCCCGGCCGCGCACGCCCTTGAGCGCGTGGTGGATGCGCGTGCGCTCCATCATCCGCCGCGCCAGCGTGGTGGTGAGGGGCGGCAGGCCCAGGGCCCGGTCCTGCATCACCTCCACCAGTGTGCCGCCCGCGCCGAAGAGCAGCACCGGCCCGAACTGCGCGTCCAGGCTGCTGCCCAATATCAGCTCGTAGCCGTCCAGCTTCGCCATGGGCTGCACGGTGACGCCCTGGAACGCGTCCTGGAGGCCCCGCTCCG
This sequence comes from Corallococcus sp. AB011P, assembly GCF_003611605.1. Lineage (NCBI taxonomy): Bacteria > Pseudomonadati > Myxococcota > Myxococcia > Myxococcales > Myxococcaceae > Corallococcus > Corallococcus sp. AB011P. Next base: position 20,349 of record NZ_RAVX01000011.1, read on the forward strand.
CGAGCGCGTCGCGGATGGCGCGGTAGGCCTCCCGCACGTGCGGCTCGTCGCGCAGGTCCAACCGCACGCCGCCCACGTCCGTCTTGTGCGTCACCGTGAGCGAGTGCAGCTTGAGCACCACGGGGAAGCCCAGCGCGCGGGCCTTCTCCACCGCCTCGTCTTCCGACGTGGCGAGCCACGTCTCCACGGTGGGGATGCCGTAGGCGGCCAGCAGGCGCTTGGATTCGTATTCAGACAGGAGGGTGCGGCCGGAGGCGCGGGCCTCGTCCACCAGGGCGCGCGCCACGTCGCGGGCTCCGCCGGTGGGCTCCTCCGCCAGCGTGGGCGTCTCATAGAGCCCGGCGATGTTGTCCGAGTAGCGCCACATGTAGTTGAAGACGCGGGCCGCGGTGTCCGGGTAGCCGAAGGTCGGGATGCCCGCGTCATTGAGGATGCGCTCGCCGGCGGCGACTTCCGAACCGCCCATCCAGCTGGCGAGCACGGGCTTGCCGGGCAGCTTCGCGTAGCCCTTGAGGCGGTCCGCCGTCTTGGTGGGCTCCGTCATGTCCTGCGGGGTGAGGATGACGAGCAGGCCGTCGCTGTTGGGGTCCGCGCCGGTGGTCTCCAGGGCCTTCGCGTAGCGCTCCGCGTCCGCGTCTCCCAGGATGTCCACCGGGTTGGCGTGGCTCCACGGCGGCGGCAGGAAGCCATCCAGCTGCTTCCGCGTGTCGTCGGACAGCACGGCCAATTCGCCACCGCCGGACACCAGCGCGTCCGTGGCGAGCACCGCGGGGCCGCCCGCGTTGGTGAGCAGCGTGAGCCTGCGGCCGGAGGGCCGGGGCTGGCGGGCCAGCACCTCCGCCATGTGGAACAGGTCCTCGATGGAGTCCACGCGCAGCACTCCCGCGCGGCGGAAGGCGGCGGAGAGCACCTCGTCGCTGCCGGCCAGCGTGCCGGTGTGGGACGCGGCGGCCTGCGCGGCCTGCGCGGTGCGGCCGGCCTTGATGACGATGATGGGCTTGGTGAGGGCCACCTCGCGCGCGGCGGACAGGAAGGCGCGCGCGTCGCCGATGGACTCCATGTACAGCAGGATGGAGCGCGTCATCGGATCATCCGCGAGGAAGTCGATGAGGTCTCCCCAGCCCACGTCCAGCATGGAGCCCACGGAGACGAAGGCGCTGAAGCCCACGGCCTCGCGCAGGCTCCAGTCGAGGATGGAGGTGAGCAGCGCGCCGGACTGGCTGATGAAGGCCACGTTGCCGGGGCGGGCCATGCCCTTGGCGAAGGTGGCGTTGAAGCCGCTCGTGGGGCGCATCACGCCCAGGCAGTTGGGGCCGATGATGCGCAGGTTCGCGGCCTGCGCGATGTGCAGCACCTCCTGCTCCAGCTTCGCGCCCTCCGGGCCCGTCTCCTTGAAGCCCGCGGAGATGATGATGGCGCCCTTGACGCCGACCTCCGCGCACTCGCGGATGATGGCCGGCACGGACTTCGCGGGGGTGACGATGACGGCCAGGTCCACGGCCTCCGGCAGCGCGCGCAGGGAAGGCCACGCCTTGATGCCGAGCACGTTGGGGCGCTGCGGGTTCACCGGGTAGACGGTGCCGCCGAACGGGCTGCTGATGAGGTTCCAGAGGACGGTGCGGCCCACGCTGCCGGGCCGCTCGCTCGCCCCCACCACCGCGACGCTGCGGGGGGAGAAGATGACCTCCAGCGGCTGACGGGTGCGCTGGTGGAGCAGGTCGATGGAGGGGTCCGTCCGGGCCGGGGGCGTGGCGGGGCGTTGCTCGTCCATGGTGCGCTCGTATTCGGTGGGTGGCCGTACCGGAGCAATCTCCGGCAGGCCTCCATCGTGCACCAGTTGGCAGGAAGAAGACGGGGCAGCGGACGTTCTCCTGTCATGTTCCTTATGCGAGCGAACGGGCGGACGCCGTCACGACGCGCGCGCCTGCTCCACCACCGGCTTGAGCACGGTGCTGGCGAACTCCGCCAGGGTGGTGGGCGTGGTGGTCTCCTTCGAGCGCGGCTCGGCCGGGTCCATGCGCCCGTCCTGGATGGCGCCGTACATCTCCACGAAGGTGTCCGCCGCGAAAGCAGGCATGCCCGCGCCCGTCATGCCGTTGCGCAGGTCCTCCAGCCCCACCCGCACGTACTTCACGGGCTGGCCCAGCACCTGGGTGAGGATGCTCGCGACCTCCGGATAGGTGAGGTCCTTGGGCCCGTGCACGCCCACGTAGCGGTGGCCCGTCCACGCCGTGTCCAGGAGCACCTCGGCGGCCTTGTTCGCGATGTCCGCCGTCGCGACCATCGGGAAGGCCTTCGTCTCCGGACTCGCGCTGAAGAGCGCGCCGGCCTTCGCCAGGCCCTGCACGTCGCGCAGCAGGTTCTCCATGAAGAAGCCCGCGCGCAGGCTGACGACGTTCGGCGCCGCCGCCTGGAAGGCCTCTTCAATGGGCTTCAGCACGGACACCGGCCCCGTGCCCGCACCGCTCTGCGCGCCGACGCTGGAGAGGATCACCACGCGCTTCACGCCGTGCGCCTTCACGCGCTCCGCGGCCATCTTGCCGTTGGCCTTCGCCCACTCGTGAAAGTCCGGACGGATGGCGGGCGGAGACAGCCAGAACAGCGCCTCCGCGCCCACGAGCGCCGCGTCCAGCGTGGCCTGTTCGTCGATGGAGCCCTGCACCACCTTCGCGCCCAGCTTCACCAGGTCCGCCACCTTCTCCGGCGTGCGCGAGATGACGGTGACCTTCCGGCCCGCCTTCAGCAGCTTCTCCACGAGGGGACGACCGATGTTGCCGTTCGGGGTGTTGATGACGATGGGCATGGGGTGCCTCCAGCGACAGCGAGATGGCGCAACAGTGCCCCCGCGCCCTGCATGAGGCCACTGCATGCTATGCATGGGCCCATGCGCCGCGTTCATGAAACCCCAGCGCCCTCCCCCACGGAGGTGGACCTCTCAGGCATCAACCTCAACCTGATGGTGGCGCTGGACGCGCTGCTGAAGGAGGCGCACGTCACCCGCGCCGCCGCGCGCGTGGGCCTCACCCAGTCCGCGATGAGCCATGCGCTCGCGCAGCTGCGGGAGCTGTTGGGCGACGCGCTCCTCATCCGCGGCCGGGGCGGAATGGTGCTGACGCCGCGCGCGCAGCAGCTGGCCGCGCCGCTCAAGCGGGGGCTGGCGGAGCTGCGGCGGGCCCTGCGCGACGAGCCCCCGTTCGCTCCCGCCACCGCGACCCGCCGCTTCACCGTGGCCACGCGCGACTTCTTCGGGTCGGTGCTGCTGCCGGGCGCGCTGGAGCTGCTGGGCCGCGAGGCCCCCGGCGTGGACCTGGCTGTGCTGCACGTGGACAGCCACACCTTCCCCAGCCACCTGGAGACGGGCGAGGTGGACCTGGCCATCATCGTCGCGCCCGTGCCGTCCGGGCCGGGCCTGCGCCAGCAGAAGCTCCTCACCGAGGACTTCGTCTGCGTGGTGCGCAAGGACCACCCCACCGTGCGCCGCAAGCTGGACCTGGACACCTACCTGAAGCTGTCCCACATCCTCATCAGCCCGAAAGGCGACGGCGTGGGCGCGGTGGATCTGGCCCTGGCCCAGCGCGGCCTGCCCCCGCGCCGCATCGCCGTGCGTGTGCCCTACTTCCTCATCGCCCCGCTGGTGGTGTCGCGCTCCGACCACGTCCTCACCGCGCCTCGCCGGCTCATCGCCGCGTTCCGCGACGCGTACGCGCTCCAGGTGTTCCCCCCGCCCATCCCCGTGCGCCCCTTCGACATCCTCCAGGTCTGGCACGAACGCTTCGACGGCGACCCCGCGCACCAGTGGCTGCGCGGACTGGTGGCGCGGGCCGTCAACACAGGGTCTGAAAACACCCGGAGTTCACGAAGGGTGCGGCGCGAGCCAGCTTCCTGACACTCGGGGGGCGCGACACTGAACGTCAGTACACAGGTGGGGGAGCATCGCATGGGGGGCTTCGTGTAGGGTGCTCCCCATGAATCCTGAGAAGCTTGTCTTCGCCCAGACCGTCGACGCGCTCTTCGTCCGCGCGCTGGAGAACCGCCTGACGCCGGCGTGCCGCGAGCACCTGAAGCGGGCGGGGCTGGACCTCGACAAAAAGCTGGAGCGCACCTATTCGCTGGAGCAGTGGCGGGAGTTCCTGCGCATCGCGGCCGGGCACGTCTATGGCGGCGTGCCGGCGGAGGCCGCGTACTACTCCCTGGGCGAGCGCTTCATGGACGCCTACTTCGGCACCTTCTTTGGCCGTGCGCTGCTGGGCGTGGGCCGGCTGGCCGGTCCCCGGCGGATGCTGCTGCGGGCGGACCTGGGCTTTCGCGCCGGCAACAACTTCAGTGAAGTCAAAATCGTGGAGCGCAGCGCGACTTCGCTGGAGCTATGGATGAACGACGTGCTGGCGGATCAGCCGACGTTCGCGGCGGGGCTCCTGGCGCGCGCGGTGGCGCTGTGCGGGGGCTGGCGGGTGGTGGCGCTGCCGGAGGAGTTCGACGGCACGGCGGCGACGTTCCACCTGCGCTGGAGCGAGGCCGCCGTGGAAGGGGCGCTCAGCGCCACTGAGGATGGGTCCGGAGGCGACGCTCGACCTCAGGCGTGAGGGTCCCCCCGTGCGGGGCCCGGGAGGACGAGCGCTCCCAGCGCTCCAGCCACCGGGTTCCCAGCGGGGCCGTCAGCGTTTCGTAGCGGGTCGAGGCCACGGTGGTCTCCCCCTTGGTGCCGGTGGAAGCGCCGGCGCCCACGTAGAACCCCGCGAGCAGCAGCGTGACGCGGGTGGGCGTGGCCGCGCTGTAGGTCATCAGCAGGGCGCCCTCTGCGTCTTCCCGGCAGTGCCGGCGCACCCGGGCGAGGACGGCTTCGGTCCACATGTCCGGGTTGGACGCGGGTGAGAACGGGTCGAAGAAGACGAGGTCCGCCGGGGGCAGCTTTGCGTCCGGCTCCAGGAAGGGCACGGCGTCCCCCAGCTTGAGGGTCCACTGGATGCCGGGCTCGCTCCAGGCGCCGTGCTTCATGAGGCGCTCACAGGCTTCGCGGAACGGCTGGAGGAAGGGGAAGCCCTCCGCGTCCGCGAGCGCGAGCCGCAGGGGGGCCAGGTCCACCTCGAAGCTGACGATGTGCAGGTCGCGGGCGCGGTCCGGGCCCAGCTCCCGGGCGCGGGTGAGCGCGGCGACGGCGTTGGTGGCGGCGCCCAGGCCCACGTCGTGGATGACGAGCGGCGGGCCGGGCTTGCGCAGGCGGTCCGCGAGTCCGGGCTGGTCGACGTAGAGGCGAAGGGCCTCCTGCCACGGACCCACCGCGGGGTGCATGACCTCGCCATGGCCCAGGTGGCGCACGGCGCGGTGGCCGTTGCGCAGGGTGACGAGCTCGAAGTCGCCGTCGCGCGGATGGGAGGGCTCGGACATGGGGCTCCTGGCCTGGAGGGGACGTGTGGGAAAGGATGGGTGCCTAGCATGACGACTCCAGGGCAGGAACATCGGGGCGCGCTTCACGGGGAGGACGTCCGGCACGGGGAGGCTCCATTCGAGGGCGGCCGGGTGCGGCTGTCGCTGCGGGTGGAGGCGGAAACGCGCACGGTGTTGGCGGCGGCGTGGGAGGCGTCGGTGGAAGCCTCGGGGCATCCGCTGGCGGCGTGCCTGGAGTCGCTGTGCCAGAACGCGGTGGGCATGGGAGTGGACGTGTTCCTGCGCTTCGACGACTTCCACCTGCGTTCGGGGTGTCCGGAGGGGTTGGAGGCGACGGAGGAGGCGGGGCTGGCGGTGCGGGTGTTCCGGCTGGCCTTCAGCCAGTTCCACCCCCGGGCCACGGGGCCCGCGTACCTGTCGAGCGGGCTGGTGCTGGCGAAGCTGCCCCGGGGCGCGCGTCCAGAGTGGGAGGAGCCGGGGTTCTACTTCGCGCACTACTACCGGGAGGAGCTGTGGCCCGCGGCGGTAGCGGAGGCGCGCCGGGGTGGCGTGCTGGGGCCTCGAGCGGCGTGTGCGTACATCGATGCGCTGCTGGCGAAGGCCGATGACACGGTGGAGCTGGACTGGCCCGTGGAGCAGGGCACGGCGACCTGGGACTGGCTGACGCGTGTGTGCCTGCCGTCGGTGACGGGGGGCGTGGAGCGGACGCGGCAGCTGCTGGAAGGTGGGTACGGGGGCGCGAGCGGTACGGGGAGCTTCCCCTTCGGGCACCTGGATGGAGGGCCGTGGCATCCGCCGGAGGGGCTGCCGGAGCCCGAGGACGTGGGGCACGCGGAGTTCATCCTCGGCGATTTGGAGCACCTGCTGCCGGAGCTTCCGAAGGACGGCGTGCTGCTGGCCGCGCCCCGGTGGATGGCGGTGGGACAGACGCGGGACTCCCCTGCCCTGCGCCGGGCGGACATCTCCAGTGAGGAGGCCGGGGGCTTCGGCCTGTTCAACGCGGCGGCGCACGACGTGGGTGAAGACGATGATTGATGGGCGCCTGCTGGGTGGGCTGGTGGCCCTGCTCTGTCTGTCTTGCGCTTCGGGTCCAAGGCAGTACGCGCAGACGTCCGACTCCGCGACCAGTGGATGTCTGCGCAATCCCACCTGCTACACGCAGCCGGGGGATGAAGCGTTCCTGCCGTGGGTGGACAAGGCCGCCAGGGCCGCGGCCACGGCAGGCGCCACGATGAAGCTCCTGGAGGCGGCGGACGTCGCCCGCATCGAGCACCTGTTGGTGGAGTGCGCGAAGGAAGCGGACTTCATCGTCAATGAGCGTGAGTACGGCCAGGGGAGATACCCGGACGACAAGGAGTGCTTGCGAGTGGTCGGCCATGACAAGAACGGCGACCCCATCCGACGGCAGGCCGAGCTTGGGACGATGAAGCATGACGTTGCTTTCGCATGCGTGCGGCGTGAAATCCTCCGGCTCTTCCCTGAAAATGTCTCGATTGAGCCGCGCTATAGCGGCGACGCCAGCGCTGGCGGCCCTACCTTGACGAGAATCTGGACGGGCTCGAACAAGCCCGACATCGTCCTTCACGCCACAGGACAGGCTCTCCAGATTCAATGCATCTTCGACTTCAAGTTTCCTTGCACCCTCTCAGGCAAAAGCCAGCCGCTCGCCAGTTCTGAGACCCGGAAGCAAATGGCCCGCTACAAGGATTTGGGCGGAAAATGCAAGCCGGCCATCATCACTCCTCAGTTTGGAGTCTTGCGTGAGTAAGTACCCCTCATTCCACCACTTCGCCGATTCACTCCCCCGAGTCCAACTGGTCATGCGCATTGCATTCTACTTGCCGCACGACCATGCAGTCGTAGCGCCAATCCTCCAACGCGCCCTCGACATCTATCGTGAGTTCATCGAACTCAGTGGCGGGGCCCTGACCGTCGGAGAGGATTCCGACATCATTGAGGATGCCTTCCCGCTTCAATCCGAGTTCTGGGAGGAAGTTCAACGCCACCTCACCAGGCCTCGATTTGAATACCTGGACGACATGGACCCGGACTCCTATTGGTTCCGGAGATTGACCAAGAGGAACTACGACACATGGGTTCTCCTCAAGGGAGGACATTCGGAACCGGATGGCTACGAATTCAGTTTCGAGTCTCGGCTCCCATGGCGAGGACCCTCTTCCGAGCACAGCGTTCTGAGCGTGCAGGTCCCGATTGGTTTCCTGGAGACTCAAGGTCCCGAGAAGGCCCTTGAACTGGCACGGTCGCTGGCGGAGCTCCTTCCGTTCTCCACGGGCCATGCCGGGCTGTCGCTCTCATTCCCGCGCGGGAGGTCGAAACTCCTTCCCCTTCTCAAGGAGCAGCTGGCCCGGCATCCCGGCTGGCACGTTCCGCCTACGCTGGCGTGGGGCTTGGGACCGTGGATCGACGACGTGCACTGGCTGAACTTCCTGGGCCCACCCCTCCTTGAAACCGTTGGCGGTCTCCAGGCGCTCCGCTCGCACCTGAGCCATCCGGAGACCCGCGTCCAGGAGCTCACCGGAGGCCGTGCGCTGATCAGCCTGGGCCCCGCGCCGCTCGCGGGGGACACGAAGCTGGGTGAGACACTGCCGGCGTATCGCGAGCTGGCCCGGTTCCTGGAGCCCTGGCTCCTGCCCCTCCCCCACGTCAACACCTGGGACGGCTACACCGACGAGGAGGCACGTCTCTGGTGGCGCCGCTTCCTGGAGGCCCCTCCCAAGAAGACATCCGACCCACACGACGGGTAACCGCGCCGGATTTTTTCACGCATTGCCCCAGCACCCGGCGCACTGATAATCCGCAACCCGGAGTGCTTACGTCGAGCGGCGGGCCGACGGTCGTGTTCGCGCCAGCCCTCGCGGATCGGGGTTTCATCGATGCGGTCACAACGCGCTGTCTGGAGCAGGCTCCTGTTGTTCGCCGCGAGCCTGGGCCTTCTTTCCTGCGGCGGGAACGAGCGCCCGGCGGCATCCGAGGGCATCCGCAACACGCCCGCCCGTCTCGCGGCGGCGCCAGCCTGGTACAACACCGCTTCCATGGCGACGGCCCGCGCGCGCCACGCGGCCGTCCTGCTCCCCGACGGGAGGCTGCTCGTCGTCAATGGCGTCAACTCCGGCTTCGTGGGCACGGCGGAGACCTACGATCCCGCCACCAACACCTGGAGCTCCGCGGGCCCCACCAGCCTCACGGGCAACATCACCCTGGCCGTGCTCCTGCCCACGGGCAGGGTGCTGGTGCTGACCGATGGCTCGCAGGGGGGACGCCTCTATGATCCCGCCAGCAACACCTGGACCTCCACGGGCAACATGTCCTCGACCCGCTCCTTCCCCACGGCCACGCTGCTGGGCACGGGACAGGTCCTGATCGCGGGCGGCACCGGCGGTGGCGGCGTCCGGCTCACCACCGCGGAGCTCTACGACCCCGCGACCAACACCTTCACCGCCACGGGCACCATGTCCACGGGCCGCAGCCAGCACGTGTCGACACGGCTGCGCGACGGACGCGTGCTCGCGGTGAGCGGCTTCAGCGGCAGCGACGAGGTGCCCGGCGCCGACCTCTACGATCCGGCCACCGGCACCTGGTCCGCCGCCGCCCCCCCGCTGGTCGCCCGTCACTACGCCACGAGCACCCTGCTCCCCGACGGCCGCGTGCTCCTCGCGGGCGGACAGACCGCTGGCGGTGCGACGGCCCAGTCGGAGCTCTATGACCCGGCAGCCAACACCTGGACCGCGACCGGCAGCCTCGCGTTCCCGCGAGCCATCCACCGGGCCACGTTGCTGCCGGATGGCCGCGTCCTCGTCACCGGCGGCGCGGTCGACGGGAACCCGGCGCAGACCGAGTCCGAAATCTTTGATCCCGCCACCGGCACCTGGACCTCCGGCGGCACGCTGAACGTCGCCCGTGCGAACCACACCGCGACGCTGCTGCCTTCGGGCAAGGTGCTCGTCACGGGCGGCGAATCCAACAACCCCGCCCAGACCTTCTTCGCGCAGACGGAGGTCTACGACCCCGCCAGGAGCCAGTGGTCTCCCGCTGGCGCCATGGGCACGCCCCGCACCGACGCCGCGGTGGCGCTGCTGCCCTCGGGCCAGGTGCTCGTCGCGGGCGGCCGCGGCCAATTCACCTCGTCGGCCGCGGCGGAGCTGTACGACCGCGCGAGCAACGCGTGGACCGCCCTGCCCGACCTCCTCACGCCGCGCGAGCGCGGCACCGCGACCGTGCTGCGTTCGGGGCAGGTCCTGATCGCGGGCGGCCGCAACGTCAACACCTCCACGCCCTCCACGGAGCGCTTCGACCCCACCACCAACACCTGGCTGGCCACCGCGGACCTGCTGAGCCCGCGCCACCTGCACACCGCCACGCTCCTGCCGGATGGCCGGGTGCTCGTCGTCGGCGGTCAGCGCAACACCACCGTGCTGGACACCGTGGAGATCTACGCGCCCGACACGAACACGTGGACCCCCGCGGCCCCGCTCTCCATGCCGCGCGGCGGACACCGCGCCGTGCTGCTCCAGGACGGCCGGGTGCTCGTCGTGGGCGGACGCACCGCCGGCGGCGCGGAGCTGGCCTCCGCGGAGCTCTACAACCCCACCAACGACGCCTGGGCCCCGGCGGCGAACCTCGCGGCCGCCCGCGAAGAGCTGACGCTGACGCTCTTGCCGTCGGGCCAGGTGCTCGCGGCAGGCGGTAAGACGGTCGCCACGGTGCTCACGTCCGCGGAGCTCTACACGCCCGGCACCAACACCTGGGCGTCCGTGGACAACGATCTCACGCAGCCGCGCTGGCTCCACTCCGCCACGCTGATGCCTTCCGGCAAGGTGCTGGTCGCGGGCGGAATCACCACGACTGGCGAATACGCCAAGACGGCGGAGGTCTACGACCCCCTCCTCCGCGCGTGGACCAGCGTCGAGGACCCCGCCGCGGAGGGAGGCCTGTTCAGCGCCTCCCTGCCCTCGGGCGAGGTCCTGCTGGCGGGGGGGCAGGAGCCCACCAACGCGCAGCTGTATGACGACACCCGGGCCCTCCCCGCCTGGCGGCCGACGGTGACGAACCCGGCGACCCTCGTCGCCGCCTGCCCCACCGTCGTGGAGGGCCTGCGCTTCCGGGGCATCTCCGGCGGAAGCAGCGGCAACACCGCGGACTCGCCCACCGACTTCCCCCTGGTGCGCCTGCGGGCCGCCGAGGGTGGACGCCTCTGGACGCTCCCCAGCAGCAACACCTCGGCCACCCGCGCGACGGTGACCGTGCCCGCCGACGCGCCGCTGGGGACCTACGCGCTCACGGTCTTCGCCAACGCCATCCCCGGCGGCCGCATGGTGACGGTCGTCCCCAACCAGCCTCCGACGGCGGCGGACCAGACGGTCACCGTCCAGAAGGACACGCCGCTGGAGCTCGCCCTGGCCGGCACGGATCCGGACCCCGGCCAGGTGTTGACCTGGACGGTCGTCACCCAGCCGCAGCACGGCACGCTCGGCACCAGCGCGCAGGGGAACCTCGAGTACACGCCCGAGGCCGGCTTCGTGGGCACGGACAGCTTCACCTACCGGGTCCGTGACTGCGCCGACGACAGCAACGTCGCGACCGTGACCCTCAACGTGACGGAGGACGTGGTCACCCGCACCCTCACCTGCCCCGCGAACGTCGTCGTGGAGGCGACGGATCCGGACGGCGCGCTCGTGACCTACGACCCCGCGGTCCTGGATCCGGCGGGAGGGCTCCCGGTGAGCTACACGCAGCCGTCGGGCGCGCTGTTCCCCATTGGCACCACGACGGTCACCGCGACCTCCACGGGCCTCACCTGTTCGTTCCAGGTGACGGTGCGGGACACCACGGCGCCCACGCTGACCTGCCCCGAGTCCCGGAGCGCGGCCCCTGGCGAGACGGTCACGTTCGAGCCCACGGCCACGGACGCGGTGACGGCCTCGCCGGTGGTGACGTCCTCCCCCGCTTCCGGCAGCCCCTTCCCGGCAGGCGCCACGACGGTCACCGTCACCGCCACGGATGACGCGGGCAACACCGCGCAGTGCACGTTCCAGGTCCGGGTCCAGGCGCAGGTCGTGGAGATCGCCGGCGGTGGCTGCAATAGCACCGGTGGCACCACGTCCGCGCTGGCGCTCCTCGCCGCGCTCGCGGCCTGGGGGAACTCGCGCCGCCGTCAGAACCCGGCCCGGGGGAACTGAGACATGCGCTCCCTCTTTTCTCGAATGGATCTCCCCTTGCGTATGAAGGCCCAGAGCTGGGCGCTGGCCGCGCTGCTGGCCACCGCCGTCACCCCCGCCGCGTTCGCGCAGACCACCACGAGCCCGCTCGTCCCGCTGGACCTGGAGCGCCTGCGCTTCACGCCGGCGGCGACGGACTCGATGCTGGTGGACACCGGCCGCGTGCTCCCCGAGGGCGGCTACCGCCTGCTCCTCATGGTCAACTACGAGCGCGGCATCCTCCTGCTCCAGGGCAGTGACGGGCTGGAGCGCTCCATCCTCCACTACCGCACCGCGGGCTGGCTGGCCGGCGCGTGGTCGCCGGTGGACCGGTTGGAGTTCTCCGCGAAGCTGCCCGTCATCATCGCGCAGGGCGGTCACGGCGCGGAGCAGCTGGTGGGCGTGAGCGAGCCGGACTCGTTCGGCCTGGGCACGCCGGAGCTGGGCGTGCGCTACGAGCTGCTGCGGCGCGAGGAAGGCGCGCCGGTGTTCCTGGGCCTGGGCCTGGACATCGGGCTGCCGGGAGGCACGGCGGACGCGTTCGGCCGTCAGGCGGGCTGGGCCGGGTTCCAGTTCGCGCCCCGCGTGTCGGTGAGCCGCGAGCTGGGCCCCGTGGTGCTGGGCGCCAACGCGGGCATCCGGATCCGCTCGCGTGAAGTGGAGCCGGGCCGCGACGTGGGCACGGAGCTGGAGCAGGGCGTGGTGGTGGCCACGCGAGGCAAGGGGCTGCGCGGCGAAATCGCGCTGCAGGCCGCCGAGTCGCTCGTGGAGTCGGACTTCGCGCTGGAGCTGCTGGGCGGCGTGCGGCTGCCGGTGGGCGCGGGCTTCGAGGCGTTCGCGATCGGCGGGCATGGCTTCACGGACATCCCGGGCACGCCGTCGTTCCGGCTGGCCGCGGGCATCGCATACGCGAACGAGCCCGAGCCCGTGGACCGCTGCCGCACCGGCCGCAGCCACACGCCGGAGCAGTGCCCCAACGAGGACGACGACGGCGACGGCGTGGCGAACAAGGACGACCGCTGCCCGCTGGAGTCCGGCTCCGTGGAGAACAACGGCTGCCCGGACAAGGACTCGGACGGCGACGGCGTGGTGGACCGCGAGGACCAGTGCCCGAACGAGGCCGGTCCCTCGTCCGAGCGCGGCTGCCCCGTGAAGGACTCGGATGGCGACGGCGTGCCGGACAAGGACGATGCCTGCCCGAACGAGGCCGGTCCGTCGTCCGAGCGTGGCTGCCCCGTGAAGGACACGGACGGCGACGGCGTGCCGGACAAGGACGATGCCTGCCCGAACGAGGCCGGTCCGTCGTCCGAGCGCGGCTGCCCCGTCAAGGAACAGCCCAAGCCCGAGCCGAAGCCCGAGGAGAAGCCCGCGGAGGAGACGACGTCGCCGCTGGGACACATCGTCCAGTTCCCGGTGAACCAGTCGGAGTTCCAGGAGAACGAGCAGCAGCAACTGGACTCCATCGTGGCCTACCTGAAGGCGAACCCGAAGCTGAACGTCCGGATTGAGGGCCACACGGACAACAGCGGCCCGGAGGAGGCCAACCGCACGCTGAGCCATCAGCGCGCGAACCGCGTGCGCGCGTACCTCATCCAGAAGGGCATCGCGGGCTCGCGGCTGGAGGCGAAGGGCTTCGGCCCCGACCGTCCGCGCGTGTCCAACGAGACGCCGGAGGGCCGCAGCGCGAACCGCCGCGTGGAGTTCGTCCCCGTCACGGGGAGCTGACTCACGCGACGCTCCACATGACGCCGCTTCGTGGACACCCACGAAGCGGCGCGTGGAGGTTTCAGCGAGACGGGCGTGGAGGCCTCCTCCACGCCCGTTTTGCGTCAGGCCTCTTCGGGGTGCAGCTGCACCAGCGCGGGCAGCTCCGCCGCGCGGTCGCGCAGCCGGACCTTGGGCCGGATGGCCACCGGGACGCGGGCGGCCGCGAGCAGCTCCAGGTCGAACACGTTGTCGCCGAACGCGGCGTAGAGCGGCCGGTCCGTCCGCAGCCTCAGGCTGTTCACCTTGCCGGGGCCGTAGGGCACGGGCTCGAAGACGGACGTCAGCAGCCGCCCGCCCTCCTCCTTCGGCGTGCACGCCACCACGAAGTCGGGCGTGATGCCCACCTCGCGCACCGCGGCCTCCACCACCGCGCGCGGCGACGCGCTGACCACGTAGCAGTCCACACCCTGCCCCCGGGCCCACTCCACCACGCGGCGGGCCTCCGGATGGACGCGGCCGGCCACGCCCCGCTTCGCCACCACGTCGAGGGCGAAGCCGCGCATCTCCTCCGCGTGCCAGCCGGCGAAGATCCACGCCATCATCTCGTAGGTGTCCTTCTCCGGCAGCCGCCCGGCCTCGAACGCCTTGAACAGCGCGTGCGCCAGCGTCACCGCGTCCGGATGCGACTCCACGCCGTGGCGGGCCCCCAGCCGCTCCAGCGCCACGAGGGCCTCGGGGCGAACGCCGCCGTGCTCCAGCAGGGCCATGAACAGGTCGTCCCCCACGTCCCCGCTCCACAGCGTGCCGTCCCCATCGAAGGCCAGCACGCCGTCCGGCGTCCGCTCCACCTCGCGACGGATGCGCTCCAGCGTCTCCTCGACCCGCTCAGTCCTCATGGCCGGCATCCTCGCTGGCCGCACCGTCCGGTGTCACCCGCGTCCTCGAAGCCGGGACGCGGGCTGTTCACCATCCAGGGGAACAGGTGGCTACTCTTCAGGGCATGGCACGAACCGAGAAAGAGAAGATGCTCGCGGGCGAGCTGTACAGCGCCGTCGACCCGCAGCTGGTGGCCGAGCGGGCCCGCGCCCGCAAGCTCCTGCGCTCCTACAACCAGTCCACCGAGGACGAGCTGCCGCAGCGTGAGGGTCTGCTCACCGAGCTCCTGGGCAAGGTGGGCGCCGGGACGTGGATCGAACCGCCGTTCTTCTGCGACTACGGCGAGCACATCCGGATGGGCGAGCGCGTCTTCATGAACTTCCAGTGCGTCATCCTGGACTGCAACACGGTGACGATTGGCGACGACGTGTCCTTCGGCCCGGGCGTGCAGGTGTACGCGGCCACGCATCCCGTGGATCCGGATGAGCGCATCAAGGGCCCGGAGCTGGGCCGGGCCATCACCATCGGTTCGAAGGTATGGATTGGCGGCGGCTCCATCATCTGCCCGGGCGTCACCATCGGCGAGGGCTCCACCATTGGCGCGGGCAGCGTGGTGACGCGCGACATCCCGCCGTACGTCTTCGCCGCCGGCAATCCCTGTCGCGTCATCCGGAACCTCCGGTAGCGCGCGGACTTCAGCCCACCGCCTGGTGGGTCTCGGTGACGCCCTGGTACCCGTAGAGGCCGCTGTCGTACGGGGTGATGGCGTCGTCGGCCTTCTTGGTGCAGGCCGCGGCGGTGGGGTCGAAGGCCTGGAACTGGCCCTTGTCGTCCTTGAACTCCACCCACGCATGGAGGCCCCGGTCCGTATTGCCGAAGACGACTTGCGCGTCCACGCCGGCCTGCTCGAAGCGCTGTTCAGCCTCGATGGCCATGTCCACGCAGACGCCGGACTTGGACGCGTCGAAGGTGCTGGCGTTCTTCATGGCGGCATCCCACGACTTGCCGCCCGTGTAGTCGTATTTCCAGGACGTGGCCTCCTTCGCGATGTCCTGGGCCACCGCATCCGCGCTCTTGCCGGAGGACGGGCCCTTCGCGCCCTGCGCCTGCGCCTGCGCGGGGGCAGGCGCCGGGGCCGGCGCGGGCTGCGCCTTCTGGGCCTGGGCCTTGGACGGCTCGAAGCTGTCGCGCTGCCAGTTCTGCTGGAAGCTCTGTGAGCTATTGGTGGGCTTCGGGCCCTGGGCCTTCGCGCCCTCGCCCTTCAGCAGGGCCTCCTTCGTCAGGCCCAGCTCCTTCAGCAGCTTCGCGAACTCCTGGGGCTGCTTCGCGGAGTCCACCGTCTTCACGGGCGAGCCGTCCGGCTTCACGACCTTCACCACGACATTCCGCGGGGCCTGCCCGGCTTCGGGGGAAGGCTTCGCGCACGGGCTGGAGGACGGACGAGAGAGGGAGGAGATCGCCATGGGACAGGGCCTCGAAGAAGCAGCGGGGATGCCCGTCCCATGAGCACGGCGTGTGCCAACGCTCGTGCTTCTTGGGGTGAACGCCAAACCCCTGTGTTTCCAGGACCCGTGGGCCGGGCCTCGTCAGCGGAGGCCCGCGCCGCTGATGACAGCCGTTGGCGGGGTGATGTCCGCCGTCATCACCCTGCCGCCTCGGAGGCACCGTCGGGCTCCGGCTCCTCCGGCCCTTCCACGGTGCGCTCCAGCGTGCGAGCGAGCGCGGCCCGCGCCTCCGCCGCCTCCTCGAAGGGCTCATCGCTCCCGGCCCGCGCCGGAGGAGGCACCGTCGCATCCAGTTCGTCCGGGTGCAGGCGGAACCACTTCGCGACGAGCATCACCTCCTGGGACTCCTGAGCGCGGAGGCCAATCGCCTCCGGCTCCGGCACGTCGAAGATGGCCCGCACGCGCGCGTCCAGCGCCGCCTGCTCCTCCGGCGTCCGGGGCGTGGGCACCTCCGCGCGGATCCGTCCCCGCCTGAGCACATACGTGCGGTCCTCACCGCCGTGCCCGCGCGCCGTGTAGATCAGCGACAGCCGGCGCAGCGTGCGGCCCAGCTCGACGATCCACGCCTGCACGTTCTCCAGCCGCTCCGCGCGGTCGCGCAGCTCCGCCGCGTATTCGAACTGGAGCCGCCGCGCCGCCATCGCCATGCGCTCGCGCAGGATGACGAGCGGCCGGTCCGACTCGCCGTTGAGGAACGCCCGCGCCAGCGCGACCTGAGCCAGGTACTCCGCCGTCGTGCACCCACTCGCGCATGGAGACAGACACCGCGCCGTCTGCCCGCGCATGCACCGCGGATCGTCCTTCAGGGGGAAGAGCTGGATCTGATCCGCCAGCCGCATGGGCGTCTCGGACGGGCAGTCGCGCAGCTCCAGCAAGTCGTTCACCGCGCGCACCACGTCCGCCATGGTGTGCCGGCCGTGAAAGGGCCCGAAGTACTCCGCGCGCCCGTCACCGCCGGGCTGGCCCACCACGCGCAGGCGGGGCACGGCCTCGCGCGTGAGCTGGAGGAAGCAGTGCGCGCGGTCGCGCTTGTGCTCCACGTTGTAGAGGGGCCGGTGGCTCTTGATCAGCCGGAACTCATGGAGCAGCGCCGCGAACTCGCTGGCCGTGTACTCCCACTCCACCTGGTGCGCCTGGGCAACGATCTCCCAGGCCTTCTCGCCCTCGTCCGCGCGGAAGTACGACAGGAGCCGCGTGCGCACCCGCACGGACTTGCCCACGTAGAGCAGCTCCCCGGCGGGACCGAAGAACCGGTACACGCCGGGCCGGTTCTCCGCGCTCGCGCGGACGTGACTCAGGAGGGTGGCGACGCGCGGATCCATGCGGCGGAAGGTGCGCCGGGCAACAGAGCCCGGGCACCGCAGGCTAACCCGCCACGTCTCTCCGCACCGCCGTTCGCGTGGCGCCCTTCACAACCCGGCCGGAGGGCGGGCGGAGGGCCACGCGCCCGGACTTCAGCCCACGTCCTTCAGCGTCGCGGCGCTGGCCGCGGCCTCGTCCTTCAGGTCCTTGGGCGTGGCGATGGCGGACTTCAACTCGCGGTACGTCTGCGCGTAGCCGTTGCGCAGGATGCCTTCGCGCACGCGCTCCATGAGCCGCTGGTAGTGCCGCACGTTGTGCACGGACAGGAAGCGCGAGCCCAGGTGGTGCTTGCCGCGCATCAGGTGCTGAAGGTAGCCGCGCGTGTACTTCTTGCACACGTAGCAGTCGCACTCGGGGTCGAGCGGCCCGTCATCCAACTGGTACACGGTGCGGGTGATGCGCACCAGTCCCTGGAACGTGTACGCGTAGCCCTGCTGCGCCATCTTGGTGGGGATGATGCAGTCGAACATGTCCACGCCGCGCAGCACCGCCTCCAGCAGGTCCGTGGGGGTGCCCACGCCCATCAGGTAGCGAGGCTTGTCCTGCGGCAGGGACGCGGTGGCGCGCTCGGTCATCGTGTCGCGCTCCACCTTCGTCTCGCCCACGGCCAGCCCGCCGATGGCGAACCCGTCAAAGGGCAGCTTCGTGAGGAACGCGGCGCTCTCGTCGCGCAGATGCGGGTGGACGCCGCCCTGGACGATGCCGAACAGCGCCTGGCCCGTGGGCTTCGACTCCTTCGCGGCGAGGCTGCGCACGGCCCAGCGGTGGGTGCGCTCCATGGCCTCGCGGGTGCCGGCCTCGTCCGTGCGCGAGTCGATGCACACGTCCAGCACCATCATGATCTCCGAGTTGATCGCCTGCTGCATGGCGATGCTGGACTCGGGGCTGAGGAGCCGGCGGCTGTTGTCGTAGAAGCTGCGGAAGTGCGCGCCCTTCTCCGTGATGAGCCGGTCCTCCGGCAGGGAGAAGATCTGGAACCCGCCCGAGTCCGTCAGCACGGCGCCGTCCCAGCCCATGAAGGGGTGGATGCCGCCGAAGCGCTCGAACACCTCCGGGCCGGGCCGGAGCATCAGGTGGTAGGTGTTGGCGAGGAGGACCTTGGCCCCCGTCTCCTTCACCTCCTCCATGGCGAGGTGGCGGAAGCCGGCGTGGGTGGCCACCGGCATGAACATCGGAGTGGGGAAGGACCCCTTGCGGGTGTGGAGGATGCCCGTGCGGGCGCCGGTGGGGTCGGTGTTCAGGAGTTCGAAGCGGACGGCCATTGGACGGGCCTTATACCCAGCCCGCCCGTCCGGGGGCACCCGCTTCCTGGGGGACGCCCGCCTGGTCTCCTGGAAGCCGTCTCTCCCCTCCCCGCTCTCGGGAGGCTCCGGTTTCCCTACCCGGCCCCTGGGGGCGAGGGGCTGGCGGGGGGGATACCCGGTGGGAAGGCGGCATTTCCGAGGCGGGCGGGCGGTTACATTGGGTCCTCCGGTACGCCGCCGGGCTTCGATTTACCGCGCGTCTTGGGTCGCCGCGCCATTTCCGTTACAAGCCGCCGCCATGTTCAACGTCATCAACGTCTCCAAGGCCTACGGGCCCAAGAAACTTTTCGAGGAGGTCAACGTCGCCTTCTCGCCGGGCCGCCGCTACGGCCTGACCGGTCCGAACGGGGCCGGCAAGTCCACGTTCATGAAGATCCTCGCGGGTGACGAGGAGCAGGACATGGGCGACATCATCCGCCCGCGGAAGCTGGGCATCCTGCGCCAGGACCACTTCCGCTACGAGAACGACCGCGTCATCGACGTGGTGCTGATGGGCAACCGCCACCTGTGGGCGGCGATGGACGAGAAGAACAAGCTGCTGGCCAAGTCCGACATCACCGATGAGGACGGCAACCGGCTGGGTGAGCTGGAAGGCATCATCGCGGAAGAGGACGGCTATTCGGCGGAGAGTGACGCGGCCACGCTGCTGGCCGGCCTGGGCATCGAGGAGTCCTTCCACGAAGAGCCCATGCGCCAGCTGACGGGCGGCCTGAAGCTGCGCGTGTTGCTCGCGCAGGCGCTGTTCGGCAAGCCGGAGGGGCTGCTGCTCGACGAGCCCACGAACAACCTGGACATCGATTCCATCCGCTGGCTGGAGAACTTCCTGCATGTGTACGAGGGCGTGCTGATCACCATCAGCCACGACCGGCACTTCCTGAACTCCATCTGCACGCACATCGCGGACATCGATTACGAGACCATCATCCAGTACACGGGTGGTTACGACGACATGGTCCGGCAGAAGTCGCAACTGCGCACCCGGGTCGAGTCCGAGACGGCGGAGAAGAAGAAGAAGATCGCCCAGCTGCAGGACTTCGTGGCGCGCTTCCACGCCGGTACGCGAGCGTCTCAGGTGCAGAGCCGCATCAAGCAGATCGACAAGCTGAAGACGGAGGACCTGAAGCGCTCGAACATCGCGCGGCCGTTCATCCGGTTCGACCAGAAGGTGGTCAGCGGTCGGCAGACGCTGATGTTCGAGGGCCTGAAGAAGTCCTTCGACGGGGTGCCGGTCATCAAGCCGTTCACGGGCCTGGTCTGCAAGGGCGAGCGCATCTGCGTCATCGGCCGCAACGCCGTGGGTAAGTCCACGCTGGTGAAGATGCTGGCCAACCAGCTGGAGCCGGACGCGGGGACCATCACCTGGGGCCACCAGGCGACGGTGGGCTACCTGCCGCAGGACCACCACGGCGTCATCCACAAGGGGACGACGTGCTTCGGCTACCTGCGGGAGATCAGCGAGAAGCTGACGAACGAGGAGATCTCGGGCGTGTTGGGCCGGATGCTCTTCTCGGGTGAGGAGCGGATGAAGGCGACGGACACGCTCTCCGGTGGTGAGACGGTGCGAGTGCTGTTGTCCAAGCTGATGATCACGCAGGACAACGTGCTGATCCTGGACGAGCCGACGAACCACCTGGACCTGGAGTCCATCGCGGCGCTGGCGGAAGGTTTGTCGAAGTTCGACGGCACGGTCATCTGCGTGACGCACGACCAGGAGCTCATCTCCGAGGTCGCGACCCGCATCTGGAGCCTGGAGGCGGGCAAGGAAGTGCTCGACTTCAACGGCCCCTACTCCGAGTTCATGGAGAAGCACGCGGACGCGGCGCTCAAGCGCCGATAGTCCTTCGCTACTTCAGGCAGTGCCAACGCCGCCCGTTTCCGGTCCTCCGGAAGCGAGGCGGCGTTTTCGTGCGGGTGTCCATCCCTCTCCCGGGTGATGTCGCTTCCTTGAGCGGGTCGGCAAGACTCACGCCAGGCCGTCAGTCCATGGTGGCCTGGGGGTGAGCGATGGTTCTGTCCATGATGTGGGGACTGTTGGCGTCGCTGTTCGCGGCCTTGTGGTTCCGGTCCCGCTCTCACGTTCACGAGTTGCAGGAGCGGTTCAAGCCCATCGTGGACATTGAAGCCGAGAAGAGACGAATCACAGAAGAGATCGCACAAACACAACGGGCCGCCACAAAGGCCCTTGAAGCTGAGCGCCATCGGGCAGCCCAGGAATTGGCTGAAGCCCGTGGCATCGCTGCCAAGGAGCGCATCGACGAACAGACGCGAGTGCTCGCCCAGCTTGCTCGAGAAAAGGAGTCTTCCGCGAAGGCCATCGCCGAGGAGAAGAAGCAAGCGGCCTCGGAATGTCACCGCATGCGGGAAGAGGCTTCACGAGCAACGGTGGCCGCCGCACGGTCTGTGACTGAAGCGGAAGAACAGCGTCAGAAGCTGCTCTTGGAGCAACGGGAGCTGAAAGCCACCATCGTTCGGTTACGCGAAGAGCTTCGTCCCCTGGATGAAGAAGCAATTCTCCTCTCCACCGGCTTCTACAAGTCGGTTTACGCCTTCTCCTCCGTCGAGGAGTACGAGCGCCGCCTCGATGCGCTTCGAGAGACGCAGAAGTCAATGCTGCAGAACAAGGTGGCGGCGACCTGCTCTCTGGAGTGGGAGGTCAATGGCAGTAAGGCCGAGGGCAGAAAGCAAACGGAGCGTACGCTGAAGCTGATGCTCCGCGCCTTCAACGGCGAAGCCGATGCCTGCGTCGCGAAAGTGACCTACAAAAACATCAAGACCATGGAAGCTCGCATCGAAAAGGCAGCGGATGCGATCAATGCGTTGACGAAGATCCAGCAATGCACCATCGCGAGCAAGTACGTTGCCCTCAAGCTGGACGAACTGCGCCTGGCTCATGAATACGCCGAGAGGGTCCAGCAGGAGCGCGACGAGCAGAAGCGCATTCGGGAGCAGATGCGCGAGGAAGAAGCGGCGCAGCGCGAACTTGAGAAGGCGAAGCTTGAGGCGGAGCGAGAGGCGAAGCGAGACGCGGAGGCCCTGGCGAAGGCGAAAGCCGACTACGAAAGAGCCAAGGGCTCCGAGCAGCAAAAGCTTCTGGAGCGCATCGCGGAACTGGAGCGCCGCGTCGCAGAAGACCTGGAAAAACAGAGAGCCATCTCCCAGGCCCAGCTCACGCGGACGGGGCACGTCTACGTCATCTCCAACATCGGCTCCTTTGGAGAGGGCGTGTTCAAGATGGGAATGACCCGGCGGCTGGTGCCCCAGGACCGCATCGACGAGCTGGGAGACGCGTCGGTGCCCTTCGAGTTCGACGTCCACGCCATCATCCGGACCTCGGATGCCCCGGCACTTGAAAGCGCACTGCACAAGGCCTTCGCGAACCGGCGCGTCAACCGCATCAACGAGCGCAAGGAGTTCTTCCGCGTCGGCCTGGATGAGATCGCGGAGGCGGTCCGCAAGCATCACGGTGAGTTTGAATTGACCCGGATTGCTGAAGCTGCGGAATACCGGAAGACGTTGGCACTCCAAGAGGAGGAGCGCCTCACGCATGCTGAACGGGCGGCGTAGGCTCTGAACCGCGTGTGCCTCGGTTATGGTTGCGTCATCAATGGGCTCTGAGAAACTGCTTCCCTCGTTGGATGCGCTTCGTAGTGCGGTGAAAGCCGCCACACGCAAAAAGAAGATCGCATTCCTTGTCGGCTCTCCGCTCTCGATGCAAGAGACACCTGATGCGCCACAAGTCCCGGGCGTCACAGCAATGCTCCAATTCATTCGGAAGCGGGTTCCTTCCGAGCACCTAGAGCAGTTCGATGCGGGACTGAAAGTAGACAGAGAGAATACTTACCAGTGGGCAATGAAGTTCATTCAGGACCGTGATAGCCGATCGGTCGCCAATGAGGTCATTCGAGAAGCGGTCCTACGAGCCCGGTTGCATCCTGATGCAGATCAGGGGCTTGAGGACGTCCAAATCGATACCGACTTCAGCGGATGGGCACTCCCCCCTGCAACGCTACATCTCGGCGGATTGCTTGCTGAACATCCTGGACGTTTCGGTCCAGTCATGACGACCAATTTCGATCCGCTCCTTCCTGCTTCGGTAAAAGCTGCGGGCGGGGAGGTCCTTCGCACTGTCGTCGACCGCGACGAGCCTTTCAGCCAAGCAAAGCTCTCTGCCTCCAACTTCTCACACCTCGTCTACCTCCATGGCTATTGGCTGGAGGCGGAGACGCTCCACACCTCGATTGAACTCGCACGCGAGCGCCCCCGCGTCGCAGCCGACATTACCCATGTCTTAACCAGCCACACGCTCGTTGTCGTGGGATATGGAGGCTGGGATGATATCTTCACTCAGACTCTTGCTGCCATTAGCGCAGACCGCCATAAGCAGGTTGACATTCTGTGGGCCTTTTTCGACAAAGAGACCAGTGTCGTCCAGGCTCGCAACAAACATTTCCTTGACAGAGTCAGGGAACTGACGGGACGGAATCAACTCCGCCTCTATGGGGGCATCAACTGCCATGAACTCTTCGCGAGGCTCCGTGAAGACTTCGGCACATCTGGCACCGCCACAACTCAGCCCCCAAACAAGGCACCCAAACAAGGCAAGGTTGAACCGCAGCGGCCAGCACCAATTGCAACAAGCGCCAAAGCCCCTGAGCCGACGACCTCGACGCCTCACAGCACTACGAGCGCGCCTACGCCAACGCCCTCCGTGCCAAGCATCCCCGTCTCCCCATCCGTTCCGAAGACGGACGCCACGGCCAGTCCTCCGAAATCAACATCCAGCAGAATCCTGCCTTTTGCGGCTGCCGCGCTGTTTGCTGGCGGCATGGCTGCCGTATGGCCATCCCCCAGCAAAGGCGTGAGCAATGACGTCATCGCCATCCCACCTCCGCGCAATCTGAGACCTGTCCAGCCGCAGCCCCCGACGACGACCGCTCCGGCCCCGGTACCCGCAAGCACGCTCAGAAGCGTTCGCCAACAACACCAGGTTGTGGCAGCTTCGGACGCCGAACGCGGAACTCGCGTCTCACAACTTCCCCGGGGGCGCTACGCATTTGTCCCGATGAGCGCCGTTCCCACCTACAGTGCGGACACCACCATCTACGGCCCCATCCAGGAGGGAATCGAGCTTCACCGCGCGCTAGCGGATGGATCCTTGTATCTCGTGGGCTATGCGGATGCCCCAACCATGGCGGCCCTCGGATATCCGAAACCTGCGCCCATCGTCATTACCCCCACACCCGGTGGTAGAAGGACGCAGGTCGCGAGCATTCCGGTATCTCGGATGACCACCGCTGAAGTGCGCATGGATAAAGGCACCCGCGTGTTGGTTCTTCACCTCAACTAACAAACAATGAAACTCAACAACAGAATCCTTTCCCTTGGGTTGATGTCACTCCTCTTGCTTGCGGGTTGTGGGCCCGAGGACTTCAACCCGGGCCCCTCCAATCCCGGCGTGGAAGATCCGCCGCCACTCGACGAAATTTGCACTGCCGGAAACTGCGCGGGTTGCTGTGATCCGACCACGAACAAATGCGTCCAGGTTCGCACCAACGACGCATGCGGTGCCAATGGCGTTACCTGCACGAAGTGCGCGACCGGGACCATCTGCCACCCATCACAGCAGCAGTGCTACACGCCTACCATTCGCACGAAGATCCGGGCCCTGCGTGCCACGATTTCTTCGCATGATCCCGCGGATGACAGCGACTGGGATGTCGACGGCTCACCACCGGACGCCTTGATTGAACTGATCTGCCCCAACGCCCAGCCTGCGGTTTCCAGGTCGGAAGAGATTGAGAGCTTCACCCCCAACTGGACGACAGGGGGATGTGATGTTCTCAGCACGGATCTGCTTTCCATGCCTGTCCAGTTCAACGTTCTCGATGTCGACGTCATCGTCGATGACAAGGTTGCGTCAGCCCAATACCAGTTCACCCAAGCCGACATCGAACGTGGAGTCGTAGAATTGACGGTCTCCAATACACTGACCTCAGTGGTCTTCCAGCTCACCACCTACTACGCCGAATAGGCCGAAACCCAAGAGCGCCGTTTCTGAGGTTCCTGGCAGTGCCAACGCCGCCCGTTTCCGGTCCGTCCGGAAGCGAGGCGGCGTTTGTCGCGTCAAGGCTCCGTTGGAGGCACCAGGAGCGCACGAGCAGGCGGGTCCGAGCAAATGGGCGGCAGTGCGCCTGCTGCACGGGAATGGCGCGGATGCTTCTTGAACAAGCATTGGAAGCCCGCGCCCGCACCAGGGTGTTGGCACCGACGGCACAGGCTTGGGCGTGCGCATTGAAGCCCTTACCGTCCGTTTCGCGGAACAATGCTCGATCCGTGAGGCTCCAACGGCTGGTGGCCCAGAAGCCGAACGTGACGGTGCGCGAGGCGTCAGCGGGTATGATGCAAGGCCATGTACCCGACACGCCGTCTTCTGGCCCGTGGACCGTGGCTGTTTGATCTCAGACCGCATCGGCTCATCGTCTTCCACGGAGATGAAGCCGTGCGCCGGGAGGTCAGTGGAGACGTGCCGAATCCTCCGTCCGCGCCCGTGGTGCTCGCCGCACTGGATGAGGCAAAGGACGCCTGGGTGGGATGCGGGGATCAGCGTGTCTTCTCCGTGGGGGTCGGCGCAAGCGCTCCCGCCCAGGCCCTTCCGAGGGAGTGCTTCGATCTCATCACCGATGGGGACCGGCTCATCGCAACGGTGGTGGACGGCGCCCTCAAGCTGACCACCCTCTTCACGACCGATGGATCCGGGCAGCGATGGGAACCCATGACCTTGCCCAAGCCCGTGTCCGCCAGGCACGGGTACGGATACAGCGAGGGGCGCCCCCACCGTCAGTCCCCCGATGGGGCGTTCCTCGATACGAGCCCCTTTGGCATCACCGTCGTGGAGAAGGGCCGGGGCCGCGTCTACGTGCTCCGCTCGGGGGCGGCTCAGCCGGAGGGTGCGCTCCAGGTGGAGCCGGGCCATGAGCAGGACATCTGGCGGGCCCAGGCCACTCCCCTCGGCGTGCTCCTCCTGCTCGTCATCAACTACCGGCAGACGGCGCTCCTCCACTTCGCGCTCGATGGCACCCTGCTCGGATCCATCCCGGGGAGTGATGATGATGACGATGAGGAGGAGGAACAGACCTGGGGCGGTGCCGGGGTGTGCGTCCTCGACGCGGCCCGGGCGCTCCTCTTCGTCCAGGACAAGATCCTCCTGGTGTCCCTGCCCG
Source organism: Corallococcus sp. AB011P (assembly GCF_003611605.1). Taxonomy (NCBI): domain Bacteria; kingdom Pseudomonadati; phylum Myxococcota; class Myxococcia; order Myxococcales; family Myxococcaceae; genus Corallococcus; species Corallococcus sp. AB011P. Next base: position 45,923 of record NZ_RAVX01000011.1, read on the forward strand.
GGCTCCAGGTGCTCGAGACGCTCGTGGGAGAGTGGCCCCACTTCGTGTCCGTGACGCCCGCGGGTGCTGACCGGTGGTGGGTGGGCGCCGAGGACAGTGACGCGCTCTTCCTGCTCACCGCCGAGCCTGGACACCCCTTGCACCTCCACGCCTCACACCGTCCGGTGAGCCCGGGCGCGCCGCTCATGCACGTGGGCTACAAGACGCCCGCATTCCACTGGACCGAGTACACCTCGGCGCCGCTCACTGTGTCCTCGCCCGTGACCGAGACGTGGCGGGCGATGGTGCGCAATGACGGGACCGCGTGTGAGGCGGTGCGGATCCGCGTGTCCGGGGTGCTCGTCGGCGCTCGCGTGGTGGACGTGAGCGTGCGGTATCGCGGCCAGCCGCTCCCGATGGTGGAGGAGCACCGCGTGAACCTCGTGGGGAAAACCGCTGGACTGGAGGGAGGGTCCACCGCGGAGCTGGAGGTGACCTTCAAGCCCCGGAGCGAGGGCTCGGGACCGCTGACCATCACCGTCGAGCCGTGCTCCTGGCAGTGGCAGGGCAAGGACGAGCCTCGCGCCCTCGGAGTGACGGGCCATCCGGCATCCGTCCAATTCCTGCTCACGGTGGAGTAGTGCGAACCGCGCCCCCTGTCCTCGATCAGTTCATGACGGGCGTGGTCACCACTTCCAGAGCAGGGCGCCGCCTCCGAGCAGGAACGCCAGGCCCACTGCCGCCGCGAGGATCCAGGCTCGTCCCAAGCGGGGCCGCGCCTGGCTCTCCGGGCCATCCGGAGCCGGGGCGGCGACGGTCGGGTCGTCGCTCGGAGAGACCTGCTGGACGAGCTGGGCCACCTGCCGCGAGGTCACCGGCTCCCCCTCCGAGCGGATGAAATCCTCCAGCTCCTTCCGGAACGCGTGGCAGTCCGGGTAGCGCTGATCCCGATCTTTCGCGAGCGCCCGGGCGAGGATGGCTCGAAGGGCATCGGGCAGGTCTGGCCGGTGCTGCTCGGCCGGCACGAGGGGCTCGGACACGACGACCCGAAGCAAGTCCCAGTCGGACGTGGACTCAAAGGGCCTGCGCGTGGTGAGCAGTTCGTAGAGCACCAGTCCCAGCGAGTAGACGTCCACCCGCCGGTCCACCGGCACGCCCATGATCTCCTCGGGCGCCATGTACCGGTACTTGCTCATGATGGGGATGTGGTGTTCGGGGGTCCACCGGGCCCGGAAGTAGTCGATGCCGAAGTCCACCACCTTGGCCGTCCCCTGGCGCGACAGGAGAATGTTGTACGGCCGGACGCAGCGGTGGATGAGCCGCAGCGGCTGTTTCGTCTTGGGGTCGGTGAGGTCGTGGGCATAGGCGAGCCCCTCGCAGGCTTGCGAGATGATGCGCGCGCACAGGGTCGCCGGCAGGGTCATCCCCTGGACCGACAGGTGCTTGATCACCCTTCGCAGACTGGGCCCATCGATGTGCTCCCTGGCGAGGAAGGATGTGCCGTCCGCCTCCCCCACGTCGAAGACCCGCACGAGGTGCGGGTGCGTGAGCCGGGCGGCGCTCATCGCCGTGTCGAGGAACATCTCCGGGAACTCCATCTGCTCGGCCATGTCCGACCGGAGGCACTGGAGCACCAGCGTCTTCTCGCTGCCCTGCGGGCCGGCGGCCCTGGCCAGATAATCCTCGATGATGCCTTCGGCGAGCAGGCGGATGCGCTGGTATTTGCCGACGTGGGATGTCACGAGTCGTCTGATTAGCAGACATCACAGGGCTTTGCCTGGCCTCACGTTCAGCCTCATCATTCAGCACCTGACTTCCCCCTGAACGAGCTCAAGCTGGCGCGCTGTTCAGCCAGCGTTGCTGGATGACGGGTGGCATGTTCTTGCGGAGATTTTCCATCCAGCGTTCACATATCGACTTCGCGAACCCTTCCCTCTCATTCTTGCCCGGCTCCACGCCAAGGGCCCACCTGAGGCTGATGACCGCTTCTTCCCTCAGCCTCTCCGCGGCCTTGAGCCGCGAGCGTGCCGCTGCCTCGAAGCCAGGATCCAGGAGGAGTGCGGCGACTGTGAGGGAGGGACACGCCCCACTTCTTCGATCGATCTGAGCCCACAGCGCCGCCAGCGTTTCCGGACGTGCTCCGCTGATCAGCATCGCGATGGCGGCCAGTTGGTGGAAGACAGGGTGTGTTTCACGGAGGAGCGCGAGGATTTCAGCATCCACCCCAGGGCTCATCTCGACCGCTGCTTCCACATGCATCAGGATTTCCTTCCTGTTCAACCACCGGAGCGCACGCAGACCCGGGTCGAGCAGGATGGCATCGATGAACGAGGGGTACCCGCCATGCTCCCGGTAATAGCTCACGTCCGCATTGCCCAGTCCCGCCCGTTCATAGGTGCGCATCCGCCCCGAGAGGACGCCCGCGACGCAGGCTTCCTCCAGGTCACAGCAGGACAACTCCGCGCCTCGGAGATCAGCGCAGCGCAGGTCCGCCTTCATCAGCGTCGCGGCGGTCAAACGGGCATCTTTGAGCCGGGCTCGACGGAACGAACCGCGCACCAGATTCGAAGCTGTGAGGGTCGCCCCTTCCATGTTGGCATCGTCCCAGCAGGTGCTCATCGCGACACACGCCATCAAACTGGCACGCTCCAAGCGCGCCCAGAACAGCGAGGCACCCGACAACGTGGCGAAGTCGAGCCGCGCCTCGTTGAGCCCGCAGTCGTCCAGACGGGCACCCTCGAGCCGTGCATGGACGAGCTCCGCGCCCGGTAGCTCTTCCTGAGTGAGGTCGATGCCTCGGAGATCCCCCACGAGGGGTCCCAGTGCATCCGCTCCCGGAAAGCCCTTGAGGACTTCACGCCAGGGTCCTTGGAATCCCGAGGCGATCAAGCGCTCGCGCCGACGCTGACCGTCGGGTGTGAGCCAGCGTTCTGTCAGGTCGGACCCCATGACCGGGCTATAACATCCAGCACCCAAGGCATTCGATGACCCTCCACGCATCCACCGTGTCTTCCAGCACCCGAAGGCTCATCGGGTTCCTGCTGGCGCTGCTGCCTTTCCACGTCGGCGCTGTTCCCATGCCTGAGGACGCGTTGGTGGGCATCTGGGGCAGTGAGCGCGTCCTCGGGCCTCAGGTTCGGGGAGAGCTGACATTGGTGCGGGCTGGGAACTCCTGGCGCGCGAGCATCGCCGGATTCGATGTTCCTGCCCGGGTTGAGGGCCGGAAGGTGTCCGTCGTCTTCCCAGGAGGCGAACTCCGAGCGACGTTGGCGGAGAACGGCCAGAGCATCACCGGCCACTGGATCCAGCCGCGCGTGCTCATGAGCGGCATGAAGTTCGCCACTCCCGTCGAACTGCGCACGCTTCAGCCGGGTGTGTGGCGCGGAGTCGTGGCGCCGCTGGAGGACCGGTTCTCGCTGTACCTCGTCGTCCAGAAGCAGCCTGACGGCTCCGTGACAGCGTTCATCCGCAATCCGGAGCGGAACTTCGGCAACCGGATGCTGTTCCGCGTGGAGCTCCAGGACCGCACGGTCCGGCTCACGTCCACCAAGGGCGACACCCAGATCGAGGGCACGTTCGACGCGCAGTCTGGACGGCTGTCCCTCCCCTACCCTCCCTTCGACACGACGTTTGACTTCACCCGCCGGGACCGGTCCCAGGTTGTGGGCCTCTACTCCCGCACGCCTGCTCGCGGCCCCTACGCCTACCAGAAGCCCATCGCGGAGGACGACGGCTGGACCACGGCATCCCCCTCCGACGTCGGCATGGACGTCCAACCGCTCCAGCAGCTCGTGCAGCGCATCCTCGACCAGGAACCGAGCCAGGAGTCAGTGCCCGCCATCCAGGGCCTGCTCATCGCGCGTCACGGCAAGCTCATCGTCGAAGAGTACTTCCAGGGCTTCGACAAGGAGCGTCCCCACGACCTGCGGTCCTCCTCCAAGTCCTACGCGTCCCTGCTGATTGGCATCGCCCTGGACCAGGGTGCCCCCTTCACCGTGGACACACCCGTCGCGTCCCTCTTCCCTGAGTACAAGGGCAAGGTCTCCAACCTGGACGCGCGCAAGCGCAAGCTCACCGTCGCGCACCTGATGACCATGGCGACAGGCCTGGCTTGTGACGACGATGATCCGGACTCACCCGGCAACGAGGACCGGCTCGAGGACTCCGTGCCGGATTGGTACAAGTACACGCTGGACCTCCCCATGGTCCGCGCTCCCGGCGGTGGGAAGGCCGTGTACTGCTCCGCGAACATCAACCTGCTCGGCGGCGTCCTTCGCAACACCACCCGCACCTGGATCCCCGAGTTCTTCACCCAGAACGTCGCCACGCCCCTCCAGATGCGCGGCTACCACCTGGACCTCATGCCCGATGGCGAGCAGTACCTGGGCGGCGGCATCTACATGCGCCCTCGCGATGCCCTGAAGCTCGGGCAGCTCTACCTCTCCGGTGGCACTTGGAACGGAAAGCGCGTGGTCAGCCAGCGCTGGGTGGAACGCTCCATCGCGAACCAGGCGACGATGCCGGACGGACGAACCTATGGCTACACGTGGTGGCGCCATGAGCTTCGCGTCGGCGACCGTGTGTATTCACAGTACGAAGCCAGCGGCAACGGGGGCCAGCTGGTGATGGTCGTCCCGGAGCTGGACCTCGCCGTGCTGTTCACCGCGGGCAACTACAACCACGTCGCCCTCTGGCGGAAGTTCCGCGAGGAGCTCCTGCCCCGGTACATCATGGCCGCGGTCTCCACGCCCCCGCGGCCTTGACCTGCTCTCAATCCCGATCCGGCGCTCCCAGCGGGAAGAGCGGCCGGTACGGCCGTCCCCCGTCCACCGCGCGGGCAACGGACGGACGCGCGAGCAACCTCGCGCGATAGGCGCGCAGCTGGGGACACGACTCGGGGATCCGGTGCGTCCAGTCCGCGTAGAACAGCGACGGCGCCGCCGCACAGTCCGCCAGCGTGAAGTCGTTGCCCGCGGCCCAGGTCCGGCCCCCCAGCTGCCCTTCAATCCAGCCGTAGGCGCGCTCCAGCTTCTCCACCGCCAGCGTCATCCCGTCCTGGCGCTTCACCGGGTCCCCCGTCAGCGCTCCGTTCACGGCGTGCTGGACCATGTTCATGACGTGCAGGTCGAAGAAGCGGTCGAGGAACCGTACGTCCAGCGCTGCCATCGGATCCTCGGGCAGCAGGCGCACCGGGCCGGGATGCTTCAGCTGGAGATACTCGATGATGATGCTCGTCTCGACGACCTGATGGTCACCGTCCACCAGCAGCGGGAACTTGCGCAGCGGCCAGCGGCGCAGCCATTCGGCTGAGTGCTCCGGCGTCTCCGGGCTGATGCTTCGAAACTCGAAGGGCGTGCCATTCTCATACAGCGCGATGAGCACCTTCTGCGTGTACGAGGAGAAATAGTGACCGTAGACCGCGAGCGACATCGTCGGACCTTCCCTTTCGACCACTTGCGTTTCGCAATGGGTTGAACCGTATTTAGACCCCTTGCATACTGCAAGTATCAATTCCCGGAGAACGGCCATGCCGCAGACGGGACGCTCCGGCTGCCCCATCAACCTGACGCTCGAACAGCTCGGCGACCGTTGGAGCCTGATCGTCATCCGCGACGTCATGTTCGGGAACCGGCGCAGCTACGGCGACCTGCTCTCCCAGAGCGAAGAAGGCATCGCCTCCAACATCCTCGCGGACCGGCTCAAGCGCCTGACCGCGTCCGGCCTGCTGTCGCGGCGCCCGGATCCGAAGCACCAGCAGAAAGGCGTCTACAGCCTCACGGAGGCGTCCATCCAATTGGTTCCCCTGCTCGCGCACATGGGTGCCTGGGGCCGCCGGCACACGGAGGTGAGCGAGGAGCTGTCGGTGCGCGCGGAGCTGCTGGAGAAGGGCGGCCCGCCGCTCTGGGATGCGTTCATGGAGGAGCTGCGCCACCTGCACCTGGACGCGCAGCGCCCTTCCCGCTCGGTGTTCCGGGAGCTTCAGGTCGCCTATGAGAAGGCCGTCGCGCGCAACGCTCGGGACGGACGGACCTGAAGCGGGTAGCGTTCACCGCCCTCATGAAAGTCATCGGCTGTTGGATGTTCGTCCTGCTGTGCGCGCTGTGGCTTCCCGCCTGCGGTCCCTACGACTGCACCGCGGAGAACTGCGCGGACGGCTGCTGCTCCGCGCTCAATGAGTGCATCCGCTACCGGAGTGACTCGGAATGCGGCCCCAATGGCGGCACCTGTGAAGCGTGCGCGGAAGGCAGTGTCTGCCGGCTCGACCAGCGCGCCTGCTACGCGGGCGTGATGCGCACCTACGTGCAGCCCCGGCGGGCCGTCATCGCGGACGTCGACCCGGACACGGGCGAGGACTGGGACTCCGACGGCTCCCCGCCGGACGTCGTCGTGGAGATGAAGTGTCCCTCCGCTCCCGAGCGCTCCCGCACCCCCGAGGACGAGAGCTGGGACCCCGAATGGCGCTCCGGCGGCTGCCAGGTCATCACCTCCAACCTCCTGCGCTACCCGCTCGAAATCTCCATCTTCGACAACGACGACTTCACCTTCGATGACGAGTTCGGCGGCCTCTCCTACCAGGTCACCCGCGCGGACCTGAACCTGGGCCGCATCGAGCTCTCCATCCCGCCCATCGTGAAGACGCTCGTCTTCGACCTGAGCCACAACTACGCGCCGCAATGAGCCGGGCCCGGCTGTAACCGCCGTCGCGCCCCTGGCGTAGTCCTGACCATGCGCGCCCACCTCCTGCCGCTCATGGCCCTGTTCGCCGCCTGTGGTCCCTCCTCCTCCGTGGACGAGGGGCTCGGCGTCCTCCAGGGCATCGACACCTCCGAGAAGGGCATCACGGCCTTCGTCCGCTCGGGCCAGTACACCTCCTGGCTCGCGGAGCCCTCGGTCCACGACACGCGCGCTCCCCACGGCAGCAAGGTCCGCGTGTTCTTCAACGACGTCGTCGCGCAGTCGCTTCGCGACGGCAATGCCACGCACCCCGTGGGCAGCATCCTGGTGAAGGAGCTCTTCGAGGACGACGGGAAGACGCTCCGGGGCCACGCGCTGGACGTGAAGGTCGCGGAAGGACCCGGCAAGGACACCTGGCTCTTCTTCGAGGGCTTCGGCCCCGACTACACCCGGAACTACTACGGCCGCGCCCACTCGACCTGCCACGGCTGCCACTCCGACGGGACGGACTACGTCACCTCACCGCTGCCGTGAAAATGACGACGGGCGGCCCCCTTTCGAGGACCGCCCGCCGTTGAACGCCCTGTCTGCCCGGCCTACCGCGCCGTGGACTTGCGGCGCATCAGGAACACACCCAGGCCCACGCCCGCGACCCACTTCGCCGCGGCGGCCAGCGGCGTCTTGCTCAGCGCCACCGGTCGGCTCTCGTACCGCGGCTGGGGCGGAACCGGACGGAAGTCCGTGGCGCCGGGGAGGTTCGCGCCCTCCTCTTCCGCCTCCGTCTTCGTCACGTTCGGTCCCGGCGCGTCCGGATCACGCGAACCCGGCGCCTTCCCGTCCGGCGACTTGTGCTCGAGGATGCCGTTGATCTCCGCGCCCAGCAGCACGACCATGCAGGAGATCTGCATCCACAGCAGCATCACGATGACGCCGCCGATGGCGCCGTAGTTCACGTCGTACGAGCCGAAGTTCGCCACGTACTTCGAGAACCCCCACGAGGCGATCACCCAGATGACCACGCTCACCACCGACCCCGGCGTGATGAACTTGAACTTCTGCTTCACGTCCGGCAGCACGTAGTACAGCACCGCCAGCAGCAGCATCATCAGCAGGCCCGCCACCGGCATGCGCAGCCACAGCACGATGCTGGTGAACGGCTCGCCCAGCCTGTTCGCGATCGCCGGCGTCACGATGGCGACGAGGGCCGCCAGCACCACCGTCACCGCCGTCCCCAGCGTCGTCAGTAGCGCGAGGCCGCGCTTCTTCCAGAACGGGCGCTTCTCCGTCACGCCGTAGACCGTGTTGAGCGCGTCCATCAGCGCCACCACACCGCCGGAGGCCGCCCAGATGGCGCCCACGCCACCGATCGTCAGCAACCCCACCGGATTGCTGCTCGCCAGCGCCTCCAGCCGCTCGCCCAGGATCTTCGTCACCTCCTGGGGCGCCACCTTCGACAGCTCCTGGATGAGCTGCTGCGCCTGGTGCGGATCAATCAGCACACCGGCCAGTGACACGAGGAACAGCAGGAACGGGAACAGCGCCATGATGGCGGAGAACGTCAGCGCGCCCGCGACGTTGCCCACGTTGTCGCGCCCCCACTCGTCCTTGAGGGACTTGAAGAAATCCTTCCAACTCATTCCCCTGCCGGGCAGGACCATGCGTCTCCTCCTTGGAGGAGATTGGGCATTCCATCCCCCGGCTGGCTTCCTCCTCCGGGACGTTGCCCGCTCCCCTGCCTGCTCACCGCGCAGGGGGCGGGGAATGACAAGCCCCCGCGCCACGCCTGCCCGGCCGCCCCTCGCGTTAGAAAACGGGCAGCACGGGCGCGTCCTTCAGCCGGGGCGCGCGCTGATCCTTCGGCGAAAGCAGGGGCTCCTTCACGGGCCAGGGAATGGCCAGGTCCGGATCATCCCAGACGACACTCCGCTCGGACTCCGGGGAGTACAGCGCGGTGCACTTGTAGAAGAAGTCCGCCGAGTCGCTCACCACGCAGAACCCGTGCGCGAAGCCCGGGGGCACCCAGAGCTGGTGCTTGTTCTCGCCCGTCAGCTCCGCGGCCACCCAGCGGCCGAACGTGGGCGACCCCTTGCGGATGTCCACCGCCACGTCCCACACCGCGCCCGCCAGGCACTGCACCAGCTTGCCCTGCGCGTTCGGCTCCTGGAAGTGCAGCCCTCGCAGCGTGCCCTTCACCGAGCGCGACAGGTTGTCCTGCACGAACGGGCCGACCACCCCCACGTCCGCGTAGCGCTTCGCGTGGAAGGACTCGAGGAAGAAGCCCCGGTCGTCGCCGAACACCTTCGGCTCGATGAGCAGGACGTCCGGAATCTCCAGCGGGGTGACCTTCACGACACCGCCCCCCGCTTCTCCAGCAGGTCCAGCAGGTACTGGCCGTACTCGTTCTTGCGCATGGGCTCCGCCAGCGCCGTCAGCCGCTGCTCGTCGATGTAGCCCATGCGGAAGGCGATCTCCTCCGGACAGGCCACCTTGAGGCCCTGACGGCGCTCGATGATCTCGATGTAGTTGGAGGCCTGCATCAGCGACTCGTGCGTGCCGGTGTCCAGCCACGCGTAGCCGCGTCCCATCAGCTCCACGTTGAGCTGGCCGCGGCGCAGGTACTCCGCGTTGACGTCGGTGATCTCGTACTCGCCGCGCTTGCCCGGCTTGAGGTTCGCCGCGATGTCGATGACCTGGTTGTCGTAGAAGTACAGGCCGGTGACGGCGTAGTGCGACTTGGGCTTCGCCGGCTTCTCCTCGATGCTGACGGCCTTGTGCTGGGCGTTGAGCTCCACCACGCCGTAGCGCTCCGGATCCTTCACGTAGTAGCCGAACACCGTGGCGCCCTGCGTGCGCTTCGACGCGCGCTGGGTGAGCTCCCCCATGCCGTGGCCGTAGAAGATGTTGTCACCCAGGATGAGCGACACGGGGTCCTTGCCCACGAAGTCCCGGCCGATGACGAACGCCTGCGCCAGTCCCTCCGGGCGCGGCTGCTCGGCGTACTGGAAGCGCACGCCCCACTGCTCTCCGTCGCCCAACAGCTCGCGGAAGCGCGGCAGGTCCTGCGGCGTGGAGATGATGAGGATCTCCCGGATGCCCGCCAGCATCAGCGTCGTCAGCGGGTAGTAGATCATCGGCTTGTCGTAGACGGGCAACAGCTGCTTGCTCACCACGCGCGTCAGCGGGTACAGGCGCGTGCCCGACCCCCCGGCCAGAACGATTCCCTTCATGCGTTCTCCCCTGTGTTCCACGGCCCGGCCGCGAAACGGATGCGCGCGGCCCTGCCGCCACGCGCTCGATGCTCACCCGGCGCGGTGCGCCTTCCAGGCCGCGTGGAAGCGCGCCAGCGACTCCGCCAGCTCCAGCGGCTGGGCCTTCAGCTCCGTGCGCACCTTGTCCGTCTTGAGGCCGCTGCGCAGCGGACGGGGGCTGGCCAGCTTCAGGTCCGCCATCCGCGTGGGCGTAATCAGCGACGCGTCGAAGCCGAACACCTCGCAGAGCGCCCGTCCGAAGCCCACCCGGTCGATGACCGTGCCGCCGCAGGTGTTCCACACCCCGCCGAGCCGGCGCTCACCCAGCTCCACCAGCATGGCGGCCACGCTGTCCGCGAAGCTGGGGGACACCACCTGGTCCTCGAAGAGCTTCACCGGCTGGCCCTTCTCCAGCGCCCCCACCAGCCAGGCCCCGAAGTTGGGACGCCCCGCCGCGGGCCAGCCATACACCACCGCCGTGCGCGCGATGGCACAGCCCGGCGCGAAGACGCGCGCCGCCTGCTCCGCCATGTGCTTCGTCAGCGCGTACACGCCGCGGGGGTTGGGCAGCGCGTCCTCGGAGTACGGCCCCGCGTCCCCGTCGAAGACGTAGTCCGTGGAGACGTGCACCAGGTGCGCGCCCGCGAGCTTCGCCGCCCGGGCCACCGCCGCCGTGGCGTGGACGTTCGCCGCGTAGGCCGCGTCCGGGTCCTTCTCACACGCGTCCACCTCCGTCATGGAGGCGGGGTGGATGATGGCCTCCGGACGGGCCTGGGCGATGGCGGCGGCCACGTCCTGCTCGCGCGTGAGGTCCACCTCCACGTAGCCGTGCGTGCCGCCCGTGCGCCGGGGACCGCGCCCCAGGCCCACGACTTCATGTCCGCGCTCGGTCAGCTGCGCGCAGACGCGGCTGCCCACCAGACCGTTGGCCCCCGTGACGAGAAAGCGCATGGTGCTAACCCCGCCCCTGCAGACGGGCCTTGTACTGGGTGTCGAAGTACTGGCGGTAGGCGCCGCTGGTCACCCGCTCCCACCAGGCGCGGTTCTCCACGTACCAGGTCACCGTGTCCGCCAGCCCCTGCTCGAAGGTGTGCTTCGCCTTCCAGCCCAGCTCCGTGCGGATCTTCGTGGGGTCGATGGCGTAGCGGCGGTCATGGCCGGGGCGGTCCGCCACGTACTGGATGAGCGACTCGGGCTTCTTCAGCAGGCCCAGGATGCCCTTGACGATCTCGATGTTGCGCCGCTCGGAGCCGCCGCCGATGTTGTAGACCTCGCCCGCGCGGCCCTTCTCCAGCGCCACCAGCAGGCCCTGGCAGTGGTCCTCCACGTGGAGCCAGTCGCGCACGTTGGCGCCGTCGCCGTAGACGGGCAGCGGCTTGTCGTGCAGCGCGTTCACCACCATCAGCGGGATGAGCTTCTCCGGGAACTGGTAGCGGCCGTAGTTGTTCGAGCAGCGCGTCACCACCACGTCCATCTTGAACGTGTGGTGGTAGGCCAGCGCGACCAGGTCCGAGGACGTCTTGGAGGCGGAGTACGGGCTGGAGGGCTGGAGCGGAGAGGTCTCCGTGAAGGCGCCCGTGGGGCCCAACGAGCCGTAGACCTCATCGGTGGAGACCATCAGGAAGCGCTTCACGCCCCGGGCGCGGCAGGCCTCCAGGAGCTGCTGGGTGCCCAGCACGTTGGTGTTGATGAACACCTCCGGGCCCAGGATGGAGCGGTCCACGTGGCTTTCGGCCGCCAGGTGCATCACCGCGTCGATGCCGTGCTGGACGATGAGGTGCTCCACCAGCTCCCGGTTGCCGATGTCGCCGCGCACGAAGACGTGCCGCGGGTCGCCTTCCAAATCGGCGAGCGTCTCGAGGTTGCCCGCGTACGTGAGCTTGTCGAGGTTGACGATCTTCCAGTCGGGCCGCTCGCGGCGGAGGTACTTCACCAGGTTGGAGCCGATGAAGCCGCAGCCCCCTGTCACCAGGACGTTCATTGACACGCCACCACTCGTACGTCGGGAGAAAGCGCCCTCCGTAGCGGAGGGACGGATCCCCGTCAAGGCAAGCGCGCGCCCACTTGTGGCCGGTGCGGGCCAGGGGTAAATGCCATGACCAACGTGAGCCTCTGGAACAGCAAGCGAGGGACCGCGTCCTCGAGTCCCGGAGCGGTCCACCAGCTCGTGCCGCGGCTGGCCTGGGGCGACGCCGTGGGCAACCAGGTGCGCTACCTGCGCGACCTCCTGCGCGGATGGGGGTACGCGTCGGAGATCTACGCGGAGCAGTGGGACGAGGCGTGCCGCGACGAGGTGCGCCCCGCGCTCGACTACGCGCGCGACGCGGGCCGGGACACGGCGCTGCTCGTCCACCACAGCTTCGAGTCGCGGCTGGTGCCGCTGGTGGCCAAGGCGAAGGGGCGCAAGGCGCTGCTGTACCACAACGTCACCCCCGAGCGGTTCTTCGAGGGCACGGACCGCCACGTCGCCCGCGGCTGCATGCTGGCGCGCGATGAGCTGCTCCAGCTGCGCGAGCACGTGACGCACGCCTGGGCGTACTCGCACTTCAGCGTGGAGGAACTGTCCGCCGCGGGGTACCCGGACGCGAGCGTCCTGCCCTTCGCGGTGGACTGGAACGCCTTCAACGTGCCGCCGGACGCGGCCCTGCGCGAGCAGGTGGAGGATGGGTGCGCCAACGTGCTCTTCGTGGGCCGCACCGTGCCCAGCAAGCGGCTGGAGGACGTGCTGCGCGTCTTCACCGCCTACCAGCGCCTGTACCAGCCCAAGAGCCGGCTGCTGGTGGCGGGGACGCTCTACAGCAGCGCGCCCTATGACGCGTCCGTGCTGGCGCTGCGCGAGCAGCTGGGGCCGGACCGCGTGGTGTTCCTGGGGCGGGTGGACGCCGCCCAGCTGTCCGCGTGCTTCGCCTCCGCCACCGCGTACCTCTCCATGAGCCGCCACGAGGGCTTCGGCGTGCCGCTGCTGGAGGCCATGTACCGGGGCGTGCCGGTGGTGGCCTACGGCGCCGCGGCGGTGCCGGAGACCATGGGCGGCGCGGGCCTCACCACCCTGTCGGACGACCCGTCGCAGGTGGCGGGGCTCCTGGCGGTGCTGGAGCGCGACCCCGCCCTGCGCTCGCGGGTGGTGGAGGCGCAGCGCCAGCGCCTGGCGTCCCTGGACCAGCAGTCCGTGGCCCAGCGCGTGCGCGAAGCGCTCATGCCCTTCCTCCAGGGGGACGCGCCCCCTCCCCGTCCGCCCGTCGGGCCCGCCGTCACCGTCGTGTGCCCGGGCTTCGACGCCGCGCCGGATGCGCCCATGTCCCGGTTGGCGCGCGCGGTGGTGGACCGGCTGCCGGACGCGAGCCTGTGGACGGTGCGCCGGCAGGTGCTGCCCCTGCGGCTGGCCCCGCGCGATGAGCGCGAGGGTGTGACGCGGGTGCGGCGCTTCACGCCGGACGAGCCCTCCTTCGGGTTGGACGGGGTCAGCCCGCCGTCCTCTTCGCTGGAGACGGGCGTGCGGTGCGCCCCGGGGCCGTTGCTGTTCGCGGGCGCCGGTGAGGAGGTGGCCCGGCGCACGGTGTCGCGGCTGCCGGCGGACACGCGCGTCGCGGGCGTCTGGGAGCCCCGCCGCGCGCCGGACGCCGGCGTCCGACAGGCCCTGGGGAAGAGGCTGTGGGAGCTCTCCCCGGGGCGCGACCTGACGTCGCTGGCGGCGGAGCTGGCAAGGGAGCTGGACGTGGGAGGACATCCGCATGCGCGCTGAGGACCTCATCACCCACGACCCCACCGTGGAGGCGGTGCTGGAGTCCCTGGAGCGGCTGCCCACGCCCGAGCCCGAGAAGGTGGAGGCGCTGCGCCGACGCCTCGCCGCCACCCAGGCACAGGCCACCAGCACCGCGTGGCCCACCTTCCTGGAGGGCGCGCGGCTGAAGCGCGACGCGCGCTACGCGGATCCGCCTTCGTCCCACCGGCCCCTGGTGGGGCCCGCGCTGGTGATGGCCAAGCGCGCCTTCCGGCTGGCGTTCCAGCCCTTCATCAACGAGGCGCTCCGGCGGCAGGTGGAGTTCAACGAGGCCATCCTGGACGCGCTCGCGCTCATCCACGAGCACCAGCGCGTCCAGGCGCGCACGCAGTCCCTGTGGCGCCAGGAGGTGGAGCGCCAGTTGGAGCAGCTGACATCGCGCCCGCCTCCAGCCCCTCCGGAGCCCTCGCCGGAGCCCGAGAGGGAGCCGCCGCGCCGTGCGCCCTCGCGGCGACGGGGCCGCTAGCCTAACTGGGAGACTGGCGGACACGTGACGGGGGACGCGCGGAAGCAGTAGGGTGCCGCCCCCATATGTCCACCCCCTCGTGTCCCGCCTGTGATTCACCCTCGCTCCGTCCGTCCTTCCAGGGGCCCCGGCTGGACGTGGAGACCTGCGCTCACTGTGGCCACCGCGTGGCGAGCCACCGCGCGCCGCGCAACACCGCCGACTACCACGCGCAATATGACAGCGGCGGCTTCATGGACTCGCTGCGCGTCACGCGCCAGCGCCAGGCCCGGCGCATCGTCGAGCGCCTGCGCCACCACGTCCCCCAGCCCTCACGGCTCCTGGACTTCGGTGCGGGCCGGGCCTGGTTCCTGGAGGGCTGCCGCGAGGCGGGCGTCCAGGAGCTGTCCGGCGCGGACATCTCCGAGCTGTCCGTCAACCTGATGCGCGACGCGGGCATCCCCGCCATGCGCCTGCCCCTCCCGGAGGGCGGACAGTGGCACCTGCCCCTCCAGGACCTGCCCTTCCGTCCGCGCATCCTCACGCTGCTGGACGTGGTGGAGCACTTCCCGGGTGCGCACCTGACGGACATGGTGCGCCACCTCGTCACCCAGCTGGCGCCCGAGCTGGAGTGGGTGGTGCTGAAGGTGCCGGTGGCCAGCGGCCTGCTCTACCGCGTCTCGCGCGCCATGGCCGGCGTGGCCTCGTCGGGGCTGCTGGAGCAGCTCTACCAGGCGGGCACCTTTCCTCCGCACGAGAGCTACTTCACCCACGACTCCATGAAGGCCTTTCTCCCGCGCGTGGGCCTGGAGCTCGTGGACGCCTTCGGGGACCTGGACTTCGAGGCCGACAGCCTGGCGGACCGGGCACACGCCCTGAAGAGGCTCCCCCGGCCGCTCGTCTCCCTGGCGGGCCAGGGGCTGGGCGCGGTGGCCCGGGGCCTGAATCTGGAGGACGCGGGTATCTTCATCGCTCGGGTGAGTGGGAACCGGGCGTAGCGGGTTGTTCGCGCGTGCCGGGAAACGGTAGAAGGCCCGGAAGACGCAGGAGGGGGCTGAATGAACACCCGACAGGGCCTCATCGTGTTGCTGGCCTTCAACGAAGAGGAGTGCATCGGCTCGACGGTGGCGGAGCTGCGCGAGGCGCTGCCGGAGTTCGACGTGCTCGTCGTGGACGACGGTTCCCGCGACACCACTGCGCAGCGCGCGCGGGACAGCGGGGCGCGGGTGCTCAGCCATCCCTTCAACCTGGGCGTCGCCGCGGGCGAGGCCAGCGGCCTGTTGTTCGCGTCCCGCAACGGGTACGACCACGTCATCCGCATGGACGGCGACGGCCAGCATGATCCGGCGTCCGTGCCCGCGCTGCGCGAGGCGCTCCAGTCGGGCGTGGAGCTGGTCATCGGCAGCCGCTTCGCGGGCGTCACCAGCTTCCGCTCCACGTGGCTGCGCCGCTTCGGCAACCGGTTCCTGGCGAGCCTCCTGTCCTCGCTGAGCCGCCACCGCATCACCGACCCCACCTCCGGCTTCCGGGGCTTCGGTCCGCAGGCGATCCGCTTCTTCGCGCGTGTCCACCCGCACGACTACCCGGAGCCGGAGAGCGTGCTGATGGCGGCGCGGCAGGGCTTCGCCATCTCGGAGGTGCCGGTGCGCATGCGGCCGCGCCTCACCGGCACCAGCTCGCTGACGCCGTGGAAGTCGGCCTTCTACATGGCGAAGGTGTCCTTCGCCCTGCTCATGGAGCGGGTCCGTCCCGTCTGATGCCCATGCTTCGCTCCAGCCTCATTGGCGTGGCCTTCGCGGCCGCCTTCGCCTGCAGCGTCCTGTGGTCAGCCCGGGGCCGGCGCACCAGCGAGCGGCACACCTTCGCGTGGCTGCTGGTGGCGGCGGCCATCGCGGGCCTGTCGCTGTGGCGCCACGGCATCGACGCGCTGGCGACGGCCATGGGCATCTACTACGCCCCGTCCGCCCTCTTCTTCATCGCCCTGACGTGCCTCATGTGGCTGGTGTACCGGCTGAGCCTCCAGGTGGCCGACCAGCGCCAGCAGCTCAAGCGGCTGGCCCAGGAGGTCGCCCTGCTCACGTCC
Source organism: Corallococcus sp. AB011P (assembly GCF_003611605.1). Taxonomy (NCBI): domain Bacteria; kingdom Pseudomonadati; phylum Myxococcota; class Myxococcia; order Myxococcales; family Myxococcaceae; genus Corallococcus; species Corallococcus sp. AB011P. The sequence continues at coordinate 62,134 of NZ_RAVX01000011.1, forward strand.
GCGGAGGCCGAGCGCGCCGCGCTTGCGCAGCCCCGTCCTGAAACCGTCTCCCCCACCGTCGCAGCCCGGCGCGACTCGCACGCCGTCTGAGGGCCCACCGGGCCCATCCGTCCTCCATGCCTCCGTCTTCACCGCCCCCGTCCCCGCTGCGTCCGTTCTTCATCGCGCCCGTCGTGGCCTTCCTCGTCGTGGCCGCCGTGCTGGGCGCGGTGCTGAGCTTCCTCACGCCCCCGTTCCAGGTGGCGGACGAGCCGGCGCACTTCTACCGCGCGTACCAGGTCTCCCAGGGGCAGCTGACGGCCACGCGGATTCCTGGAGGTGACGCGGGCGGGCAGCTCCCGCGCAGCATCGTCCGGGTGGCGCAGGACGTGTCCGCGGGCGTGGGCGGCAACCCCGCGGCGCGCCAGGACCGGCAGCGCCTGAGCGAAGCGATGCACGCGGCGCTGGCGCCCCAGGACACCCAGGAGTGGGGCTTCGCCGCGTCCGCCATCTACTTCCCGCTGGTCTACTTCCCGCAGTCGCTGGGCATGGCGCCCGCACGGCTGTTGGAGGCGCCCCCGGTGGTGGTGCTGTGGGCGGGCCGGCTGGGCAACATGCTGGTGGCGCTGGTGCTCACCGCGGTGGCGCTGCGCCTGATGCCCTTCCAGCGGTGGGCCTTCGCGCTGCTGGCGCTCACGCCCATGGTGCTCTTCCAGCGCGCGTCCGTGTCCGCGGACCCCATCACGATGTCGGCGTGCCTGCTGCTGGTGGCGCTGTCGCTGCACTTCACTTTCGCGCACCCGGAGCCGCTGGGCGCGAAGCAGCTGGGCCTGCTGCTGGCGAGCGCGGTGTTCGTGGCGCTGTGCAAGCAGGCCTACCTGCCGCTGACGTTGGTGTTCCTGCTGCTGCCGCTCACCCGGCTGGGGACGCGCGGCCGCTACGCCCTGGCCCTGGCCGCCATCGTCGCCGTGCCCGCGCTGCTCCAGTTCGCGTGGTCCTCCACGGTGCGGGACATCTTCCGCCCCAGCGAGGTGGTGGCGCAGGTGGCCCACGTGCGCGCGCACCCCTTCCAGGTGCTGGGCGTGCTGGTGAGTGACTTCTGGCAGAAGCTGCCGGACTTCCTGCACCAGGGCGGCGGCGTGCTGGGCTGGCTGGACACGCCGGTGCCCCGCTCCGCCCTCCTCGCCCTGGCCGCGCTGCTCTTCGGGGTGATGGCGCTGGACGCCGACAGGGCCGCGCCGAAGGTGGGCTGGCGCGAGCGCGCGGTGGCGTTGGGGGTGGCGGTGGCGGGCGTGCTGGCCATCCAGGCCATGCTGTACCTGGCGTGGACGGCGCCGGGCGCGAACCACGTGGACGGGGTGCAGGGCCGCTACCTGCTGCCCTACGCGCCGCTGCTGGTGGTGGCGCTGGCCCCGCCCGCCTGGGCGCCGCGCGCGCTGACGCGCTTCAAGCCGGTGCTCATCGCCGGCTTCATCCTGCTCACCGCGGCGGTGACGCTCACCACGGTGTACCAGCGCTACTACGGCCCGGCGTAAAGGCCCGGGCCCGGGGCTTCGTCACTTCCAGCAACCACACCACCCCCGCGGTTCAGCGGTGGGTGGCCGCGGCGCTGGCGGTTCCCTGGGACGTGCTTCGCGCGGCGGGTGGGGTCACGAGGCCGGCCAGGAGCGAGTGGAGCTCGCGGGCCTGGGTCACGTAGTCGCGCACGGCGGCGCGATGGGGGTTCTGGTACCGCGCCAGACGCTCCGGGTGGGCCATCAGGTCGCGCAGCACGCGGCGGTAGCCGTCGGCGTCCCCAATGGCCAGGACGTTGCCGTTGACGCCATCCACGATGTCCTCGCTGACGCCGCCCGACGCCGTGGTGACCACCCACACGTTCCGGGCCAGGGCCTCGCGCACCGCCAACCCGAAGCTCTCCTTCCACTGCGAGGGCATCAGCAGCACGTCCACGCCGTCGAAGAAGGCGTCCAGCCCGTCCTGATCGTACGGAGGCACCACCTCCACCTGACCCTTCACCTTCCATTCCTTCGCGTCGATGGCGGCAGGCCCAAGGCGCAGCTGGATGTCGGTCATCTTCAGGACCCAGCTGGACTCCGGCACCGACTCCAGGATGTCCTTGAGCCAGAAGTACCCCTTGTGCACCGCGCGGCCGCCCAGGTAGGCGAAGCGCACGGGGGCATTCGCGGGGCGCGGGGCGCGCTCCCGGCCGGGCATCAGCACGCCGTTCTTGTTCACGACGATGCGCTCCGGCGCGATGCCGTTGGCGAGGTAGAGCTGGCGCTGGAACTCGCTGGGCGTCATCAGCAGGGCCGCGCCGTCCAGCACCTTGCGCAGGGCGAACGTGCGCTTGAAGGTGTAGCGCGAGTCCGGCATGCACTTGGAGCACACGCGCAGGTCGATGGCCTTCTGGTCGCAGTACGAGTTGTCCTCGCGGACCATGAACTGCCGCTCGCACAGCCACCACGCGTCATGGAGGGTGATGGTGTACGGGATGCCCTCCGCGGCGCACGCCGTTGCGAGCGTGGCGCTCAAGAGCTGGATGGAGTGGAAGTGCACCACGTCCGGGCGCACCGTCTTGAGCACCTGGGTGAAGGTCTCCCCCATGCGCGGGTTCTGGTACTCCTGGGCGCGGTCGGTGAGGGACGGCACCTTGGTGGCGATGACGGGCAGGCCCATCGCCTCGTAGCGCACCACCGAATAGTCGGGCAGCGTCGAGCCCACGATGCCGGTGAACACGGTGACGTCGCAGCCCTCCGCCTTCAGCCGGTCCGACACCTGCTCCGCGACGATGGTGGCCCCACCGAAGCTCAAGGGCGCGAAGAGGACGTTGACCGCCAGCACCTTGAGGCGCGGCGGCTGCGCGGGCGGCAGGTGCTGGAGGATGGGCTGGAGCCGCTCCGTGGCCACCACCGCGGGGTGGTAGCGCGCCATCACGCTGCGGTGGGCCTCCTCGCCCATGCGCTTGCGCAGCGACGCGTCCTGCACCAGCGCGGACAGCGCGGACTCCCACTCCTCACGGGTGGTGGCGAGGAAGCCGTTGCGGCCGTGCTCGAGGATCTCCCGGAACGGCCCGGTGCTGGAGCACACCGCGGGCACGCGGAAGACGGACGCCTCGATGAACTTGATGTTGCTCTTGGCTTCGTTGAAGACCGTCGGCTCCAGCGGCGCGATGGAGATCTGCCAGGACGCGAGCGCGCGCAGGTAGTCTTCCGCGTCCAGGAAGGGGATGCGGAAGATGCGGTCGGAGAAGCGCTTGAAGCCCTCCGGCAGCTCCAGGTAGCCGTGGATGGCCAGGCGCACGTTCGCATGGCGCTCCATCACCGCGAGGATGGCGTCGGCGGCGATGGTGAAGTCGGCGTCGTGCGTGCGCGTTCCGCTGCCGTAGCCGATGGTGACCCAGTCCGGCTCCACCGCGGGCGGGCGCGCCTCCATCTCCTTCGCGACCTCCAGGATGACGTCGTCCAGGCAGTTCTCGACGATGTAGACCTTGCCGGAGTTGGCCTTGGCCATCTCCTTCGCGAGGGTGGGCGTGCTGGCGATGGCGTTCGCACTCAGGCTGAGCGCCCTGCGGTATTGCCTCACGCCGTTGATCAGCAGCTCGCGCTCGGCGGCGGGCAGCCGCAGCACGTTGGAGTTCCGCTCGTACTCCTCCACGTCGAAGATGAGGTCGTCGACATCGAAGAAGTGCGGGAGTCCCAGGCGCCGGGTCTCCGCCAGCAACTCCTCCACTGCCGGGTAGGCGGGCACGCGGTAGTAGATGACCAGGCCGTGGAACTGGAGCGCGGCCTTGCACTCCGCGTGGTCGTGCCAGTTCACGACGGTGACGTCGTACCCGAGCCGGTGGAACATGGCGACCTTCTGATCCACGCGGTAGCGCTTGCACTGGGGCAGCGACAGCTCCGCGATGATCAGGATGCGTTGGCCCATGCTGGCCTGGGAGACCTGCGTCAGCGGCACGGTCCACGGAGCCGGGGGCGCGGGCGGCGCGCTCGGGGCCGGGGCGATGACCGCCGTGGAGGGGGCGACGGGGTTGGCCGGCGTGAGGGCCGCCTTGGCGGCGCGCAGCGCCTGGAGCGCGCGCTGCTTCGCGGGCAGCCGGATCAGCTTCGCGCCCACCTTGTGCAGCGTGCCCTTGCTCTGCTGGTAGAAGTGGCCGCGCTTCGTGCCGGGGGGCAGCACGCGCTCGCGCATGGCCCAGTAGCGGTTGATGGCCTTCCAGGCGAGGCTGCCGTTGATGTGCGCCAGCTCCGAGCCCTGGCGTGACACGTGCGCATCCAGTTCGTGGATGCGGGCGTTCTTGCGGCCCAGCTCGTCCTGGAGCATCCGCTGGGCCAGGCCCAGCCGCGCGAGCCGGCCTTCGGTCTCGCGCAGGGTGCTCGCGGTGTCGCGTGCCGCTTCACGGGCGGCGTCCAGCTCCGTCTGGAGCTGCTGCGCCTGGCGCGCGTGGTCCGCGGCCTGCTGTTCCTTCTGTCCGTAGGCGTCGCGCAGGTGCTGCTGGTGCAGCAGGAGCGTCAGGCGCCCGCCCAGCGTGGCGAAGGCCTGCCGCAGGTGTTCGCGCTCCGCGTCGCGGGTGCTCGTCAGGGCCACCATCCCTTCCGGCTGCTCCGGGCCCACGGCGAGCACGCCCAGACCGAAGCCGTGCTCGAACTCGAAGGAGGGATGCAGGCCCCGGATTTCCTCCCACAGCCGCCAGACGCCGAAGTTGCGCTCGCGCACCTGGGTGTCGTGGAAGAGGATGACGCCGCGCGCGCTCATCTTGGGGCGCCAGCGCTCGAAGTCCGCCTTCACTTGCTCGTATTCGTGGCAACCATCGATGTGGAGCAGGTCGACGGAGCCATCCGCGAACTGGCTCAGGGCCTCATCGAAGGTCATCGGGTGCAGCTGGGAGAACCGGCTGTAGAGCGGGTCATGGTGCGCGCGCAGGTCCGCGAGCACCTCCGTCCCGTAGAAGCCCGCGTGCGCGTCACCCTTCCAGGTGTCCACCGCGTGGCAGCGCGTCTCCAGCTTCAGCGCGTCCACCGCCTGGCAGAACGCGGAGTAGGACACGCCGGTGTGCGTGCCCAGCTCCACCAGTGTCGAGGGACGCAGCAGGTCCACCAGGAACATCGCGAACGGGACGTGCTCCACCCAGGCGGAGGAGGCCAGCAGCCGCAGGGGCTGCGTAAGGCAGAGGGGGTGTTCCAGGGGATTGAGCTGTGGATGCATGTTCGTGGCGTCCGGAAGGCCGACCCTCGCCGCAGGCAAGGCACGCCCCCCTCTCCTTGACGGATGTCTTCCATGTCATCCCCCTCCGGGGAGCGTCAAGGCTGGCAGGCCGCCCGGTCCTCATGGAAGGAGGCGCGTTCGCTGTTCTTTTCTACGGTGTCTGGACGAAGTCGAGGCGCGGATGGCCGGAGGCATCGGTCCGTCCCGCGCGGACCCACGCATCACGCAGCCGGTCGGCGTCGTGGAAAGCCGAGGGTGCGCCAACCCGCGAGCGGGTGCGCACGAGTCGCGCGTGGGGTGCGTAGAGGACGCGCAGCCCGGCTTCGCCCGCGCGCAGACACAGGTCCACGCCCCGCGCCTCGTCGGACGTGAAGGCCGCGTCCCAACCTCCGAGCGACTCCAGGACCTCGCGGCGGATCATCGCGCAGGCGCTGGAGACGGCGAGTACGTCGCGCGGCCAATGCGAGCCTCCGAACGCGCCGAGCGTGGGATCGAACAGCCCCGCGAAGGGGCGCAGCACCCGACCCTCGGGGTCGAAGCGCAAGCCGGCCTCCAGCACCTGCCCCGCGGTAGAAACGATGCGCGCGCCCACCACGCCGACACCGGGACGCGAGGCCTGCGACGCGAGCTCCATCAGCCAGCCCGGTCCGGTCGGGAGCGTACCGGCCTCCAGGACGAGGATGAGCTCGCCCCGGGCCTCGCGCAGCAGCCGGTTCGCCACGGCGCCCGGGGTCGCGGCCGCGTCCACCTGGACGTGGATGGTGTCGCCGGTGAAGGAAGCGTCTGGGGACGAAACAGGGACGCGGACCTCCACGTCCAAGCCGTCCGTGAAGGCGAGGAGCGCCGCGAGTTCGGCCTCGGTGGGCGCTTCCGGCAGCAGCACGGACACCCGGGGGCGGCCCACGAGCGGGTGGCGGATCCGGTACAGCCCTGGCGCGACCGTCTCCGCCGAGCCGCCCTCCCCCATGCGCGCCAGGTGCTCCGCCACGGCCCTGCGGCCCGCTTCGGAGGCCGCGGGCTTCGCGCTGGCGTCCGTGGCCGTGGAGCCGGGCAGCGTCCGCCAGTGGTACAGCACGCGGGGGATGTGCTCGAAGCGCCGCGTGCGCTCCATCAGGCGCAGGAGCAGGTCGTGGTCCTGCGCGCCCTCGAAGCCCGGGCGGATGCCGCCCACCTCACGCAGCAGCGATGCACGCACCACGAGGAAGTGGCACACGTAGTTCACCGCGCGCAGCAGCTCCGGGGACAGCGCGGGCTTCAGGTAGGGCGCGAAGCGCAGCCCCCGCGCGTCCACCTTGTCCTCGTCCGAGTAGACGACGTCCGCGTCCGGCGCTTCACCCAGCCGCAGCGCGACCTCGGCCAACGCGTGCGGCGCCAGCAGGTCGTCGTGGTCGAGGAAGCCCACGTACTCCCCGGTGGCCAGGGCCAGCGCGGCGTTGGTCGCGAGGGCGATGCCCTGGTTCGACTCCAGCCGCGCGAAGCGGATCCGCGCGTCGCCGGCCGCGGCCTCTCGCAGCGCGTCCGCCACCGCCGCCGAGCGCGAGCCGTCGTCCACGATGCACAGCTCCCAGTGCGGGTACACCTGCGCGCGCACGGACGCGACGCATGCGCGGAGGACGTCCACCGGCGTCTCCCAGGCGGGCGTGACCAGGCTGAACCGCGGCTGGCGCTCCAGCCGGGCCAGCGCGGCGGTCGCGTCGCGGACCTCGCGGGCCTCCTGCGCCAGGGCTTCGCGCGTGTACGTCTCCGGAGCGGGCAAGAGCACGGCGGGACGGGCCGCGCCCAGGAGGTGCCGCAACAGGCGGACGGTCGCGTGATTGAAGGCGACCTGCCGCCGCCACAGCTCGCGCCACAGGGGCAGGCCCACCGCTCCGGCCTCTTGCGACAGCACGTCGCAGCGGGCCTCCAGCGCATCCAGCGCCTCGGCGGCGCCCTCGGTCCGCAAGGGCCATCCGGATCCAGAGAGCAGGTCCACGACCGCGAGGTTCCAGGCCCGCTGCGCCTCCAGCCCTGGCACGGAAGGAAGCCACCGGCCCACCGCGCCCAGGGGCCGCGGATCCGCGAGGCGTGAGAGGTCCTCGCGCGCCAGCTCCGGCAGCGTCCGCTCCGGCCGCCGGATCAACGCCCTCAGCCGCAGGTCGAAGCGCAGCTGGCGGTCCAGCACCCACCGCTGCAAGGGCGAAAGCCCCCGCGTTCCCCAGCGTTTGGCGGCGGTGATAACCGGGCCCCAGCGCGCGCGGTGCGACCGCGGTACGTCGAAGCCCAGCACCTCGACGAAGACATCGTGCGGCGGATGCGCTCGACCGTCGGGAGATCCTGACGCGGACGCCGCAGCGGACGATGGCTTCCGGTCGGTCGACGCCAACGTCGCGACCTCGGCAGCTGAGGATGGTTTCCGGTCGGCTGGGGTCAACGTCGCGACCTCCGCAGCAGAGGAGGGCTTCCGGTCAGCAGGGCCCGACGTCACACCCTCGACGCGTGGTGTCTCTCGCGGGCCACGAGGGCCGTCACTGCCGGCGGCGCCCATCGTCTCAGCGTCCGTTGCCGGATTTGATCCGGTTCGCCAGGGCCTTGAGCGTGCCGTGGACCCAGGGGATGCCATGCACGCGGGCGTTCAGTGCATCCACCACCCGGTGGCGGAACTCCCGGGCCTGGAGCGTCTCGTCGCGGATCCGCGCCACTGCGTCCACCCAGGCCTCCAGGGGGCGCACCAGCCAGGTCCCCGGAGCCACGGCGACGGCCGGCGGCTCGCGCGGCCCCCGCACCTCGCACGAGGCAATGCCACCCACGAACACCGGAGGAAACAGCGCCCCCATCCGCGCGGGCAGGTCCTCGAGTCCCGACTCCATCGCCACCGGGAAGGGCCCGATGCGACTACGGTCGATGACCATCGCGTGGACGAGCTCCGGGTGGAGCACCAACTGCTCCACCTCCAGCCGCTCGCCCAGAGGGAACGGCACCTTCGCGCGCACATAGGGCGGGGTCCCCTCCCCGGACGCCCACTCGGTGCGGAACGCCCGCGCCAAAGCCCAGGCCTCACGGCCCGTCTGGAGCGCGCGCACCAACTCCACGAAGTGACGCGGGTACACCACGCACCGAGCATCCACGAACGCCAGGTACTGTCCCCGGACCTCGCGCATGGCCTCCGCGTACAGGGCCCCCGAGGGCGCGCGTACGGTGCGCGCCTGGAACGACCCCAGCCTGCCGTAGCGCTCCAGCGCCGCCTCCGCGGCGGACAGGTCCACACCTTCGGGCGCCGCGAGCAACAGCTCCAGCGGCTGCTGCTCCTGACAAGCCAGCGCGAAGAGGGTCTCGTCGAGCGCCGCGTCCCGCGTCCCCGGCTCCACCGTGACGACGACGCTCAGCAGCCCCGCCACCGGTGCGCGCACGGGCCCGTCCGGCACCGCGACGTAGAGCCCCTCTTCCACCTGCGTGGACGGCGACAGTTGGGCCAGCAGCGCCCGCAGCGCCTGCGCGGTGTCCTCCGCCAGCGCCGTGCCCCCGGGCGCGCACGGCACCACCTCGCGGTGCGCCACGCGGTAGCCCGCCTCGGCCAGCCGCCGCAGCATCCGCTGTTCGGAGAGCCCCGCGCGCACCGGCGCTTCCCCCGTCAGCGCGCCCATCAGCGCCCGCGCCGAGCCTGCGTTGCGCAGGCTGAACACCAGCTCCGCCCCCGGCGCCTCGCGCCGCAGCGCCTCCAGCCCCGCCTCCAGCACCCGCTCGACCGCGTCGCCCTCCAGCACCACCAGCGCCGGCGCGGGGCCCTTGCCCCGCTTCCACTCCGGCCCCGGCAGCTCCCGCACGGAGCCGCCCCGCGCCCGCAGGGCCTCCGCCAGCGCTGGCGACGCGCCCACCAGGCACACCGCCGCGCCCGCGCGCGCACGCGACAGCACCAGCGCCACCCACCGCTCGGACGCGGCGGACGGGGGCACCTCTTCGGACAGAGCGTTCACCAGCGCCTCCGAGCGAACTCCAGGTGGTGCCGGAAGTCCGCGATGCCCGAGAACCGCCGCCCGGGCTTGAGGATGTCGGGCGTCTGGAACGGCTCGCCGCCCAGCAGCGCGTACTCCCGCAGGCGGGCGTTCATGAAGGCCGCGTCCCCGTACTTCGCCCCGAGCAGGGCCGCGCTGCGGCGGACCATCCGCTCGCGCACGGGGCTCTCCTCCCGGGTGACGGTGTAGTGGTGCACCAGCGCGGCGGGCGCCACCCGGATGGACAGCCCGGACGCCCTCGCTCGCCACGACAGGTCCACGTCCTCGCAGTACATGAAGAAGCGCTCGTCGAAGCCACCCACCCGCGCGTGCAGCTTCTTCGTCATCAGCAGCACGCAGCCGCTGCACCAGGGCGTCTCACCCGTCGACGGATGGTACGGCTTGGGGTGCTCGTCCGGGAACAGCCGGGCCTCCACCAGCCCCGTGTCCGCCCGCTGATCCGCCTCCCGCGCCAGCTCCCGCACGCAGTCCGGATGCAGCAGCCCGTCCGGGTTCACGCAGACGTAGTACCGCGCCCCGCCCGAGCCGAAGGCCTCCGCCATCATCCGGTTGTGCGCGGCCCCGAAGCCCAGGTTCCTCCCGGCGTGCCGGTAGTCCGCGTCCGCGTCCAGCCGCGCCACCCGCGCGCGCAGCGTGTCGTCCGGCGAGTTGTCCAGCCAGACGACCCGGAACGCGGGCGCACCCGGGGCCTCGCGGTTCCACCGGAGCGACTCCCACAGCCGCTCCAGCTCCCGCTCCGGGTTCCGGTAAAGCACGATGCCCAGCCAGATGCCCGGCCCCCCCCCGTTCGCCGAAGCAGGGCCGCTCACGATCCGACGTCTCGCACTGGCGCCACGCGAGCCGCGGCGCCCTCCACGATCCACCGGTGAGGAGGCCGCGTCACGCCTCCGTCCTGCACGCTGGAGCGCACCTCGAAGGTGCACGCCTCCTCACGCTTCTCCCGCACCTGCCCCGCCCGGTCGCGCACCACCACCGTGAACGCGTAGCGCCCCGCGGTGAGGCCCAGCCGGTCCACCACGAAGCGCACCGTCCCGCTGCCGGCCGCCGCCGCGCAGAAGGGCACGTCCTCCGCGAACGTGTCCGTGGCGTGAACCAGCACCCCGTCCGCCCGGGTGAGCTCCAGCCCCAGGCCCAGCTCCGGCGCGGGCGTGCGCGCGGTGTACGCCACGCTCAGCTCCAGGCCGTCCTCCGTGTCCACGCACTCCACCGCCCCGCCGTCCCGGCCCCGCAGCCGCACCGCGTCCACGGTGAGCGGGGACGGTTCGCCCTGGGACGCCGCCAGCGACGGCAGCGCACCGCCGTCCGACGCCAGCGCGGGCGACTCCATGGACATGCCGCGCTCCTCCGCCAGCGCCACCGCGCGGCGGTAGCTGCGGATGACGTCCGCGGGCGGGCCGAACTCGCGGATGCGCCCGGCGTCGATCCACGCGCCCAGGTCGCACCAGCGCTCCAGCGTCCCCAGGTCGTGGGTGACGATGACGATGGTCTTCCCGGCCCGCTTGAACTCCGTCATCTTCGCCAGGCTCTTCTTGCCGAAGTGCTCGTCACCGACGGCGAGGATCTCGTCGATGATGAGGATGTCCGGGTCCACGTGCGTGGCCACGGAGAACGCCAGGCGCATGTACATGCCGCTGGAGTAGGTGCGCACCGGCTCGTCGATGAAGTCGCCCAGCTCGCTGAAGGCGATGATCTCATCCATGCGCGCCTTCACCTCCGCGCGCGACATCCCCAGGATGATGCCGTTGATGAGGATGTTCTCCCGGCCGGAGAAGTCCGGGTGGAAGCCCGCGCCCAGGTCCAACAGCGCGCTGATGCGCCCGTTGATGTCGATGGTGCCCGTGGTGGGCGTGTAGATGCCGGTGATGAGCTTGAGCAGCGTGCTCTTGCCGGAGCCGTTGCGCCCGATGATGCCCACCGTCTTGCCGCGGGGCACCACCAGGTCAATGCCCCGGAGCGCTTCGATCATGGACCTGCCGTCCGTGTCGCGCTGGCCGCGAAGGAGGCGGATGAGCTCCGACTTGATGGTGGTGTACTCGCGCCGGATGGTGCTCTTCCGGAAGCGCTTCACCACGTTGCGGAGCACGATGGCGTCCGGAGACGCGATGGCACTGGTCATATGAACTCCGCGAAGTCCTCGCGGCGGCGCTCGAAGATGCCCGCCGCGATCCACAGCAGCGCCAGGGAAATGCCCAACCACATCAGGAGCGGGCCGGGCTGCGGCAGCTGGTGTTCGTAGAAGATGGCCTGGTAGGACGTCACCATCACCCCCATGGGGTTGAGCAGCACGACCGGCGCCCGGACCGCCTCTGGCAGCGAGTCCACCCGGTAGAACACCGGCGTGACGAAGAACCACATCGTCAGCAGGTTGGCGATGATCTGCTGCAGGTCCCGGAACGTCACGTTGAGCGCGGACACGATGTAGACGAGCGCCACCGTCATGCACAGCTGGGTGAGCATCACCACCGGGAAGGCCACCACGTGCCAGGTGGGCACGTAGCCCAGGAGCAGCCCCAGCGCCACCATCAGCGGCAGGGACAGCACGTAGTTGCACAGGTTGGTCACCACCACCGTGGCCGGCAGCACCTGCGCGGGGAAGCGCACCTTGGTGAGCAGGTCGCGCCGGTCACTGATGGCGCTGGCGCCGGTCCCCAGGGACGTGGCGAACCAGATCCATGGGAGCAACCCCACGAAGACGAAGAACGTGTACCCGGGGATGTTCTGCCGCATGTAGACGGTGAACAGCAGCGAGTAGACGCCCATCTGGAGCATCGGGTTGAGGAACGTCCAGAAGAAGCCGAGCACCGAGTTCCGGTACCGCGCCTTCAGCTCGCGCTGGGTCAGGCTGAGCAGGAGGCCCCGGTACAGGTAGAGCTCACGGAGGTTGCGAAGCATGCGGCGCCATCCATACCTCAAGCCCCCGGAAGGTGTCAGGCACGGGACTCCAGCCATCCACGCGAAAGCCCGTCTGGCTGGCAGCCCTCGCGACCCTCCGTGAGGACGTCTGGGAAAAGAAAAAGGCCCCCTGGTTTCCCAGAGGGCCTTTGATTGGAGCGGGAAAAGGGATTTGAACCCTCGACCCTCGCCTTGGCAAGGCGATGCTCTACCGCTGAGCTATTCCCGCATCAGGTACTGCGGTGCTGCGTGCTTCGTTTGGAGCGGGAAAAGGGATTTGAACCCTCGACCCTCGCCTTGGCAAGGCGATGCTCTACCGCTGAGCTATTCCCGCATCAGGTACCGCTGTGTTGCTTGCCACCCGGTTGGTGCCGCGCCGGAGGTGGGGTGCGATATACAGAGGCCCTTCGGACACGTCAAACACTTTTCGCATCCGGATCCGTGCTGCCCCGGCGGGCAAGCATGTTGAGGAACGCGCGAAAGTAGACGACGGCGCTCCACACGGAGAACGCACCCGACAGGTACACCAGCACCTTGCCCACCTGGTTGTAGTCCACGGTGACGACGCGGAAGCCCACGTCCAGCGGGTGCACGTAGTGGACGCACAGGGAGATGATCCCCACCAGCTGGAGGGACGTCTTCCACTTCCCCTCCTGCCCCGCGGCGATGACCATGCCTTCACTGGCGGCGATGGTGCGCAGGCCGGTGACGATGAACTCGCGGGCCAGGAGCACGATGACGACCCAGGCGGCGATGCGGCCCAGGCGCACCATCATCACCAGGGCGGCCATGGCGATGAGCTTGTCCGCCAGCGGATCCATGAACTTGCCCACCACGGTGATGAGGTTCCAGCGGCGGGCCAGGTAGCCGTCAATCACGTCGGTGATGGCGGCCAGCGCGAACACCAGGGCGGCCACCAGCGAGTGCAGGGGATCCGCGTCGTAGGTGAGCCAGACGAACACGGGGATGAGGAGGATGCGCCCCAGCGTCAGCATGTTGGGCAGGTTCCAGAACTCCTGCACCAGGATGCTGGGACGGCGGGACGCGCGGCGGCGGGCCCGCTCCTCGCGCTTGCGCTGCTTCCTGAGGGCTCGCTCGGTGGCCATGGGCGCGCGTTCTACCGGACCCCGAGTGCGATGAGGGCAAATCCTTCACCGCCCAGCTCCACCGCCGCCTTCAGTGTCTCCCCGCCAGCGGAGGTCACGAGCGGCACCACGCGGGGCGTGAGGTTGCCCACCCAGCCCACCAGGTGCGTGAGGGGCACCATCACCGGCTGGTCCATGGCCACCGGCACCGAGCGCAGCGGACCCGTCAGGCTGAGCAGCACCCGCCCCTGCCCGCGCAGGTGCACCAGGTCCAGGTCCTGGGCCAGGTCCGACGGCACGCGGCCGTTCTCGAAGACGACGGGCTCCTCGAAGGCGAAGACGCACGCGTCGCGCAGGTAGACGGACTCGTCGTCCAGGGAGACAGCGACCCACTGCCGCCCGGACACGGGCTCCAGGTGCAGCGTCCCCTGCCCCCGGGCGCGCACCATGGACTGGTCGCCCTCGCCAAAGGGCTTGTCCGTGGCCCGGCCCCGGAAGCGCTTCATCTCCGGCTGGAAGGTGACCTGGCCGCGCACGGCGATCAGCCCCTCCAGGCGCGTGAGCAGCTCGCCCTCCACCGCGAGCGCCATGGCGGACGCGCCCTGGGTGAAGGGCTGGCCCGGCGCCGCGCCCGGCAGCGCCACCGAGGGCACCCACGCGGTGAGCACGGGCGGATTCGCGCCCGCTCCGGCGTCAGTCGAGGAAGGCGGCTCGGCGGAGCGGGTCAGCTGAACCGGCGCGGCGGGCCGGGTCGCTTCCGGCGGCTCGCTCGTGGCCAGCGCGGCGAAGGTCTCCGCGAAGGCGTCGCCGGGCTCCGACTCCAGGTCGGACGCGAGGACGGGCGGCTCCTCGGAGACCTCGATCTCCTCCGACACCGGCGTGGGGGGCAGCTCGTCGGCGACCTCGACGTCGGCCCCGGAGGTGTCCGCGTCCGTGGTGGCGGCGAGCTCCGCGTCTTCCTCGAAGGTGCTCGCGCCAGCGGCGAGGCTGGGGTCCTCATCCTCCTGGACCTGGGTCGCGGCGCGCGAGGTGAAGGCGTGGTCGTCCGTGGGAGCGGGCGGGCCCTCTTCCTCCGCGAAGAGCAGGTCATCGTCCGGTGCCTTCGCGGCGGCCTGGGGCGGCGGCGCGGCGGGGGTGCGAGGAGCGCGGGGCGCCTCATCCAGACCGAACTGGGCTCCCCAGTCGCTCTCGCCAGAAGCAGACGTGGTCGCGGGCGGCGCGGCGGTGGCGGGCTCCTCCTCCTCGCGCGGACGGGCCGGCGCGGGGGCCGCGGGCGGACGGCTGTAGACCTCGCCAGCGATGGCGCGCGACATCTTCTCCGCCATGGCGTCGCTGCCGGACAGCAGGAAGTGCTCGCGCGCGCGGCCGTACTCGCCCATCTGGGCGAAGGTCAGGCCCAGGTAGTTGTGGGCCTTCTTGTGGTCCGGGGCCAGGTCGGTGGCGGTCTCGAACTCGCGCGCCGCGCGCTGGAGCGCGTTCGTCTTCAGGTAGACGAGCCCCAGGTTCACCCGCAGCGTGGGGTCCACCGGGTTGTCCCGCACGAGCATCTCGTACAGGTCGGCGGCGCGGTCGAAGAGGCCCAGCTTGAAATACGTCAGGCCCAGGAGGTTCTGGGCCTTCTCGTGGCGCGGCTGGAGCTGGTGCGCACGCTCCAGGAAGTCCTTCGCTTCGGTGACCTTGCCGGCGCCCAGCAGCTCGCTCCCGCGATGGAGCTGCTGCAGGAACTCCTCGTCAGCGGGGCCCGGTGGCTTCGTCCCCTTCGTGCGCGTCGTCATTCTCGGGTGTGGGCTCACGGCTGCTGGCCTCGGCCTGGGCGAGCCGCTCGCGCTCCTTGTAGTGTTGGTAGAGCTGGAGGACCTTGCGCACGTATTCCTGCGTCTCGGCGTACGGCGGCACCTGGCCTCCGTACTTCTTCACCGCGTCAGGCCCGGCGTTGTACGCGGCGACCATCTTCACCATGTCGCCGTCGAACATGTTGGCCAGCACGCGCAGGTACCGCACGCCGCCCTCGATGTTTTCCTTCGAGTCGAAGATGTCCTTCACGTACATGTCCGACGCGGTGCCCGGCATGAGCTGCATCAACCCGCTGGCGCCCTTGTGGCTGAGCGCGTTCGGGTTGAAGTTGCTCTCCGTGTGCATGATGGCGCGCACCAGCGCCGGCGGGATGCGATAGCGCAGCGCCGCGGTGGTGATGTGCGGATCCAGCTCCGCGGGCGTCCGCGAGCGGCCCCGCACGGGCGCGGACTTGGCCGGCGCGGGCGTGAAGGTCCCGGACAGCTTGCGGGCCTTGCGCGCGCCTCCGGGCGGCACGTTCGTGTAGACGATGGTGCCGTCCTTCTCCACGTAGCTGTAGATACCGTCCGAGGCGGCGGCCGGGAGGGCGGCGGTCAGCAGGACGACGAGGGCGGTCAGGACACGCATGGCGGCGGTGCGAAACCTTAGACAACGCCCGGAAAGTCCTCAAGAAAACGCCTTGTTTCCAGCACTTACCGCCATTAAGGCTGTTGGCCATGCCCCATCGGTTCGATTTCCTGGTCATGGGCGGCGGCGTGGCCGGACTGTCGTTCGCCCTGCAGGCGGCCCGGCACGGCACGGTCGCCGTGCTCACCAAGCGTGAGCGCGGCGAAGGCAACACCGCCTACGCCCAGGGGGGCATCGCCGGAGTGTTGTCCCCCACGGACACCTTCGACTCGCACATCGATGACACGCTCGTCGCGGGTGCGGGCCTGTGCCACCGCGACGCGGTGGAGGTGACGGTGCGGGAGGGCCCCGCGCGCCTCAAGGAGCTGGTGGCGCTGGGCGCGGCGTTCGACCAGCGGAGCGGCGAGTTCGACCTCACGCGCGAGGGTGGCCATTCCGCCCGCCGGATCATCCACGCGGGCGACATCACCGGCCGCGAGGTGCAGCGGGCGCTGCTGGCCGCGTGCGACGAGCAGCCCAACATCACCTTCTTCCAGAACACGGCCGCCATCGACCTCATCCTGGACCGGCGTCCGCATACCCCGGCCGGCAGCCGGTGCCTGGGCACGTACGCGCTGATGGAGGACGGCTCCATCGAGCGTTTCCTCTCCAAGGTGACGGTGCTGGCCACCGGCGGCGCGGGCAAGGTGTACCTCTACACGTCCAACCCGGACGTCGCGACGGGTGACGGCGTGGCCATGGCGTACCGCGCGGGCGCGCGCGTGGCGAACATGGAGTTCTACCAGTTCCACCCCACGTGCCTCTTCCACCCGGAGGCCAAGAGCTTCCTGATCAGCGAAGCGCTGCGCGGCGAGGGCGGCAAGCTGCGGCTCAAGGGCGGCCAGACGTTCATGGACCGCTACCACCCCATGAGGGATCTGGCCCCGCGCGACGTGGTGGCGCGCGCCATCGACGCGGAGCTCAAGCGCACGGGCAACGACTGCGTCTACCTGGACATGACGCACCTGGGCCGCGCGTTCCTCACCGAGCGCTTCCCCAACATCTACGCCACCTGCAAGGCCTTCAACATCGACATGGCGGTGCAGCCCATCCCAGTGGTGCCCGCGGCCCACTACCAGTGCGGCGGCGTGGTGACGGACCTGCACGGGCGCACCAACATCCCGGGCCTCTACGCCATCGGCGAGGTGTCCTGCACGGGCCTGCATGGCGCGAACCGGCTCGCGTCCAACTCGCTGCTGGAGGGCCTGGTGTTCGGCCACCGCGCGGTGCAGGTGGCGTCGGAGGAGCTGGCGTCGCTGACGCTGCCGAAGGAGGACCCGCCAGCCTGGGACTCCGGCAGCGCGGTGGACTCCGACGAGAGCGTGGTCGTCACCCACAACTGGGATGAGATCCGCCGGCTGATGTGGAACTACGTGGGCATCGTCCGCACGGACAAGCGGCTGATGCGCGCGCGGCGGCGGCTGGAGCTGCTGCGCGAGGAGATCCGCGACTACTACTGGCGCTTCAAGGTCACCCGCGACGTCATCGAGCTGCGCAACATCGCGGAGGTGGCGCACCTCATCGTGGACTGCGCGAGCCGCCGCAAGGAGAGCCGGGGCCTGCACTACACCCTGGACTATCCCCACACGGACGAGCACCAGGGCACGCGCGACACCGTCCTCTCCCGGGAGCTGTGAGCACCCATGTCCCGTCCGCGCCGCATGCTGGATGACCTCCCCGGCCCCTCCGGGCTGGGAGACACGCAGGACAACGCGCCACGTGGACAGGGCGGGGACGGACCGCCCCCTGGCCCGCAGCAGCCCCGGCCCGCGCTGCCCACGCCCTACGTCAGCTTCGCCATCATCGCGGGCGCGGTGGTGATGTTCTTCCTCAGCCAGTCACTGGGCCGGCCGCTCATCGTCGACAGGACGAACTACGGCATCGTGGGGCCGCTGGCGCTCTACGGGCCGTGGGTTCGCGACGGCGAGTACTGGCGCCTGCTGGGCATGGTGTTCGAGCACGGCGGCGCGATGCACCTGTTCTTCAACATGGCCGCCGTCTATTCGCTGGGCGCGTCGCTGGAGCGCGGCATTGGAAGCCTGAGGTTCCTGGGGCTGTCGCTCGTCACCGCGCTGGGCGGCTCCGCGTTCGCGCTCTTCTTCAACTTCGACATCGTGACGGTGGGCGCGTCCGGAATGATTCTCGGCTGGGGCGGCGCGATGCTGCCCATCCTCAACCAGCAGGGCCGCCGGGAGCATCTCTTCTGGCTCCTGCAGGTGGCGGTCATCAGCGTGCTGCCCGGGGTGAGCTGGGCGGGGCACCTGGGCGGCTTCGTCTTCGGCCTGCCCTGCGGCATGGCGCTGCGCATGGGCCCGAAGTTCTACTCGCGCGCCATCCCCGTCCTGCTGTTCATCGCCGCGGCGCTGGCCGTGGTCGCCGCCCATCCCGGGCGCCTTGGAGGCCTTTGACGATGGCTGAAACCCCCGTGCGCAGCGTCTGCGTCTTCTGTGGCTCGCGCTCCGGCGTGCGCGCCGAGTACCGCGAGGCCGCGTCCAGGATGGGGGCCGCGCTGGCGAAGCGGGGCCTGACGCTCGTCTACGGCGGCGCCAGCGTGGGGTTGATGGGCGCGGTGGCGGACGCGGTCATCGCCAACGGCGGCAAGACCGTGGGCGTGCTGCCCCACTTCATGGACGCGAAGGAGCTGGCCCACCCGCGGCTGACGGAGCTGCACCGGGTGGACTCCATGCACTCGCGCAAGGCGATGATGGCCGAGCGCGCGGACGCCTTCGTCGCCCTGCCCGGCGGCTTCGGCACGCTGGACGAGCTCTTCGAAATCGTCACCTGGGCGCAGCTGGGCCTGCACCGCAAGCCCATGGGCCTGTTGGACGTGGACGGCTTCTTCCAGCCGCTGCTCGCGATGGCGAAACAGATGGTGGAGGCGGGCTTCGTCCCGGAGACGCAGGGCGTGCCCTTCGCGGTGAATGCCTCGCCGGACGCGCTCCTGGACCGCCTGCTCGCGGGACCCACGATGCCGCTCACGTCGAAGTGGCTGAAGGACGGCCAGCAGACCTGAGGGCCGTCCCCGCCGCGTTCAGCGCGCGTGGACCTTCAGCTCCGCGTTCCCCAGCGACGAGGCGACGCGGAGCATCACCTTCTCGGTGCCATCCGGGATGACGGGCTGGCCGTCCGCGAACGTCTTGGGGAAGCGCACGCGGTAGCCCACCCAGAAGAGGCTGGCGTACGGGTAGTAGGCGCGCACGTTGAGGTCCGCCCGGCCCAGGCGGCGGATCTCCATGGGCGTGATTTCGCCCGCGGGCGTCACCAGCGCGATCCGCCAGATGCTGTTGCGGTGGGCGAAGTCGTCGTAGCGGTAGTCGTTGACGTGCACCGCCAGGTAGAACTCGTGGAACTTCGCCGCGTCCGCCTGTTCCTCCGACAGGAGCTGCTCCACCTTCGCGGCGGGCAGCGTCTGGAAGATGGCGCGGCGGTGGACACGGGCCTCGCGGAAGGCGGGCGTCTGGAACGTGGCCCCCGCGAAGACGCGCGTGTCGAAGCCGTCGTAGATCTCCTTGCGGTCCGAGTACCGGTCCAACACCGCGAGGTAGGCGGCCTCCTGCTTGGGGTCATCCAGCGTGGGCGCGGGCTCACCGACGACGGGGGGCGCGGTGGAGCAGCCGCCCAGCGCGCCCAGCAGCACCGCGGCCACCAGCAGCCTTCTCACGGGATGAAGTCCTTGCGCGTGAACAGCGTGGTGAGGCGGTGGCCGGTGGCTTCCACGGCCTCGCGTCCGCCCTCCAGCCGGTCCACCAGCGCGAAGGCGCCCAGCACCGTCAGGCCCTCCAGCTTCGCGCGCTCAATCGCCTTGAGCGTGGACGCACCGGTGGTCACCACGTCCTCCACGATGGCCACCGGGGCGCCGGGGCCCAGCGCGGACAGGCCTTCAATCCACTGGCCGGTGCCGTGGCCCTTGGGCTCCTTGCGCACGATGAACGCGTGCAGGGACTTCTGGCCGCCGCCCTCCAGGAAGCTGGTGAGGCTCACCGCCGACGCGAGCGGATCCGCGCCCAGCGTCAGCCCGCCCGCGGCCACCGCGGACGGAGCGTCGCGCCGGATGGCCTCCAGCAGCAGCCGGCCGATGAGGTAGTGGCCCTCGGCGAGCAGCGCCGTGCGCTTGCAGTCGATGTAGAAATCCGACTCCTTGCCGGAGGAGAGCACCACGCGCCTGCGCTCGAAGGAGCGCTGCGTGAGCACCTCCAGGAGCCGGGCGCGGTCGCGTTCGAGCGTTTCCGCCATGGCCTACAGACCCTCCAGGTACGCCACCAGCTGCGCCGAGTAGCGCAGCTGCATCAGCAGCTCCGCCTTGCGCGATTCGTCCAGCGCGGCGAACACGTCCGCGAGCAGCGAGAGGTCCTGGTTGAGGGCGCCCATGCGCTGCGCGACGTCCACCGCCAGCTCGTCCGCGTCGATCTCCTCCTCGACGCCCTCCGGAGCCAGCGTCTCCTCGGTGGCGAGCGCCTTCTCCAGCATGTCGCGCACCGGCGCCGTCAGCCGGCCTTCGGCCTCCAGCGACTCGCGCTTGGCCTCCAGCACGTCGTGCTCCACCGGCGAGGCGTGGATGGCCTCCGCCAGGGACAACAGGAGCGCGTCCTCGTCGGACAGCTCCTCGTGCACGCGCACCTGGACCTGGTCGCGCTTGAGGAAGCGCAGCGCCGCCACGCGCCGGAAGCCGCAGATGAGCTGATAGCGCTCCTCGCCGCGCGGGCGCACGTCCACCGGGAACAGCTGGCCCAGGCGCGCCAGGTCCGTCGCCAGCTCGGACACGTCGCCCTCGTCCCGCAGGCGGAAGGTGGTGTCCTCCTCCAATCGCTCCAGCGGCAACACCATCGACGTCACCTGTCCCATCACGCGCGGCTCGATGGCCTGCGCGTGGGGCTCCCCTTCCGAAGTCGCCGCGCCATCGTTGGCGCCCTGTTCCGAACTTTCGCCGGAGCCCGCGTCCTCCTGGCTCGCACGGCTCGCCACGTCCCAGATGCCGGCGCTCAGCAGCGCGTCGTCCGCGCCCGATACCGGACCGGAGGGCGGCTCCGCCACCACGTCCTTCGCCTCGCCGCCACCGTCGCTGCCCGTGCCAGAGGCGTCCTGGACGCTCTCACCCGAGGACAGCTCCACGTAGCGGCCGGGGCCGGCAGAGGCCTCCGCGTCCGCCGGGGGACTGGTGCCCTCGCCCTGCCCGGTCGCACCTGCTCCTTCCGGTTCGCCACCGTGAGCGGAAGCTCCGCCCGGCGTCGCGGCGTCCCCGGTGGGAGCCTCCTCTCCGGTGCGGCTCGGCGACTCGCCGCCCTCGGTACGTGCCTCCGGTTCACCGGACGCTCCGGCGGCCGTGCTGGCCTCGGTCGCGCTCGCGGTGGCCTGCCCACCCTCTCCGGGCAGGTCGGTCTGCGCCCCACCCGCTTCAGCCTGGGGGGCACCTTCCGGCGGCACGTCTCCACTCGCGCCCTCGCCGTGCTTCGGCGCGGACGCGTCAGCCGCTCCCTCCTGCTGGGACGGCATTGCGTTCTCCCCAGGCGTGCCCGGCATCCCTTCCTGTCCCTCGGCCCTGTGCTCGGCGTCCATGGTGGCACCCCCGGTTGTTCCACCCCCGCGCCGCCGGAAACGACGGCGCGGCGGGCGGGCTCTAACGGGACTTCTTCACCACGACCTTCTTCTTCGCGCCAGCACCCATCACGCGGGTAAGGGGCGCGCCGGCACTGCTCGCCTGCTCAGTGACTACCGGACGCGGAGGCTCCGGAGCCCGGGTCGTGGTCGCGGCGGGCGGCGGGGGCGGCGGCAGCGGCTTGGCCGACGGACGGGCCACGACGGTGGCCGGCGCCGACGCGGGCTGCGTGCGCGCGGGAGGCGGGGGCGGCGTCGGGGCGGCGCGCGGCGGGGCGGCCGGCGGCGTCGGAGGACGCGGCGGGGTGGCGCCCGGACGCACCGTGGGGCGCGTCACCGCCTGGGGGCGGGCCACGGCGGGGCGTTCGGACGGCAGCCGGCCCGGTTCCACGTCTCCCATGTCCACGCGGCCGCGGAAGCTGGCCCCGTCCACGATGATGACGCGGGGGGCGCGGATGTCGCCCACCATGCGGCCCTCGCGGGTGAGTTCCACGCTCTCCGTGGCGTTGATGTTGCCCACCACCACGCCGCTGACGATGGCGTTTCGCACCGCCACGTTGGCCTTCACCACGCCGGACGGCTCCACGATGAGGGTGCGGCTGAGGGTGAGCTCACCCTCGACGCGCCCGCGGACCGTGAGGTCCTCGTCACCCGTGAGCCGACCGCTGATGAGGATGGAAGGCCCCACCACGGTGTTGTCGACGGAGTTGCCTGCAAGATCCTTCGCGGTCGCCACGGATCAGCGCTCCTTCATGTCCATGTCGACGTTGCCCTTGAAGGAGGCACCGTCGGCGATGAGGATGCGCGGGGCCTTGATGTCGCCCACCACGCGGCAGTCCGTCTTCAGCTCGACCTTGTCGCTGGCGGCGATGTTGCCCGTCACGCGGCCGGCGATCTCCACGTTCTGCGTCTCGATGTCCGCCTCGACGACGCCCGAGCCCTCCACGTAGAGGCTCTCCTTGAGGGAGATCTTCCCCTTCACGGTGCCCTGGATGACCAGGTCCTCGTCCCCGGAGATCTCCCCGTCGATGACGATGCTCGAGCCAATGATCGTATTCGCCATGAGTGTGTCCGCCTTCTCGAAGCTGTGCGCATGGGGGGCCGTGGGTCGGTCCCCGGTGGATGCTAGATGTCGTCCGGCAACTTCACGTCCATCTCGATGGAGCCGTTGAACACGGCGCCATCCTCGATGACGACCCGCGGGGCCTTGATGTCGCCCGCGACCTTCGCCGAGGCGTTGATGGCCACGCGCGTGGAGGCGTCGATGTTGCCGCTCGCCTCGCCGTTGATGGTCAGTTCCTCGGCGCGGATGTCCGCCTGCACCTTGCCGGTGCCTTCGATGGTGAGGTGGTTCTTCAGGGCGATCTGCCCCTCCACGCGTCCTTCGATGACCAGGTCCCCTCCGCCCGTGAGGTTGCCCCTGATGACGATGCCCTTGCCAATGATGCCCGTTTCACCCTGTGCCATGAGGTGATCCTCGCCAGCGCCTGCTCCGTCGGGAGCGGGGCGACCTGATTATGTCAGAGATGCGCGGAGATCCAGCCGGAGATGTCCTGGAACACCGTCGCGCGGTCCCGCTCGTTGAGCGGCTCGTGCCGCATGCCGGGGTACTCCTTGAACTTCTTGTCCGCCGTCCCCGCCGCTTCGAAGAAGGCCCGCGCCGCCGCCGGCAGCGCCACCCCGTCCTCCTGGCCGCACAGCACGAACAGCGGCACTTGAATCTTCGGCGCCAGCCCGAGCGTCTGGGCCTGGGCGGCCGTGGACTCCACGAACCAGCGAGGCGTGGCGAAGGGCACGTAGAGCGGGTCCGCCCCGACCGCCTTCTGGATGTCCGGGTCGGTGCTGAGCATGTCCGGGGCCAGGCCCGAGGGGACCTTCATCCACGGCACCAGGGTGCCCACCATGCGCGCGGCGAGCACCTTCGCGGCCGGCGGGGTGATGGCCAGCTTGAGGTAGGGCGCGGAGAGGATGGCGCCGGAGAGGCCCTCCAGCCTCCCGGCCAGGGCGTGCGCCGCCATCAGGCCGCCGTGGCTGTGGGCGAGCAGGAAGATCTTCTCGTTGCCCGCGGCCTTGCGCACGCGCTGCCAGAAGCCGTCCAGGTCGTCGAGGAACTCGGTCCACTTCGCGGCGTAGGCGCGCCGGCCGTCCGCGCGGCCGTGGCCCCGGTAGTCGAAGCCGTGCACGGCGAAGCCGTCCTGCACCAGCGCGTCGATGACGGGCCGGTAGCGGCCGATGTGGTCGCCGTAGCCGTGGACGATGGCGACGTGCGCGCGGGGAGCCGTGTCCGGCAGGTCCAGCGTCCAGAACAGCCGGGTGTTGTCCTTCCCGGTGAAGAAGCCTTCGTCGTGGCGGGCCATGAGCCCGGGACCTTAGCGGCCCGGCGCGGTCGAGGGTAGCGCCTTCAACTTGCGCTCCAGGGTGGTGCGCTGGTCCGCGGGCTCGGCGGCCTCCGGCTCCAGCGTCAGCACCTCCAGCGCGCGCTGCCAGGTCCGGACGGCCTCCGGGGCGCGGCCCGCCTTGAGGTACGCGTCCCCCAGGTGCTCCAGGATGGCGGGGTCGTCCGGGGACAGCTCCACCGCGCGCTCCAGGACCTCCACGGCCTTCTTCGCGTCGCCGCGCTGGAAGAGCACCCACCCCAGCGAGTCCACGTAGGCCCCGTTGTCCGGCCGGAGCGCCAGCGCGCGGCGCACCAGCCGCTCCGCCTCGTCCAGGCCCCGGCCCCGCTGCGCCATCACGTAGCCCATGAAGTTCAGCGCGGCGGAATGGTCCGGCTTCAGCGCGAGCACCGCCCGCATGCGCGACAGCGCCCCCGGTACGTCGCCCTGGCGCTCCAGCAGGGTGCCCAGGGCGAACTGCAGGTCCTGGTTCCTCGGCGCCTTCGCGACGGCGTCCCTCAAGAGCGCGAGCGCGTCCGGAGCCCGGCCCTGGCGCTCCAGCAGGATGGCCAGCGCGTCGTACGCCAGCGCCCCGCCCTCCCCCGCCAGCACCTCGCGCAGCACGCCTTCCGCTCGCGCCGCGTCCCCGCCGCGCTCCAGCGCCCGGGCGTAGCCGACGCGCACCTCCACGTCGTCAGGCGCTTCCGACATGGCCGCGCGGTAGAGCGCCAGCGCGCGCGGATGGTCTCCCGCCAGCGACAAGCAGCGGGCCTGGCGCACTCGGGCGTCGGGGAACACCTCCGAGTCCGGGGGCACGCCCGCGAAGTCCGCGGCCGCGATGGAGAAGCGGCGCGTGCGCTCCGCGACGAGCCCCGCGTAGTACG
Organism: Corallococcus sp. AB011P; assembly: GCF_003611605.1. Classification (NCBI taxonomy): domain Bacteria; kingdom Pseudomonadati; phylum Myxococcota; class Myxococcia; order Myxococcales; family Myxococcaceae; genus Corallococcus; species Corallococcus sp. AB011P. The sequence continues at coordinate 86,595 of NZ_RAVX01000011.1, forward strand.
CCAGCCGGGGCTCGTCCGGCGCGTCCTTGCGCGCGGCGTCCAGCACCTCCTTCGCGGCGGCGGACTCTCCGGAGGCCAGGTAGTTGAAGGCCACGCGCACGGCGAGCTCCGGCGACGCGGAGAGCGACAGCAGCCGGTCGAAGTACGCCCGCGCCCGGGTCACCGACCCGCCCTTCAGCGCGGCACGGCCCGCGGACAGCAGCACCTCACGGCTGTCCGGATCCGCCTCCAGCGCGCGGGCCAGCGCGTCCTCCGCATCCCTCGGCTTGCCGGAGTCCTCGTAGAGCCGGGCCAGCGTGGACCACACCTCCACGTCGCCCGGGTCGCGCTCGGAGGCCTTCGCGAGCAGGCGCTCCGCGCGGGCCGCGTCGCCGCGCTCGGCCAGGACGAGCCCCAGCCGCCGGTAGCCGGAGGCCTCTCCGGGCAGCGCGTGGGCCAGCGACTCCACGACCTTCACCGCCTCGTCGGGGTCCTTCGCGTCCAGGTACAGCTGCGACAGGACGAGGTACGCCTCCGGTTCGCGAGGGCGCAGGGCCACCGCGCGGCGCAGGTGCTGCTTCGCGCGCGCCGTGCGGCCGGACTCCAGCAACACCCGGCCCAGGAGCACGTGGGCGGCGTAGTGCGTGGGGGCCTTCTCCACGGCCCGGCGCAGCTCGCGCTCGGCGCGCTCCAGGTCGCCCAGGCGAGCGTACTCCTCGCCCAACTGGGTGAGGAGGGTCGGGTTGCCGTCGTCGGTGGCGAGCGCCAGCCGCAGCTCGTCCACCGAGGCCCGGTGGTTGCCCTCCAGGTGCATCAGCCGCGCCTGGAGGTAGTGCGCGTAGCTGGCGGACGACGCGGACGGCTCGTCGTCGCGGCTGCTCGCATCCATGGCCTCGCGCATCGCCTCGCGGTCGACGTGCGGGGCCGGAGCCTTCCTCGCGGGCGCGGCCCCCGAACCCCCGGCGGCCAGCGCGAGGCACATCACGGCGGCACGGCTGAGGAGCGGGAGCGGGCGCACGCGGGCTAGTGGACCTCGGGCGGGGGCGCCCCCAGCTTCTCCAGCAGCTTCTCCACCGGATCGCTGTCCTGGCTGACGTCCGCCATGGCGGCCCGGTACTCGATGGAGGTCACCTGCTCCACGTCCGGCATCAGGCGGTTGATGACCGTGCGCGCCGCGTCCGCGTTGCACTCGGGCAGCACCACCGCGAAGACGCCCAGCCCCAGATGGGAGATGGAGTCCGGGTGGCGCACGCGCTTGCGCATCACCTCCGCCATGTTGGGCGGCATGACGTCCAGCTCGCGGTCCGGACGCAGCACCGCCAGCGTGAGGGCGCGGTGGTAGCGCCGGCTGCGGGCCACCTCCTGCTCCAAGCGCAGGAGCAGGCCGCGGCGGTCGAGCAGGCCCGTCGCCGGATCGCTGCCGGTGCGCCGCTGCAGCGAGTTCGTCTTGTCCTGCTGTTCCTTGTCGCCCTGGCGCAGCTTGAGCGCGCGCTCGGTGCGGTTGAGCAGCTCCACCGCGTTGAAGGGCTTGGCCATGTAGTCCACCGCGCCCAGGTTGAGCGCGCGGACCTTGTCGGCCACGCCCTGGTGGGCGGACAGGAGGATGACCGGGATGTGCGCCGTGTCCGACGAGGACTTGAGCGCCATGGCCGCGTCCAGACCGTCCAGCTTGGGCAGGAACACGTCCATCACCACCAGGTCCGGCCGTGAAGCGCGCGCCTTCGCCAGGCCCTCCGCGCCGTCGCGCGCCACCTCCACGCGGTACTTCGAGCGCAGCACCTCCGACAGCACCGCCGCGATTTCGGGCTCGTCCTCCACCACCAGCACGCGCGGCTGCTCGGGCGCGGCGCCGGGCGCGGGCTGCGGCCGGGGGTTGCGCGCGGCCTCCTGCGCCAGGGGCAGCGTGAAGACGAAGGTGCAGCCGCCGTCGGCCGGGCTCTCCGCCCAGATTTCACCGCCGTGCAGCTCCACGAACTCCTTGCAGATGGCCAGCCCCAGCCCCGTGCCCTTGGGCCCGTGACGGTACCGGTCGAAGACGAGGTGCAGCTCGTCCGGGGGAATGCCCACCCCGTTGTCGCTCACCATCACCCGCACCGCGTCGCCGTCCGGCCGCGACAGCCGCTGCGTGCGCACCACCACCACGCCCGGGTCGCTGGCGTGCTGGATGGCATTGCTGATGAGGTTCTGCAGCACCTCGTGCAGCTTCACCTCGTCGCCAATCAGCATCAGGCTGTCGGGGCACTCGGAGCGCAGCGACACGGCCTTCTCCGCCGCGAGGATCTCCAGCTCCGCCACGGCGTCGCGGCACAGCTGCGCCACGTCCAGCACGCGGGGCTCGATGGAGAGACGCGCCGCCTCGCCCTTGCCCTTCTCCAGCAGGGACTCGACCAGGGTGAGGATCTTCCGGCCCTGGCGGATCATCGCCTCCGCGGACTGCTTCTGCTGCGTCTCCAGCGGCCCTTCCAACAGCAGCCGGCCGTGCCCCAGGAGCACCTGGAGCGGCGCGCGCAGGTCGTGGCTGCACACCGCGATGATCTCATCCTTGAGGCGGTTGAGCTCCTTCAGGCGGCGGTTCGCGTCGTTGAGCTCGCGGTAGCGCTCCACGTACGCCAGCTCCAGGTCCTCGCGCTTCTTCTTCACCGCCGTGTGCAGGCGCGCGTTGCGGATGGAGTTGGCGAGCACACCCGCCACCGCCTCCGCGAACTCCTGCTCGTCGCGCCCGATGGACGCCTCGCCCTTGGACACGCGCAGGAAGAGCGCGCCCAGCAGGTCGTCCTGGCAGATGAGCGGCTGCACCAGGATGGACTTCACGCCTTGCGGCAACAGCGACGTGCGCACCTCCGCCATCAGCGGGTCGCGCTGCGCCTCTTCAATCAGGACGGGCTGCCGCGTCTCCAGCGCGCGGCGCAGCTCCGGGTAGCGCGCCACCTCGATGTCCAGCTGGACGAGGCTGGGGTCCTCCTGCGTCGCGACGACCGTGGCCGTGCGCGCGTGGCTGCCCTCCACCAGCACCACGGAGCAGCGGTCCGTGCCCGTCACCTGGCCGACCTTCTCCACCGCGATGCGGAGGATCTCCTCCAGCTCCAGCGAGCTGGTGGCCGCCTGGGTGATTTCGAGCAGCATCCCCATGCGCATCCGGATGCGCTCCTCGCGCTCCTTGAGCCTCCAGGCGCGCAGGGCGGACTCCAGCCGGGGCACCAGCTCATCCGCGCCACGCACGAAGTCGTCCACCGCCAGCCGCTTGAAGGCCTCCGCCGAGCGCGCGCGGCCCTGATCCACCAGCACCGGCAGGCGCTGGAGCTTGTCCGTCTTGCGCACCGTCTCCAGCAGCTCCGCCGCCCGCTTGGCCGTCACCGCCAGGAGCACCACCTCCGGCTGGAGCTGATCCACCATCTCCGCCAGCCCGGTCTCCCGTTCCGTGGAGGCGCACTGGTAGCCACTCGCCGTGAGCCGCTCCACCAGCGCGTCACCCGCGGCCTTCGCCGCGAGCACCAGCACCCGCCCCCGCTGCTCAGACGACAACATCTCGATCCTCACGGCGCGCCTCCGCCCCGCCCAGACAGGGAACGACGTCGCGGAAACCCGTTGGGTGCGAAAGAGGTCATGGTCGATTCCGGATCATGCCGTCTAACCCGTCCGCGGGCCAGCAGATGAACAGGGCTCTCCTCAAGCGAGAGGGGTGGGAAAAGGCGCGCGACGTATACCCCGGACCGGTGTTCTTCCTCCGGAATCCCGCACGCGCGTGATGGTCCGATGACCGGAAACCGCCCGCCCACCCCCTTGTAGGGGTGGAATCCCACGAAAACAGTCAGGCTGTCACTTTCTTCCAACACCACCCTTCCCGTCCGGTTGGCGGCTGGGCGGGCGGGCAGGCGCCGGGCGGGGATTTTCAGGGGTTCTCTCGATCAGGACTCCGGGGGAAGGGCCCTGGGACGTGGCCCCGCCCGCTTCCCGAGGGAGCGCGGTAGAGTGCGAAACCATGCACTCCGTCCCTTCGCGCCCGTTCGCGCCGCGGGCCTTCCTGGCCTTGCTGACCCTCTGTGCTTCCGTGTTCGCCGCCTGTGGTGGTGAGAAGCCGGCTCCCATTCCGGACCCGCCGACGGTGACACTCACCGTGCCGCAGCCGAACACGGCGGCCCCGTCGCTGACGGTGCGGGTCATCGTGTCCGGGTGTGACTCCGTGTCGCGGGTGGACATCTACGACCGGGACACGTTCCTGAAGACCGTGCCCTACACCAGCGGGTCCATGGACTTCGAGCTGGCCCAGAATGAGATCAAGTACACCCGCGGGCTCGCCGTCAGCCTGTCGCTCAACGCGCGGGCGACGTGCGCGGACGGCCGGACGAACTCGTCCCAGCCTCAGCCGGCCACGTTCCTGCCGGTGACGAAGGTCATCAAGGATCCGGATCCCAACGGCCAGGTGGTGACGGACTTCTTCACCGCCGAGGGCAGCGGCACGAACGTCGCCTTCATCGGGTGCGGCATCACCACGACCGGCACCGGCACGCTCTACCGCGTGGACTCGGCGGGCGTGGTGAGAAACTCCCTGGAGATGCAGATCCCCTGCAGCGCGGCCACGGTCGTCACCGAACTGAATCCGACCAGCAACAAGCGCTGGGTGTGGACCCCGGGCTTCGGCGCGATCGCCGTGGACTCGAACTTCGTCGTCTCGGGCAAGACGGCGCCGTCCTACAAACTGAAGAACCTGTCCGTCATGAGCAACGGCGACGCGCTCGTGAGTGACGGTCCTACCGTGTCGCGGCTCCAGCACACTGCGACGGGCGGCACCTTCCAGTGGACCTACCAGCAGCCGTGGGCGCCCGTGGGGCCGGCGAAGCAGGTGGCCGAGAAGGTCCTCATCCCCATCGTGCGCGTGCCCCAGGTGTCGACCGGGCTCCTGGTGGAGCTGGTGGTGGTCACGGTCGACGCGACCAAGACGGGGGGGGGAGCCCCCTCCACGGTGGATGAGCGCACCATTCTGCAGTTCACGGGCGCGGTGGAGCATCCCCCGCTCACTGCGTTCAACACCGACGGCTCGGTCATCTACATCTCCTTCCCCTTCAACAACAACCAGGCGCGCGTGCAGGCGTGCCTGACCGCACAGGACGGCTGCGAGGGCTCGGCGCACAAGTGGGATTCGCAATTCTTCCCCGTGGAGATCCAGGGCGTGTTCCCCTATGCGGCGGGCTCGCGGCTGGCCATCGTGGGCCTGCAGCGCGTCTGGTTCCTGGACAGCGAAAACGGCCTCGTCGCCAACAAGGGCGGCACCTCCGTGGACGCGTCCGGCCAGTTGCTGATCCTCCAGGTCCAGATGGGCCGCGCCACCAGCTCCGAGTTCTACATCCTGGCCGGCCCGGCCCCGGGTTCCTCCGGCCTGCCCACCATGCCCCAGGAGATCATCGCGGTGGACACCGCCGAAAAGGGCGAGCTGTTCCGCTACGAGGTCTCCAGCAGCCTGTCCTGCTCCGTGGATGACAGCGGGCGGCTGTGGATGCGCCTGGGCAACAACCTGGTCCAGGCACTCACGCTGCCCGAATACCGCGCCGTCAAGCCGTGACGGCGGCCCTCAGGGCCTGTCGGCGACGAGGAGCGCTTCCACGTTGCCGGCGGGCCCGGGCACGGGTGAGTCCATCACCCCACGAACGCTGAGCCCGTGCTCGCGCACGAACGCCGTCACGGTGTCGATGGCGTCCTGCCGCGCTTCCGGGTCGCGCACCACGCCGCCCTTGCCCACCCGCTCCGGCCCCACCTCGAACTGGGGCTTCACCAGGGCGATGAGCAGGCCGCCCGGTGAGAGGAACGGCAGCACCGACGGCAGCACCTGGGTGAGCGAGATGAAGCTCACGTCGATGACGACCACGCCCACCTTCTCCGGCAGGTCCTCGTCCGTGAGGTAGCGCGCGTTGACCCGCTCGCGGGAGCGCACGCGCGGGTCCACGCGCAGCTTCTCGTGCAGTTGGCCGTAGCCCACGTCGATGGCGTGCACCCGCACCGCGCCGTGCTGGAGAAGGCAGTCGGTGAAGCCGCCGGTGCTGGCGCCGATGTCCGCGCCCACGCGGCCCGTCACGTCCAGGCCGAAGCGGTCCATGGCCGCCTTCAGCTTGAGGCCGCCGCGCGACACGTACGGCAGCACCTCGCCCTTGAGGCGCAGCTCGGCCTCCACGGGGACCAGGGAGCCGGGCTTGTCCACGCGCTGGTCCGCCACCACCACCTGGCCGGCGAGGATGAGCGCCTGCGCCTTGGTGCGCGACTCGGCGAGCCCGCGCTCCACGACCAGCACGTCCAGGCGTTCCTTCTTCGGCTTCACCGGCTCTCCTCTCCCAGCAGCGCACGGCCCGCGCGCCGCAGGCCCGCCGCGTCCAGTCCCAGCTGCGTGCGCTGCACCCGCGCGTCCCCGTGCGGCAGGAAGACATCCGGCATGCCCAGGAGCGTCACCCGGGGGGACACGCCCGACGCGGCGTACAGCTCCAGCACCGCGCTGCCCAGGCCGCCCCGCACGGTGCCCTCCTCCGCCACCACCACGTGCCCGCCCGCCGCGGCCTCCAGGAGCGCGGCCTCATCCAGGGGCCACGCCCGGCGCGCGTCCAGCACGCTCCAGTCCGGCTCGCTCCGCACGGCCTCCAGCGCGGACAGGCCCAGCGGGCCCAGCGTCACCAGCGTCAGCCGCGAGCCGGCCACGCGCTTCAGCCAGCGGGCGCCCGACACAGACACCTCGGACTCCGTTCGCGCCAGCTCCGGCGGGAGGTCCGGCAACGTGCCGCGCGGGAAGCGCAGCACGGAGGGCCCGGGGGCCTGGAGCGCGGTGGCGAGCATGGGCCCCAGGTCCTCCCCCACCACCGGGGCCCACTGCGTGAGGCCCGGCAGCGGCCGGAGGAAGGACACGTCGTAGGCGCCCTGGTGCGTGGCGCCGTCCGCGCCCACGAGCCCCGCCCGGTCCACCGCGAAGACGACGGGCAACCCCGGCAGGCACACGTCGTGGACGATCTGGTCGTACGCGCGCTGGAGGAAGGTGGAGTAGATGACGCACACCGGCTTCGCGCCCGCCGCGGCCAGCCCCGCGCAGAACGTCACCGCGTGCTGCTCCGCGATGCCCACGTCGTGCACGCGGTCCGGGAAGCGCGCCTTCAGGCCGGTGAGCGCGCTGCCCTCCAGCATCGCGGGCGTCACGGCCACCACGCGCGGATCCCGCTCCAGCGCATCACCCAGCACCTGGGCGAAGGCCTCGCTGTACGTGGGCCGTCCCCCGCGCGAGCGCACCAGCTTGCCGTCGCGCCACTCGTACGGCCCCATCGCGTGGCCGCGCGTCTGCTCGTCGGCCTCCGCGGGCGGAAAGCCCCGCCCCTTCTTCGTCAGCGCGTGCACCACCACCGGGCGCGATGACGCCTTCGCCTCGCGCAGCGCCCGCGTGAGCGCGCCCAGGTCGTGCCCGTCCACCGGGCCCAGGTAGGTGAAGCCCAGCGACTCGAAGAAGGCGCGGGCGTTGCGCGTGCGCAGGAGCGCGGGGATGGCGCCCACGTTCGCGCTGATGGACATCTGGTTGTCGTTGAGCACCACCACGAGCGGCAGCGGGCTGCCCCCCGCGTTGTTGAGCCCCTCGAAGCTCAGGCCCCCGGTGAGCGCGCCGTCGCCCACCACCGCCACCACGTGGCCCGAGTGGCCCAGCTGCCGCCGGCCGGAGAGCAGGCCCAGCGCAGCGGAGATGGCCGTGCACGCATGCCCGGCCGCCAGCGCGTCATGGTGGCTCTCCCGCGGATCCAGGAACGGCGCGATGCCGTCCGCCTGCCGCAGCGTGTGCATGCGGTCGCGCCGGCCGGTGAGCAGCTTGTGCGCGTACGCTTGGTGCCCCACGTCGAAGAGGAGCGCGTCCTGCGGCGTGTGGAAGACGCGGTGCAGGGCCACCACCAATTCCACCGCGCCCAGCGACGCGCCCAGGTGGCCGCCCACGCGGCCACACGTGGTGATGATGGCCTCGCGCAGCTCCTCGCACAGGCCGGGCAGCGCGTCCTCGGGGAGCGCGCGCACATCCGCGGGAGACGCGACACCAGACAGCACGTCCGCCATCAGGACTTCCGCTCCACCGTGTAGCGCGCCAGCGCCGCCAGCGGACCGTCCACGCCCTCCAGTGGGCGCACCGCCGCCTCCGCCCGGGCCACCAGCTCATCGGCCATGCGGCGCGACTCGTCCAGCCCCACCACCGCCGGGAAGGTGAAGCGCCCGGCCTCCGCGTCCGCGCCCACCGGCTTGCCCATGGCCTCCGCGCTGGAGGTCACGTCCAGCACGTCGTCGGCGATCTGGAAGGCCAGGCCCACCGCTTCACCGTACGTCACCGCGCTCACGAGCGCCGCCGCGTCGCCCCCGGCAGCCAGGACGCCCATCCGGCACGCCGCGAGGATGAGCGCGCCCGTCTTCATCCGGTGCAGCCGCAGGAGGTAGTCCAGCGTCGCGGTCCGGTCCGCCGCGATGTCCAGCACCTGCCCGCCCACCATCCCGCTCGCGCCCGCCGCGCGCGCCAGCTCCACGCACAGGATGCCGCGCACCGGCTCCGGCCCTCCGGCGAGCACGTGGAAGGCCTCCGTCAACAGGCCGTCTCCGGCCAGCAGCGCCAGCGGTTCGCCGTAGACCTTGTGGCTCGTGGGCAGGCCCCGGCGCAGGTCGTCGTTGTCCAGGCAGGGCAGGTCGTCGTGCACCAGCGAATAGGTGTGCACGTACTCCAGCGCGCACGCCGCGTCCGCCACCACGGCGTTGTCGGTGCTCGCCTTCGCCACCGCGTCCGCGAAGGCCAGGCACAGCACCGGGCGCAGGCGCTTGCCGCCCGCGAGCAGCGAGTAGCGCATGGCCTCCGCCAGCCGCGGCGGTGTGCCCTCGGGACCCAGGCGGTCCGCGCGTTCGAGCAGGAGCGCCTCCACTCGCGACTGATGCGTGCGCATGAAGGGTTCCAGGTTGAAAGCGGCCATCGGCGTCAGGGCTCCTTCGCCACGTCAGCGGGGATGAGTTCGCGGATGCGCTTGACGAGCGCGTCCAGCTCCAGCGGCTTCACGAAGTAGTCGGCCGCGCCGACCTCCATGCCGCGCCGCTTGTCCTCCGGGTCTCCCCGCCCGCTGATGAAGATGATGGGGATGTCCCGGAACTGCTTGTTCTGCTTCACGGCCTGACACAGCTCGAAGCCGTTGATCCAGGACATGTTCACGTCCAGGAGGATGGCGTGCGGCCGGTGCAGCTCGAGCGACGCGACGAGCCGCAGGCCATTGGCCGCGGACGTGACCTCGAACCCCTCGGCCCCCAGGGCCTCGGCGAGCAGCTCACGCGTGTCGCGGTCGTCATCGACAATCGTAATCTTCGGCTTCGACATGCCCGGCCTCCGCCCTTCCCCTGATGCCTAGAACGGGACATCGTCCTCCGGTGGCGGACGCGCCTGCGCGGTCGTCCGGGGGGCAGCCTGGGGAGCGGGACGGGCCGCCACCGCCAGCGGCGCCACCACGTCCTGGCCGTCCTCGTCCACCAGCAGCTGCTCGATTCGCTGCTCGGCCTCCGTGAGCAGCTTCTCGCCCCGGCGGACGAGGCGGATGCCCTCCTCGAACGCCTTGAGCGACTCTTCCAGTGACAGGTCGCCGCCTTCCAGCCGCGCCACTGTCTCTTCCAGGCGCGACACCACGTCCCCGTACTGCTCCGGGGCAGGCTCCACCTTGGGGTTCTTGTCCGACTTCGCCACGGCCATCCACCTCTCCCCGAGCGGGGCGCGGAATGTAGAGGGTGGCCCGCTAGCAGTCCACCGGGCCTTTCAGGCTGGTAACGGTCGCTTCGATTTCTTCACACCCTCCCAGGGTTTTCGCCCCGTGGGCCGCCAGCTTGATGCCCAGCACGTCCCCCACCACCACGTCCGCCATGGAGCGCACCACGACGCCGTCCCGCTGGCGGAACGTCACCGCGTAGCCGCGAGACATCACCTTCAGGGGGCTCAGGGCGTCCAGGCGGCCCCCCAACCGTCCGAAGTGCGTCTGCGCGGAGGCCAACATGCCCCGCTGCAGCTCCAGGAGCCGCGAGCGCGCCTGGGCCACCTTCGCCCGCTCGGCCGCCACCCGCGCCGTGGGGGATTGCCGCTCCAGCCCCAGCCGCGCGTCCGCCAGCGCGCCCCGCCGCCGGGTGACTCCCGCGCGCGCCGCCTCCGACAGGCGCATGGCCAGCTTGAGCAGGTGCGCCCGCTGCTCCGACAACCGCGTCTGGGGCCGCGCCCGCTGCAGCCGCTCCTGAAGGGCGCGCAGCGTCTCCCGGTGCTCGCGCGTGCGGGGGCGCAGCACGCGCATCATCGCCTCCACCTGTTCGGACAGGTGCAGGCGCTGGTGGTTCACCTCGCGGCGAGGGTCCGGCAGCCGCGCGCGAAGCTGGCCCTGGCGCCCGCGCAGCTCCAGCACCCGCCGCTCCATGGCCCGGCGCAGCCGGCCAGACTGCGTGGCCAGCGTCAGCTCCAGGTCGGCGAGAACCGGGGCCAGCCGCTCCGCCGCCGCGCTGGGCGTGGGCGCGCGCAGGTCCGCGACGAAGTCCGAGATGGTGAAGTCGATTTCGTGGCCGATGGCGGACACCACCGGCACCGGCGAGGCGAAGATGGCGCGCGCCACCCGCTCCTCGTTGAACGTCCAGAGGTCCTCCACGGAGCCTCCGCCGCGCGTCACGACGATGACGTCCACGTCGGTGCGCGAAAGCCGCTCGATGGCCCGCGCCACGTCCTCCGCGGCGCCCTCGCCCTGCACGCGCGCGTCCGCCAGCAGCACGCCCAGCCGGGGGTTGCGCGAGTGCAGCACGCGCAGGAAGTCCTGGAGCGCCGCGCCGGTGCGGCTGGTGACGACGCCGATGCGCCGGGGCAGGAACGGCACGGGCCGGGGCGGCCGCACGCGCCGGTCGCCAATGAGCCCCTCCGCCGCCAGCCGCTGCTTGAGCTGCTCGAACGCGAGCGCCAGCGCACCCTCGCCCACCGGCTCCAGCCGGGACACGATGAGGCTGTAGCGGCCCTGCGGCTCGTACAGGTCCACGCTGCCCTCGGCCACCACCTCCATGCCGTCGCGCAGCGCGAAGCGGATCCGCCCCGCCATGGACGCCCACACCTTCGCGTCGATGGAGGCGTCCGCGTCCTTGAGCGTGAAGTACCAGTGGCCGCGCGCGTTGGCGCCGCGGAAGCTGGACACCTCGCCGCGCACCAGCACGCGCGGGAAGCGCGACTCCACCGTCTGCTTGATCTGCCGGGTGAGCTCGCCCACCGACAACACCGTGCGCTCCGGGCGCGGCGGCGGGGTGACGGCGGCCGGGGGCGGCGGAGCGACTTCGGCCGCCGGCGCGGTGGGCGGGGCCGCGGGCGGCTTGCCTCCACTGGCGGCCTTCGCCGGCGCGGGACGCAAGGGGGGGAGCAGCGACGTGCCGAACAGGTCGCCCTGCCCCGGCGTCTCGGCCGGGGGCGGCTCCAGCCCCTTGCGCTTCTTCATCGCGACAGCTTCTCGACCCAGCCCTGGGCCTTGCCGTGCAGCTCGTCGTCGGGCGGCGTCATCGCGACGACGTCGCGGAACTTGGGCAGCGCGTCCTCCGGGCTGGAGTCCTTGATGGAGTAGGCCTGCATGTACAGGTCCTTCGCCTTGGCCTTGAGGTCGTTGACGATGTTGGCGGCGCCCGTGTGGCTGGGGTCCGCCTGGAGCGCGCGGCGGGCGAACTCCATGGCGCGCGACCACTGGCCGGCGGCCTTCGCGCCCGCGGCGCTCTTGTAATAGATGTTCCCCGCGCGGGTGCCCGCGTTGCGCGCCATCTTGCTCGTGCGCCCGTCGGTGATGTCCTTGTCCAGCGCGAGCAGGCGGGTGAGGCCCTTGGCGTCCAGGTCCTCCAGCTTCTTGTAGAGGTTGCCGAACTCCGTCATCTGCCCCATCAGCTGCTTGCACTGGGGCGTCTTGGCCGAGCACGCGTTGAGGATGGCCACCGCGCCGGTGATGTCAGCGTCGCGGAAGCGGTCCACCGCGGGCTCCCACGGCTTGGGCACCGCGGCCACACGCACGGGGTCCGGACGCGTCAGGTCCGCGATGACGCGCACGGCGTCGTCGTTGACGAGCTTGCCGTCGCGGTGCTCGGGGAAGGTCGCGAGCACGTCGTCGGTGATGGCCTTGGCCTTCTGCACGTTCTCCAGCTGGCGGGAGTCCAGCAGCCCCTTGGCCTCCTTCGTGCGCTTGTCGGCGGCGTCCGTCAGGTTCCTGCGCGCCGTCTTCAGCTGCTCGTAGAGCTGGGTGTCGCTGGTCACCTTCTCGATGGACGCCTTCGCGCTGGCCAGCTCGCCCTTGTCCAGCGCCGCCTGGGCCGTGCCCAGGTGGTTCTGGTTGGGGATCTCCCGCTCCGCGGCCTTCAGGTAGTCCGCCACGCCGGGGTAGTCCGGCGCCTGGGCGTGGAGCTCCTCCAGCTTCGCCTTGGCCTGCTGCCACTGGCCCTCGCGCACCAGGTTCTTGGCATCCTGGAAGAGGCCGCCCAGCTGCTCGCGGTAGTTGCGCTGCTCCGCCTCGATGCGGCCCTGCTCCTCCGCCTGTTGCCGCATGCGCGAGCGCACGACGCCCAGGCCCGCGAAGAGCACCACCAGCACGGCGACGCCCGCGAGCTTCATCCGCATGCGCTTGCGCTGCGCCTCCGGAGTGAGCTCCGCGGCGGCAGCGGCGCGCGACGTCTGCGGGCGCGCGCGGCCCTCCCGGGCGGGACGCGGGGGCACGGCCGTGGGACCGCGGCCCGCCGCCGTGGACGGACGGGGCCGGGGGCCGGTGGGGGCCTGCACCTTCGCGGTGCTGTTGGCGGTGTCCTCGTAGCGCAGCTCCGAGTCACCCAGCGTGATGACGTCGCCGTTGGCGAGGAGCGTCTCCTCGGAGATGGGCTCGCCGTTGACGATGGTTCCGTTGCCGGAGCCCATGTCACTGACCATCCAGCCGGCGGACTCCTTGCGCAGCGTCACGTGCTTGCGCGAGACGGACGTGTCCTGGATGCAGATGGGGTTGTCGGTGGCGCGGCCGACCGTGTACTCGAGCTCGGAGAGCGCGAACTCCTCGCCCTCCATGGGGCCGGCGACGACGACGAGCTTCGCGGGGCGGGCCGCGGCGGCACCGGCGGTCGACCGGCGGACCGGCGCGCGCGAACCAGTCCCCGAGGAGGGCGTACCGGATGTAGGCCGTCGGCGGGCGGGGGGAGGTGCGTTCGACATGGAGGTCACCGCGTCCTGCTGAGGGGGGCACGGGCCCTAAAGCTCGTGCTCATAGGCTTTTTCCTGCGCGAGATTGTGGCAGCGATGCTCGGCCGTAGGGAAGCGTCTCCGTACGTCTTCCAGGGTCGCGACCGCATCCCGTCGGCTGCGGAACTGAACCGCCCGCTGGAACTGCATCATCAGCTGGCTGCAGCGGTGGTCCAGCTCCGTTGAAATCTGGGCGATCCGCTCCCGGACGTCCTCGTAAAGCTCCGGCTTTTCGTCCAGCGCTTCCAGGGTGATCCACGCGGCGCGGTACTCCCGCCACGCCTTGAACAGGTTCTCCGCGCCCACGTCCTTGAGCTCGTAGAAGCGGGCCCCCGCCTTCGCGGCCTCCCGGGCGGAGGAGACCAGCTGATCCGGCGGCAGCTCCGGCACCGGGATGACCTCCAGCCGCAGGTTCCAGATGCGCCACGGGTCGCGGCCGGGCGGGTTGAGGGCGTTGTCGAAGAGGAGCTGGTTGTTGGCGTTGCGCCGCAGGAGGCTGGGCGGGAGGACCTGCTCCAGCTCGCGCTCGGCCGTCTGCGCAGTGTCCGGGGGCACCCAGCCCAGGGATACGCCGTTGAGGGACAGGTTGACCTCGTCCCGGGCGATGCCGCTGGCCTGGTAGTGCAGCACCGCCACCGCGCGCGTGGGGGACACGAAGCGGAAGTCGAAGAGCTTGTCGTCGGCGTGGACCCAGCGCACACCGTCGCCCAGGCCGAAGGAGTCCGTCACCGGCTCCATGCCCAGCTTGAAGGGTTCGCGGCCCGGGAGCCGGATGGCCGTGGGGGCCGCGAGCGCTACGAGCAGCGTCACCACGCCCAGCATGGCCACGACCGCCAGCGACGCGAAGCCGATGCGCTTGGGCAGCGACTGGCGCTGCCAGAAGAGGAGGAACCGGCCCTGGAGCGACTTGCCCAGCTGACGCCGCTTGCGGGCCTTGTCGGCGGCGGACGAGGGCTCGACCTTCGCGACGACCGTCACCGGGCCGTTGGGCACGGGCTGGGCGACGGAGTCCTCCAGGTCGGCGGGCACGGGCAGGGTGGCGTCACCCTCCACGTCCGGAGCGGGTACGCGGGCCAGTGGGGATTCGCCCGGCGGCGGGCCGGGGGGGATCCAGGCCGGAGGAGGCGCCACGGCCGGTGCGGCGGGCCCGGGCGCGACCTGGCCCGTGAAGGTCCCCGAGGCCCGAGTCTCCTCGGGGGCCGCGGAGAAATCATCGTCCTGGCCGACGAAGGTCGAGGGCTCGCTGGAGTCGATCGCGGCGGCGGGCGCGCTCACGACGCGGACCGGCGGGGCCACGAGCGGACTGACCGGGGTGATGGGCCGGAGTTCGAGGAGCGTCCGCTCCTCGGGCTCCTCCATCGCCGGCGGAGGCAGCGCGGGCGAGGCCTCCTGCTGCGGCGGCGCCACTTCCAGGGGCGGCGCTTCCGGGGCCGCCGGAATCGCCATCAGCGTGCGCTCCTCGGGCTCGTCCAGCTCCGGGAAGGGCAGCACGGGAGGCGGCACGGCGGCGGGATTGGGCGAGCCCACCGTGGAGATCGCCATCAGCGTGCGCTCCTCGGGCTCGTCCAGCTCCGGGAAGGGCAGCACGGGAGGCGGCGCGGCGGCGGGATTGGGCGAGCCCACCGTGGAGATCGCCATCAGCGTGCGCTCCTCGGGCTCGTCCAGCTCCGGGAAGGGCAGCACGGGAGGCGGCGCGGCGGCGGGCTCGGGTGCGGCCGCCGTGGGAATCGCCATCAGCGTGCGCTCCTCGGGTTCGTCCGGCACCATGGGGGCCAAGCCCACGGGAGGCGGTGCGACGGAAGGCCGTGCTGGAGGCGGCGGAGCCATCAGCCCCGGCGGCGACATCAACGGCAGGCCGGGCGCGGAAGCCGCGGCCCCCCGGGCCGCCGGAGCAGTGGACGCGCGCGCGGCGCCAAGCCCCAGCGAGGGACGGTTCAGCGCGGGCGCACCGACACCGGGCAGGTTCGCGACGGCGTGCCGCTTCGCGGGAGCCGCTGGTTCAACGGGAACTGCCGCGACCTTCTCCGGAGCGGAGGCCGCCGTCGGGGCAGGAGTTCCGGCCGCGGGAAGCTCGATCGCCGTGGGGTGCGAGGGCGCCGGGGCAGCCTCCGGCGCGGACGACCGGCCCGGTCCCGAGGCACCGACCGCTGACAGTCCCGGCCCGGAGGCCCGGACGGAGGCGGAAGCGCCCGAAGCCTTGTTCGCCGCCGAGGCGCTCAGCACCGGGGGGCCAGCAGGAGCCTTGGCCGGAGCACCCGGCGCCGAAGGCCCCGACACGGGAGGTGCGGCGGGAACCTTGCCCGAAGCAGCGGACGCGGAGGCTCCCAGCACAGGAGGCCCGGCGGGAACCTTGCCCGAAGCAGCGGACGCGGAGGCCCCCAGCACAGGAGGCCCGGCGGGAACCTTGCCCGAAGCAGCGGACGCGGAGGCCCCCAGCACTGGAGGTCCGGCGGGAACCTTGCCCGAAGCAGCGGACGCGGAGGCACCCAGCACTGGAGGCCCGGCGGGAGGCTTGAGCGAAGTCGCCGCACCCGGCGCGGAGGCCCCCAGCACAGGAGGCCCCGGAGGAGTCCGGACCGGTGCAGCCGCGCCTGGCACCGAGGCACTGACCGCAGGAAGATCCGGAGCGGAGGGCCGCTTCGGTGTAGCGGCCGCGGGCAGCGGCATCGCCGGGGTCGCCCCACCCTTCGCGGCGGGCACGGCCATTCCCGGGCGCGGTAGGGATGCAGGCCGGGCCATGGCCGGCATCGACTGCTGGTAGCTCGTGGGCGCCGCTTCGATCTCCGCGAGCGAGGCCTGCTCCACGCCCTGCGGCGACACCCTCGCGTGGGGCGGCGCGAGCACCCGCCGGATGGGCCGGGTGACGTCGTTGTCATCCTCCGGCGGCACCCACACGAAGGTGAACTCCACCGGCCCCACGGTGATGCGGTCGCCGTCGCGCAGCTGCTTCTCGCCGCCCAGCGGCTGGCCGTTCAGCTGCGTGCCGTTCGCGCTGCCAACGTCCTCCGCGAAGTAGCGCCCATCCCTGGCCGTGATGCGGGCATGACGCCGGGAGACACCGTGGTCATGCAGCACCAGGTCGTTCTCCGAGGTCCGGCCGATCTTCACTTCGGCCTGCTCGAAGGCGAGCTCCCGTCCAACCTGGAGCCCCTGGGTGATGGTGAGCAGGATGGGCAGAGGACTAGCCCCCGACGTTGCCGAACATGAACTGGAACACGATGGGCCCGAAGAGCACCATGAACACCGTCGGGAAGATGCAGGCGATGAGCGGGAAGAGCATCTTCACCGGTGCCTCGCCCGCCAGCTTCTCCGCGCGCTGCGTGCGGTCGATGCGCATCTGCGTGGACTGGATGCGCAGCACCTTGCCCAGGCTCGTGCCCATCTTGTCCGCCTGGATCAGCGCCGTGACGAACGTCGTCAGGGACGGCAGGTCCACACGCACGATCATGCTCTTGAGCCCCTCTTCACGCGTCTTGCCCATCTTGAGCTGCTTGAGCACCAGCTGCAGCTCTTCACGCAGCGGACCCTGGCGGCCCTTCTCCACCACCTTCGCCAGAGCACCCGTGAAGTCCATGCCCGCTTCCACCGACAGCGTCAGCAGGTCCAGGTTGTACGGAAGCGCGCGGCTGATGGCCAGGTGCCGGCGCTTCACCTGATCGTTCAACCAGATGAGCGGATAGAACAGGCCCAGCAGCATCACCAGCAGCGACCAGGCCAGGTTCGACCCGAGGCCGTTGACGACGAACAGGCCGACCAGCAGGCCGAAGAAGGCGCTGATCTCCTGCAGCGCCATGATGTCCTCGGGCTTGTACTGGGACGGCTCGCCCGCCTTGATCAGCTTGCGGCGCGTCTTGGACTCGTAGCCCGGCCACATGAAGCGCCGGTTCATCGCGCCCAGCTTGCGGATGGCGACGGAGCCCGCGCCCTTCATGCCGCCCGCGGACTCGTCGCGGACTTCCGTGAGGAAGCGCTCCAGGAGGTTGGAGTACAGGCCGATGCCCAGGAACGCCACCGCGCCCGCGGTCAGCAGTGCCGAGCCGCCCATCAGCAGAAATGTCAGGACTTCCTGCACGGTGCGCCTCGTTTCAGATGTCGATGTTGACGATGCGCCGGATGATGAGGATGCCCATGATCTCCATGATGGCGATGATGGTCACCAGGATGTAGCCGAAGATGTGGTTCATCATCGGCTCCATCAGGTCCGGACGCATGTAGTTGAGCACCAGGCCGAGCACCGCCGGCATGGCCGCGACGATCCACCCTTGAAGCTTGCCCTGGGACGTCAGCGCGTCGATCTTGCCTTCCAGACGGAAGCGCTCGCGGATCACCGTGGAGATGGTCTCGAACATCTCCGCCATGTTGCCGCCCAGCTGGCGCGCGATGTTGGTGGACACCACCACCAGCTCCAGGTCGTCGCTGCCCACGCGGCGGCCCATGTTGATGAGCGCCTCCTCCAGCGGCACGCCCAGCTTCACTTCCTTCACGAAGAGGCCGAACTCCTGGGACAGGGGCGGCATCGCTTCGCGCGCCACGTGCTCGATGGCCTGGGGGAACGTGAGGCCCGCCTTGAACGCGTTGGCCATGGCCTGCAGCGCGTCCACCAACTGCACGTTGAACTTCTTGATGCGGCGCTTGCGGTAGTGCTTCACGAGCAGCATCGGCAGGAAGAAGCCGAAGATGGTCGCGAGCACCGCCAGGATGGGGTTGAAGATGATGTAGCTGAGGATGCCCAGGAGGCACATGCAGGCGATGTTGAGGATCAACATCTGCCGCGGGTCGATGAAGAGGAACATGTCGCTCAAGTCGTTCATCGACTTGGCGACGTACCGCTCCTGGTACTGCTCATACGCCTTCGACAGGACGCTGAAGATCACCAGGCTGAAGAAGAACACCGAGCCGGTGACGAGAAGGAGGACGATACCTGCGAGCATGGGCGCGAATCCCCGGGGGATGAGGGAGGGGTCGGCAGGGCCGCTTCAGCCTTGAACGAAGCGGCCCCGCGCGCGGAACTACGGAGAGCCGGCCGAGGCCTTCTCGCCGCCGCCGCTGCCCTTGATGATCTGGATGATCTCCCGGCGCTTCTGCTCCAGCACGCGGGTGCGCTCACCGGAGAGCAGCGTGCTGATGGTGGCGCGGCCGCGTTCCTCGATGAGGTCCACGTCGTCCTCGTTGCGCAGGGACAGGGTCAGCTGCCCCAGCTCCGCCGCCAGCACCAGGATCTCCGCCTCTTCCGGCAGCACCATCAGCGAGACGTTGGAGTACTCGCGCTGGTTCTCCGGGATGAGGTTGATGTTCGTGGTGCCGGTGATCTTGCCCGTGGCGACCACGATGATGTTCTGCAGCAGCGTCACCGCGACGCTCTCGTCCGTCTGCGGATCGCGGAACGTGCCGATGATGTCCACGTGGTCGTTCGGGCGGATCCACCCGCCCACGGACGTGGTCTGCTTCGCCTCGATGGTGATGGCGCGCGCCTTCTTCTGCACCTTCGTGGACAGGCGCTCGGCGGCCTTCGTCGTCTCGAACTGGCTCCAGAGGATGGGGTCGCCGGCCTGCAGCGCCACCAGCACCTTCTGGTTCACGATGTAGTTGGCGGAGTCCGGCTTCACCACCGACGAGGTGACGAACTGCTCCGGCACGGAGCGCTGGGAGATCATCTCGTACGTGATGACCGAACCCTCGGGCATGTCCTGGCCCGCCACCACCACGGGCACCAGGTTCCACCCGCGGCGCACATCCGATTCCTTCTTCTTGATGGCCGAGTAGGCCACGATGCCCGCGAGCAAACCGAGCACCAGTGCGACGACGAGTGGGGTCTTACCCTTCAACATGGTTCAAAGTCCTCCAGAACGGTGGGGCGCCGTCGTGGCGGCAGGACTGCTTTGGACGAGGGGGCAATGCCAGGGCGCGAACGAGGCAAGATGTTAGCCATGCCCCAGAGCAGGTGTCAAAACCACCTCTCGCGACAAAGCGGAATCCCGGGACCTCCGGAGCTCACGGAGCCTGCCCGCCCAAGGGGGAGGACGGCTCGACGCAGCGAGTTGATCCGCGGCCTTTGCGTCCCTCAGGGGAACGGCAGGTTCAGCACGAAGTAAAACGAGTCGTAATAGATCTGGTACGCCTCGAGGAACAGGTCGATGACGTTGGTCTGCCGGTCGTCCGTCCAGCGGATCTTCACCGTGGCGCCGATGACGAGCCCGACGATCAACACCCAGTTGATCATCGAGTACTCCACCATGGCCTGGCCACGGCGGGCCCGGCGCGGGGAGCGCGGCGGTGACTTCCGGGGGCTGTTCACGGGGGGAGCGTGCACGTCCGACGTCATGTCCCCATTATCCAGGACCCGGGCCCCGGACGCATCGGTCATGTGGACTGCCGCCCTCCCCTACTGGGCGGGCTGGGAAGGGGCGGCCTTGGCCGGAGCAGACGCCGGAGCCGTGGGGGGCGCGGCCTGACGCAGGCGGCGCTGGGCCAGCTGCGCCGCGCTGGAGCCGGGGGCCTCCGTGAGGATCTGCCCGCAGACGGCGGCGGCCTCCTGGGTCCGGCCCTGGACGGACTCCGACTCGCAGAGCCGTGAGAGCAGGGCCACCCGCTCGCTGCCGCTGGCTCCGGCCGCGAGCGCGGCGCGCAGCAGCTGGGCCTCCCGGGCGCGGTCACCCTGGTTCGCGGCGGCCTGGGCCTGGGCGGACAGGTCGCGCGCCGTCATCGCCTCCTTGGAGGCGGACTTCTCCATGGGCGCCGGCTTCGAGGCCTCCGCGCGGGCGGACTCCCGCTTGGGCATGGCGGTCGAAGGCGCCGGGGGCGTGGACGGAGGCGTCGCACCTCCGAGGGAGCCCACGGCGGAGGGGGCCATGGGCGCGGCCTGGACCACGGGCGCGGAGGCCACGGAAGGAGGCGGCGGAGGCGCACCCGCGGCGACGCTCTCGTCGTCGTCCGAGGCGAGCCCACGGCCATAGGCCGCCTCACCCAGCCGCAGGGAGGCGCCCGCCGAGCCCATGGCCTTGTCGCTGAGCTTGCCCGAGGAGCGCCGTCGCGCGGGTTCATCCTTCGCGACGTAGCCGTCGTTGGCCGCCTCTTCCTTCGGAGGCGCCTCCGGCATGACCGCCCCGGCCGTCGCCTGCTCGAGCGCGGCGAACTCGCCGTCCGCGTCCCGGACGGCCTTGGACATCTTCTTCTTGGGAGCCTCGGCGTCCGCGCGGCGCTCCAGCAGCGCGCCACCGCTGCCCGCGTTCATCCAGTCCGACGGACGGGCCGCGGCGGTGCCCTTGCGCTGCACCTTGGCCTCCACCTGGTTCTTCTGGAGCTCCATCTCGCTCGGCGCGGCCGCCAGTGCGTCCGAGGCACCTTCGGGCACGTCCACTTCGAGGGTCGCGCTCGAAGGCGCGGGGGCCATCGCGGCCGGGGCGCGCTTGTCCCGCGTCTGCGATTCCTGCTTCGCCGCCAACATCGGGCTGGGGGCCTCCCGCTGCGACAGGTTTGGCGCCAGATCGATGTTCTCGCTCACCGTCAACGTCAGGAGGCCGAAGGTACCCACCGTAGCCAGGCCCACCGCGGGCAGCAGGAAGCGGCGCCAGCGCGAGGGCTTCGGCTCGGGGCCGGCGGCGGCGCGGCGCGCGGACTGCTGCGCGTACGCGAGCAGCGACTCCAGGCCCGCGTCCGGCGCGGGCTCCGACGACAGCTGCGCCATGGTGGTGCGCACGCCGCGGATGTCCGCCAGCGCCTTCGTGCAGCGCGCACAGCCCTGGACGTGCTGCTCCAGTGCGTGGGCCTCCGACGCGGGCAGCTCGCCGTAGGCGAAGTCGAGGAGCCGGTCCTCGTGCGCGTGGGCATTCTGGGCATTCATCCCGCCACCGTCCTTCCATCCTCCGACAGGTCGCCGTCCACGCCCAGCTCACCCAGGCGGCGGCGCAGGCCCTCCAACGCGTAGCGCATGCGGCTCTTCACCGTGTTCTCGGACACGCCCGTCACCTCGGCGATCTCCTTGAACGGGATGCCGCTGTACTCGCGCAGCACGAACACCTCGCGCTGCTCCTCCGGCAGGGCCGACAGGGCCCGCTCCAACAGGGGCCGGAGGCGGGCGTTGTGCGCGCCCCGCTCCGGGCTGGCCCCGGCATCCGGCAGCCCCTCGCCCAGCGGACGTCCCTCGTCGCCGTCGGCACCCGCCGAGGGGGCTTCCAGGGACGTCGTCTGGCGGTAGCTCTCTTTGCGCGTGCTGTCCACGCAGAGGTTCCTCGCGATGGTGTACAGCCAGGTCGTGAACCGGGCCTTGGGCTCGTATTCCCGGGCGCTGCGGACCACCTTGAGCCAGGTCTCCTGCAGCACGTCCTCCGCCCGCGCCCTGTGGCCCACGAAGCGCAGGATGAAGTTGAACACCGGCGCGCGGTGCTTGCGCACCAACGCATCGAACGCACGCGCGTTTCCCGCCTGGAAGGCGAGCATCAGCTGCTCGTCTGAGGTTTCGGGTGCCAAACTTCCCCCAGTGCCCATGAAGCCACGGGTGCCATCCCCTTCACCGCCCAAGGCCTGTAACGGACAGCCGTGCGCGAAAGGTCTATTCCGGCCGTGGCCGCCGGTAAGTGGCGAGAATGACAGGGACCGCCACCCCTGTCACCAGAAGTGCCTGCGCCAGCAGCACCGCCGGTAACGGGCGCTGCACATGCACGTACAGCGAGCGGCCGAGCCCCACTCCCAACAGGATGCCCGTCAGCGTACGAACCGCGTTGGAACCCGAAGCGGGCCGGAAGCGTCCCACCGCCCAGTCCACGAGCGCGGGCAGCGTGAGCGCCAGCACCACCGGCACGTCCCACTCCCACCTGAGCGGCGCCTTCAGCGCGAACAGTCCGAGGAACACGGCGGCGAGCACCGGATACGTGCCCAGGCACCGCGCGCACACGCGCACGCCCGCGAGCACGTACGTGCGGTTGTACTCATCCGGGTGATGATGGCTGAGCCAGAACACCGGCACCTCCTCCGGACGCGGAAACAGCGGGCCCGTCCTGCACGTTGCGCGAATCCCCTTCGGCCAGGAAGCACGCCGCGGCGTGGCCTCCACCCAGGGGATACAGCGGGGGTGACTCGCGGCGGCAGCGCTCCATCGCATGCGGGCAGCGCGGATGGAACGCGCAGCCGGTCGGCGGCGACAGGGGCGAAGGCGGCTCTCCCGGCAGCAGCAGCCGCGCGCTGGGACGCTCCGGATCCGGCACCGGCACCGCGGACAGCAGCGCCTGCGTGTACGGATGGCGAGGCCCTGCGTACAGCGACCGGGACGGCGCCACCTCCACGATGCGGCCCAGGTACATCACCGCCACGCGCGTGGACACGTACTCAACAATCTTCAGGTCGTGCGCGATGAAGACGTACGTGAGCCCGCGCTCGCGCTGCAGGTCCACCAGCAGGTTGACGATCTGCGCCTGGATGGAGACGTCCAGCGCGCTGATGGGCTCGTCCGCCACCACCAGGTCCGGACGCAACGCGATGGCACGTGCAATGCCGATGCGTTGACGCTGGCCGCCGGAGAACTCGTGCGGGTAGCGGTGCCGCGCCTCGCGAGGCAGCCCCATGGCGTCGAGCAGCGCCAGCACCTCGTCCTCGCGCGCCTTGCCCTTCGCGAGGCCGTGGATGGCGAAGGGCTCCGCGAGGATGTCCCCCACCGTCATGCGCGGGTTGAGCGACGCGTAGGGGTCCTGGAAGACGAGCTGCATCTGTCGTCGTAGCGGCCGCAGCTCGCGCTGCGACAGGCCGGTCAGCTCGCGCCCGGCCACGCGGATGGAGCCGGATGTCGGGTCGATGAGCCGCAGCACCGCGCGGCCCAACGTGCTCTTGCCGCAGCCGCTCTCCCCCACCAGGCCCAGCGTCTCGCCGCGGGCGACGTCGAAGGACACGCCGTCCACCGCGCGCACCGTGCCGCGCGTGCGGCCCAACAAGCCGCCCTTCACCGGGAAGTGCACCTTGAGGTCGCGCACCTGGACCAGCGGTTCGCTCATGGCGCGGGCACCGGATGATGGCAGGCGGCGGACTGAACTCCGCGCTTCGGCTCCAGCACGGGCGTGACGCGGGCGCACAGCTCCGTGGTGCGGTCGCAGCGGTCGCGGAACGCGCACCCGGACGGCAGCGCGGTGAGCGACGGCACCATGCCGGGAATGGCCTTCAGGCGCTGGCGCCCGCCCTCCACCGCCGCGCCCGCGTCGTGCAGCGACGGGATGGAGCGCAACAGGCCCGCCGTGTACGGGTGCGCGGGCCGCGCGAACAGCTCGCGCACCGGGGCCTGCTCCACGATGCGGCCCGCGTACATCACCACCACCGCGTCGCAGCTGCCCGCCACCACGCCCAGGTCATGGGTGATGAGCATCACCGCCATGTTCCGTTCGGCCTGCAGGCGCTTGAGCAGCTCCAGGATCTGCGCCTGGATGGTGACGTCCAGCGCCGTGGTGGGCTCGTCCGCGATGAGCAGCGCCGGGTCGCACGCGAGCGCCATGGCGATCATCACGCGCTGGCGCATGCCGCCGGAGAGCTGGTGCGGGTACGCGTCCGCGCGCTCGCCAGGCGCCGGGATGCCCACCTGCCGGAGCATCTCCACCGCGCGCTCACGCGCCTGCGCACGGGTGGCGCCCAGGTGCAGCCGGACGCCTTCGCCAATCTGCTCGCCCACGGTGAACACCGGGTTGAGCGACGTCATGGGCTCCTGGAAGACCATGGCCACGTGCCGGCCGCGCACGCGCCGCATCTCCTTCTCCGGCAGGGCCAGCAGGTCCTCGCCCCGGAAGCGCACCTCGCCGCCCACCACGCGGCCCGGAGGCTGAGGAACGAGCCGCATCACCGACAGCGCCGTCAGGCTCTTGCCGCAGCCGCTCTCCCCCACCACCCCCAGCGTGCCGCCGGGAGGAACGGCGAAGGACACGCCGTCCACCGCGCGCACCGTGCCTCGCGGGAGCGACAGCTGGGTGACGAGCCCCCGCACGTCCAGGA
Source organism: Corallococcus sp. AB011P (assembly GCF_003611605.1). NCBI lineage: Bacteria > Pseudomonadati > Myxococcota > Myxococcia > Myxococcales > Myxococcaceae > Corallococcus > Corallococcus sp. AB011P. The sequence continues at coordinate 110,770 of NZ_RAVX01000011.1, forward strand.
GCGGGGCCGGCGCGACGCCGGTCACTTCTGGGCCAGCTCCTCCAGGAACTCCGCCTCCTGGATGAGCCCCTTGCGGATGAGCAGGCGGATGAGGCTCGCGACCATGCGCGCGGGCTTCACCTTCTCCGTGTCCAGGCTGGCCTCTTCACCGCGCGAGATGCGGTCGATGTCGTCCAGCACCGCCAGGTCCTCCTCGGAGAAGTCCGGCTTGGGCGTGAGCGCCACGGACGGCTTCACGCCCTGCGCGGCGCCGCCGAAGAGCACCACCGGCACGCGCGGCTTGCTCGGGTCCTCCGGCTCCGCGGGGGGCGGAGGCGGGGCCGGCGGACGGGCCGCGGCGGGCGGAGGCGGCGGACGCGGGGCCTTGGGGACCTTGGGACGGGGCGTGGAGCCCAGGATGTCCTCCAGCACCTCCGCGCCGTCGGCGGACGCGTCGCCCTCGTGCGGCGGCGGCGGCGGCAGGTCCCAGTCCAGCGTCGGCGGCGCGGGCGGACGCGGCGGCGTGGGCGCACGCGCGGCGGCCGGGGGGGGCGGCGGCGACGGCAGGATGTCCGGCGAATCGTCTTCGTCCATGTCCATCGGTTCAGCCTCCACGATGTCCAGGGGCTCGCCCCGGCCTCTCGCCAGTGCCTGCTCCAGGTCGTCCGACGAGGCGACGAACACCTTGAGCGGCTTGCGCAGCTGGAAGCGCAGCTCATCCACCAGCATCAGGTTGCCCGGGTCTTCCACCGCGACGTGGATCTTCTCACTGCGGCCGTCCTGCTCCGAAGCGAAGAGGAGCACCCGGTGCTCGCTCTGGAAGTCCATGGACACCAGCGAGGACACCGCATGCGGGATGTACTCGGGGAGCTCCACGAACGGCAGCTCGTGCTGCGCCGCCAGCGCCTTCGCGATGTCCCGGCCCGTGCACAGGCCCATGGACACCAGCACCTCACCCAGCTTGCGGCCCTGGCCGCGCCGTCCGGACGCGAGGGCCTGCTTCACCTGCTCGTCCGTCACCACTCCGGCCTGGACGAGGAGTTCACCAATCTTCTTGCGCATGGCCGGGGGCTACCGCTTGACCTTGGCGAGGTATTCCTCGCGGGAGAAAACGCCCTTCTCGATGAGCAGCTCCACCATGGCCTTCAGCGCCGCGACCTCCTTGCGCTGGACCTCCTCCACGCTCTTGAGCAGCTCCGCGGGGCTGCCAGAGGCCGCGCGAGGCGGCTCCGGCGGGGGGGCCTGGCGGGGAGGCGGAGCGGCGGCGGGCTTGGGGGACATGGCGACGGCGGCGGCCGGGTCCAGGTCCTTGAGGTTCTTCACGACGGTGCGGCCCTGCGCGTCCACCACCTTGAAGTTGGTGTCCGCGTCCTCCAGCTCCGCCGTCTCCTCGTAGAGGCGCGCGAACGCCCGCGCCACGGAGGTGCGCCCCGCCACGTTGGCCACGATGCGGCACTTGGACAGGGCCCGCAGCTCGTCCAGCACACGCACGTTGAGCGGGTCCGACATGGCGACGACCAGCGTCTTGCCGTCGTCGCGCAGTTGCAGCGGCACCACGGAGAAGTCGCGCGCCGTCTGCGCCGGAATCTTGGCCTTCACGTGCGGCGGCACCATCTGCACGGAGTCCAGGTTCACCGCCGGCATGCCCAGCTGCTTCGACAAGGCGCGCACGAGGATGTCCTCGGAGACGAGGTTCATCCGGACGAGGATCTCGCCCAGCTTCCCGCCCCACTTGGCCTGCTCGGCGAGCGCCGCCTTGAGCTGGCTCTCCTGCAGGACGTTCGCCTTGATCAGCAGTTCTCCAAGCTTGATCTGTGCCATGTCGTGCGCGCCATAGTACCCGGTTTGCGCCGGGACGCTGCCTTTCGACGCCTGGAAGCTCAGGAACCCGGCGCGGGGGGCGGCTGAGACACCGCCCCCTCCGAGCGGACCTCCTGGCCCCGCGCGTCGACGTCCACCACCTTCGCCCCCTCGGGCGCGCCCAGCTCGTAGAGGGTCAGGTCCGGGCGGCCGTTGAGGCGGATGTCCGTGTACTTCAGGTCCAGCCGGGTGTCCGCCGTGGCGGCGATGAGGTGCACCTTGTCCGGGAAGAACTGGTCGCCCCGCTGCTGGAAGTCCTCGAACGCCAGGTCGTAGCCCGGCACGCCCCGGACCTCGCTCTTCACCACGCGCAGGTGCTTGGGATCCACGCGCAGTGTCTGCGTCGCCGGTCCCCGCTGGAGCTTGAGCACGTACACCCGCTCCTTCTCGTCCAGCTCCAGGGTCATGGACTCCGGCGGCAGGAGGGGGACCTGCCCCAGCATCACCGCCACCAGCTCCTCGCTCGGCAGGACGACAGGCAGGAAGCGGGACACGTTCTCCGCGCTCGCGGGGCCCTGGAGGTACGTGTTCTCCCGCGCCTGGTAGATGCCGAAGCGCTCGCCATCGGACACGAGCGAGGCCACCGGGCGGTTGAAGAAGTCGTACGTCTCCAGGTGGATGAGGGCCGGGCGGGTGATGGAGAGATAGGTGGAGAGCGTTCCACTGCCCTGGGGCGAGTCGACGTGCAGCTTGGCGTCACCCTCCAGGGTCACCACCTTCGCCTGCCGCTCGCGCACGTGCTGGTAGAGCGTCTGGGCATCCTCGATGCGGCCCTCCGGACCGAACTCGAGACGTTTGGGGCAGGCCGAACAGAGGAGGACCAGGAAGATTGCGGCGGCTGCGCGGTTCATATGTCCTAGTGTGAGCCAGGGCCGCCTGCCCGGTCATCCATCATGAGCCTGAACGATCTACTTCATTACCTTCGCCTGGGCGGCGTCACCCTCGCCCTCCTCCTGGGCGCCTCCGTGGTGGCCCTGGGCGTGGCCATCGAGCGGCTCATCGCCCTCTGGGGCGTGAGCGAGCGCTCCCGCAACCTGGGGGAGATCGTCCAGAAGCACCTCCTCCGGGGTGACATGGCCGCCGCCCGCACCGCCGCCGAGCGCTCCGACGCCGTGGCGGCCGACATCTTCCTCGCCGGGTTCGACCGCTGGGAGCGCTCCCGCTCCACTGGCGGCAACGGCATCGAGTCCGCCGTTGAGCGCGAGCGCGCCCAGGTGGGGCTCAAGCTGCGGCGCAACCTGTGGCTGCTCGCCACCATCGGTTCGACGACGCCCTTCGTGGGCCTCTTCGGCACCGTGGCCGGCATCATGCGCTCCTTCAAGGACCTGGGCGTGGACGTGGAGGCCGGTGGCACCGGCGGCTCCGCGGCCGTGATGACGGGCATCTCCGAAGCGCTCGTCGCCACCGCCGTGGGCATCCTCGTCGCCGTGCAGGCGATGGTCTTCTACAACTACTTCCAGGCCCGGCTGTCCCGCGTGCTGGTGGAGCTGCGCCTCCTGGGCGACGAGTTCGCGGAGGTGCTCAAGGAGCGCTCGGCCGGCGGCCCGCTGCCGGACGCCACGCCGCCCCCGCGTGAGAGCGCCACGCCCCCGGCTGCCCGCCCGGATCCGCAGCCCGCCTCGTAAGGAGACACGCCCACCATGGCCATGGGAAAGACGCCCGGCTCGGGCGACGACGAGGTGGAGGGCGCGGGCTTCGCGGAGATCAACATCACGCCGCTGACGGACGTGATGCTCGTGCTGCTCATCATCTTCATGGTGACCAGCTCGGTCATCACCCAGCAGGGCCCGGGCGGCGGCGCCAAGGCGGGCCTCAAGGTGAACCTGCCCAAGGGCGGCGCCGCGGACGTCACCGCGCGCACCACCGACCTGTCCGTGGCGGTGCTGGCGGACGGCCGCTTCGTGCTCGCGGGCAACGTCGTCGCGGAGGCGGAGCTGAAGCAGGCCTTCGACAACGCGAAGAACCAGAACCCCGACACCGTGGTGATTGTTCAGGCGGACGAAGGCGTCCCCCACGGCACCGTGGTGCAGGTGATGGAGCTGGCGAAGAAGGCCGGCCTCGCGCAGCTCGCCATCGGCGTGCGCGAAGGCGACTAGTCGGCGTGCGCTAAAGCAACCAGGCTCAGGCCCGAAAAGGAAAAGGCCCCCCGGCGCGTCACGTGCCGGAGGGCCTTCTTCATTTCAGGACTTCAGACGCCGCTTCAGACGCCGCCGAACGCCGCGTCGGTGATGTCCATCGGGGACGTGTCCTCGGTGGCGATGAGGCGCGCGGCGTACTCCACGTTGGGCAGCACGTTGCGCGCGTACCACAGGGCGCTGAACTTCTTGCCCTCGTAGAACGCCTTGTCCGGGTGGTCGGCGGCCACGTTGGCGGCGGCCTTCTCCGCGATGACGGCCGCGTCCAGCAGCAGCCAGCCCACGGCGACTTCCGACATCATGTTGAGGAAGCGGTTGGCGGACAGGGGGATGAGCGGGAAGCGGCCCGCGTCCTGCGACCAGCCGAACAGCGCCATCGCGCTGGACATCAGGCCTTCCTGCGCGCCGGCCAGCGTCTTCACGGCCTCGCCCAGCACCGGGTGCTCGCGGTGCGCTTCCACGAAGCTGCCCACGTCGCCCATGAACTGCTGGAAGTGCGCGCCGCCCGCCTGGCCCATCTTGCGGCCAACGAGGTCCATGGCCTGGATGTGGTTGGTGCCCTCGTAGATGGAGAAGATCTTCGAGTCGCGCGTGTACTGCTCCACCGGGTAGTCCTGGATGTAGCCGGCGCCGCCGTACACCTGGATGGCCTGCGCGCAGAGGCGGAAGGCCTGGTCGGAGCCGTAGGACTTCACCAGCGGCGTCAGCACCTCCACCTGGCCCTTGTGGTAGGTGGCCGCGTCGTCGTCCTTGCCCGCCAGCTGCTTCGCCTTGTCCAGGTGCATGGCCAGCTTGATGACCAGCGCGCGGATGCCCTCCACGTGCGCCTTGATGTCCAGCAGCATGCGGCGGACGTCCGGGTGCTCGATGATGGAGGCGCGCGGCGCGGACGGGTCCTTCCACTTGGTGAAGTGGGAGCCCTGCTTGCGGTCCTTCGCGTAGTCGAGCGCGTTGTAGTACGCGGCCGACGCCAGGCTCACGCCCTGGATGCCCACGGCGATGCGCGCGCCGTTCATCATCTTGAACATCTGGCTCATGCCCACGTGCTCGACCGTGCCCACGAGCTCGCCCAGACAGCCGTCGTTCTCACCGAAGTTGAGGACACACGTGGCGGAGCCGTTGATGCCCATCTTGTGCTCGATGGACGCCACGGTGACGTCGTTGGACTGGCCGGAGGAACCGTCCGCGTTGATGCGCAGCTTGGGGACGATGAACAGCGACAGGCCCTTGGTGCCCACCGGCGCGCCGTCAATGCGCGCGAGCACCAGGTGGATGATGTTCCCGGCCATGTCATGGTCGCCGCCGGAGATGAAGATCTTCGTGCCCTTGATGCTGTAGGTGCCGTCCGCGTTGCGCTTCGCGGTGGACTTGGCGGCGCCCACGTCGGAGCCGGCGTGCGGCTCGGTGAGGCACATGGTGCCGCCCCACGTGCCGTTGAGCATGCGCTCCACGAACTGCTTCTGCTGCTCGGGCGTCCCGCACTCGGCGACAACTTCGGCCGCGCCGAACGCCAGGCCCGGGTACATGTTGAAGGCCGTGTTGGCGCCGGAGAGGATCTCCTCCACCGTCACCTGGAGCATCATCGGCGCGCCCTGGCCGCCGTGGTCGGGGCTCACCGCCACCGTCTTGAAGCCCTGCTCGTAGAGCTTGCCCCACGCGTCCTTGAAGCCCTTGGGCGTGAAGACCGAGCCGTTCTCCACCCGGCAGCCCTCGCGGTCGCCCACCGAGTTGAGGGGCCCCAGCACCTCGCGCGCGAAGCGGTACGTCTCCGTGAGGACCGCCTTCGCCTCGTCCGGGCCCCAGGCGTCATAGGGGGCCGTGCCCGCCACCTGGCCGAAGCCGAACTGCTCGAACAGCGTGAAGAAGATCTCTCGAAGGTCGGTCTTGTAGGTGTTGATGCCGGCGGACATGGCCACTCCTGCGTAGGGGCTCGCTGCCTGCCTGCTTCCCGCAGGGCGGGAAAAAGTAAGGGTCAGCGGCCCATGTGACGCAGGAAGTGTGGCGTCGACTGATTTTTGAGTCAACCCAAGATGACACCCCGCGTTGACGAGCGGTCGAAGCCGCCCTTCTCGAACGCGGGAATTCGCCTTGGAACGCCCCTGGAAAGCCTACTTCTTGGCCTTCTTCGCGGCCGGGAGGGACGCCGTCTTGGCGGCCGGCTTCTCCCGGGGGGCGGTCTTCTTGGACGAGGCGCCGGTGCGGGGCTCGCCCGCCTCCTCGTCATCGTCCTCGTCGTCTTCGTCCCGGTCGCGTTCCGGGGCAGCGGGCGGCGGGGCGTTGGTGGCGGCCTCCGGGGTGGCGGGCGCCGGGACGACCAGGCTCTCGCGGGGCACCTCCACCACGATGGGGGACTGGCCGGAGCGCTGCCGGTTCTCGTCCTCCAGGGAGTAGAAGAGCTGGATCTGCGAGCCGCCCTTCATGACGAGCTCGCCCTTCTGGTTCTCCGCCCAGAGGTCGATTTCGACGAAGTACCGGCCGCCGGAGCCGTGGCGGTCGCTCACGCGGCCCTTGCAGACCACGGTGTCGCCCGGCCACACCATCTTGATGAAGCGGACGTTGTAGCGCCGCAGCTGGCCGCCGCGGGCCCAGTCGCTGATGAGCTGGCCCAACATGCCCATGACGAGCATGCCGGGGGCGTAGACGGACGGCATGCCCACGCTCTTGGCGTAGAGCTCGTCCACGTGCACGGGGTTGTAGTCGCCGGAGGCGCCCGCGTAGCGCGACAGCTGGACGCGGTCCACCGGGGCCTTGGCCAGCGCCGGCAGCTCGTCACCGACGCGGATGGATTCGAAGTAGAGCTTGCGCGCGGGCATCAGGCGTTCTCCTTGGCGGCACGCACCACGAGGGTCCGGCGGGCGCGGAAGACGAGGTTGCCCTCTTCGTCCCGGCCTTCGTCCTCGATGACCGCGATGTCCATCTTGCCGGACATGCCCGGCCGCTCGAAGACGTCCGACACGCGGGTGGACACGTAGATGCGGTCCCCCGCGAAGATGGGCCGCTCGTAGTCGAAGCCCTGCTCGGCGTGCAGCAGGCTCTTGATGCCCACCCCCAGCAGCTCACGGAGGTCCGCGGCGGAATGGAACGACGCGGGGAACGTGGGCGGTGCGACGATGGTGGGGTAGCCCGAGGCGCGGGCGTACTCCTCGTCGTAGTAGATGGGATTGTAGTCGCCGATTGCCTCGGCGAAGCGCCGGATGGCGCCCTTCTCCACCTCGTTGAGCGTCGGCGGCGAGGCGCGGCCAATCGCGTTCTTGTCCAGCATTTGCCTCTCCTGATGAACCTTCAGCGACCTGACGGAAGCTCGAGCACCGTCAGGAGCCCGGCCTCCGCGGCCGTCAAACGTGGCGCGGCATTCACCAGCGCGTTCGCGGTGGCCCGGTCGCCCGCCACTCCCCCCGGTATCTCAAGCACCAGCCTGGGATCCGCGTCGATCTCAATGCGATCCCGTGGGTTGTCCGCCCCTACCGCGATGGTCAGCTCCAGGCGGACCCGCTCCTGCCCCTCCTCCAAACCCACCACGGACTGGAACATGCCCGCGACGCGGCCTTTCTTCACGACAAATGCGCCGCCGTTGATGTCCTCCTCGGCGAACACGGGCGTGACCTCCTCCTCGAAGTCGTCGCAGTCCAGCCCCAGCCCCACCGCCGCCAGCGCCGCGGACTCCACCAGCCCCACGTGGCCCAGCTCCTCGCGGTCCACCAGGTCGAAGAACTCCTCCTCCGACAGGCCCGCGCCCACCTTGCGCTGCAGGGCCTCACGGCGCGTGCGAGCGTCCACCACGCGGCTGGCCAGCACCTTGCGCACGGGGCCGCACACCTGACCGGCGGTGGCCACCAGGCGGTCCAGCACGAAGCCCGGGTTCACGCCCGTGCCCACGATGGCGACGCCCGCCTTCTCCGCGGCGCGCTCCAGCTTCTCCGCCAGCTCCGGGTACTTGAGGTGCGGGAACGCCAGCTCCTCGCAGGTGCTGGCCACCGGCAGGCCCAGCTTCAGCGCGTCCAGCAGCTGATCCATCACCTGGGCGAGCCGCGAGCTGGTGGCGTGCAGCACCACCACGCCCTTGCGGCGCCCCACGGCGCGCTCCAGCGAGTCCGCCACCTTGAAGCGCGGGCCGGCCAGCCCCAGCACGTCGCCCAGGGGACGACCCACCAGGGAGGGCTGCGAATCCACCGCGCCCATCAACTCCACTTCGGGGGACGACAGGGCGGCCCTGGCAATCTCCTGCCCGATAAACCCCAGCCCCATCACCACCACCGGCACCGGCCCATCAGGGGCTCTAGCCATCGGAGATTGCTCCCGAATTCCAAGGGGTTACAGCCATTTACGTTGGGTAGGAGGCCACCATAGAACACGGCTCGACGGGCAGGCAAGCAGGACGTGGAATCCAGCGACCGCCTGTTTCAGGGAAACCTCAAGAATTCCGGTAGTTTGGCGGTACTGGAAAGCTTGGGGGGGCCTGTTTGGCCGCCTGCGGACCGGCTATAAGAGTCTGAGAAAAACGCAGCCCACTCGCTCGGAGCGTATCAGCCCATGGCCCGAATCCTCGTGGTGGACGACGACGTGCTCATCCTCGCGGCGCTGTCCCGGATCCTCCACGCGGAGGGTTACGAGGTCGTGACACACAGCGACCCCGTGCTGGCGGCGCGGGAGCAGGGGTTCGACGTCGTCCTCACGGACTTCATGATGCCGTACCTCAACGGCATCGAGCTGTTGTCGGCGCTCCGGGAGAAGAACCCTCGCGCGGTGCGGCTGATGCTGACGGCGGCGGCGGACTTCAAGACGGCGTCGGAGGCGGTGAACCGGGGCGAGGTCTTCCGGTTGCTGGGCAAGCCGTGGGCGCTGAGCGAGCTGACCAGCAGCGTGAGGCAGGCCATCGAGCACCACCGGCTGGTGGCGGCCAACGAGCGGCTGACACGCGAGGTCGCGGAGAAGAACGCGGAGCTCCTGTCCATCAACGAGGGGCTGGAGCGACGGGTCATCGAGCGCACCACGGGGCTTCTGGACGGGCTCATCAGCGCGCTGGACTACCGCGACACGGAGACGCAGTGGCACTCGCGGCGCGTGTCGCTGTACGCGCGGCGGCTGGCGCAGGAGATCGGCCTCACCGGACCGGCGCTGGACGTGGTGGAGCAGGGCGCGCTCCTGCACGACATCGGGAAGATTGGCGTGCGGGACTCCATCCTGCTCAAGCCCGGGCCGCTCACGCCGGATGAATGGGTGGAGATGAAGCTGCACCCGGAGTTCGGCTACCGGATGCTGGCGAAGATGCCCTATCTGCATGAGGCGGCGCTCATCGTCCTGCAGCACCAGGAGCGCTGGGACGGCAAGGGCTATCCGCTGGGGCTCCAGGGCGAGGAGATCGTCATCGGGGCGCGCATCTTCTGCCTCGTGGACACGCTGGACGCCATCACCTCCGACCGGCCCTATCGCAAGGGACGCCCCATGAGCGTGGCGCGCGACGAGGTCCGCCGCTGCGCGGGCACGCAGTTCGACCCGATGCTCGCGGAGGCGTTCCTCGGTCTGCCGGAGACGGAGTGGGCCCGCATCCGCCGCGAGGTGGAGATGATGGAGGAGTCGGAGAGCCACCGCTGGACGGGCGCGAAGCTCAACGCCCAGGGCGAGCCGGTGCCCGCGCGCGCCGCCGGGGCCTGACGCGCGAGGGGCCGGCCTCAGGGGGCGCGAGTGCCGACGACGACCTCGTCGATGATCGTGCCCTCCAGGAGCGCGTCCACGACGTCCAGGCCTTGAATCACTTCGCCGAAGGCCGTGTAGCGGCCGTCCAGGTGCGGCTGCGGCGAGTGGGTGAAGAAGAACTGGCTGCCGCCGGTGTCCTTGCCCGACAGCGCCATCCCCACGGTGCCCCGCGCATACGGCCGGCGCGTCATCTCACAGCGGATGGAGTAGCCGGGACCACCCTCCCCGTCTCCGCGCGGGTCTCCGCCCTGCGCGACGAAGTCCGGCACCACGCGGTGGAAGGTGATGCCCCGGAAGTAGCCCTGCTTCGCGAGCGCCACCAGGTTGCCGCCCGTGAGCGGCGCTTCCGGATCCAACAGGACGGTGATGTCGCCCTTGCGCGTGCGCAGCGTGAGCGTCGTGCCAGAAGGCGCTGCCGGCGGACGGTACGTCTCCGGAGGCAACTCCACGCGGGCGGAACGGACCGGAGCACCCAAGAGTGACGTGAGCGACTCGGCCGCGACCCGGCGCACGTTGGCGTGAGGATGGCTCAGCCACTCGCGCAGGCGCGGTTCCGCGGCCTTTCCCTGCAACGCGACGAGCGCGCCGGCCACCGCCTCCGCCAGGTCCGGCTCCTTGGGGACGCGGTCGGCCAGGGCCTGCACCGCGGTCAGGGCCTCGGCGTCCTTCAGCTTGCCGGCGGCGGCCGCGGCCTGCCCCGCCACCACCGCGTCCCCTCCTCCGATGAGCGCGCGAATGGGCGCCATCGCTTCGGGCACGGGACGTTCGGAGAGGGCATCCAGCGCGGCGCCGCGCACGATGGGACTGACGTGGTCCAGGTACGGCACCGCGAACGCAGCGCCGGTGGGCTGCCCCTTGAACTGCGCCACCTCGTGCAGTCCCAGCGCGAGCCATCGGGCTTCGGGGACGCGGCCGTAGCCGCACTGGAGCACCTGATCCAACGCGCCCTGCTGCCTGTCCATGGCCGCCGCGAAACGGCAGTCCAGCCAGGCGAGGTCCGCGCGGGCTTCGTCGGACACAGCGGCGCGGTCTGCTTCCGCCAGCGCACTCCTCAGGCGCGACAACACCGGCCGGCCCTGGAGCGGAAGTCCCTGCTGCGCCACCGCCAGCAACGCGTGGCCCTGCGCCGCCTTTCCCTCCGCGACCTGCTTCGCCCGGTACACCTGGCCTTCCAATGCGAGCAGCGGATTACAAGGCGATCCGGCCTCGCACTTCGCGGCGAGCTTCGCCAGTGCACGCGCCGCCTCCGCCGACACGCGGGGCGTGGCGTCGCCCAGCGTCAGGTTCAGCGCCAGCCAGTCCCGCGGGCTGCCCACGTCGCCCAGGCCCTTCACGCAGAGGGCCATCACATCCGGATGCCCGTTGGCCGGACAGGAGCGAAGTGCATCCACGGCGTCCAGCCGCTTCGACGCCGCCAGGAGGTACGCCCCGGCGAGGTTCACCTCGCTCCGCACGCGGGGGTTCAGCAGCGCGCGGATCGTCTCCAAGGGGACGCTCGCCACGGCCGCGGCTCCGGCCTTGCGCGCGGCCACGCCCAGCGCCGTCGCCGCGGCCTCGGACCAGGGACCACTGGCCGGAGACAGCCGGGCCGTCAGCACCTCCACCGCACCGGGCGTGGCCAGCTTGCCCAGGGCCTCCAGCAGCGTGATGCGCACCCAGCCGTCGGCTTCCGTGGCCTCGGCGTGCACCAGCGCTTGCGTAAGCGCTGTCCGTGCGTCCTCCGGCAGCGGCTCCCACGACTGCGCCAGCTCACCCGCCGCGAAGGCGGCCTCGTCGCGCACGGCCTTGTCCGGCGCCGTCAGCCCGGAGAGGACGGCGTCCAACGTCGCCACGTCCTGGATGCGCGCCAGGGCCCGGAGGGCGCGCACACGCACGGCCACTTCCGGCGCGGCGGTGGCGAGCCGCACCAGGTCACCGCCTCCCAGCGAGCGGCGGTCCTCCCAGTCCTGGATTTGCTCGATGACCCGTGAGGGCTCGACCTGGGGCGGGGGCACGTCGGGTGTCGGCACCGAACGGACACAAGCGCTCACGAGGAGGAATCCGGCGGACACGGCGGCGGGCAGGCGGGCCATGCTCGACTGGGCTAGGTCAATTCCCCGCGAAAATCCAGGGGTTATGCCGCTGAACAGGTTTGACAGCCGCGCGCCGGGGCCGGGAAGATATCGGGCCGTTTCCCCCCTCCCGGAGCACCGGCCCTGAACTGCCCAGGCTGCAATCGCAAGGTCGCGGAAGACACCGCCATCTGCCCACACTGCGACCACATCATCGACGAGTCCTTCCTCGGGGGAGCCGGGGATGAGGGGGACTCGGGCGGCGATGACGAGAGCACCGGAGTCCGCCCGCCGCCGCGGTCGCGGCCCCCTCCGGCCCGCGCCGCTCCGGAGCCTCGCGCACGCCCTGCTCCGGCCCGCGCCAGGACGGGCGCCCGCCCCGCCACGCCGCCGCCGAGCGACGACGCCACCAACGTGCGCAGCATGGACGACATCGCCCGGGAGAAGGCCCAGCGTGCCGCTCCTCCCGCCCGGGGCGGTGGCGCAGCCAAGGCCGCTCCCGCCCGCGCGCCGGCCCGTCGCGCCCCGGCGCCCGCCCGCGTCGAGGAGGACGAGGACGACGTGGGCGACGCGGTGGCGGATCCCTGGTCCCGCGAGGCCCGGGAGCTGGAGTCGCCCCGCTCGCCCATTGACGATCCGGAGGTCCTGCTGGACGACGCGCGCTCGTTCCTGCGCGAGCTGGAGGGCGGCGACCGCATCGCGTTCTGGGGCGCGACGCTGGTGGTGCTCTCCTGCTTCATGCCGTGGAAGGAGACGGCGGCGGACGGCGACTTCCTGGGCCTCATCAGCCTGGGGTTCATCTCCTTCCTCTTCGCCGTGGCGACCATGGTCTTCGTGGGCCTGCGGGCGCGTCAGGTGATGACCTGGGTGAACCCCATGCTGCCGTGGGGCGCGCAGATGTTCTGCAGCGTGGTGACCCTCGTCTGGTCGCTGGTGTTCCTGAAGCTGTCCTCGGACACCACCCTCGTGCCGTCGCCGCTGGGCAACGCGGAGATGATGAACTCGTCGCCGAGCATCGGCTGTTTCCTGGGCATCCTCGGCGGCGTCGTCGCGGTGCTGGGCACCCTGATGGGCCTGAAGCGCCAGGACTAGGCCCCCGAGTTTTTCGCTGCCGCGCCGGACGTGAGGCGGGCTACCGTCGCCCGCCATCATGTCCGACGCCACGCCCCTCTCCCGCCTCCTCGACGCGCTGGGCTCGGCCGTCGTGGGCCAGCCCCGCGTGCTGGCCGACCTGGTGACGGCCTTCCTCGCGCGCGGCCACGTGCTGCTGGAAGGCGTGCCCGGGGTCGCCAAGACGCTCACCGCGCGCAGCATGGCGGGAGCGCTGGGCCTGTCCTTCTCCCGCGTGCAGTTCACCCCGGACCTGATGCCCGCGGACATCCTGGGCACCAACGTCTTCCAGCCGCAGGAGCAGACCTTCCGCCTGATGAAGGGCCCCGTCTTCACGGAGGTCCTGGTCGCGGATGAGATCAACCGCACGCCGCCCAAGACGCAGGCGGCGCTCCTGGAGGCCATGGAGGAGCGGCAGGTCACCATCGACGGCGTCACCCACGCGCTGCCGCCGCAATTCTTCGTCGTCGCCACGCAGAACCCGCTGGAGCTGGAGGGCACCTATCCCCTCCCCGAGGCGCAGCTGGACCGCTTCCTCATGCGCGTGCGCGTGGGCTACCCGGATGGCGAAGCGGAGACCTCGCTCCTGCGCGCCTTCCACCAGCGCGAGGGCCGGCCACCCGCGGTGTCCCGCGTGCTGGACGCTGGCACGCTGACGGAGCTGCAGGACCGCGCGGCGCGCGTCGCGTGCGACGACTCCATCCTCCAGTACGTGGTGCAGCTCGTGCGCGACACCCGCGCCCACCCCCGCGTGCGGCTGGGCGCGAGCCCCCGTGCCGCGCAGGCCCTGCTCGCGGCGGCCAAGGCGCACGCGGCGCTCCGGGGCACCGACTTCGTCACGCCGGATGACGTGAAGGCCGTCACGCCGAGCGTCCTCAACCACCGCCTCCTCCTCAAGGCCGAGGCGGAGGTGGAGGGCCTCACCGCGGACGACGTGCTGAAGCAGATGCTCGAACGGGTGCGAGTGCCCCGGTGAGCCTCGGGCGCCCCGTCCCCAGCGGCCTCGCCGTGGCGCTGTTCGCCGGAGCGATGGTGCCCGCCGCGCTCGCGGTGGCGAGCCCCGCCTTCGGGTGGCTGGCGCTCGCGGTGGACGTGGCCGTCCTGCTCCTGTGCGCGGTGGACTTCCTGCGCGCGCCGCATGCCCGAGACGTCGACGCGCGCCGCGAGGTGGAGCCCATCCTCTCCTCCGGCGTGGACAACACCGTGCGCTGGGAGCTGCGTTCGCGCACGGACCGGCCCGTGCGCGGTGAGCTGCGCGACGAGCCGCCCCTGGACGTGGAGAGCCACGGCCACCGTCAGGCCTTCTCACTGGAGCCGAACGACGCCACGCGGCTGACGTACCGCGTGCACCCTCCCTCCCGGGGCGACGCGCGCTTTGGCGACGTGAACCTGCGCCTGATGGGGCCGCTGGGCCTGTGCTCGCGGCAGGTGCGGCTGCCCGCGGGCCAGGACGTGAAGGTGTATCCGGACCTGCGCGCCCTGTCGCGCGAGGCGCTGACGCTGGCGCGCTCGTCGGAGGCCGTGTCCGCGCGCACGCTCCTGCGCAAGTCCGTGGAGGGCCGCGAGTTCGAATCGCTGCGCGAGTACCGGCCCGGCGACGACTACCGCCACATCGACTGGAAGTCCTCCGCGCGCCATGGCCACACGCTGGTGCGCACGTGGCAGCCGGAGCGCAACCAGCCGGTGCTGCTGCTGCTGGACTGCGGCCGTCACATGGCGGGCCGGGTGCAGGGGCGCCGGAAGCTGGACCACGCGGTGGACGCGGCGCTGCGGCTGGCGCGCGTGAGCCTGGACGCGGGCGACGTGGTGGGCGTGCTCGCGTTCGCCAGCGACGTGCGCACCTTCCTGCCCCCGCGCAAGGGCGCGGAGCACCTGCGCCTCATCACCGAGTCGCTCTACCGCGCGGAGGCCGGCCTGGAGGAGAGCGACTACGGCCGCGCGTTCGACTTCGCCTTCGCCCGCCAGACGCGCCGCGCGCTGGTGGTGCTCTTCACCGACCTGGTGGACCCGGACGCGTCCTCCGCGCTCCTCACGCGCACGCTGGCCCTGCGCCCCCGGCACCTGCCCGTCGTCGCGTCGCTGCTGGACGAGGACCTGGAGGCCGCCGCCACGGACGTGCCCGGCGACGCGACGTCCGCCTACGCGCGGCAGGTCGCCTCCCGCATGGAGTCCGAGTACCGCCGCACCGCCACCACCCTGCGTGACGCGGGGGCGCTGGTGGTGCGCGCACCGGCACGCGGATTCGGCGCTGCTGCACTCAACGTGTACCTGGACGTGAAGGCGCGCGGGCGGCTCTGAGCGCTCACGACGCATTCGTCAAGCCCTTTGAGACATTCCCACGCTCGCGCGCGCATGTGTCGCTCCGCCGAACAGCGCGCTTGCCAATCGCGCGGAGGCCGAGTTTTCGGCCTCCGGGAGGACCCCCTTTACAGATGCGGATCGCTCCCCAGAATGGCGCGCCTCAACTGTTCGCGCGTACGCGCGCACGCTCCAAACCGGACGGGAGGCGGGACTTGGCGGAGGTCGCGAGGGGTTTGAAGCTGGAAGTGGAAGCGGACGCCGCGGCCATCGCGGCCCGTGCCGCGGAGGAGCTGGTGGAGGCGGGGCTGACGCCCTTCCACGAGCGGCTCCTCGCCGAGGAACTGCTCGCGCGCAGCGGTGACACGCAGCAGCGGCTGGCGAACGCGCTGGCCGAAGCGAAGGTGGACCTCAACCCCCACCAGGTCGAAGCAGCGATGTTCGCGCTGGACGCGCTGTCGCGCGGCGGCTGCATGCTCGCGGACGAGGTGGGCCTGGGGAAGACCATCGAGGCGGGCCTCGTCATCGCCCAGCTCATGGCGGAGGGGAAGAACCGCATCCTCATCCTGGCCCCCGCGGTGCTGCGCGCGCAGTGGAACGCTGAGCTGCGCGAGAAGTTCGACCTGGACAGCGTCCTCGTCGACGGCCGCGACGTGAAGAAGCACAACAACTGCTTCGATCAGCCCTTCCCCGTCATCTGCTCGCACCCGTTCGCGGCGAACCGCTCCGCGCTCGTGTCGGAGATTCCGTGGGACCTGATCATCATCGACGAGGCCCACCGGCTCCGGAACGCGCACCGTCCCAACAACAAGACGGGCCAGGCGCTGCGCGCGTCGCTGGCGGGCCGCCCCAAGCTGCTGCTCACCGCCACCCCGCTCCAGAATGACCTGATGGAGCTGTTCGGCCTGATGTCGCTCCTGGACGAGCAGATCCTGGGCCCCGAGCACGCCTTCCGCAGCCGCTACCGCGCGGACGAGGGCGGCGGCATGACGGAGGCCGCCGCGTGTGAGCTCAAGGAGCGGCTGGCCCCGGTGGTGCAACGCACGCTGCGCCGTCAGGTGCGCGAGTACGTCCGCTACACCAACCGCCGCAGCATCGTGGAGGACTTCCTCCCCTCCCCCGAGGAGCACGACCTCTACGAGAAGGTCAGTGAGTACCTGCAGCGCTCGGAGGCCGCGGCCATCGAGCCGGGCAAGAAGACGCTCCTGACGCTGTGCTACCGCAAGCTGTTGGCCTCCTCCACGTTCGCCATCGCGCCCACGCTGCGGCGGCTGTCGGAGAACCTGGAGAAGCGCCTGACGGCCGCGCGACTGGGACAGCAGGCCCTGTCGCTCTTCGAGCCGGAAGAGGCCAAGCAGTTCGTGGAGGAAGGCGAGGAGTGGTCCGACGACCCCGCCAAGGCGCCCCAGGTCCGCACGCTGGAGCAGGAAGTCTGGGAGCTGCGCCAGTACGCGGACCTCGCGGACTCCATCCGCATCAACGCCAAGGGCGAGGCGCTCAAGCGCGCCCTGGACCGCACCTTCGCGGTGATGCGCACGCACTCCTGGCCGGAGAAGGCGCTCATCTTCACGGAGTCCAAGCGCACGCAGCAGTACCTCTTCAGGCTGCTGTCGGAGCACGGCTACAAGGACAAGATCTCCCTCCTGTCCGGCGACGCGGGTGGCACGCCCGAGGAGCGCCGGGCGCTGGTGGAGGAGTTCCGCCACAAGACGCAGATCCTCATCTGCACGGAGGCCGGTGCCGAAGGCCTCAACCTCCAGTTCTGCAACCTGGTGGTGAACTACGACCTGCCGTGGAACCCGCAGCGCGTGGAGCAGCGCATCGGCCGGTGCCACCGCTACGGCCAGCAGCGCGACGTGCTGGTGGTGAACTTCCTCAACCGGCAGAACGCGGCGGACGCGCGCCTGTTCGAGCTGCTGGAGAAGAAGCTCAACCTCTTCGACGGCGTGTTCGGCGCGTCCGACGAAATCCTGGGCGCGCTGGAGAGCGGCGTCGACTTCGAGCGGCGCGTGCTGGACATCTACCAGTCCTGCCGCGACCCGAAGGACATCAACGTCGCCTTCGACAAGCTGCGCGAGGAGCTGGAGGGCACCATCAACCAGCGCATGACGTCGATGCGCTCGGTGGTGCTGGAGCGCTTCGACGGCGACGTGCGCCGCCGGCTGCGCGTGGCGGGAGACGCGGCCAAGGAGGTCGTGGCCAAGCGCCAGCAGGAGGCGAAGGCGCTCACCGGCTCCGTGCTGGGCAGCCGCACCTCCGGACGGCTCCAGGTGGCCAAGGCCGCCTATGCGGTGCGCGACCGCACCCAGGACACCGTCAGCTACCTGCAGCTGGACGCGGCGGGGCTCCCCTCGCGGCTGGCGCGGCTGGCCGGCAGCGAGGGCTGGTGGTTCGTCTACAAGTTCGAAACCACGGGCCTCAAGCCGGAGGAGAAGCTGGTCCACCTGGTGCTGGTGAAGGACCGGGATGGCGGCTTCCGCGCCCTGCCGCTGACGGACGGTGTCCACTTCACGAAGCTCGACGCCAAGGAAGAGAAGCGCCGGCAGCCCGCGCCGGTGTCGGTCCAGCTCATGCAAGAGCAGTCGCTCATGACCGCCAAGGATGAGCTGATTCGGGCCGCGGAACGGCGCAACGCGTTGGAGCTGGACAAGGCCAAGGAGCGCGCGGACCGCTACGTCGAGGACTGCCTGATGGAGTCCCGCGAGGTGGTGGAGTCCGCCCGCCAGGCGTGGTTCGACGCGCGCAAGGAAGTCTCCGGCATCGAGGACGTCGCGGAGCGCGCGAAGGCGCGGGCGCACTCGGACCGGCAGGAGCGCGACTACCGCCGCAAGCTGGCGTCGCTGCGCAACGAGGAGGAGAAGCGCTACGCCTCCAAGGACCGGCAGATGGCGGAGCTGGCGAACAAGGCGCGCGTGACGGAGAAGCGCACCCTCATCGCCTCCGCCTACTTCTGGCTGTCTTGAGGAGCACGAGCCCCTTCACAGGGGCTTGAGCCGCACCCACGTCGCGCCCCAGCCTCCGTCCGCTTCGGAGGCGGTCTGGAAGCCTTCCACTTCCGGCAGCGTGGGCAGCAGGGACTGCACGGTGCGCCTCAGCGCGCCCGTGCCCTTGCCGTGGATGATGCGCACGTCGAGCACGCCCTTCTGGCGGCAGGCCCAGAGGTACTCGGTGACGAGTTCCTTCACCTCGCGAGGCTGGAAGAGATGCAGGTCGAGGTTTCCATCGACCGGAATTTCTACCGCTCCCAGCTCGCCTCCCAGCTCATCTGGCGTGGGCGGAGGCTCCGGACCCTCCGGCGGCAGGGGCGGGAGTGGCTTTCGGCGTGACACCGTAGCGGGCCTCCTCCTGGCGCTGCTTCTCCTCGGCCGCCAGACGCTGACGCTCGCGCGCCAGCCGGAACTGTTCCTTGAGGCTGGTGATCTCCCCCTTGAGCGAGGTGATGTCCTCTTTCACTGCTCGCGGGTGGCTCTCATCAGTCTGGTCCACGTGATTGCCCGCACGCTTGCCCTCCGAGCCGGCTCCACCGGCGGAGGTCATCTGCATCAACAGCGCGGCCAGGGTCATCACCATCATGAGCATTCACGTAAGCAAGCGCCGTGCTCGCGCGCAAGTCATGTTGCGTGAACGGCGCCTCTCTGGCCGCCCTCCTCCTTGTGTGACACGACGCGCTCCGCCAGCCGGACGGCGGACAGGGGGGCGCTCCCTTCCGCCTTGTTGTTGATGGTCACGAAGACGGGGCGGTCGCGCCGCACCGCGGCCATGCACACGCGGGCCAGCACGTCGCGGGTGCCCACGTCCTCGTCCACCAACTGGTTGAAGGGCGCGTAGCGGGCGTAGGCCTCCTCGTAGCCCAGGTTCGGCGGAAGCATCCAGCGCACCACCACGGCGCGGGCCTCGAAGGCGCGCGTGAGCTTCGCCTGCCGCGCGACGGGCGGCATGTGGGCCCA
The DNA here is from genome assembly GCF_003611605.1 of Corallococcus sp. AB011P. Taxonomy (NCBI): domain Bacteria; kingdom Pseudomonadati; phylum Myxococcota; class Myxococcia; order Myxococcales; family Myxococcaceae; genus Corallococcus; species Corallococcus sp. AB011P. The sequence continues at coordinate 129,844 of NZ_RAVX01000011.1, forward strand.
CACCGCGAGCACCGGACTCACGCCCGTGTCCGCGAGCGCCTGGGCGAAGCCCTCCGTGAGCAGCTCCTCGTTGCGCACCTCCACCGCGTACAGCGGGCCCCGGGGCAGCGCGGAGAAGAACGCGTGCAGCCGCTCCACGAAGCGGCCCGCGCCGCCCAGCGCCGCGGGGTCCTGTGGCGGGAACTGGAAGACGAGCGGCCCGGCCTTGTCGCCCAGCCCTTCCAGGAACGGCGCCACCACGTGGTCCACGGCGTAGGCCGCCTGGAGGAAGCGCTCGTTCACCTGCCCCCGGTGCGCGCCGTACCGCTCGTGCACGGGGAAGCGCGCCAGCGTGCAGGCCTCGTGGGCCTTCACCAGGAAGCGGAAGCCGTCCGGCACCTGCTGCGCGTACTCGGCGAAGGTGGTGGCCGGCACCGGCGCGTAGAACGTCCGGTCGATGCCCACCGTGCGCAGCACCGGGTGGTGCGCGTAGGCAGCCAGGCCCTCGCGCGCCAGCTGGGTCGTGCTGGCCTCATGGTCATAGACGAGCCCGTTCCAACCCGGGAAGGTCCACGACGACGTGCCCAGGTAGACGCCGCGCGGAAGCTGCTCGCCCAGCATGCGCAGGCTGTCGGACGGCTCGGCGGGCCCCACCGGCTGGGTCCTGCGCCGAGACGACGCCGGGGGCTCCTCCACCGCGCCGGTGAAGAGGTCGAATTGCGCGGGACGTCGCGGTGCGCTCATGCGTGCAGCTCCTCTCCCACGGAGGGGACGGCGGGGAAGCCCTGGGAGTAATCCCCGAGCCCAGGCGATGCAGCAGGTTGCCCGGATTCAAGGGGACGTGCCAGGTTTCCGGCACGCTCTCCAGGCGGACGGGCACGCACGGACAGTCCTCCTCCGAGCACGACGGTATGTGATTGGACCTTTGTCCAAATGCAAATGCAGTCGCCTCGCTGTAAGCTATTTAAACCGAGGAATTCAGCACTACCCATGTAAAGCTTGAACGGGATTGCAACGGCTGGGGGGCATCATGGACTGGTCGTTGACCGCGTCGCTGCTCGCGGAGCGGGACACGCGCCCCATCGTCGTGATGGACCGGCGCGGCCGCATCGAATTGGCGAACGGCGCGTTCACGTCGCTCCTGGGCCGGCCCCGTGAGGAGTTGTTGGGTCGCCGCTGGACGGATGTCTGCACACCACGCGAGCACGGGCGCGAGGTGGGACAGGCGCTGCGGGCCATCTTCACCAGCGCCGAGACCCGGCTGGAGACGGAGGTGCTCACGCGTGACGGCGAGCGGCTGTCGGTGGAGCTGGACGTGGCCGCAGTGGGCCGCCCTCCCCTGCGGCTGGTGGCCATCATCACGCGCGCCTCTCCGCCCCTCTCCGTCCCCGAGCGCACCGTCGCCCCGGAGCCGGCCCCGGCCCAGGGGCCCCACCAGGACCTGAGCTACGAAATCTCCACCGAACTGTCGTCGTTCGGGACGCTCAAGGCGGTGTGGACCTCCGGGGAGGCGCGGCAGGAGGAGATGGTGGGCCGGCAGTGCTTCGGCGCCTTCGCGCAACGCGACGCCCCCTGCCTGGACTGCCCGCTGACGATGGCCGCGCCTGCCTCCTGGCCGCACACCATCGTGCGGCAGGCCTCCGAGCACGCCGAGGGCTATGAGGTCGTCACCGCCACGCCCACGGGCGCCGGCACCGCGCGTGTCAGCGTTCACACCATCGGTGATGAAACACTCAGCGGCCTCTTCGAGGCGAAGGTGCGGCGCATGGCGAACGCCGCGCGGCTGTCCGAGCGGGAAGGCGATGTCTTGCGATATCTCGCGCTCGGCCGCTCGCCGACCGACATCTCGACCGTGTTAGGGATTACCGAGCGCACTGTGAAATTCCACCAGGCCAACCTGCTCCGGAAGCTGGGCGCGGAGACGCGGTACGACCTGCTTCGCCTGTTCTTCTGAGCAGGGCACCTTCCCTCCGGGACAGCTTTCACGCCGTTGACTTTGGAGGATGCTGGGACTTCGACTCCGGAGTCTTGTGGGTCGGGGGGGCCGTTGCCCATGGGCAGCGCCAGTCAAATCCGTCTCATCAAACACATACAGTCTATGTGGACTTCCGTCCAAGGGCGTGCTGTCCGTGAGTGACACTCCGGGCTGGGACGACGTGATGCGGGAGTTCCTCATCGAGTCCCGCGAGCACGTGCAGAGCATCGAGGCGACGGTGCTGGAGCTGGAGGCGCGGCCGGGCTCGCAGCCGTTGCTCGCGCAGCTGTTCCGGGCCCTGCACACCGTGAAGGGCACCTGCGGCTTCCTGGGCTTCAGCCGCCTGGAGGCGCTGATGCACGCCGCCGAGGAGATGCTCGGCCTGGCGCGCGACCGGCGCCTGGTGCTGGACCGCGAACGTGTGTCCACGCTCCTGGCAGCGGCGGACGCGGCGCGCGGGACGCTGGAGCACATCGAGGCGACAGGCTTGGAGCCCGCGGTGGACCACTCCGCGCTGCTCGCTCGCATGGCGGGCGCCGCGGCGGGCTCCGCGCCGCTGGAGGTGTCCGAGCCCCTGACGCCTCCGGGCGCCCTGCCCTGGCGCGGCGCCGCGACCGGGGTGGACTCCAAGCTGCGCGTGGACGTGGCGCTGCTGGACCGGTTGATGAACCTGATGGGCGAGCTGGTGCTGGCTCGCAACCGCATCCTTCAGTGCGCGGCCTCGCCCACGCCGGGCGCGGACCTGCTCACCGCGTCGCAGCGGCTGGACGTCGTCACCACGCAGGTGCAGCAGGTGGTGATGAAGACGCGGCTCCAGCCGGTGGGCCAGGTGTGGAACCGCTTCCCCCGGCTGGTGCGGGAGCTGGCGCACGGGTGCGGCAAGCAGGTGCGGCTGCAACTGCAGGGCGCGGACACGGAGCTGGACAAGACGCTGGTGGAGGCGCTGCATGATCCGCTCACCCACCTCTTGCGCAACGCCGTGGACCACGGCGTGGAGACGCCCGAGCAGCGCCTCGCCGCGGGCAAGCCGCCCGTGGGGTGCCTGACGCTGAGCGCTTCGCATGAGGGCGGGCTCGTGCACCTGGGCATGTCCGACGACGGCGCGGGCATCGACGTGCAGCGCGTGCGGCAGGTCGCGGCGCAGCGGGGCCTGCTCACGGCCGACCAGGCGGCGCGGATGCCGGACGCGGAAGCGCTGACGCTCATCTTCATGCCGGGCTTCAGCACCGCGGAGCGCGTCACGTCGCTGTCCGGCCGGGGCGTGGGCATGGACGTGGTGCGCTCGCAGGTGGAGCGCATTGGCGGCACCGTGGAGGTGCACAGCCGGCCCGGCCAGGGCACGACGTTCACCCTGAAGATTCCCCTCACGCTGGCCATCATCCCGGCGCTGCTCGTCACCTGCCGGGGAGACCGCTACGCGCTGCCGCAGGCCTCCCTGCGGGAGGTGGTGTTCCTGGAGCCCACCCAAGCGCGCAAGGACATCACCCGCATCCAGGGCGCGTGCGTCCTGCGGCTGCGCGGGGAGCTGCTGCCGCTGGTGGTGCTCGCCGCCGAATTGGGCGTGGGGCCGGCGATGCCGGACCTGGACGAGGGCGCCACCGTCGTCGTGCTTCAGGCCGGTGAGCGCACCTTCGGGCTGTGGGTGGACGCCATCCACGACACGGAGGAGATCGTCGTCAAGCCGCTGTGGAAGCACCTGAAGGGGCTGGCCTGCTACGCGGGCGCGACGGTGCTGGGCGACGGGCGCGTGGCGCTCATCCTGGACGCCATGGGCCTGGGCCGCCGCGTGGGCACCGTCACGGAGGCACAGGCCCAGGTCGTCATTCCGGAGGCCGCGGAAGCACCGGCCCCGCAGGAGACACGCGAGCGGGTGCTGCTGTGCCGCAATGGCGCGGAGGGCCGCGTGGCCATTCCGCTGTCGCGCGTGGCCCGGCTGGAGGAGCTGCCCGCATCGGACGTGGAGCGGATGAGCGGAGGCATGGAGATGGCGCGCTACCACGGGCAGCTGCTGCCGCTGGTGCACGTGGCCTCCGTGCTGGAGGCGAGGCCCGGCGCGACGGAGCGGATCACGCAGCACCTCCAGGTCACCCTGGGCGAGTCGCTGTCCGTCGTCGTCACCCAGCACGCGGACACGCGCGTGGGGCTGGTGGTGGACGCCATCCTCGACGTCGCGGAGGTGGAGCTCGCGCTCCAGCGCGAGACGCGCCGCCCGGGCGTGCTGGGCTCCATGGTGGTGCAGGCCCGGGCCACCGAGTTCCTGGACGTGGAGGGCACCGTGCGCGCCGTGCACCCGGAGCTGCTGACAGGCGGTGCGCCATGAGCGGCTTCCGCCAGCTGTGCTCGTTCCAGGTGGGTGACCACCTGTTCGGCCTGGACATCGAACGCGTGCAGGAGATTTTGCTCCCGCCCCCGCTCACGCGTGTCCCCGGCGCGCCTCCGGAAGTGGCGGGGCTGCTCAACCTGCGCGGGCAGATCGTCCCCGCCATCGACCTGCGCCGCCGCCTGGACCTGCCCGAAGGCACCGCCCCCGCGGACGCGCCCCACGTCGTGCTGCGCGGCGACGAAGGCGCGGTGAGCCTTCGCGTGGATGCCATTGGCGACATCCTCCCCTTCGAGCAGTCGGACCTGGCGCCGCTGCCGGACAACCTGCGCGGGCCGCTGCGCTCGCTGCTGTTGGGTGTCCATGCGCTGCCGGACCGGCTGCTGCTCGTGTTGTCCGCGGACGCGGTGGTGGACGGGCTCTCACCCGCGTCCAACGCGTCCGCCTCCCCTTCCCCCCCCGTGCTTCCCCAGGAGTCCCGCTGATGGCCCGCCCGACCGCGCCCGCCGTGAAAACCACCCTCTTCCAGCGCCTGGGCGGCAAGGCCCCCCTGACGGCCGCCGTGCAGAAGCTCTACGCGCGGGTGATGACGGACGCCCTGCTCAAGCCCTACTTCCGCCGCGCGGACATGCTCCAGCTGCAGCGCCAGATGGTCGCGTTCCTCACCCAGCACCTGGGCGGGCCGGCCGTCTACAAGGGCCCGTCGATGCGCGAAGTGCACGCGCGCATGGAGCTCAAGCCCCATCACTTCGGGCGCGTCGCCGAACACCTGGCCACCGTGCTGGATGACCTGGACGTGCCGGGCCCCATCGCCCGCGAGGTGCTGGCCGCCGTGGGCACGAGGCAGGACGACACCGTGAGCAGGCCCGTGGCGAAGGCCGCCTCGCGGACCGCCGCCGTGAAGCGTGCTCCGGCGCGTGCCTCCCGGACGGAGGGACGCCGGGTCGCCGTGGCGTCCGCACCCGCGGCCCGGTCCTCGCGCCGCCGCGCGCCCACGCCGCTCGAAGGAGCCCTGAGCGAGGCGGTGCTGGACGCGGCGAGCGTCAACCTGTTCGTCCTGGACACGGACCTGGCCATCGTCTTCTCGAACGCGTCCTCCTCGGAGGCCATCGAGCGCATCGACCAGGCGTCTGGCCTCCGCGACGGCGCGGGGGACGCGGGCGGCGACTTCCTCGCCCACTTCGAGCATCAGCTACGGCTGGAGGAGGAGCGGCTGCTGGATCCCTCCGCGCTGCCGCATGAGGCCCACTTCGCGGTGGGCCCCACCCTGCTCAAGGCGCGCATCGACGGCATCTCGGGCCGGGGCGGAGCGCTCACCGGCTACGTGGTGACGTGGACGGACGTCACGGATCAGCAGCGCGCGGACACGGAGTTGGCGCGCCTCAGGGCCATGATGGAGAACGCGCCCACCTGCGTGATGGTGGCCGACCTGGACCTGAAGATCATCTACCTGAACCCCGCCTCGCGCCGGCTGTTGCAGCGCGTGGAGAAGCACCTGCCCGTCGCCGCGGACCGGGTGCTGGGCTCCCACATCGACGTCTTCCACCGGGACGTGACGTACCAGCGGAAGATCCTGTCCAACGACAAGAACCTGCCGGTGCGCGCGAACATCCCCATTGGCCCGGAGACCGCGGACCTGCTGGTGACGGCGGTGTACGACGGCCAGGGCCGCTACCTGGGCCCCATGGTGACGTGGGAGCTGATCACGGAGAAGCTCGCCGTGCAGCAGCGCGAGCAGGATCTGGACACCACCCTGCGCGGCATCTTCCAGGAGGTGACGCAGCACTCGCAGACGCTCGCCGCGTCGTCGCAGGAGCTGTCCAGCGTCAGCCAGCAGATGGTGAGCAACGCCCAGGAGACCGCGGCGCAGGCCACCCAGGTGTCCGCTGGCGCCGAACAGGTCAGCCGCAACGTGCAGAGCGTCGCGTCCGGCATGGAGGAGGTCAACGCGAACATCCGCGAGGTGGCGCGCAACGCGAGCTCCGCCGCCAAGGTGGCCGCGTCCGCGGTGAAGCTCGCGGACTCCACGTCCAACGTCGTCGGCAAGCTGGGCACGAGCAGCCAGGAGATCGGCAAGGTCATCAAGGTCATCACCTCCATCGCGCAGCAGACGAACCTGCTGGCGCTCAACGCGACCATCGAGGCGGCCCGCGCCGGCGAGGCGGGCCGGGGCTTCGCGGTGGTGGCCAACGAGGTGAAGGAGCTGGCGCGCGAGACGGCCCGCGCCACGGAGGACATCGGCCAGAAGATCGGCACCATCCAGGGCGACACCGAGGAGGTGGTCAACGCCATCCTGGAGATCGGCGCCACCATCAGCCGCATCAACGAGCTGCAGACGTCCATCGCCTCCTCCGTGGAGGAGCAGACGGCCACCGCGGGAGAGATCCTCCGCAACGTGGGCGAGGCCGCCAAGGGCAGCCAGCAGATCTCCGAGAACATGGCCGCCGTGGCGGAGGCCGCGCGCAGCACCACCGAGGGCGCGGGCAGCACGCAGCGCTCGGCGGTGGAGCTGGCCCACATGGCGCAGTCGCTGCAACGGCTGGTCGTGCAGGTGGACACCTCCGACAAGCCGGCGCGGACGAAGTAGCGCGGGCGGCGTCAGGCCCAGGGAGCCACGTCACGTGCGAACCGGATTGAAGCGGTGGTGGGAGCTGGGCCAGGTGGCCCGTGCCTCCACGCGCCTGCGGCGGGTGTCCCGGCCCCAGGACGAGGAGCGCGCGAGGCACGAGCTGGCCCAGCGGCTGTTGGGCCTGCGCGGGCTGCCCCAGAAGGTGGGCCAGGTGCTCACGCTCGCGGAGCTGGGCGCGGACACGCCGGGGTTCGGTTCGCTCGCGGAGGCGCCCTCCCCGCTCGCGCCGGAGGCCGCGCTGGCGGAGGTGTCCCGCCGGTTGGGCCGTCCGTGGCGGGAGGTGTTCAAGTCGCTGGACGGCGTGGGCATCGCCGCGTCGCTGGGCCAGGTGCACCGGGGCGTGCTGCATGACGGGCGCGCCGTGGCCGTGAAGCTGCGGCACCCGGGCATCGCGGAGGCCGTGCGGGATGATCTGCGCGCGCTGGGGTGGCTGGCCGCGCCGCTGGGAGGCTGGCGCGGGAAGCTGGACCTGTCCGCCTACCGCCACGAGCTGGCCCGCATGCTCCAGGGCGAACTGGACTATCGCCACGAGGCCCAGGCCCTGTCGGACGCGGGATCGCGCATGGCGGACGTGCCGGGCGTCGTCGTCCCCGCGCCGGTGGACGCGCTCACGCGGGAAGACCTGCTGGTGATGACCTGGGTGGAGGGGGCGTCGCTCGCGGATGGCTGGCGCTGGAGCGAAGCGGACCGCCGCGCGCTGTCCACCACGCTGGTGCGGCTGTTCCTCCACGGCTGCTTCACGTGGGGCGCGCTCCACGCGGATCCGCACCCGGGCAACTACCGCGTGTCGCGGGGACCGGACGGCAAGCCCGTGCTGGGAGTGCTCGACTTCGGCTGCGTGAAGCCGCTGCCGCCGGAGCTGGCCGTGGGGTTGGGGCGATTACTCTCGCTCCTCAAGTGTCCGAGCACTCCGCCGCGCCCGGAGCAGCTCCTGTCCGCGTGGGTGACGCTGGGCTTCGCGCCGGAGCTGCTGGAGCCCATGGCGGAGGTGCTGCCCGCCGTCAGCCGCGTGCTGCTGGAGCCCTTCCTCCTGGACCGTGCCTTCCACGCGCGAAGCTGGCGGTTGGGCGAGCGGCTCACCGAGGCGCTGGGGCCGCACCGCTGGAACTTCCGGGCAGCGGGGCCCGCGTCGCTCCTGTTCGTCCTGCGCGCGTTCCACGGGCTGGTGCGCCACCTGGACGTGCTGGATGCGCCCATCGCCTGGGGGCCGCTCCTGGACGAGGCCCGAGCCCCGTCGCTGCCGCCCCCGCCTTCGCCACCGGAGGCGCGCGTGGAGGGCACCGCGCGCTACCTGAAGGTCCAGGTGACGGAAGGAGGGCACACGCGCGTCGCGCTGACCTTCCGCGCGGACGTGACGGCGCACCTGGAGGACCTGCTGCCGGAGGACCTGTCGCGCAAGCTGGCGGCGCGGGGCGTGGATCCGGCGGCCATGGGTATCGCGGCGGTCGCGGCGGGGCTGCGGCCGTCGGAGTTGTTCCACCTGGACGAGGGCCCCCGGCGTGTCCGGGTCTGGCTCGAATGAAACCCGGACAAGGAGGTGACGGATGGTCACCATCGGCATGAACTACGAAGTGCGTGAAGGCAAGGCGGAAGCCTTCGAGCGGAAGTTCGCGCTCGTGCTGGAGGCGATGCGCAAGCTGCCGACGCACGTGCACACGGAGCTGTTCAAGAGCGTGGGGGCGCCGGAGCGCTACCTCATCGTCTCCGAGTGGCACAGCCGCGAGGGCTTCGACGCCTTCGTCGCGTCCGAGGCCTTCCACCGCGTGACGGACTGGGGCGCCAGCGCCATCCTCGCGAGCCGGCCGCGCCACGAGGTGTATGGCGAGAGGGCCGCCAGCGCCCCCGCGGGCCGCTGCCCGGTCGCGCACGCGGTGCGGTGAAGCGGGTGCGAATGAACGCCATCCGGGTCCTGGTGGTGGACGACGCGGCCGTGGTGCGGCGCCAGGTGTCGCTGCTGCTGGGCGCGGCCCCGGGCCTGGAGGTCGTCGCCACCGCGCCCAATGGCCGCATCGCCCTGGCGAAGGTGGAGCAGTTCCAGCCGGACGTCGTGCTGTTGGACCTGGAGATGCCGGAGCTGGACGGGCTGGAGACGCTGAAGCTCCTGCGCCAGCGCGCTCCAGAGTTGCCCGTGGTGATGTTCAGCGCGCTCACCGAACGCGCGGGCGTGTTGACCCTGGAGGCGCTCGCGCTGGGGGCCCGCGACTACGTGACGAAGCCCACGTCCGCGGGCGGGATGAACATCACCGTGGAGGCCGTGCGGGATGAGCTGGTGCGCAAGCTCAAGGCGCTGAACGTGCGCACGCCGTCCGCCGCGCCCTCGCCGTCACCGGTGACGCGCGAGCCCGTGTCCCGGCCTCGAATGCCCGCGCGGGTGGAGGCCATCGTCGTCGGCGCGTCCACCGGAGGCCCGGGCGCGCTGGTGCGCCTGGTGTCCGCGCTGCCCGCGGACCTGCCGGTGCCGGTGTTCATCGTGCAACACATGCCGCCCCTCTTCACCCGGCTGCTCGCGGAGCGGTTGCAGGGGGTGACGCCGCTCACCGTGCGCGAGGCGGTGACGGGCGCCACCGTGCAGGCGGGCGCGGTGTGGGTCGCCCCCGGCGACTTCCACCTGGCCGTGTGCCGGGATGCGACGGGCGTGCGGCTGCTCACGCACCAGGGGCCGGCGGAGAACGCGTGCCGTCCGGCGGTGGACCTGCTCTTCCGCTCCGCGGCGGAGGTGTACGGCGCGGGGGTCCTGGCGGTGGTGCTCACCGGCATGGGCCAGGACGGGCTGCGCGGCTGCCGGCGGGTGAACGAGGCAGGTGGTCAGGTGGTGGTGCAGGACCAGGCCAGCTGCGTCGCCGGCAGCATGCCGGGCGCGGTGGAACAGGCGGGGCTCGCGGATGCCGTGATGCCCCTGGAGGCGCTGGCCCCGGAGCTGGCGCGGCGCGTGGACGCGCGCGGACGGAGGACCTGAACATGTCCCTGCTTCCCGACGACTTCGCGTACCTGCGGCAGCGCGTGCTGCGCCGCTCCGGGCTCGTGCTGGAGTCAGACACGCACGCGCTGGTGGAGACGCGGCTCACGCCCCTCATGCGCGAGGAGCGGCTGCCGGACCTCTCCGCCCTGGTCTCCCGGTTGCGCTCGCAGCCGGAGGGCAGTCCGCTCCACCAGCGCCTGGCGGAAGCGCTGGCCAACCACGAGACGGCCTTCTTCCGCGACGCGAGCGTCTTCGAGGCCCTGCGCACCACGGTGCTCCCCACCCTGCTGGCGAAGCGCGTCCGCACGCGGACCCTGCGCATCTGGTGCGCGGCGTGCGCCTACGGCCAGGAGCCCTACAGCGTCGCGATGACGCTGGCCGAGGCCGGGCTGCTCATCACCGGATGGACGGTGTGCATCCTCGCCACCGACTTCTCCACCCGCGCGATCCTCCGTGCCTGCGAGGCCCGCTACGACGTGAAGGAGATCCACCGCGGCCTGACGCCCGAGCTGCGCCAGCGCTACTTCCACCAGGAGCGCGACGGGTGGCGGCTGAGCGAACAGGTGCGCAAGCCAGTGGAGTTCCGGCAGCTCAACCTGCTGGAAGACTTCCCGCTGGAAGCGCCCGTGGATCTCGTCTTCCTGCGCAACGTGATGATCTACTGGGACGTGCCCACCCGGCGCGCGGTGCTCGCCCGCGTGCGGCGGATGCTCCACGCGGACGGCTACCTGGTGCTGGGCGCCGCGGAGGCCTCGCCCTTGGTGGAGGACGGCTTCACGCGGCACCTGGTTGGACAGACGAGCTGGTACCGCCCCACACCCGCCTCGCCCGGCGTCGGCGCGCCCGTGGAGGACGCGCGGCGCTCGCCCCGCTCCGGCGCTACACCTTGAGGCGGATGGCGCCCGGCAACAGCGTCATGGTGCAGGGCAGCCGGCCCGGCGTCTCGCCGTCCACGTCCAGGAACACGTCGCCCGTCAGCGGCTCCGCGTGGAGCGTGCGGCAGCGCAGCCGCCGCGTGCCCTTCCAGGTGACGTGGTCGCCGTTGTAGACGCCCTTGGACTTGAGGACGAAGTCGGACAGGCCGTAGTTGGACCAGATGGTGACGTCGAAGAGGCCGTCGTGCGTCACCGCGTCAGGCGCCACGAACATGCCGCTGCCGAAGTAGCGGCCATTGGCCACGGCCACCGCGGTGACGCTCACCGTCTCCGGCTCGCCGCCGTCCACCGTGAGGCGCACCTGCTGCTCCTGGTACTTGATGAGGCCCTTCACCGTGCCCCACATGAAGCTCAGGTTGCCGCCCAGCGCCTTGCTGCCCTGATTCACCTCGCGGGCCACCACCGCGCTCACGCCGAACGAGGCGATGTTGGAGAAGAAGCGCGTGGCCGGCTTGCCGTCGTTGTCGGTGAACTCCAGCCGCCCCACGTCGAAGGGCTCGGTGGTTTCCGTGCGCAGCCGCTCCAGCGCGGACGTCAGCTCCAGGTCCCACCCGAAGGTGCGGCGGAAGTCGCCGCCGGTGCCTCGGGGCAACAGGCCCAGCGTGGCCCGGGGGTTGATGACCTGTCCGTCGCGGAAGAAGCCGTTGGTGACCTCGTTGAGGGTGCCGTCGCCGCCCACCGCGACGATGCACTCGTAGCCATCGTCGATGGCCTGCCGCGCCAGACGCGCCGCATCCATGCCGCCGCTGGTGAAGCCGTACCCGAAGTCACCGAGCACCTTGCCCACCTGCGCGGAGATCTCCACCCATCGCTTCCCCGTCTGCCCGTTGGCGCTGCGCGGGTTGACCACGAGGAACGTCTTCATTCAGTGCCTTCTCCCTGCTGCCAGAACGGCCTGTTTACGCAATTGTGAGCCAAGGCTCCACTCCGTGACCCACGGGAGGGCCACTCCGCCCGGGGTGTTTGTCACCCGGCCCCGTCCATGCTGGGCTCTCCGCCCCCTGTTTTCGTCCCGGTCCCCCGAGTGAAAGCCCCATCCCCCACCGAGCAGCTCGCGCCCCACCGGGAGGCCACGCGCGCCCTGGACTGGGCGCTGCCCGCGCTCCGGGCGGACCTGGCGGCGGCGGCGCGGCAGCCCTTCCGGGAGACAGGGGCCCAGGAGGACTTCCTGCACCGCCATGACGCACCGGCCCATGAAGCCCAGGGACCGGCGCGGACGGAGCGCTTCGAGCGGGCCCTGGCCCGGGTGCGGCGGCTCGCGGACGCGGGCCAGCCGCTGACCTTCTCCCGGATGGTGGAGGTCCAGTCGGAGCTCCTGGGCGGGCCCACGGGCTTTCGCACCGGGGACGCCTTCGCGAGGGGTGGCGCGCACCGCTATGCGCACGCGCCCGGCCTGGAGGCGGCCTTCCGCGACAAGGTGGAGACGGACGCGCGGGAAGAGCGTCACCCGGTGGTACATGCCACGCGGTTGTACCTGGACCTGTGTTTCTTCCACCCCTTCCCGGACGGCAACGCGCGCGCGGCGCGGCTGTGGCTGGAATACATGCTGCGCCGGGGCCGGCTGCCCACGCCACCGCTGGCGCCCGTGGTGCTGTGGCCCAAGCGCCCGGGCGACGCGGTGAACTACACGCGGCTGGCGAGGCTGCTGGCCCGGACCATCGCGGGGCCGGACGCCCCGTGCCGCAACGAGGTGCCTGAATGAGCAGTGACGCATCGGCTTTCACGTGGCGCCGCATCCGCGACAGCCTGGATGCCTACTCACCGCAATCGCTGGCGTCCCGGCTGAGGGAGGCCCTGGCCCCCCTGCGGACCGGAAGCATTCACACAAGCCGACTCAAGCAGGCGAAGAACGCCGTGCAGGACCTGCTCCAGGCCGAGCTGGGTCCCTGGTACATCGAGAGCGGCCTGCCCCTGGGCAATGAGGTGCTGGGGGGCTATTGCTGGTGCCACTCGTTCTTCAACCAGAACCCGCCGCATCGGACCTTGGATGTGGATGAGAACATCCAGCTCATGCTGGAGGCGCTGGAGCGGATCCGTTCGTTCCTGTACGCGCTGGACGGCGTGTATCAGGCCTCGCGCCGTCAGCTCGAGTTGGCGGCCGACGACAAGGCTCTCCGGGCGAAGGCGCTCGCGGAAGGGCTGGTGCGGACCGTGGACCTGACGGCGGAGACGACGTCCTGCGAGGAGACCTGGTACCAGGTCGCGCAGGACGCCATGACGTGGTGCATCGAGGCAATGGAGCTGCCCTTGTCGGAGGCCACGCAGGAGCAGTTGGACACGGCCTTCGTCTTCACATCCTGGATTGCGCCTCCCCCGGAGGCTCTCCGTGAGGCGGCGGCGCGGGTGGCGGAGGTGGCCGTATGAGCAGGTCGGCCCTGGGGCACTGGCTGCTCATCCGCGACAGCCTGGATGGCTATGACCCGGAGAAGCTCATCCGGATGCTGCGAGAGTACCTGACGCCGCGCGTGCCCCCAGGGACGCGCAAGCTCACGGACGAGCAGCACGACACGATGGCGAAACACATCCAGCGGATGCTCAACCAGAACCTGGGGCCCTGGTACACGGAGACGGGGCTGTATCTGGGCAATGAGAGCTTCGGGGGCTACTGCTGGTGCCACCGTTTCTTCAGACAGAAGCCCACCCCGAACATGGGCGTGGAATACAACATCCAGCTCATCATCGACGCGCTGGAGCGGTCGCGCGAATGGCTGTTCAAGCTGGATGCCCACTTCCAGGCGCTGAAGCGGAACCTGCCCTCGGGCCCCGACGACAATGACATCCGGACGCTGGCCCTGTCGGATGGAATCGTCACCACGATGAACCTCACCATGGACGCCACGGGCTGCGAGGAGTCCTGGTACACCTTCGCGGACGAGGCGCTGGCCTGGATGTTCGACGCCATCGAGCTGCGTCCGGGGTATCAGGCCGGAAAGCTGATGCGGAAGCTGTTCGCCTTCGAGTCCTGGCACTCGCCGCCCGAGGAGGAGCTGCGCGGCTCAGCGGAGCAGGTGGCGGCGGCCGTCGTGGAGGACGAGGGCCGCCGGCACACGCACTGACGCAGGCTCCCCTCCCTCAGTGGATGGGCTTCCCGCGCGTCATCCGGCGGGCCTGCTCGCGCGAGCCTCCCTTCACCTCGATGCGCTTGCCCTGGGGCAGCTCCTCCGGAAGCTTCAGGGAGATCTCCAGGACGCCGTTCTCGAAGTTCGCCTGGACCGACTCCGTGTCGATGCCTTCCGGAAGCGGAATGGCGCGGCGGAACAGCCCGGTGCTGCGCTCCAGGAGCCAGATGCCTTCGGCCTCCTCTTCCTCTTCCAGCTCGAAGGAGCGCTCGCCCTCGATGATGAGCAGGTCATCCAGCAGCTCGACGTTGATGTCCTCCTGCCTCATTCCCGGCAGGTCGGCCCTCACGATGAGGCTTCCGTTCCGCTCCAGCACGTCCACCTGCGGTGACCAGAGGCCCTCGTCCAGCACGCCGCTCCGGGCGGCGAGGCCCCGGCCTCCAATGCCGGTGAAGAGCTGGTCCATGTCCTCGATCATCCTGCCCAGCAGTCCGAACGGGCTCAGGGGCACGGCTTCCCTGCCGATGCCGGGAGCAAGAGACTCGCGGCGGGAGATGCCAGCGCCCGTCCTGGGGTCTTGTCCCTCCGAGGTAGCGCCCGGCACTCCGGCCTGGGCTTTCTTCATGGCGTGCGAGGAGGAGGGCCCCCCCTGCGCGCCTGGGTTTCTGTTGTCGGTTGCCATGACGTCCTTCCCCGGTGGAGCCGGCTGGCGCCCGGCCGCCGGACCGCACCGGTCACTCAAGCGGGGATGGAATCATCCCGACCCAAACCTGGAGGTGCGCGGCGGGCCCATCAAGGGTCCGGGGCCACGCGGTCCGGCGTTCACGGGAGCCTCGCTACGCAAGCAGCGTGGCGTCCATCACGGTGAGGGCCACTCCGCCGACGCGGGCGCGCTCGATGTGGCCTGGCCGGCCGGTGACCTGGATGTCGATGCGGCCCGGCTTGCCGAGCGTGTCACCCTGTTCGATGCGGCTCGACACCGTGCCGCCGTGCTCCGGGAGGCGAAGGCTCCCGTGCTCGGCGAGGTAGGCCGCGAGCGGTCCCGCGGCGGAGCCCGTCACGGGGTCCTCCAGGATGCCGAACCCCGGGACGAAGTAGCGCGCCTGGGCCACGCTCCCCTCCTCCTTCGCTTCGCGGGTGAAGAGGTAGACGCCGCGCATGCCGTGCGGCATCAGCAGCGCGTTCATCGCCGCGCCTCGCGGCGTCAGGGCCTCCAGGTCCGCGAGCCGCCGGAGGGGCACCACCAGCCGGTGGCCCTGGCGGATCACCGGCAGCGACGGGTCCACCTGTGACGCCGTCCCGCCCAGCGTGGCCATCAGCGCGTCCAGCGCCACGGGGTTGGGCTGCGCGGGCGGCGGGGGCGTGGCGATCCACACCCGCGACCCGTGCGCCCCCTGGGGCTCCAGCTCGATGTCGAACGTGCCGCCGGGGCACTCCAGCGTGTACGTCCCCGGGCTTCGCAGGAGCCCCTTCTCCGCGAGCAGGTGGAAGGTGGCCACCGTGGCGTGGCCGCAGAAGGGAATCTCGTCCACGGGCGTGAAGTAGCGCAGGCGCACGGTGGCGTCGCCGGGCCGGGACAGCAGGAACGCGGTCTCCGACGCGCTGACGGCCGCGGCGGTCCGCTGCATCGTGGGGACCTCCAGCGCCGAGGCGTCGAGCACCACGCCCGCGCGGTTTCCTGCACCGGCGGTGCGGGTGAAGGCATCGATGATGTGAACCTGCATGGACGGACTCCGGACGGGGCAAGGGCCTGGGAAACGGCGCAGGCATGCTCCGCTCCACCGTTGGCGTCAAGCGCTGGGCCGACGCACAGGCCCCCCACAACAGGGTTGAACGGGAGCGCCCGAGCAGGCACAGCAGTGGTGCATGGGTCTCCTGAAACCAGGTGGGTGGGTGGTGCTGGTGGTGTTGCTCCACACGAGCGGCGCGGCGGCACAGATCGTCAACGTACAGGCGCTCTTCGACGAGAAGGCGGAGCCGGGGCCGGCCGCGGCCATCGAGCTGGGAGGCGACTGGCGAACGGGCAGCACGGAGCTGTTCTCCATCCGCGGCTCCCTGGTGGGCCAGCTGCGCTCCGAGCGCGGCGTCTGGCTGGGCGTCATCCGAGGTGAGTATTCGTTCGCCAGTGGCGAGCGCATCGTCAGCCAGGTGCTGGAGCACGTGCGCTACCGGCGCTGGTTCACCGACGTGCTGTCGGGAGAGGTATTCGCCCAGCATGAATACAACGAGTTCCGCAGGCTCCAGCTCCGTGCCCTGCTGGGCGCGGGTCCGCGCTTCGTCCTGCTCAACGAGGACCGCCTGGGGTTCACCTTCGGGGTGGCTTTGATGCTGGAGTACGAGCGGCTGCGCAAGGACGGCGAGCCGGACGCGGGAGACCGCTACATGGACCCGCGAGTCTCCAGCTATCTGCTGGGCCGGGTGAAGCTGATGGAGAACATCAACCTCGTGGAGACGGTCTACTTCCAGCCGCGAGTCACCCGCCCCTCCGACCTGCGCGTGCTCAACGAGACCATCTTCGCGGTGACGCCCAATCCCCGCGTCACGGTGGGCATCGGCTTCAACCTCACCTACGACAGCGCGCCGCCCGCGACGGTGCCAGCGCTGGACACGCAGCTGCGCACCACGGTGGGCGTGAAACTTTGAGTGGGTGGCAAGCAGCGCGTTGACGAATCCAGCGCGGGAGCAAGGCTCGGGAGGACGCATCTTCTCCAGCGTCAACGACTCATCCACGGTGACCGCGCGCGTATTGCGCCTGGGGGGCTGCACCATCAAGCCCCGCGCCGCCAGCCACCGCAGCGCCTCGCGCGCTGTGGCCCGGCATGCTCCATAGAGACGCGCCAGCTTCGCTTCCGAGCCGAACTGCGCGCGGGCCGGCAGTCCCCCCAGCGACAACCCACGCTCGAACTGCTCCCCCACAAACGCCACGAGCCCCACCATCACCATCCCCTCCTCGTCCCAGCGTCGCCATCCAACCACAGGGGTCTGACATGGGCGCGAGGCACACCCTTCGCGTCGCCCGCCGGGCCAGTGCGGCCCCGGGCCGCATGCGTCGAAAACCTGTCCGACTGTCGGACAGGTTTGGAGGGAACCGGGCCCGGGCGGGTGCCCCTGTCCGAGCCCTCACCTGGTGGAGTTCGCGCACGCATGACGATGCGGATCCGAAGGGCCGCCGCGCCCCCAGGCCTCGTGTGGCGGAAACCTGTCCGACTGTCGGACAGGTTTGGAGGGAACCGGGCCCGGGCGGGCGCATCGGTTCGTGGGTCCGCATTTCCGTCCGCTCCCGCATCCCGTCGAGCTCCATTGCTGCGCCCAGCCAAGGCGCGCGCCGTCGCGGAGAACACCGGGTCACGGCCTCTGTTGAGAACTCCGGGCTGCCCACTTGAGGTTAGGCTTCAGCGATGGCGTCCCATTCCATCCCCGCCCCCGTCGTCCTCCTGGGCGGCGGCAAGATCGCTGAAGCCCTCATCCTGGGATTGTTGCGGTCCGGCCACGTGCGTTCGTCGGACCTTCGCGTCACGGTGCGCCGGCCCGAGCGCGGGGAGGAGCTGCGCTCCCGGCATGGCGTGCACGTCCTCATGGACAACGCGCAGGCGGTGCGGGGCGCGGGGGTGATCCTGCTGGCCGTGCGGCAGGCGCAGCTGCGGGAGCTGATGGCGGTCATCTCGCCTGCCCTGGAACCGGGGCAGACCGTGGTGTCGCTCTCCGCGGACTTGCGACTCGCGCAGTTGGAAGCGGCGTTGCCCTCCTGCGTCTCTGTCATCCGCGCCCTGCCCCATACACCCGTGCGCGTGGGAGCAGGCGTGACGCCCCTGACGGCCGGGACCCGGGCGACGGAGACCGCGAGGCAAGCCACCGAGTCCGTCTTCGCCGCGACGGGACGGCCGATGTGGATGACCGAGGAAGCACTCACGGTCTGCACGGGCGTGTGCGGCACGGGCCCCGCGTATGTCTTCCGCTTCGTGGAGACCCTGGCCCAGGCCGCCATGGCGCACGGGATGGACGCGGCGGAAGCGGCGGCGCTCGCGAAGGAAACGCTCATTGGCGCGGCGAAGCTGCTGGCCGAACCCGGCGCCACCACCCCTCGCCTCATCACGGAGATCGCGACCCCGGGAGGCATCACCGAGGCGGGGCTGAAGGCGATGGACGCCCACGGTCTGCCGCGCGTCGTGGGCGAAGCGGTCTCCGTCGCCATCCAGCGCACCCGGGAGCGCGCGGACACAAACGCCGCGGCCTACAGCACGCCGAAGTGACGCTTGAGCCCCCGCTGGCCTCCGGGCGTGACGATGAGGCCGCGCGAGTCAGGCTGACGTTCCACCCACCCCAATGAGAACACCCGGGCCGCGAGCGCCGCGCCCAGCGCCCCCGCGAGGTGGTCTCGCCGCTCGCTCCAGTCCAGGCACCGGTGGGCGAAGTGGCGCCGCTGCTCGCGCACGGGCGCCAGGTCGATGCCGAAGTCCTGGAACCACGCCTCGCCGCTTGGGGTGAGCGCGAACGCGCGTCTGCGAAGGGACAGGTGCCCGGCCCGCAGGAGCGCGTCGGTGATGCCCATGCCCAATCTGCCCGCCAGATGGTCGTAGCAGTAGCGCGCGGCCCGCAGGGGTTCCGGAGTCGCTGACACACGGGGCCCCCGGACCGCCACGGTCATCAGCGCTTCCACCATCCGCGCCACGGTGGGCGTGGCGATCCGGAACACCTTGTTGCGCCCCTGCCGGGTGGCGCGGACCAGCCGGGCCTGCTCCAACCGCTGGAGGTGCGCGGTCGCCGTCGCGGGGCTGACGCCCGTACCGAACGCGAACTCCTTCGCGACGAGCGCCCGCCCCTCCATGAGCAGCTCCAGCATCCGGATCCGCGTGGCGTCCCCCACGGCCGTGGCCAGCGTCGCGAGGTCCGGTCCTGCATTCATCGTTCGCTCCATGACGAACCATTTCCTAGCACACGGACATGGCAACGGCAGCAGAGTGCCCGGCAACGAGGACCGATGACACCGCCCACCGACCCGTATCAAGCCGTCACCCATCCCGACCCGTACCCCTACTACGCGGAGCTTCGAGCCCGGGGCGGCCTGCACCGCGTCCCCGGCTTCGGGCCATGGATCGCGGCGGATGCGGCCACCGTCCGCGCGGTGCTCACGAGCGAGCACTGCCGGGTCCGGCCACGGTCGGAGCCGGTGCCTCCGCATCTGGTGGGCACCGCCGCCGGGGCCCTCTTTGGACGGCTGGTGCGGATGAACGATGGAGGCCCCTACCCCGCCGTGAAGCAGACACTTTCAAGTGCACTGCCGTTGGCGCCTCGGGAGGTCGAAGCAGAGAGCCGCCGCTGGGCGGCACGGCTGTTCGCAGCGCCCTCGCTGTCACGGTTGCCGGACGCCGCCCTCCAGCTTCCCGTGTTCGTGCTGGGGTCACTGCTGGGCTTCCCGGAAGACACGCTGGAGGCGAGCGTGCGGGACGTGGATGCCTATGTCCGCTCGGTCGCCGGGCCCCCTGCTGACAGCGAGGGTGCGGCGAGGCTGCACGAACGCGTGGCGGCCTGTTTCCAGTCCACGGCGAGGACCGCGTTCACGGCCCGGCTCATGGAAGGCCACGGCTCGGAGGACCTGCGCATTCCCAACACCGTGGGCCTGCTCACCCAGGCGTATGAAGCGACGGCCGGCCTTCTGGGCGCGACGCTGCGGGCCTTCTCTCGCATGCCCGAGCTGCGTGAACAGCTCTCACGGGGCGCGTGCACGATGGACGACGTGGTCCAGGAAGCGGCTCGTCACGACTCCCCAGTCCAGAACACGCGACGCTTCACCCATGCCGCCGCGACCGTCGCGGGTCAGACGCTGGATGCCGACGCGACCGTGGTCGTCGTGCTCGCCGCCGCGAATCGGGATCCGCTGGAGAATCCCCAGCCCGACGCCTTCCTGCCAGGGCGCGCGGGGCGCCAGACCTTCACCTTCGGCCTGGGCTCGCATGCCTGTCCTGGGCCCTTGCTCGCGACGACGATGGCCACGGCGGCGGCGGCGTGTGTGCTCGCGAGCGGCCTGGACCTGTCGCCGCTGTCGGGCCCCGTCACCTGGCGTGCTTCCACCAACACCCGCGTCCTGGGAGGACTGGAATGATTGCTGTCATCTTCGAGGTCTGGGCACACGAGTCGCATCGGCAGCGGTACCTGGACCTCGCGGCGGAGCTGCGGCCCCTGCTGGCGGACATCGACGGCTTCATCTCCATCGAGCGCTTCCAGAGTCTCAGCGCACCGGGGAAGCTGCTGTCCCTGTCCTACTGGCGCGACGAGGCAGCGGTGGCGGAATGGCGGCGCCAGGAGGCCCACCGTGAAGCCCAGCGCGAAGGCCGGGGAGGCGTGTTCAGCGACTACCGCCTGCGGGTGGCGCACGTCGTGCGGGATTACGGTCTGAAGGACCGGGCGGCCGTGCCCGCTGACAGTCGCTCCGTGCACGGCTGAAGCGGCCGGCGCACGGCGGCTGTCTTCCCGCCCGTCCCTCCCATGCGGGCCATGACTCCCCCACCTTCTATAGGGGGTGAACGATGAAGCGAGGCCAATGGAGACGTTGCTGGGGGCTGGCTGCCGCGCTGCTCGGGCTTCCGGCGGCGGGGCAACTCGAAGGCCCTCCCGAGGGTGCGCCGCAATACTCCTGCTTCGAAGCGGCGCGCCAGGGCGGCTCGGTGACGGCGAGCATCGCGGCACAGCTCTGCCAGGGTGCCCGTTCCGACTCCCCGGCACGGTGCTTCCACCGGGTCCAGGAGGGAGGCTTCCTCGCCGACCCGCAGGCGCTCCAGCTCTGCCAATACGCCACGCCCTCGGATGATCCCGCGTCCTGCTTCCTCAAGGCGCGGGCCTCCTCGTTCGTGGAAGAGACACAGCTCCTGCAACTCTGCCGCCCCCCCATCGCGGAGATTTTGAACCTGTGTCCCTACGGTCCGTGAGTCACCGGGCGCGGAGGAACGCCTTGATGCTCGGGGACTGGAGCTTCTGGGACTCGATGCACAGCCGGATGGACTCCAGGGCCCGGGTCAGCGCGCGCGGACCACCTTCGATCTTGTCCACGCGGGGCGAGAGGAACGTCTCCACCTGCGCCAGGTGGATGTCATCGCAGAGGCTCCCCGTCTGACCAATCAGCCGGCCCAGCTCATCCGAGCGCAGCCGCTGGGTCAGCGCATCGAAGTGCGTCTGGTAGAAGTTCCACGCCAGCGCCTGCGACTCCGGCGACATCAACGCCATCCGGAGGATGACCTGCGAGTCCCGCACATCGAATTCCGGCGACACCACGAGCCCCAGCGCCCGCCACAGCAGGTCCGGGTTCCGGAAGTAGGCCAGCGACATCAGCAGCCGGGAACGCTCGGTGCGGTCCTGTTCCTTCTTCGCCGCCTCCAGTAGCGCGTCGAACAGCGCCGCATCGCCGTGCGTCGCGGCTCGGGGCAGCGCGGAACTGAACGCCTCCGGGTCCACCGACTTGCGGTCCGCCAGCCATGCGCGCACCAGGGGCAGCGCCTCCTTCACCAGTTGGGGGTCATCCCCCAGGCCTCCGGCCAGCCGGAGGAACAGGGAGCGCGAGCCCTTCACGGAGTCGTCCTCGCCCGGCTTCGGCACCCAGCCCATGGCTCGCGCGCGCGCCGAGTAGAGCGATGCCACCCACGCGCGGAAGCGCTGGCGTTCCTCACGCGTGAGCCGATCCAGGCGCACGAACTCCAGCAGCGAGGCGCCGCTCTGCACCACGAGCCGGTTCGTCGACTTCGCGGAGGCAGGCACCGCCTTCAGCGCCTCACCCAGCGACAGGTCGCCCCGGTTCACCGCCGCATTCACATCCGCCCAGAGCGCCACCTGCTCCGCGGGAGTGAAGGCAGCGACCGGAGTCGCGAGCAGCTTCGTCAACTGCTCGCGGGTGTAACCGCCGCGGTAGTAACCCGTGCCGCCCGCGTTGAGCAGCACCCACGCCGGGCACTGCTTCGTGGGCAACGCGACCTCCGCGGACGGTCCTTGCAACATCGAGCACACCCGCGACGACTGCGTGCCCGTGCCCACGCGAAGACACACGGGCACCTGCCATTCCTGCCGCGCGTCCGCCTTGGACCCCACGGGCAGGTACCGCTCCTGCGACAACTTCACGGACGGAGCGCCGCCCGCCGGGCATGAAAGCTGCGCGGTGATCCGAGGCGCCCCGCTCCGCTCGATGAACCCGCCGAAGGACCGCGCCACCTCCGGCCCCGCTGCCTGGGACAGGTCCGCGAGGAAGTCCTCCAGGGTCGCGACCTTCCAGGCGTGCTTGCGGACATAGCCCCGGAGGATGTCGCGGAAGCGCTCCGGCCCCAGCCAGGCCTCGTACATGGCGATGACGGACGAGCCCTTGTCATACGTCGTCCCGTTGTCGAACGAGCCCACGATGTCGTCATTGCTCTCCACCGGCTTGCGCACGGGCAGCGCCGACGCCAGCTCATCCGACGCCAGCGCGGACTGCGTCGCGGACATCGCGCGCTCCTGCTGGAAGTCCCAGGACGGCTCCAGCCGGTCCACCGTCTGCCGGTCCAACCACGCGGTGAAGGACTCGTTCAGCCAGATGTCGTTCCACCAGGAGCAGGTGACGACGTCTCCGAACCAGTAGTGCCCCAGCTCATGGTTGGCGATGACCGCATACGACTTGCGGCGGACCAGCGTCTCCTCGCCGGGCGGAATGAGCGTGAGCGGCTGCCCGAGCGCGACGATGCCCGGATGCTCCATGGTGCCCCAGTACCGGGGCACGACCGCGACATCGAGCTTCTCGTACGGATACGGCTGGTCGAAGAAGTCCTCCAGGCCCTTCACGATGCGAGGCGTGATGCTCGCGGCGTAGCGCGTCTCCGCGCCCCGGCCCTTGGGGACGACGAAGCGCAGCGGCACGTTCGTGCGGCCCACGGTGCCGGCCTCCACCACGTCGAACGGCCCCACCATGAAGGCCACGAGGTAGCTGGGCATCGGCTTGCTCTCCGCGAAGGTGACGCGCTCCAGTCCGTCCGGCAGAGGCTCGCGCGACACGACGGGATGATTGGCCAGCGCCACGTGTCCGGCCTTCACGGTGAAGCGCAGGCGCCACGGCACCTTGAAGGTCGGCTCGTCGAAGCACGGGAAGGCGCGGCGCGCGTCGATGGGCTCGAAGAACGTGTAGAGGTAGGGCTCACCGCCCTCCTCCACTCCGTAGAGGCCCTGGCTGCGCTCGCGGTCCACCTTGCCGGTGAAGTCCAGCAGGAGCTGCGCCTTGCCCACCGGCAGCTCCTCCGGCAGCAGCAATCCCAGACGTCCTTCAGGCGCGGTGACAGGCTTCGCGTCGAACGTGCGGCTCCCCACGGTGACGCGAGCCCGCGACACCTCCAGGTCCTGAGCATGCAGCCACACCTGGCGCACGGGCTCGCGGACCTCCACGTCGATGGTGACGCTGCCCGGGTACGTGTCCTCCGAGGGCACGAGCTTCAGGTCCAACGCGTAGTGCACGGGCCGCACGGTGTCCGGCAACCGCAGCGCGGGAGGCAGGGCCTCCGGCCACGAAACAGCGGGCGGCGCGGAGGCAGGTGGCGCGGCCTCTGGCGCGTGGGCACAGCGGACGGTCAACACCACCAGGGCGAGGAGTGGGAGCAGTCGCATGGGGGCGCAGCGTAGACCATGCGCGAGTCGCGCACCGTGCCTACGTCTCGACCCGCACCCACAGCAGTCTTGAGATGTCTCCAAGTCCGTGAATCAGTGCTTTCAACCCAGCGAGCCGCTACGGTCCGGATCCCCCCGCTTCAGCTACAATCCGAGGAAAAACATGTTTCGTCGCAGCAGCGGTCTCCCCTCCCTCTTTGTGTCCCTGCTTTTCGTCGTGGGCTTCGCATCGTCGGCCAGCGCTGACACCTACCAGACCTACGTGGTGCCCACGGTCAATGGCTTTCAGATTGGCACCTTCCTTCCCAACCAGCCCACCGGGAACTTCAGCAGCGCCGCGGACACCGCCCGCCGCTTCTGTCAGGACCAGGGCCACACCGGCGCGCAAAGCTTCACCACCGCCATCCGCAGCTCCTCGTACACGTACATCGTTGGCACGAATGGCGTGGGCGCCTGGAACACCACCGGCAACGCCAACGTGACCATGCTGGAGAGCATCACCTGCGTCACCTCCACTTCCACCTCCCCCTCGGACGTCACGTACACGACGCCGAAGGTCAACGGCTACCAGATCGGCACCATCCAGCCCAACTACCCGTCCGGCAACTTCAGCACGCCGGCGGATACCGCCCGCCGCTTCTGCCAGGACCTGGGCCACGTCAACGTGCGCAGCTTCACCACCTCCATCCGCGGCTCCGCCTACACGTACATCGTGGGCACGAACGGCGTGGGCAACTGGAACACCACCGGCAACGCCAACGTGACCATGCTCGAAACCGTCACCTGCATCACCTGGTAGCAACCCCCGCATGGATGAGGGGAGCCCACGCGGCTCCCCTCCGCCGGGTATTCATAGACCCTGATCGGGTTTGGACAGACACCTCAAAATCTCACAACATGTCTGTCTTCATGTTTTCAACCTGATAGATCGCCCTTTCCTCTCGCTGCGCCAGGAAGGTGCGATGCGTCGACAAGGCACACTGTCTCGGGTTTTGTTTTGCGCTTTAATCAGCGCTGTCATCTCTGTCACGGCTTGTGACAACGGCAGCGAACCGGAGCGGGAGACCGGCAACGTCCGGTTCGTCAGCGCGGTTCCCCAGGCGCTCGCGGGCGATGAGGTCACCCGCGTGACCGTCACGCTGACGGCTTCCGGCGTGCCTTCCGCCACCACCGTGCTCACCAAGGGCACGGAGGGCTGGAGCGGCACCATGTACCAGGTGCCCGCTGGCACCCAGCGCACCTTCACCGCGGAGGCCTTCGCCGCGGACGGCGCTCTTCGCTACCGGGGCGTGGCCTCGGATGTCACCATCACCGCGGGCGCCACCTCCATCGTGGCCATCACCCTCCAGGCGCTGGATGTCCCGGGCCCCTTCGACAACTCGGCCCCGTGCATCGATTCGCTCGTGGCTTCGGCGAGCACCGTCCTCCCGGGGGGCACGATCTCCCTCCAGGCCACCGCGCATGATCCGGATGCGTCCGACTCCATCACGTATGCCTGGACGGCGGCGGATGGCACCTTCGGTTCACCCACGCTCACGTCGACGGCCTGGACGGCTCCCGCGACCCCGGGCGTGTACGCGCTGACGCTGACCGTCACGGACTCGCGCGGCGCCACGGCGACCATCCGTATCGACATCACCGTCATCTCCAAGGACGGCGGCACCACGGCCGGCACCGCGGAAGTGTCCGTGACGTTCAACATCTCCCCCGCCGTCACCCGCGTCACCGCGTCCCGCTCCCCCGTTCCCGTGGGCCAGAGCACCACCGTCACCGCGGACGTGACGGATCCGGACGGCGACGCGCTGACCTACCAGTGGGCCGCGTCCTGCGCGGGCACCTGGACGGATGACACCTCCACCATCGCCTCCTTCACCCCGACCGCCGTTCCCGCTGGCGACTCCTGCGGCAACTGCGCGCTCACCGTCACCGTGAAGGACCCGAAGGGCGGACAGACGCAGGGCACCCTGCGCATCTGCGTGGGCGACGGCGCGAGCGCCAACGTTCCCCCGCGCATCGTCCTCGCGCACCAGAGCAGCGCGTCCGTGGTGGGCGACAGCACCGTGACGTTCCGCGTCCTCGCCGAGGACGGCAACGGTGGCGCCCTCACCTTCAACTGGGCCTCGAGCACCGGCTCGCTGGCGACGCCCGTGTCCGGGTTCACCTCCAGCGAGATCTCCTGGAAGGCCCCCACCTGCGCGCCCACGGGCGGGATCGCGACCGTCACCGCCACCGTCACCAACGCGCAGGGCTTCTCCGCGTCCCAGGCCTTCACCGTGGCGGTGCAGAACGCCCCCGCGTGCACGCCGCCCACGACGGTCGCGCGGTGGGACCTCACGGCCAGCCTGACGCAGCGCCGCTTCAACGCGAGCCTCATCCCCCTGCCCTCCGGGAAGATCCTCGTCTTCGGCGGGACGGTGACCTCCAACCCCATCCTGGGCACCGCGGAGCTCTACGATCCCGCGGAGGCCACCTGGTCCTCCGCCGGGACGATGGGCACCTCGCACTACAACCCCGCGGTGACGCTGCTGCCCTCCGGCAAGGTCATGGTCACGGGCGGCTTCGCGGCGTACCCGGCCACCACCCCGCTGCGCTCCGTGGAGTTCTACGACCCCGCGACCAACACCTGGACGGCCGGCCCGCAGATGGCCTACGCGCGCGGAGCCCACACCACGACCCTGCTGCCCTCCGGCAAGGTCCTGGCCGTCGGCGGCGTCAATTCCGGCGACAGCGTCAGCAACCGCGTCGTGGAGCTCTACGACCCCGCCACGAACAGCTGGGTACCGGTCGCGAGCCCGACTCACCCCCGGTCGAGCCACCGCGCGGTGCTGCTGCCCTCGGGCAAGGTGCTCGTCCTGGGCAGTAGCTTGCCGGCGGAGATCTACGATCCGTCCAACAATACCTGGAGCATCGCCACCGGCCTGACGACGCGGACCTTCACGGACGCATTCCTCCAGCCGTCTGGCAAGGTCGTCCTGGTGGACGGGACGCTGGTCGCGACGTACGACCCGGTGCGCAACGAACAGGCCACGCTGGGACACTTCACCTACGAGCGCCCCAACTCCTCCCTGGTCCAGCTGAACTCCGGCAAGCTGCTGCTCGCGGGCGGAAATTCCACGTTGGGCCTGACGACGGAAGTCTTCGACCTGGCGACGGGCACTTCCGCGTTCTCCACCAGCATGGCGTCCAACCGCTACTCCATGGCCGCCACCGTGCTGCCCAACGGCAAGGTGCTCTTCATCGGCGGTTGGGACCGGGACACCCCTGGGAGCGTCAGCGCCGTGCTCGTCTACACGCCCGCGAGCCCCTGATGTCCACCTGAAAGACCGCTGAAGCTCTGTCGACGAGCGGCCGGTCCCACCCGGGTCCGGCCGCTCCGGGCATTGCGGCGCCCCGCGTTTGAGCGAGGATGCGGCCCATGTCCAACCTCCAAGGCAAGACCCTCTTCATCACCGGCGCCAGCCGCGGCATCGGCAAGGCCATCGCGCTGCGCGCGGCCCGTGACGGCGCCAACATCGTCATCGCGGCGAAGACCACGGACCCGCACCCCAAGCTGCCCGGCACCATCTACTCGGCGGCGAAGGAGATTGAAGAGGCCGGCGGCAAGGCGCTCCCCTGCGTGGTGGACATCCGCGACGAGGCGCAGATCCACGCCGCCGTCGCCAAGGCCGTGGAGACCTTCGGCGGCATCGACATCCTGGTGAACAACGCCAGCGCCATCAGCCTCACCGGCACGCTGGACACGCCGCTCAAGCGCTTCGACCTGATGCACGGCATCAACACGCGCGGCACCTTCGCGTGCTCGCAGGCGTGCATCCCGTACCTCAAGAAGTCCTCCAACCCGCACATCCTCAACAACTCGCCGCCGCTCAACATGGAGCCGCGCTGGTTCGGCCCGCACGTGGCCTACACCATCGCGAAGTACGGCATGAGCCTGTGCGCGCTGGGCATGGCCGAGGAGCTCAAGGACGACGGCATCGCCGTCAACACGCTGTGGCCCCGCACCGTCATCGCCACCGCCGCCGTGCAGAACCTGCTGGGCGGTGACGACACCATCAAGGGCAGCCGCAAGCCGGAGATCATGGCGGACGCCGCCTACACCATCCTCACGAAGCCCAGCCGCTCCTTCACCGGCAACTTCTGCATCGACGATGAAGTGCTGCGCGCCGCCGGCATCACCGACCTGGACAAGTATCAGTCCGTCCCCGGCGCGGAGCTCTTGCCCGACTTCTTCCTCTAGCGCGCCGCGGCCCCATGCCCCCGCGCAAGCTCCAGCGACACCTGGTCTGGCTCGAGTCCTTCACCGCCGCCGTGGAGGCCGGCAGCATCGACGCCGCCGCGGAGCACCTGGGCGTCGCCCGCTCCGTCGTGAGCGAGCACATCCGCGCCCTGGAGGAAGCGCTCGCGGATGGCGCCGCCCTGCTGGAGCGGGGGCCGGGCAGGCGCCTGCAACTGTCCGCGCGCGGAGAGCGCCTCTACGCGGGCACCCAGACGCCGCTGCACCAGCTGGACGTGAAGCGGCTGATGGACCTGGCCCGCGTGGAGCCCACCCTGCGCCTGGGCCTCAACCCCACGCTGTCCATGTCGCTGTTGGGCGGCATCGCGCAGGACGCCGCCGCCACCGACCTCAAGTTGGTGGTGGGCTTCGGCGGCTCGCACGAGCTCATGCGGCAGGTGCAGACGCGGCAGCAGGACCTGGTGCTCGACTTCACCCCCCTGCCCCCGCACGAGGGCGTGGACACCGAGTCCCTGCTGCGCATGTCCTTCGTCGTCATCGCGGGTCCCGACTCCGCGCTCGCCCGGGAGCGCCCCTCCCGCCGCTCGATGGACGTGAAGGACCTCCAGGGCCAGCGCTTCGTGGACTGGCTGCGGGACGACCCCTACGGCGGCGCCAACAGCGCGCGCTTCGCCGCGCACGGCGTGTCCGTCACCGAGGTCGGCCGGGTGGAGAGCTTCCTCCACCTCTACGAGCTGCTGCGCGCCTACAAGGCCTGCACCATCGCCCCCGACGTGCGCCCCACCCAGCCGTTCCCCCCCGACCTCCACGTCTGGCCCCTGCGAGAACAGGAGCCCCAGGTCGTGGAGGTGGTGGCCCTGTGGCCCTCGGGCGGCCTCAGCCCCGCCGTCCAAGCCATCCTTGACGGGGTGCGTCGCCGCCTGAACAAACGGCGATAATCCGACGAAGACGTCGAATTCTGCCGGATTTCCGTCTTGCAGTGCGGTGCGTATTCTTCAGGAGTCCTGTTTCTCTTGAAGGAGCCGCTCGCGATGACGCCCACGGAACGGACCATTGCCCGTCTTCCCGCCCACCTGCGCCGCTACGTGGTGGGCCAGGACTACGCGGCGTACACGCCCCGGGATCAGGCGGTGTGGCGGCACATCCTGGGGCAGCTGCGCGAGCACCTGAGCGACAAGGCGCACCCCGTCTACCTGGAGGGCCTGGAGGCCACGGGCATTGGCGCGGAGGCCATCCCCAGCCTGGACGAGATGAACGAGAAGCTGTCCAAGCTGGGCTGGGCCTGCGTGGCGGTGCGCGGCTTCATCCCGCCGGCCGTCTTCACGGAGCTGCAGGCGCTGGGCGTGCTGGCCATCGCGGCGGACATCCGCACGCACGAGCACATCCAGTACACGCCCGCGCCGGACATCGTCCATGAGAGCGCGGGCCACGCGCCCATCATCGCCAACGCGCGCTATGCGCAGTACCTCAAGGCCGTGGGGCTGGTGGGCTTCAAGGCCATTGCCAGCGTGGAGGACCAGGCCGTCTTCGAGGCCATCCGCAACCTGTCCGTGGTGAAGGAGGACCCCACCGCGACGGAAGAAGAAATCGCCCACGCCCAGGCCCGCCTGGAGGCCGCCAACGCCAGCCACCGCTACATCAGCGAGAGCACGCGCGCGAGCCGCCTGTACTGGTGGACCGCGGAGTACGGGCTGATTGGTGACCTGAAGCACCCGCGCATCTACGGCGCGGGCCTGCTGTCCAGCATCGGCGAGGCCCGGCACTGCCTGACGTCCGCCGTGCACAAGCTGCCGCTGGGCGTGGCGTGCGCGGACACGGACTACGACATCACCCGCATGCAGCCGCAGCTCTTCGTGGCGCGCGACTTTGAACACCTCTTCGAAGTCCTGGCCGAGTTCGAGTCCACGCTCGCGTGGAAGCGCGGCGGCGACCTGGGCCTGAACGAGGCGCTGCGCGCGCGCACGGTGAACCACCTGGTGCTCGCGGACGGCCGCGAGGTGACGGGCAAGGTGGTGGAGCTGCTGCCCGCCGCGAAGGACGTGGCCCCGGGCCTGTCCACCGCGCTGGCCCGGCTGGAGGGCCCCATCCTCACGTCCGTGAACGGGCACGCCGTGGACAAGCCGTTCAGCGGCGCGGCGCTGGTCGCCTTTGGCCAGGGCACCCTGCCGGAGCGCGGGAGCTTCACGCTCACGCTCGACAGCGGGCTGGTGCTGGAGGGCTTCGCGGTAGGCGGCGGTGAGGTGATTGCCCTGCGTGGCACGCTGGCCGGCCAGGAGCTGACGCTGCCGTCCATGGCGCGCCTGTACCTGACGGAGCAGCTGCCGTCCGTGGCGGGCGGCCCCGCCGACCCGGGCACGTGGGACGAGTGGTTCGGGGAGCTGGACGCCTTCACCGCGGGCGACGGCGAGGCCCAGGCGCGCGAGCGCAAGGCGCAGGCCCTGCCCCCGTCGCTGGCCGCCCTCTACACGGAGGTGCGCCGCATCCGCGAGACGGGGCAGCTGGCCGCCGAGCGGCTGGAGCAGATCGCCCGGGCGAGCACGGACTTCCCAACCGACTGGCTCCTGCGCGCAGAGGTCGCGGAGCTGCGCGGCGAGGTGCCCGCTCGGCGCGAAGCGGCGCAAGCGTAGGGCCGGCGCTTCGAATGACAGACGGATGACGTGCAACGGCCCGGTCGACCTCCTCACGAGGTCGCCGGGCCGAATCACTTCCAGGGGCTTTCGCCGCCGGGGACTACGCGTTGCGGCGCACCATGGCCACGTCGTAGTGGCGCTCCGTCACGTAGCCGTTCGCGGCCTTGCCGGGGCGGTACATGTTCCCGGTCTTGTCATCCACGTAGAAGCGGTTGTTCGGGTTCGTGTCCTTGCCCGTGCTGGCGTTCTTCGTGCCCGGGTCGTGGAACGTGTAGTAGGTGCGGCCCTTCTCGTCGACGCCGCGGCCCGTGATGGTCACGAAGTGGTCCGTGAGGCCGTCCGCGTTGTAGCTCGCGTCCTTGTGGCTGACGCCCACCACCACCGGCTTGCCGGCCTCCAGCTGCTTGTCGATGTAGTTGCGGCCCTCGGCGGCCTTCTTCGAGTCCACCTTCAGCGCGCCGACGCCGTTCTCGCTCGTGCCCACCTGGATGCGGCGGTCGGGGCCCAGCACGGTCGCGCCCGCGTCGCGCGACATGGCCGTCGCGGCCTTGAAGCACGCCGTGTCGCTCGCGGTGTAGCCGTGGCCGTTCTCGAACTGGCTGTAGTACGGCACCTTCACGTGCACCGCCGGCTTGTCCTTGGACGGGGCCACCTGCTCCGTGTTCGCGGGGGCCGCCTCCGTGGTGGGCTTGGAGGTGTTCGTGCCCTGGCCTTCCGTGCGGCCCGGCTTCGAGTCGTTGTTCACGGACGGGGGAACCACGCCCGTGTTGGTGTTGGCAGGCTTCGTCGTGGCGCCCGACTTCTCCTGCTTCAGCATCGCGAGCGCGTCCTTCGCCTCCGACTTGAAGCGGTTGGCCACGCCCTTCTGCACGTCCTTGGAGCTGCCGGAGAAGTGCACCAGGGTGCCGTTGCCGTTGGTGCGGCCGCGCTCGGCGTAGATGTCCTTGATGAGCTGCTCGTCGCTCACCTTCGAGGGGTCGCGCCCGGCCAGCGCCTTCTTGAAGATGTCATCCGCCTTGCCCGGGCCGTGCTGCACGGAGGTGGACCAGGCCACGTCCCGCAGCGCCGCGGAGCGCTTGTCCAGGTCGATGCCCGTCGCATTCTTGATGTTGGCGGCGCCCTTGTCGTAGTGCGTGGCCTTGATGTAGTCGTGCTGCGCCTTGTCGAAGCCCTTCGGGTCCTTCGCCGCCAGCTGCTTCCACGCGGCGGAGAACTCCGCGGAGCCCGGCTTGCTGCCCGACAGCGCCTTGTGGAAATCCGGGTTCGTCTTCTTCAGCGAGTTGACGAAGGACTGCGCGGACCCGTTCGCGGAGGCGAACTGGTAGGAGCCGTAGGACACGCCGCCCTTGTCGCCCTTGCCCGTGGACACAGTGCCGGGGCCACGAGCCTCGTACTTGCGGCTCAGCCCACCCAGCTCCCCGCTGGTCGCGCTGCTGGAGGACGTGTTCGTCGCGGGCGTCGTCGCCTTCGCGCCGTCCGTGGACTGCGTGAAGCTGTCACCCGACGTCTTCGTCCCGGCGCTCGACTTGGTGGTGCCCTTCGTGTCGAAGCCGTCCTGCACCTTCAGCGACTTGCCGGCCTGGATCTTGTTCGGATCCTTGATGTTGTTCGCCTTGGCCAGCGCGTCGACGGTCGTGTTGTAGCGCTTCGCGAGGCCGGTAAGCGTGTCACCCGACTTGATGCGGATATTGGAGACGGTCACGGAGAAGACCCCTCTATGTCTGGCCGCGAACAGAGGCGTCGCGGACGTGCTTGGATTGCAGCGATTATCGAAAGGCAATGCGATCAGTTTCGCATTCCCAGTCGCAATCCTGTGAAACCAGTGATTCCGGCAACTTCAGTTTCAGCGGATCGATCCGCTGAGACTGAAGAAGCTGCCCAGGAGGACCAATCGGATGTTCAGGATCCAACCGGAATTCAAAAGTGTGGCATTGCTGTTTGCCATTTGCGTCACGAGCGCGGTCCCGGAGGCCTCGGCTCAGGGGTCCGAGGGACTCACAGGGGTCTATTCGAACAAGGGCGGGACGCTGGCCATCGTCGAGGGCAGCAACGAGACGCTCGTGCATTTCTCGGGTTCGTTCCCGCAGGGCAGCAGCGCGGGCACCTGTGATTGCGCCCTGGTCGTCCAGAAGAAGACAGTCACGAATTGGTCACTTCGGCAGGCCGGTGAGGAGGGAGCCTGGACGCTGCGCGTCAATCCCAAGCAGTTCGTGCTGGAGTCGGGTCCGTCACCGTCCTGTTGCGGAGCCGGCTACCCGGGCAAGGACACGTTCGCCCGGAGCACCGCCAAGCCGCTGGGCATCTGCAAGGTGAAGGTGTCCAAGGCGGGCTTCCACGCGTCGGACGCGGCCAACACGCCGCGCAAGGCGTTCGTGGTGTCCGGCGACGCGGTGGAGGCCTACGTCGACCCGGTGGAGCCGGACTTCCTCGCCGCGCGCTTCCAGGGGCCGCAGAAGGCCACGGCGGGGCTGCTCAAGCGCGAGGATCTGGACTGTACGGCGGAGTCGGCGCCCACGGCCGCCAAGGCAACGGTGGCCGCGGACAAGCTCCAGCCCTTCGCGGGGACGTGGGTGGAGCTGACGCGGCAGGGCAAGGGCTTCGTGGTGCTCAAGCCCTGCTCGGCCGCGACGCGCAGCTTCACCGTCAAGCCCGCGACGGGCGAGGTGGAGGTGCAGCTGGGTCAGGAGGCCACGACGCTGAAGGTGACGTCCGTGGAGCCCGGCAAGGGCGCCGGGGCCTGGGTGCTGGGGCTCACGGCCGCGGACGGCAAGCCGGAGGCGCTCCAGTGGAAGACGGCCGACGCCGCGAAGGGCACCGTGTCCGTGAGCAGCCCGGACCTCTTCTCCCAGAGCCACGACTACGTGCGCCAGGAGAAGAAGTCCGCCTTCCCGTCCAAGCAGGAGACGGGGTGCGACGAGTACGAGCGCTAACGCGCCCGTGAGCGACGCCGGGCCCGCAGGCCCCCGCCGAGCAGCAGCGCGACGAGCGCACCGGACAGGGGCCCCCCCGCGGACTGGCAGCCACCGTCATCCGAGGGCGTGCGCGGATCCTCGATGGGATCCACGGGCCTGCCCGCGTCGACGGTCCCCGCGTCCTGGGTGCCCGCATCGGCGGTGCCCGCGTCCGTCTCGCCACCCGTGCCCGCGTCGGTGCCCGTGCCCGCGTCCGTCTCGGGCTCCTCCTGCTCGTCCGGCGTCAGGGTGCGCAGCTCGCACTTCTTGTCCGCGTTGCAGGTCCAGGCCTGGCCCGCGGGGGCCGCGCCCTCATCGCGGCAGTCGAACGCATCCACGCACTCGTCGCCGCTGCATCCCGGCGCCACCACCGCCAGCGCGAGGGCCGCCAGGGCCCCCATGCCGAACCACCGTGCACCGCTCTCCCGGACCACCCCTCCGGGGTTGCTCATCGTCGTCACCTTTCGCCGCGGAGACCCGCCGCCGTTCGATGGAGACGATTTCTATTCGATAACGATTATTATTTTTAATATCGATAGTCCGTTTTCAGGCCGAAGTGTCGCCGGGCGGTTTCGGGGTGTTGTGGGCGGACAGGCGGGGTTGTCCGCCGGGGCCCAGGAGTCCCTGCATGGCGTCGAAGAGGTTGAGGTTGGAGCCGCTGGGGAGGAAGACGACCTTGTCCAGGCCTCCGACGACGGCGGCCTGGGCCTGCGCGGCCACGGCCTTCACGAAGTTCTCCCCTCCCCCCAGGGATTCCACGCGCTGGCGGAACTGGCCGGCTTCCACTTCGGCGAGGCGCGACTGGCGCTCCACCTCCAGCGCGTTGAGGCGCTGCTGACGCTCCAGGGTCACCTGGGTGGTGAGCCGTTCGCGCTCGGCCTCCGCCTCGGAGCGGATGCGCGAGGCACGAGCGTCGGACTCGGCGCGGGCCAGGGCCTCTTCGCTCTCCACGCGGGCGCGTTCCAGTTGGGCCTCGGCCTCCACCTTGGCGCGGCTGAGCGTCTCCAGCTGGTGGTTGCGGTTCTGCAATTCGATGAGGGATTGGCGCTCCGCCTCCGACTTGCGGTGGCTGGCGATGTCCGCGAGCTGCTTCTCCTCCTCGCTGCGGATGCGCTTCAACTCCGCGGCGGCCTGGGCCTCCTGGCGTGAGGCGTCCAGTTGGATCTGGATGTTGGTGTCGATGGCCTCGCGCAGCTTCAGGGCCGTCTTCTCATCGACGGGGGCGATGTCCTTGATGTCGATGTCGATGATGCGCAGCTGGTTCTCGGAGAAGAGGCGGTCCTTGCGCGCGCGGCCCGCGTCGTCCATGCCGAAGATGGCGCGGCGGATGAGCACGCTGGCGTTCTTGTGAAAGGTCTCGAACTCGTTCTCCGCGGCGACCTGGCGGATGCGCGACGCGAGGTTCTCACACACGTACCCGATGAAGTCGTTCACCCGGAAGATGGCCTTGTCCTTCTCCGCGTCACCCTGCACGTCGAACTGCCACTTGTATGAGAGCTTGATGCGCAGCCGCGCGTGGTCGCGCGTGGCCACCTCGAACAGGTCCGTGGCGAAGTCCGGCCCCAGCCGCAGCATCAGCACCTTGAGCTGGCGCGGGCGCTTGGGCGTGCTGCCGGACAAATCCAGGACGGTGACGTCCTCGTACGGGCGCAACATCACCTTCGCGGGGCCGAACTCCACGCGCGCGTGGTTGGTCTCGAAGTCGTTGATGAGGACCGCCGTGTTGTCCTCGATGCGCAGCACGATGGCGCGCGTGCGGTCCCCCTTCTCCGTCGCGCTTGTCGGCCGCGGCGCGCGGGCATCCTTCGCCTCCGCGGGCGGCAGCGGCGGAGTGAGTCCCAGCAGGGCCTCCGCGTCCGGGGACAGGCGCTTCTCGTGCAGCTCCTGGTGTGCCTCCGGCATGAACTGGCAGGGCCCCTGGACGAGCGACACCTTGCCCGAGCGCAGGTCGCGCACGTACAGGCCCTCCCCCTGCCCCAAGGACAGCGCGGCAATCTCCCGGTGGATGAGCACCTTCTCGCTGGGCACGTAGGTGCGCGGACCGCGGACGATCCACGTGTCACCGGCCTTGCGCGCGCGAGGCTCGCCGCCCTCGTTCTCGGAGAGGTCGTCCAGGGCCTGGAGCTTCAGGCCCTGCAGCTCCGACAGGACGTGCTTGCGGCGCACGTCCCCTTCCAGCGCCTCGCCGGGTTCGAGGAAGAAGACATCCGGACCGGAGACGACCTTGCGGCGGCCCTCCTGGACGCGGCCGGTGGCGCGGTCCACGGGATTGAGGATGACGCAGTATTCGGTCTCCTTGAGGACGCGGGCCTTCTCCAGCGACACGACGGTGACGGACTCGCCGGGCACGTAGCGGCCGGGGCCGCGCACCAGCCACTCGTCACCGGCTTCGCGGCCGCGGGGCGCGTCCGGGACATGGGTGTCCGTGAACGCGGTGAGCGCACGCAGCCGCAGCGCTTCGGACACGCCCAGAACGTATTCCGGGACGATGTCGCCCTCCAGCTCCTCGCCGGGATAGAGCGGGAACACCTTCGGGCCCACGCGGACCTCGCGGTCGCCCACCGCGACGCGGGCCTGGCCGAAGTCGTCCAGCGCCACCTGGCCGTCCACGCGCACCACGGGGTTGCGCACCACGCACCAGCTGCCGGCGCCCACCTCCACCATCCGCTCCTTCGCCACGAGCGTCAGGTGCGCTTCCAGCGTGAGCACGCGAGGGCCCACCTCCATCAGCACGACGCCGCGGTTGGCGTCCTCGATGTATGCGTACTCGCGGTTCTTCAGGGAGATGCGCTGGATGGCTTCGGTGCTGGGGGCGGACGGCATGGCTCACCTGCTCGCGGTGGTGGGGTTCGGCCGCGAGTCATTGCGAGCCCCATGCCGTCACCGCTCCGCCCTGGAACAACCCCGCGCCGCGCCGGACTGGCACGGACGCTCGCTCCATTCCGGCGCGCGGTGTTCCAGACTGGAGCGCCGTCGAACTTGGAGCGCTGCTCGGCGTCTGTTCGAATGCATCTTGTGCGCGGGCCAGGATGCTCTGGCCCGATGGCACCCACCCCGGAGGAAGCATGAAGGCATCGCGACTGAAGCAGATGATTCCTGGATTCGCGCTGATCATCGGCATCATGGCGGGCACGGCCCTGGCCATGGTTCCCGGTTCGACGCCGGAGACGACCGAGAACCAGACGTCTGCTGTCCAGATGATCTGTTCTCGCACCTGCAAGCCGTGCTCGACCCAGTTTGAGTGTGGAACGAACGGGGGTTCATGCGGGGTCTGGCGCTGCACCAACCCGCAGTAGACACCTGAAGGAAGCGCCCCACCTGCCTCCGGGTCCCAAGGCCCGGAGGCTTTTCATTGGAGCCACGCCCCAGACTCCAACGAGCTCCGGTGCGGTACAGCTTGGACGTAAAGCGCACGAGCTCGAATCGGGCAGCTGTCGATTCGAGCGAGAACGTTCGCGAGCCACTCAAAGCCTTCCATGAGGCCCACTTTGTTTTGTAACAGCCAATCGCGGTCGGAGAGTGAGGCCAGGGATGGCTAACCGTTCCGCTTCGCGAAGTCGTCCATGAAGGAGACCAGCGTCTTCACGTGGTCCACGGTCACCGCGTTGTACAGGGACACGCGGATGCCGCCTGTGATGCGGTGGCCCTTCATTCCCACCATGCCGGCCTTGGCTCCTTCGGCCACGAAGGCCTCTTCCCGCTTTTCGTCTGGCAGGCGGAACACGACGTTCATGTACGAACGCGACGCCTTCTCCACCGGGGCCCGGTAGAAGCCCGCGTTGCGGTCGATGGCCGCGTACAGCAGCTCTCCCTTCTCTCGGTTCCAGGCCTCCACCTGCTTCAGGCCGCCCACGCCCTTGATCCACGCGAGCACGTTGCGGCAGAGGTAGATGGAGAAGGTCGGCGGCGTGTTGTAGAGCGAGTTGTTCTCCGCGTAGGTCGTGTAGCGGAAGATCTTCGGGATGTCCTTGCGGCCCTTCGCCATGAACTCCTTGTTCACCAGCACCAGGACGATGCCCGAGGGCCCGATGTTCTTCTGGGCTCCCGCGTAGATGAGCGCGAAGCGGCTGACGTCGATGGGCTTCCACAGGATGTCGGAGCTCATGTCCGCCACCAGCGGCACCTGCCCCACTTCCGGGAATGTATGCCATTGCGTCCCGAAGAGCGTGTTGTTGCTCGTCATGTGGACGTAGGCGGCCTTCGGATCCAACTGGAGCTCGGCCTGGGTGGGGACTCGCGTGAAGCGCTTGTCCTTGTCCACCGTGTTCGCGGCGATGCGCGGCGTGCCGTAGTAGCGCGCCTCGTCCACCGCCTTCTCGCTCCAGCCTCCCGTCACCACGTAGTCCGCGGAGCCGCCCTGGGGCAGGAAGTTCATCGGCACCTGCGCGAACTGCTGCGAGGCGCCGCCCTGGAGGAAGAGGACCTCGTGGGTGTCCGGAACGGCCAGCAGCTCCTTCACGAGGGCGATGGTCTCGTTGTGGACAGCCTCGAACGCCTTGCCCCGGTGGCTGTGCTCGATGATCGACATCCCCGTGCCCTGGAAGTCGAGCAGCTCGTCCCGGGCCCGCTCCAGCGCTGCCGTGGGGAGACCGGCCGGGCCGGGATTGAAGTTGATGACGCGCATGGCAGTGTCCTCTGGCAAGTGAACCGCGCCGGCATTCTCGCCGGTGGAACTCCGGGGGTCACCAGCAACGTGGGCTCGGGCGGACGGTGGCCTTCGTCCGCCCGGTGGGGGTGGTAGCGTCCCGGGCGTGTCCCCCGCGCCCACTCCTTTGGCCTCCGCCTTTCTCGCGGCTCCTGGCCGCGCGCCCGCTCCGCTTCCGGAGCCCTCGCGTCTGGAGGAGCTGCTCCGTGCGTCGCTCGACCGCGCCCGGTCGCGCTGGCCCGGGGTGGAGCTGGAGCCGCTCGCCTTCGTGGCGTTCGTCGCGCAGCGGCTGACGTCCCAGACGGCGCTCCTGGAGGCGCTCGAAGGGGCCTCGCCTGCCTTCTCGGAGCTGTACCTGGCCTCCGGGTGCCTGCGGCATGACCGCGCCGCGCTCCAGTTCTTCGAGGACGGCTATCTCCGCGACGTCGGTGCGTTCGTGTCCGGCGTGGACCGCTCGCCCGCGTTCGTGGCGGAGGTGCGGCAGGCGCTCCGGGAGAAGCTGTTCACGGCGGCGGCCGGCTGTGAGCCGAAGCTTTCAGAGTTCACCGGCGGCGGCGCGCTGGGCGGCTGGGTGCGGGTCGCTGCGCTGCGCATCGCGCTCAACCTGAAGCGCTCCGAAGCCCGGGCCGACTCCGCCGCGCAGGACTCCGTCGAGTCCGCGTTCGGCGAGCAACTGGGGCCAGAGCTCGAACACCTGCGCTCGCGGTACCGCGAGGCCTTCACGGAGGCCGTGCGCACGGCGCTGGGTGAGATGTCCGACCGGGACCGCACGCTGATGCGCCTGTACCACGTGGAGTCGCTGTCGCTGGACGCCATCGCGGCGCTCTACCGCGTCCACATGTCCACGGTGTCGCGGTGGCTCAGCCGCGCGCGGGAGCAGGTGGCGGAGGCCACGACGCGGCGGCTCTGCGAACGCCTGGGGGTGGGCGCGTCCTCGGTGGACAGCATCGCGGCGCTGGTCGTGAGCCAGGTGGACCTCAGCCTGACGCGGCTGCTCGGTCCGGGAGGCTGAACTTTCGCTGCAAGGGATTTCCCGGCCGGTGTCAGGGCGTCGAAAGGCCCCTTCCGGGCCTCACCGAGGAAAGCCCCATGCGCGTCTCTTCCTGGCTGTCCGTCGTCACCCTCGCCGCCACCGTCTCCGCCTGCGAGCCGTTCCCCGACGATGCCCCCTCCATCCCCACCGAGGTGCAGTGGCCCGGCGAGGCCTTCTTTCCAGAGGGCATCGCGGCCTCGAAGGACGGCACGCTCTACGCGGGCAGCCTGGGCACCGGCGCCATCGCGCGCGTCAAGCCGGGCTCGCTGGGGGCCGAGGTCTTCGTCCCGGGCCGGGCCTCATTCGGCGTCTACGGGCTCGAGGTGGATGAGGCCCACGACACGCTCTGGGCCTGCACCTACGACGACCTGCTGCTGCCCGCGCAGGCCTCGTACCTGAACGGGTATGCGCTCTCCACGGGTGCCCTGAAGGCCAGCCATGCCATGCCCAGCCAGGTCAGCTTCTGCAACGACGTCGCCGTCGATGCCACGGGCAACGTGTACGTGACGGACTCGTTCGGGAACGCGGTCTTCCGGCTGGCCGTGGGTGGGACGGCGCTCGACACGTGGTCCTCGGATGCCGCGTACGAGCCCTCCGAGCCGGGCCTCATCACGCTCAACGGCATCGCCTACGACGGGGCGAACCGGCTCTACGTCGTGAAGAGCGACACGGGCGCGCTGTTCTCCATCGATATCCAGCCGGATGGCAGCGCGGCGGCGCCCGTGAACATCCCGGTGACGCCGGCGCTGGAGACGCCGGACGGGGTCGAGTGGGTGGATTCGGGCCGGCTGTTCGTCGTGGAGAACACGGTGGGGCGGGCTTCGCTGGTGACGCTGGGTGAAGGCGCTGGCGCGAAGGAGGTGCTCGCCAACGGCTTCGTGGAGCCGACCGCCGCCGCGATCACGAAGGACGGCGCGTGGGTGCTGGAGTCGCAGATGGGGTTCTTCTTCGGCACGCCGGGGACCCCGGCACTGCCCTTCCGCGCGTACCGGGTCGCCGTCCCCCCTCTTCTGCCCTGAGCGCGAACAATCCTAGAGTCGCGTCCCACCATGTCGGGATGTCCCTCCGAGGAAACGATTCTCGCCTTCGTGGAGGACCGCCTGCCGCATGAGCAGCGCGTCCTCGCGGAGGCGCACCTGTCCCGCTGCGATTCCTGCGGGTCGCTGCTCGCGGCCGTCGCGGCGACGTGGCACGCGGAGGGCCGGCTCGCGGAAGCGGCTCCTGCACCCCGCTCGTTCGCTCCTGGGGAGCGGGTGGGGCCGTACGTCATCGTCGACCACGCGGGCAGTGGCGCGATGGGGGACGTGTACCGGGCTCGCGATGGGCGGCTGGGACGGGACGTGGCCTTGAAGGTGCTCCCGCTCCGGTTCGCGCAGGACGCGGAGCGCCTGGCCCGTTTCCGACAGGAGGCCCGCGCGGCGGGGGCGCTGTCCCATCCCCACCTGCTCACGCTGTTCGACGTGGGGACCCACGAGGACGTGCCGTACCTCGTCACCGAGTGGCTGGAGGGGGGCACCCTGCGGGCGCGGCTGATGCGTGGGCCGCTGCCGCCGGAGCAGGCGCTGCGGCTGGGCATCCAGTTGTCACAGGGGCTCGCGGCCGCTCACGCGCGTGGCGTCATCCACCGCGACCTCAAGCCCGCGAACATCTTCCTGTGCTCGAACGGCAGCGCGCGGGTCCTCGACTTCGGGCTGGCCCGGCTCACCGAGCGCATCGAGGACGCCTCGCTCACCCAGAGCGGCGCGGTGGTGGGCACCGCCGGGTACATGGCTCCGGAGCAGATCCGCGGCCAGGGCGTGGATGCTCGCGCGGATGTGTTCTCGCTCGGCGCGGTGCTCTACGAGGCCGTGAGCGGCCGTGCTCCCTTTGGCGGTGACAGCCCGGTGGAGCGGATGAGCGCCGCGCTCCGCGATGCGCCTCCCGTGCTGCCGGGAGAGCTGGGGACGGTGATTGCTCGCTGTCTGGCGAAGGATCCAGGCGAACGGTTCCAGTCCGCGCAGGACCTGGCCTTCGCCCTGGAGTCCATCGCGGCTCGTGGTGCGCCCCTGGCCTTGCGGCGCGGAGTGTTCCCACGCCCAGCCCTGTGGGTGGCCACGGCGGCCGTGCTGCTGTCTGTCGTGGGTGGCTTCCTGGCGTTCGGACACAGGCCGGCGACTCCGGCGGTGCCAACGGCGCAGTCCTCACGCCCGACGTACCGCCCCGTCACGTTCCGCCGGGGCCACGTGCTCAACGCCCGGTTCTCCGCGGACGGACACACGTTGCTCTATGGCGCGGCGTGGGAGGGAGGACCCGCGGAGATCTACAGCGCGCGCACGGAGCGTCCGCTGTCACAACCGCTGGGGCAGCACGCGGATGTGCTCGCCGCGTCCTCGAAGGGGGAGCTGGCGGTGCTGCTCGAGCCCCGGTTCTTCGACGCTGAGCATGGCAGCGGGACGCTCGGCGTGATGCCGCTCGCGGGCGGCGCGCCCCGAGCCCTGCTCGATGGCGTGCTGGAGGCGGACTGGGGACGTGCGGATGGACCGCTCGCGGTGGTGCGCCGCGTGGGCGAGAACTTCCGGCTGGAGCAGCCCCCCGGCACGGTGCGCTTCGAATCCCAGGGATGGATCAGCCACGCACGCGTCTCCCCCGACGGAGCGCGGATCGCCTTCCTGTTCCATGCGCATCCCAAGGACGACCGGGGCGGGGTCTGGGTGCTGGAGAAGGACGGTCCGCCCCGCGAGCTTTCGTCGGACTGGGCGAGCATCCGGGGCCTGGCGTGGTCTCCCGATGGAAGCGAGGTGTGGTTCACCGCCTCGCGTACAGGCGCGGACTCCGAGCTGTTCGCGGTCGACCTGCGCGGCACGACGCGGCCGGTGGATCGGATCGCCGGGCGGATGGTGCTGCATGACATCTCCCAGGACGGCTCCGTCCTGGTGGATCACCCGGTGATCCGCACGGGGCTGGCGTTCGGGCACGCGGGCACGGAGCGGGACCTGACGTGGTCGGACTCGTCGTTCATGACGGACATGTCCCGCGATGGCCGGACCTTCCTCTTCACCGAGGGCGCGGAGGTGGAGGGCCCCACCTACGGCGCCTATCTGCGCACCTCCGATGGCGCCCCACCGATCCGCCTGGGCGACGGCATCCCCATGGCGCTGTCTCCGGACGGCAAGCAGGTGCTGCTGGTGCGCTACGGCGAACAGATGGAGTTCCTGCTGCTGCCCACGGGCGCGGGCGAGCCTCGGTCGCTGTCGCTCGCTCCTGTCACCACGGTGCTCACGGCGCGCTGGTTCCCGGATGGGAAGCGGTTGCTCCTGCGCGCGCACGAAGAGGGACGTCCTGCCCGGCTCTGGGTCTTCGAACCCGGCGCCGGAGCCCCCAGGCCCATCACGGAGGAAGGCACGGGCTTCCACACGGTCATCTCACCCGATGGCCTCCGCCTCGCGACCGTGGACGCGGAGGGAAGCCTCCGCCTGTTCTCCCAGACGGGTGAGGCGCAAGGCACCGTCCCCGGCCGGTTCACGGCTCAATGGGTGGCGGGCTGGGACGCGAGCGGAACGGCGCTCTATCTGCGAAGCGTCTCGCTCCCGGTGCGCGTCTCCAGGGTCGACGTGAGAACCGGCGTAAGCACACCGCACCTGACCCTTCCAGCGGGAGGCATCAAGCCGGGCCTCATCTCCGTGATGACGCTGGCGATCTCCGA
Organism: Corallococcus sp. AB011P; assembly: GCF_003611605.1. NCBI lineage: Bacteria > Pseudomonadati > Myxococcota > Myxococcia > Myxococcales > Myxococcaceae > Corallococcus > Corallococcus sp. AB011P. The sequence continues at coordinate 172,484 of NZ_RAVX01000011.1, forward strand.
GGACGGAAGGTCCTACGCATACAGCTACAACGAAGCGCTTTCGCGGCTGTTCCTGGTGGAGGGACTGGCGCAAGCCCGGTCTGCCCCGGAGCGGCACTGAACACATCCGAGAACCGCGCCGCTCCGGACCGTGCCGAGCCGGGCCGCGCGGTTCCCGTCACTTCACTTCACGTCAGGCGTTCTTCAGGTTCTCGTTCACGAAGTCCCAGTTCACGAGGCTGTTGAGGAAGACCTCGACGAACTTGGCGCGCAGGTTGCGGTAGTCGATGTAGTAGGCGTGCTCCCAGACGTCGACGGTGAGCAGGGCCTTCTTGCCGTGCTTCATCGGCAGGTCCGCGTTGGACGTCTTCATGATGGCCAGCTTGTTGCCGTCCTTCACCAGCCAGGCCCAGCCGGAGCCGAACTGCGTGATGGCGGCCTCGGTGAACTGCCTCTTGAACTCGTCGTAGGAGCCGAAGTCGCGGTCGATGGCGGCCGCGATGTCACCCGTCGGCTTGCCACCGCCGGCCGGCTTCATGCAGTTCCAGAAGAAGGTGTGGTTCCACACCTGGGCCGCGTTGTTGAACACGGGGCCGTCGCTGCTGAGGATGACGTCCTCCAGCGACTTGGTGGCCTCGGTCTTGCCCGCGGTCAGCTCGTTGAGCTTGTTGACGTAGGCCGCGTGGTGCTTGTCGTGGTGGAACTCCAACGTCTCCTGGCTCATGTGAGGGGCCAGCGCGTCCTTCTTGTACGGGAGCTCGGGCAGCGTGAAGGGCATCGGGTGCGTCCTTTCCGGGTTCAGTGAGATTCGGCTACTCGTTCGCTACTTCGGGGCGGGCCCTGGCTCCGGGTGCGCTGTCAGCGCGCGATACGCCCGGTTCCAGTAGAGCAACGGTTCTCCGTCCACTCCCCGCTGGATGCGCTCCACACGGCCCACCAGCAACAGGTGATCGCCGTAACGGTGCACATCCAACAGAGCGCACGCCAGACCCACCAGGCTGTCCTGCACGAAGACGCCTTCGTCGAACATCCGGCCTTCGGCCTCCCCCGTCGCGCAGCGGACCGACACGTCGCGTTGGATGGTGGACAGCACGCTCACACTGAAGCGGCGGGCGGCCTCCACGCGCTTGAGCGTGCGGGAGGACTGCTGCAGCGCCAGGACGATGAGCGGAGGCGTCAGGGAGAGGGAGCTGAAGGAGCTGACCGTCGTCGCCGCGATCCCGTCCGCGTCACGGACGGAGACCACCGCCACCCCGCTCGCCCACCGGGACATCGCCTCCCGGAAGTCCAGGGCCGACACCCCTTCAGTACCGCTCTGAGTCATGTGCCGGTCTCTACCACCCGCCCCGCCACCCGGTCAGCACTTCCTCCAATCCATTGGCGGAATACCAACGCAGTGGCACTGCCCTCCAGGCCCGTCCATGGCCGGATCCACCCGCCCTCCGTATGCTGGCCGGCTGGAGGCGCCCATGGATCCGTTGTGGGGGGAGACGCTGAGGCGTCTGGATGCGCTGCTCGTCCAGGTGTGTGACCTGGAGGAGGCCCGCGCGTCGAAGCTCCGGGGGGAACAGGAAGCGGGCTGGGATGCCGTGCGCACCACCGTGCGCCCCTCCACCGCGGAGCTCGCCTTCAGCTCGGCGCTCGCGGAGACACCGCTCCTGGGGACTTCGCCTCCCCTTCCCTTCGCCCGCCTGCGGGCTTCGCTTCGCGTGGACACCGTGGAGGAGGAGGCGTTGCTGCTCCTGCTCGCGACGTGGCTGGAGCCTCGGTATTCGCGCCTGTTCGCCGTGCTCCAGGACGAGACCGCGCAGGGCTGGAACGTGGAGCGGTTGCTGCTCACCGTCCTGGGACGTACGCCTGCTCGCGCGCAGCGGTTGCTGGCGTCACTGACCGACAGCGGCCTCCTGGTGGGCGGTGGATTGTTGCAGACGGGCGCCGGTGCTTTTCCTCCCATGCTCCGGCCCGTGGACCTGGCTCCGGAGGTCCGCGAGGCCCTGCTGGAGTTGCCCCGTCCGTCCGTGATGGGTGAGCTTTCTTTGGAATGGCATGGACCGGAGGTGCTGCCTTCCTCCTCGCGCGGGACATTCGCCGTCGTGCATGGCGAGGGCGAACGGCTGGGCGTGGCGCTGGGACTCGCTGGCGAAGCCGGTGTGCCGCTGGTCGTCGCTCGTTGGGCGGGGGCTCCAGAGCCGGTTCCCATGGCCCGGGCCCTTTGGCGTCTGGCGTCCGTGCGCGGCGCGCTGTTGGCCGTGGACATGTCCGGTGCTGAGCCGGGGCTGGCTCTCTCCGTCACGGAGACGCTGTCCGGGCTGTGCCAGCGGTTTGGCGGGCAGGCCCTGGTGCTCGCGGACTCCGCGCAGCCTGTCGCCGTGCCGCACCATGAGGCTCCCGCTCTGGGCTTCGTGCAGCGGCGGACCCTGTGGATGGAGGAGGCCCGGGCTCGGGGACTGTCATTGACGGAGGCGGAGGCGGGACGGCTGGCGTCTGGCTTTCGGGGCGGGCTTCAGGAGATCCGCCGCGTGTTCGACTCGGCTCCGGGCGGGGGTGCGGAGGCGCTTCGTGCCGCTGGCTCGCGGCTCGTCCAGGTGCCCTTGCGACATGGCTACCGGCTGGAGGCGTCGCGGACGTTCGCGGAGCTCGTGGTGCGTGACACCACTCGCGCGGCCTTGGAGCGTTTGCTGTTCTACGTGGCGCAGCGCGACCGCGTCGCCGAGGAGCGGGGCCTGTCTCGCCGCTTCCGGCTGCACACCGGCCCGGTGGCGCTGTTCTCCGGACGCTCCGGCACCGGCAAGACCCTGGCCGCGGAGGTCATCGCCCATGCGGTGGGCCGGCCGCTGTACGTCATCGACCTGTCCCGGCTCGTCAGCAAGTACGTGGGCGAGACGGAGAAGAACATCGACGAGGTGCTGTCCCACGGCGAGCGCTCCGGCGCCGTGCTGTTCTTCGACGAGGCGGACTCGCTGTTCTCCGCGCGCACGGAGGTCAGCAACGCCAATGATCGCTTCGCCAACCTGGAGGTCGGCTTCCTCCTCCAGCGCATCGAACGCCATGACGGGCTGATCATCCTCGCCACCAATCTTCAGACGGCCATCGACGAAGCGTTCCTGCGCCGCTTCCACGCGCGCATCGAGTTCCCCTTCCCCGAGGTCGAGGAGCGCCGCCGCATCTGGGAGCTGATGCTTCCGGAGGGCGTTCCTCGCTTGGGGACGCTCGACCTGGCGGGCCTGGCGCAGCGGCATCGGCTGGCGGGCGGTGACATCCGCAACGCCGCGCTCAAGGCCATCTTCCTCGCGGAACAGGCCGGTGCCCCGCTGGCCCAGGAGCACCTGGAGCGCGCCGTCGCGCTGGAGTTGTATGAGCTGGGCCGGCTCTCGCGGCGTCCGGAGGCGGATGCTCCCTCGGATGCGGGCACACGCTTGCGGCGCGTGGCGGAAGTGTTCCAGGAGGCACTGGATTCGCAGCTCAGACAACACTTCCTCAAGGAGGTCCACATCCTCCACGGCTCTCCCACCCGGGAGGCGCTCGCGGGGAAGCGGCCCGCTGTGTCGCTCGCGCTCTACCGGCTGGCGGTCACCCAGAACGGTGCGCTGCGGCTGGGGCTCATCGTCTCCGCGTGGTCCCACCGCGCGGAGGAGGAACATGAGCTGCTCGGCGTGCTGCATGGGCTGCTCTCACGTGGACTCCCGCACGAGCTGGATGGTCGCAAGCTCACACCTCGCGTCCAGGAGAGTTATGACTTCGACCTGCTCCACCGCTTCTGGAGCAGTCATGGACATCCCATCCGGGCCTCGCTGGTCCTCGATGTGGAGATGACCTAGCGTCCCTAGCACTGATGGTGCGGGGGGGACCGTGCGCATCCGTGACCAGGGCCCGAAGGCCTCCGCCAAGGCCATGCTCCGGAAGAGCTCCGGGCGCACTCCCTCGTCCTCCGCGGCCCTTCCCCGTGCACCGGGTGTCGTTCCCCGGGGCCCCTCCTCGTCCAATCCCGCACGTGAGCTGGCGGCACGGCTCGCGTCACTGAAGGGCGCGGCGCCTGCCCTCCATGGGCCCGTGCTTCGCGATGCCGCGCGCGACCTGGAGCGCCGCTGGAGCGACCCGGCGTGGCGCACGCTGGGCGGTCCGCGCTCGCACCTCTTCGAGCCGTGCCCGGTCCACCCGCCGGAGGTCGCGCTGCTCTCCACGCCCGGCGCCATCGAGGCGGAGCTGGGCATCCACGGACTCTCACCCCAGCCGAACACCGGGCTCGCGCAGGCGGCTGGCGCGTCCCAGCCCGCGACCCTCGCGCAGCAGGAGGAGGACGCTCGACGGCGTGATGCGGCACGCATGGCCGTCCTGCCTCCGGGCTCCGCTGAACAGCTCGGAGACACCGCCGCTCGGCTCGCCGAGGCCCGTGCTTCAGACCTCGCACCCGCTGCGGACACTGAAGAGGCGGAAGCGGCGGGACTTGGGGGCAGCACTTCTCCTGCGCCCGAGGACATCGCGGCGACCACCGTCGATGCGCCCAGCGCGGGCGGCGAACTGGCAACGCCGGATCAAGCTCCCGCGCCCGCATCCATCCCCACGGGGACGGCTCCCGGCGGCATGGACGACGCCGCGCGCATCGACACGCTGGTGACCGCACTGTCCAGCGAGGGCGATGTCCACATCGTCGTCCGTCAGGCATCCCCTGGCACAGGGCCCCGGGAGCCTCCTTCCATCCAGACGGATGCCACGGTCGACACGGGCCTCCCCGAAGCGCGCCCGATGGTGCCCGCACCTCCGGCCGAGATGGACTGGCAGAAGCAACTGGCCGCGGCCCACGCGCAGGGCGTCCAGGGCATCAAGCACGGTCTCGAAACCGCGCCGGATCCAACGGGCGCCGTTGCGGCGGTGGAGCCCCCTGCCCGCCTTCCCGCTCCGCCTCCTGCTCCGGCCGCACCTGTCACGGCAGGGCCCATCCCCACTGCCCCGGTGATGGGCACGGACGCGGATCCGGTCGCCGCATGGAAGGGCCGCATCGCCAGCAGCACTGCGCGGGTCCCGGAGCCCCAGCTTCCTCCGGCGCCCCGCTACACGTTCAAGATCATCCAGGCCGCCGTGGACCCCAACGCGGTCCGCGCCGCGCGCCTCAAGCAACTGGAGGACGAAGGCAAGAAGGCCATCACCCCGGCGAAGCAGCCGAAGGACCTTCCGACCATCCCGGACGACCCCACCGGCAAGGCCTCCTCCCTGGTGGATGCGAAGTGCGAACGGAAGCTGGAGGTCAAGGACGCCAGGCTCCCCGACCTGCTGAAGAGCCCGCTGGGCCATGTGCCGGAGATTGGCGCGCAGCTCATGCGCGACGACGGCGGGCACACGCTCATCAAGGGCCCGCTCGGCGACATCGTCTACAAGCCCGGCGGCCCCAAGCCCACCGACCCGGAGAAGCTCAAGGACTGGACGCGCCTCCAGAAGAAGATCACCGCCGAGGCCGACAAGCAGAAGAAGGCGAAGGTCCAGCCCAAGGAACCCGCGAAGGGCATCACCGTCCTCGAACAGGCCGCTCCCGCGCCCATCAACGTCCCCGACTTCGCTCGCGTGGACATTGGCGACGTGCTGGCGCGGCTGCTCGCCGCTCCGGACAAGTACGCGGACGCCTCCGTCCAGAAGGCCCGCGAGGCCTATGTCCCGGGCGGCCTGGATGCGTCCTGGGGCGTGCCGCTCATCGCCGCTGAACGGCCCATCTTCGCCGCGGAGCTCCAGCGCGTCGCGGACGCCGCGCAGATCAAGAAGGCGGACCTGGACGCGAAGGTGGAGGCCCGCCGCAAGCAACTGGTGGACTCGCACGCCGCCACCACCGGCTCGCTCAGCAAGGCCCACGAGGAGGCGAAGAAGAGTCTGGAGGAGGGCGGCAAGTCCTTCGCCGACGCCCTGTCGCGCATGCGCGCCTCGCTCGACGCGCAGTCCGAGGCCAAGGCCGCCGCCATCAAGGGCGGCGTCGACCTGACCGAGGCCCGACGCAAGCGCGACGCGCTCATCGCGGCCGTGGACACCAAGGTGAGCAACTGGGTCGTCCGGTACGACCAGAACGGCAAGCGCTTCAAGGAAGCCTTCGCGAAGGCCGCGACCGACCAGATGCACGCCTACGAGCTCGCCGCGCTCCAGGACGAGTGGGAGCTCAAGAAGGACGCCGGCGATGATCCGGTGAAGCTCAAGGCGGCCACGGAGGCGTACCGCCCCACCAAGAAGTGGCTGGACGACCGCCGCAAGGAGATTGGCGCTGTCGTCGCGAAGGCGAAGCGCGACATCGACCAGAGCGTGGAGCGCTACCAGCAGGAGCTGCGCGACGCCGGCAAGGAGGCCCGGGAGGTCATCCGCGACTGGCATGCGAAGCAGATCGGCTACGAGCGCGGATTCTGGGACCGGCTGCTCGGGTGGATCATCGACTGGCTGGACGTCGCCCACGACGAGAGCCGCGCGTGGGAGGCCGCTCGCGCGGCGGAGAACAAGACGTCGTTGGATCAGAACATGCTGTTCCTCGCGGAGGTGCGCCTGCGCCAGGGCGAGGAGCTGGACGCGGAGACCATCAAGGGCAACCACGCTCTCAGCGAGGAGCAGCAGGCCATCCTGCTCTCCTACTACGGCAAGGGTGGCAAGGACGCGGTGCAGGCGCTCGCGGAGGGCCTTGCCGTGCGCATCATCGGCCAGCGCCGCAAGCCGCTGATGGAGGCCCTGGAGAAGGAGCTGCTCGCGTCCACCGACCTGGAGCGGTTGAAGGTCGTCGTCGACCAGCAGGAGCCCCTCTTCAGCAACCGCGCCCGCAACATCTCCCTCAAGGTCTGGGAGGGCGTGGACCAGTGGGGCACGGACGAGAAGAAGATCTTCGACGCGCTCGCCAACCTCAACCCGCTGCAGGGCCACTACATCGAGCTCCTCTACCAGCAGGAGCACGACGAGAACCTGCGCGAGCGGCTCAAGAGCGAGCTGGACGACTTCTTCAGCACCACCACGCATGACTGGGACAGGGCGGAAGCCCTGCTCTCCGGCAACGCCGCCAAGGCCGCCGCCGTCGAGCTGAACGACGCCATGGAGGGCACCTTCCTCGGGACCGGCTGGGGCACGGACGAGGACGCCATCTTCAACCTGCTTCGCGGCAAGACGCCGGAGCAGATCGAAGTCATCAAGAAGGCCTACCAGCAGAAATACGGCAAGGACCTCGTCGCCCAGATGGACGACGAGCTGCGCAGCGGCGCGCGCACGACGCACGACGCGGACGAGATGCACGCCCTGGTGGAGGGCCGCACCGAGGACGCGCGCGCCATCGAGATGGACCGCGCCATGCGCGGCGGGTGGTTCTTTGGCCTGGGCACCGACCGCAAGGCCATGGAGGGCGTCTACGACCGCATCCGCAAGGAGACGGAAGCAGACGCGCAGCAGTACGGCTGGGATACCAAGACGTTCCGCGCGGAGCTGCTCAAGCGCAACCAGGCCATCGACGCGTCGTATGAGCAGCAATACGGCACGGATTGGACCCAGCGCACCGCGGGCGAGAGCGCGCTCAGCGCCGCGTTCCACGATGAGATGAAGGGCGAGGACCTCAAGCTCATCGAGGGCCTGCGCGACGACAAGGGACTCCAGGTGGATGCCGCGCGCATCCGCATCGAGCACACCAGCATCCTCTACGCGGACGACAAGATCATCCGCGACGCCATGTCCGCGCAGGGCAAGCGGCAGATCGCCGACGCGCGCCGCGACGGATACCTGGACGTCCAGGAGCGGCTGGACATCGAGCGCAGCCTGGACGAGGCGAAGGTCAAACCCGCCAGCGAGGGCCCGCTCACGGAGGAGGACCGCCGCAAGGGCCGCATCAGCGAGCTGGAGTTCCTGGAGAAGTGGAGCCCGGAGAAGGTCCAGGCCCGCGTCACGAAGGAACGCAAGGAGGTGGACGACAAGGCGAAGGTCCAGGCCCAGGCTGACGCCCAGGCGAACATGAAGGCGCTGGCGGCCGAGTACGACAGCGCCTACGTGGAAGGCACGCACCTGCAGGCGGGCTTCGAGCAGGCCGTCCTGATGGACACCTCCGGCGCGGACCGCGACGCCGTCGCGGCGATGCTGCAGAAGGGCTACCTCACCGACGCCGAAATCGTTCAGTACGCCGTGCAGGGCGTAGGCACGGACGAGGACGCGCTCAAGGAGGTCTTCGCAGGAAAGACAAAGGCGGAGATTCAAGCCATGGCCGAGGAGTGGGCCAAGGACCACCCCGCCGATCCTGGTGACACGCGCACGCCCTTCGAGCGCTTCCGCGATCGCATCGACGAGGAGCTGAGCGGGCGCGAAGAGTTCGACATCATGGACATGGTGGACTACGGCGAGCCCGTCACGCCCCGGGAGAAGGCGGACCGGGCCTGGCGCCGGGTGCACTTCGAGGCGCGCTCCACCAACAGCATGGCGTCGTCGGAGTACCAGCTGGTGCTGGACCAGGCGTCCGCGCTCGACGCAGAGGTGAGCGCGCTGGAGCTGCACGAGCGGATGCGCCCCAAGCCCGGGGACAAGAACTACACCGTCGACGGGCTGCGCAAGTGGCAGGACGACTGGGAGAAGAAGTCCGAGCGCGTGCAGCGCCAGGGGGACTACGCGGACGAGGCGGTGCAGATGCACCGCGAGCAGGTGGACTTCATCACCGACCGGCTGGTGACCATCCTCTCCGTGGTGGTGATGGCGGTGGTGGTCATCATCGGCGTCATCGTCAGCATCTTCTTCCCGCCCGCGGGCGCGGGGTTCTGGGCCGCGTTCGGCGCGTTCATGGCCAGCACGCCGGTGCTGGTGGGCACGGCGGTGGCGACGGCCGCGGTGACGATGCTGACCAAGGCCGCCCTGAAGGGCAGCGCCTACGGCTGGGAGGAGGCCGCCACCGACGCGGGCGTGGGCGCCGTGGATGCGCTCGCCTCCGTGGCCACCGCGGGCATGGGCACGAAGCTGCTCAAGCTGGGGTTCCTGGCGCGCATGGCGGAGGAAGGCGGCGTGCTGGCGCGCATGACGGCGCACGGCCTGGCCCAGGGCGCGGAAGGCCTGGCGCAGGCGGTGCCCTCCGCGTTCCTGGGCAACGTCCTCAACGACGAGAACTACAAGGGCGGCAACGCGCTCTTCAACGTGCTGGCCGGCACCGCGATGCAGGCGGCGCCGGGCGCGGTGATGGCCGGAGGGCTGGGCGCGCTGGGCGGCATCTCCAAGCCCCACGTGCCACCTCGAACCCAGGACCTGCTCCACTTCCGGGGCACGCCCAAGGAGCGGCTGACCCTCTTCAAGAAGTGGAAGGCGGAGAACCCCGCCGGGGACATGAAGGAGTTCCTGCGCGAGTTCGACGACGGCCTGCTCAAGCAGATGTCGGGCGACTTCGACCGGCAGCAGCTCCAGCGCGCGATGCGCAAGGAGTTGCTCGAGCACATCCCGCCCGCGCAGCGCAAAGCGTTCGCGAACACGCCCATCGAGATGCTCTCCGAGGGTGACTTCGAGTCGCTCACCGGCAGCAAGTCCGCGCAGGCCGTCACGATGTTCCGGCGCGGCAAGCCCACCATCATCATCAAGGCGGGCGCGGACCTGTCCGACCTGGGTGAGGAGGGCCTGCACCTGCTCCAGCGCCACGACAAGGCGACGCGCGAGCTGGTCAGGTCGCTGGACGAAACGGCGCTGCGACACTGGGACCAGCTGCCCATCGAGAAGCAGTTCGAGCTCTATCGCAAGAAGCTGCGCCTGGAGATCGCGGCTCAGGAGTCGCTGCTCACGTCGCTGGAGGGCAAGCGCGGCGTGACCCTGGAGCCCGCGGAGGCCACGCGCCGGATCCGGCAGGGAGAGAAGACGCTGGCGAACCTGCGCCAGCGGATGAAGGAGGTGGATGCGTTCACGCCGGTGGAGATGGCGGAGTTCGGCCAGGGCGTGCGCTCGAAGCCTCAGTACCTGAATGAGCCGCCGCGGCTGTTCGGCAAGAAGAAGCCGCCCGAGGCTCCGCTGGCTCCGGAGGGAAAGCCGCCGGAGGTGGAGGGGGCCCGGCAGCTGGAGATGGAGTTCCATGCGGCGAAGCCGGTGAAGCCGCCGGAGCCGGAGGTTCCGACGCCCAGGCAGCTGGAGATGGGGTTCCCCGCGGAGAAGCCACCGGAGGTGGTCGTTCCGGAGACGAAGCCGCCAGCGGTGGAGGCGCCCAAGCCCACCGGCGAACCCGAGGTGCCGAAGGGCGCGCTGGCCGAGGGCGACTGGCCCCAGACGTTCGACGTGCACCCGAACGAAGACGTGGGCCCGTTCTCCCTCCAGCGTCCCGACCTGAATGACCCGAGGATTGGCCTGGTGGAGCGCACGCCGCTGACGGGGAAGCTGCTCAAGCGCACCACCCAGAAGCTCAACCCGGGGGAGACGCTGGCCCAGGTGGGACCAGCCTGGGAGGAGCTGAAGTTCGTCAAGAAGGGCCGCGTGTACGAACGGCGCTACTACCGCCTGGTCGAGAAGACCGACACGAACGGCGAGAAGCACCTCTTCGAGGAGATCCTCTCCGCCCGCTCGGGCAACCGCTGGGAGACGCGCGGCGAATTCGCCCGGAGGGAGGGAAACGAACTGGAGAAGGTCGCCTCCCTGCGGATGACCGAGGCGAACCTGGGCGACCGGCTGGGGCCGGGCAAGGAGTTCCAGCGCGTCACCTTCAAGCCCAAGGGCAAGCAGGACAGCGGCTTCGACGAGCTGCTCTTCCAGTTCGACGATGGCGTCAACCCCACCAAGGCGGACGTCCACATCATGGAGGTCAAGGGGGGCAAGGACGAGCCCCGGTTCCGCAAGTTCACCTCCACCGGAGAGAACCTGCCCGGCAACCTGAAGCAGCTTCGCGCTGCGCTGGACGACCCCAACTGGAGGCGCAGCCAACAGCTGAGCCCGAGGCACGCCGCGGTGGTCAGGGACGCCCTGGACGCGTGGCGGGTGAGAATCGAGGTGCGCATCGGGCCCAAGACGGAGATGCCCCCCCAGCTGCTGTCCAAGCGCATCGAGCGGGCGGCGAGCGCCTGGCGCGAGTTGGACCTGCTCACCCAGCATCTGCCACCGGGCGCGGAGGACCTGGCGCTCGTCAAGCGGCTCAAGGCCGACCTCAGGACGGCGCTCAAGTCGGGGAACGTCGACATCGCGGACCGGGCCTTCGACCGGATCGAGGCCATCGTGAACGGCGCCACGCCCGGCGAGGGGCTCTTCGCGAAGCATGGCATCGAGCTCGACCCCCGGCCTCCCATGATGCGCGGCCTGGATCCCAACGAGGTCGCGGGCACCATCGTCCGGATCGACGAGAAGTTCATGCCCCCTCCCCCCGTCAAGACCGCCTCGGTCGAAGACGTGGTGGATGTCGTCACGGGGCTGGACGAAACCAAACGGGTCCGCAATCGGATCGCGGGCGGCCGGGTGCTGGGGTGGGGAGACTTCGACATCACCGAGTCCCTTCAATGGAAGACGCGGAAGCTCCAGGCCTTCGAGCGCGCGCAGCTGCGCGACATCCGCGACCAGCTCGTGCAGATTCCAGAACTCGACCCCAAGCGCTTCAACGCGCTGCCGCCCCTGGAAAAGGAGCTGGCGCTGCGCGAGGCGGCGGAGGCCACCATGGAGGCGCTGGGCATCCCGAAGTCGCGGCGGCCGGAGGTCCTCTTCAAGCGCCTGCGCGGGGACTATGGCTACATGAGCTGGAACTTCCGGCGCCTCAAGGGCGGACGGCTGAAGCCGTACCGGAAGCGGGGCCAGCTGGTCATCGCGAAGGGGCTGACGGTGGGCGAAGCGGTAGGCACCATCGTCCACGAGACCCGGCACTACTATCAGGCCTATCAGGCCTACCAGCTGTCGCTCCGGCGCCAGGCGCATCCGCTCGCGGCGCTGTGGGCGGGCAACCTTCCCGGCTCCGGCGGCACGTACCACATCGCGGGCCCGCGCTACTATTCACAACCCATCGAGGTGGACGCGGAGACCTTTGGCCGCCGTCTCATCGATCTGCTCCCGGGGCGATGGCCCCCTTGAGGAAGAGAAGCCATGCGTGGTGCTCCGTCGAGGACAGTCACCTGCTACGTGTGCGGCTCGAAGTTCACCGTGCACCAGAAGCTGGTGGTCACGAAGCGCGACACGGTCGTGCAGCCCGACCCGGACGCGTGCCCGTACTGCGACACGCCGCTCAAGACGATTGGCGCGCTGGGTGAGGGCGAGGCCAAGGGCCTGGTGCTGCTCGCCGCGGGCTTTCCGGATGAGGTGAAGGCCTACGGGAAGCCCGAGGACTATCTGGAGGAGTTCACGCTGACGGAGAAGGACGTCGACGCGCTGGTGGAGCTGGCGCAAGGGTTGGACTTCGCCGCGTGGGAAAAGGACAACGCGGAGCGGCTGGCGCGGCGCAAGAACCCGCGCGTGCAGGCCGTGTCCCGCTTCCTGCCGAAGCTCCAGGCACGGATGGAGAACGGTGAGCTTCCTGAGCGGTTGCGGCAGGCCGCGGAGCACGTCAAGGATGTGTACCGCGCGCGGCGGGAGCGCCACCTCGCGATCTTCGAGAAGCGCCAGAAGCAGCGATGACGGGCGACGGAGGACGCATGGCGGATCAACCGGACAATCCCCCCACCACCTGGAGCGCGCTCTTCGCGGGCGGCCGTGAAGGCGCGGACGCGAAGGAGTTCCTGACGCTCGTGACGCCCTCCGCGCTGAAGAACGTGAACCTCCCCGCGCGCGAGGCGGGGTCCCTGTGCAACACGCTTAGCGTGGCGCTGGTGCTGTGCGACCCCACGGAGAGCCGGGCGCTGGCGGAGCCCCTGTCGCGGCTGGCCGGGCCCGCGCTCCAGCAGGTCGCGGAGGACTTCGACGACCTGCGGCCCGAAGAGGTCATCAACGTGCTGTCGTTCGTGAACGCCCAGGAGTGCGCGGGCGTGCTGGAGGGACTGCTGGCGAGCTCGCCCGTGGAGGCGTGGCTGGAGGCGCTGATGAAGGTGCGCCGGACGCTGCACGACGAGCTGGCGTACCGGTGTGGACTGGTGGCGCTGGCGCTGGGGCCACCGGAGCTGGCGGCCCGGTTCGTGGGCGGCGGGAAGCTGACCCAGGACTTCACGCCGGGGCAGACGTTCGGGTTCAACGTCCAGGGCTTCGTGCGCTACCTGGCGACGGCGCGGCTGCGGAAGGCCCCGGCCCGGGACGTGCGCCCGGCGTGGGAGACGTTCGTGGAGGCCTTTCCCCTGAAGGCGGCGGCGAGCACGCTGGAGTGGAAGGACCTCCTCTGGGCGGCGCGCGCGTACTTCGCGGGCCTGGAGGGGCGGCCGGTGGCGCGGGTGGGTGAGTCCCTGCATGCGCGCGTGAAGCCTGCCTGATGCACTCCCCTGCCCTCGTCGCGCGGCCGGAGGTTTCCTTCGAGGCGATGGACCGGGTGCTGTCCGCGTTGGGCTGGTTCCTCCAGTCCGAAAGCCAGACGCCTCCGCTCATCCCCGGCGAGCCGGAGTCCGCGGTGTATGTGAAGCGCGCGACGGACCTGGCGCTCCACTACACGTTCAACCCGGTGCTCCGGCTGCGGGTGCTCGAGTTCTCCGGACCTGACGCGGTGGGGGAATGGGTGGCCGTGCGCAAGGTGGTGCCGGTGCTGGAGGCCCCGGCGCTCGCGGCGCTGCTGACGTCGTCGGAGACGCGGGAGGTGCTGCTGGGGTTGCTGGCCACGGAGGCGCTGCGGGAGCGCTCGTCGATGGAGCGCGTGGCGGCGCTGCGCTTCCATCCGGAGTTCAGCGTGTCGCGGACCGCGGAGCGCGTGCTGGCGTCGCTGGTGCCGGACGGGACGGAGGAGGCGTTCGCGCGGCTGAAGGCGGAGAAGGAGGCGCATCCGGATCGCTCCGTGCTGTTCGCGCACCTGCCGGGGGAGGAGCAGCGGCGGCAGGTGTTGCGCTGGCTCATCCAGGATCAGGCGGCGTCGAATCCGGACATCGACGCGGTGCTGCGCTCCGCGCTGGTGGACACGGACGCGGAGGTGCGGGTGACGGCGGTGATGGCGGCGGCCCGGCTCCAGGCGAGGGAGGTGCTGCCAGCGCTGCGCGCGGCCCGGATGCCCACGTCGACACGGGAGGGCGCGGACCCGAGGGACCGGCAGTTCTATTCGAACCTGCGGGACCTGGTGGCCCAGGTGCTCGCGGGCCGGCCGCTGCCTCCGGAGGGTTCACCGAAGCGTGAGCGGATGGCTCCGCTCTTGCGCGCACTGTCGGGTCCCGCGGACGTGCGGGACGATCCCACGCTGCTGCTGCATGCGCTCACGACGCCGGTGGATCCGGGGCCACGTTCGGTGGGACTGCCCGAAGCGGTGGTGGAGCGGGAAGGCACATACCGGCTGCGCCGCTCCGGGTTGGAGGCGCGCTGGGTGCCTCCGGTGGAGCACTGGCTGGGGACGGGGCCGACGCTGCGGCGCGTGACGTCACCGGGGTTCTTCGTCGCTCGGGTGCCCGTGAGCCGGGCCGCGGCGGCCTGGGCGATGGCGGCTTCGCAGGGGCCGGTGGGTACGGCGGGGCCGGACGCGGAGGAGCCGCTGCCCTGCACTCTCGTGGAGGCGGAGCAGGTGTGCTCGGCGCTGTCGCGCATTGAGGGCGTGGAGCTGCGGCTGCCTTCCAGCGAGGAATGGGAGATGGCTGCCCGCGGGCCGGACGGGCGGCTGTTCCCGTGGGGCAATTCGATGCGGGACGACGGGGCTTCACGGGCTTCGCCCTGGGGCGTGGAGAAGCTCGTGGCTTCGCTTCCGCAGTGGGCGCGGGAAGGCCTGCTGTGCGGGGGACGGGAACAGCCGCTGTGCGCTTCGCGCCGCGAGGTGGCGGCGGCGGTGGGCGCCGTCCGATGGGTGCTGGCCTCCTGAAGCTGACTGGCAGCTCGAGGACGCCAGGGCCGCCGCTCACGAAGCTGGGCCCCCTGGGAAGTCGGGGAGCTTCAGGCTGGCAGCCACCTCCGGGGACGAAGCTCCTCAAACCTGTCCGACTGTCGGACAGGTTTCCCGAGGCCGCAACCGGCAGGGCCCCCTCACCCCAAGTCGAGGAGTTTCAGGCTGGCAGCCACCTCCGGGGACGAAGCTCCTCAAACCTGTCCGACTGTCGGACAGGTTTCCCGAGGCCGCAACCGGCAGGGCCCCCTCACCCCAAGTCGAGGAGTTTCAGGCTGGCAGCCACCTCCGGGGACGAAGCTCCTCAAACCTGTCCGACTGTCGGACAGGTTTCCCGCGGCCGCAGCCGGCAGGGCCCCCTCCCCCTCGGTGCCACCGACCACCGGTCTCGTCCGTCGAGTCGGTCGCGCTACTTCTTCGGCATCCGGATGCTGGGGTTCGCCGCGACCCGGGGCGCGCTCTTCGCCTTGAAGCTGCCACCGGCCGCGGCCTTCATCGTGGGCCCCTTGGCCGCGGCTCCCAGCTGGGCCCTGGCTGTGTCCGTCTTGGGCTGCTGCGACGGCGCGATGGCCTTGTTCATGGCGGGCTTGCGGTCGGGCGTCTTCCGCGTCTGGGGCGTCATTGTCTTCATGGATTGCCTCCTGGAATGCGGCCGGCGGGGATGCCTTCCAGCTTGAGCGATGCGCCGGGCTGGGCTGGGACTTCCAGTTCGACCAGGCCTCCCGTGCCGGTCACGTGGGTGTCCGGGCCGATCTCCAGACGGCAGCCCACCGCCGGGCGCCCCGTGTGGTCCTGGGCCAGGAGCCTGCGCCGGTCGTCGCTCACCACCACCGACGGTCTCCTCAGCGCGACCTGCGCCTGCGCGATGAGCACGCAGCGCTGGCCCCTCACGCTCGCGCGGACCTGGGCCCGAACCCGGGCGATTCCGGGGGCCTTGCCTTCGGGAGGCCTCGCGAGGAGCGTGGCACTGGACGCGGGTGGACCTGGGAGCACCGCGCCTTCCCATACGGCTTCGAACCCTTCGTCCAGTCCCACCGCCGCGAGCGACAACGGCAGGCGGATGGGCTCCGCGCCTACCCAGAGTTCGTCCGGCGCGACGATGGCCACTTCGGGATCCAGTTGGACGTCCGCGATCCATGACCAGCGCTCGGCAAGCAGGTCCGCGAGCCAGCCGGCTTCTTCTGGCGACATGCGTACCAGGGCCTTCTCCACGTGCGCCGGGTCCACCAGCCGTTGGAGCGCCGCGGCGCCGTCCTGGAACCGAGCGTTCTCCAACAGGCCGTCGAGCTGGCCCGGGAGGTGTTTCGAGAGGGAACGCACCAGGTGGCCCAATCGCTGTCTTGGAGGAAGTGCGCTCATCCTCGCCTCCTCCACAGCGAGCGGCCGGTCATCCGGCGTTGCAGTCGCTGTTCTGCTTGCTGGAGCGCTTCGGAGTCCTTCGCCGTGAGGCGGCGGCCGTTCACGAAGAAGGCCCGTGTAATGGTTTCCAGCTCGTATCCCGGTGCTTCTTCCCACACGGGTTCTTCATCCGGGGCTTCGGCTCGTGGCGGTGCTTCGACTCGCGGTGGAGGAAGCAACGTCTTCACTTCGATGTGCACCGGCCTTGGTGCGGTGTGCTTCGTGCCCCGTGCTGGGGGGAGCATGGACTCTCCCCGTTCCTCCGATTGGGAAGGACGCGGAGTCCGTGATTCAGGTCTGTCGTGACGACGTGGCTCGAGTTCTTCCTGGAACGGTGGTGCTTTTCGGGTGCCCGGTGCCGGCGGTCGGGCAAGGGCTCGGGGTGAGCTTCTCCTCCGTGGCGATGCCTGTGCGGACGTCTCCCTTGGCTCCACTGGGGAATCCTGTGATGGCGCTTGTGTGGTGGCGCGCGCGACACGATGGCGACGTGTTGGGGACTCCGGGACCCGTGCGCGGATCCGTGGGGGTTCGGTGTTCTTCTCCACGGCGGGTCCAGGCACCCTGCTCCTTCGCGGACTTGGAGCCTTCACGCGTGCTTCGACAACGGGAGGGACTTCAGTGGCCTTCTGGCTTTGAGGTTCGGGATGGCCGCCTTGTTGTGAAGGGACCTCCCGGGCTTGGGTGCGAGCACGAGGGGGTCGTGGCTCCGCGACCTCCGACGGCAGCTCTGGGGCGCTGGGAACAATGGGGAGCGCGAGTGTGGGAGGCGGTTGCCCGTCCTGGATCCGGGTCACGGGTTCGACCGACGGCCGTGATTCCCCTGGCTGCGCCGACGTACCGCCAGGCCGGGGAACGCGACGGCGGATGGGGGCGATGGGGTCCGTTACGGCCGGGGCTTCGACCCGCACAGGGCGCTTGAGCACGGGTGGCGTCACGTCCTCTGGCTCGGTGAACCCCATGGACCTGGGGCCCGACGGGGGCGACGCGGTCTTCACCGCTCGGCCTGACTCCCCTTCCCGCCTCCGCGCACCCGGCGTTGGCAGGGACGGTGGCAGCGGTGGATCCACCTTGAAGTCTCCGCGCTCTCCCCGCTCCAGGGGATGGAGCACCCGGTCCAGCTCCGTGAGCAGCGCGGCCACCGCGAAGAGGTCGTCTCTTGCTTCGCTCATGTCGGCACTCCCAGCCAGGACCTGAGGACCGTGGTCGCGGCCCTCAGCTCCGGGTCCCTCAGCACCGTCTTCGTCACGCCGCCGTCCTGCACCGTGAGGCTCGCCGTGCCTGAGTCCAGCTCGATGGGGAGCATCACTCCCGTGGCGAGGCTCGGGCCTCCGAAGCCCTTGAAGTCGCGCCGCAGCGTTACGTCGCGCACCAGCGCCTTGGGCAGCTGCAGGTCGCGCAGCGTGATGACCACGACCTCCTCGTCGTCCTCGCAGCACAGTGGCGTGGGCGTCGCCGTTACCTCGTCGTCCGCTCGGGCCGCCGCGCCTGTGCGCACGTCCACCGTGTCCACGGTGGCCACGCCCTGCCACCACGTGCCTTCGTCGTCCGCTCCGCGCACGAGCAGCAGTTCCCCCGGCCTCGCCACCTGCACCGGCTTGCTCGTTCCAGACGTACTCGTCAGCGGGATGCCATCCAGGAACAGTCGTGTCGCTCCCACCTCCACCGGCGGCAGCAACTGGAACGTCTGGCCTGCATACGGCGCGGCCACCGCCGGAGGCACCAATCCCAGCGCGCCTCCGCCTTGCCCCAGGATCAGGTTCAGCTTCGCGCCCAGGGCGATGATCTCCTGCACCACGCCGTCCGCTTGCGGCCCTGTCGCCGCGTGCCCGTCCATCAGCTCCTGTGACGACACCGACACCGCGCTCCCGTCCACGGGCGAGCCATTCCTCACTAGCCCGGCGACACCCGGCAGCTTCGCGTCCGTCGCGATGGACACATTCAGCGGTGCGATTCGCAGACGCTTGTCGGCCCCTTTCACCTCCCAGCCCAGCACCAGCGCCAGCGTGGGCCGGTCCCCTCCCACGTGCGCCACGTGGCCCGGCTGCACCTGTCCCAGGTCCACCGTGGGCGTCACCGACAGCGCCGTCGCTTGCGTGAGCGTGTCCTTCACCAGGGCCACCGCTCCCACCAGCGGGATTCCCGTGGACTGTCCCGCGAGCAGCCGCGTCAGGCTGTCGCAGAACGGCTTGAGCACGAGCTTCAGCAGCGGTGCCAGCGCGGCCCGGTTGCGTGCGTCGAACCATCGCTGCCGGAAAACCCAGTGGAAGCGCAGCGACCACTCCAGCGTCCGGAGCATCCGCAACGAACCGTCCGGATACGCCAGCCGCGACGCCACCGCTTCGTCCATTCCCTTCCCCGCCTCAATGTCCAACGTCGTCAGCTCGTTGGACAGCTGTCCGGGGATGCCGGGTGAATCCGCCCGCCTCAGCGTGGTCTTCAACGACGCCAGCCCCGGCACGGACGCAATCACCGTGCGTGGCGGCTGGAGCGCCGTGGCGACCGCTCCGTAGTCCGTTGCCGACGCCTGTAGAGAATCCGCCGCGCGCTGGAGCGCATCCGTCAGCTCCTGGGCCGCCCCCTGCTCCTCCAACGTGGCCTTCGCCTGGAGCAGCACGTTCCGGTCCGACAGGCACTCCCCCTGGCGCGTCGCGGCGCCTGTCGCCACGGGGCCGAACGCGCTGGACGCCGACGAGACGCTCAACCCATCCAGCACGCTGCTCAGGGACACCGTCTCCGACGTCGTCTTCAGCTCCGCTCGCCTCGTGGTGCGCAGACCCGTCCAGGTCCCCAGCTCCGCGACTCCGCTCTCCGCTGCGTCCTTCCGCTGGTCCGTGGTGAAGAGCCCCGCGTCGATGGCGTCCTCCACGGTGCCGCTCTCCGACAGGGGCCCGAAGTCATACGTGGGCACGCGCACCGCCACTTCGCCGCCGTGCTTCTCGTCGCGGAACGCGAACAGCGTCACCGTGCCCGCGAGCAACGCCGACCCGGTGAGCTTTCCGTCTCCATCCGCTCCGATGGTGCCCACCGCGAACTCCAGCTCCTCCACTCCCGGCAGCCGGCTCTCACTCCCCACGAGCGAACCGGCGGACACCGTCGGCAGTCCGTCACCCCGAGGCGCGGCGGCCAGGGCTGGCGCTAACGCGATGCCCACCGCGCGTCGGCGGGCCCGTTCGATGACGTTGAACACGGGCAGGAGCGCGCACACGGTCTGGACGTGCGGCGCGTCCTGCTCCGCCACCCCGTCCATGCGGTCCAGGAACGCCTCCAGCTGCTTCCAGGCCGCCTGCCATCCGTCCAGCTCCATGCTCAGGCGTGTCACCGCGCTCACGGGCCGCTTCCCTTCTTCGGCGGGGTCGGTGTCGGCGTGGACGTGTCAGCCGCGGGGGGCTGCGGACTCGGCGGGCGCTCGGACGCGCCAGGACCTCCGAAGCCGATCGCCAGCGAACGCCCTCCCCGGCGCTGGGAGTGCTTCGTGGACAGCATGCCCTCCAGGATCTCCTTCTGTTCCTCCACGTGCTCCTTCGACTGATCCAGCACGTCCACCAGCGTGGAGCGGCCTCGCTCGGCGGCGGCCTTCAGCTCATCTGGCGTGCGCCCCACCGCCTTCACGAACCTCTCGGGCGCCTTCTCCACCGCGTTCACGAACTTGTCCGCCTGCTTCTGGGCCGTCGTCTTCAGGTTGCCCCAGGCGTCCTTCACCTCGTCCGTGTTCGCCTCCAGCACCTGCGCCGCCTGGCTCTCCTCCAGGGCCTTCTTCACGTCCTGGAGCGTGAGGTCTCCCGACGCCAGCTCCATCGCGGCGGACAGGCCCAGCAGCTCCCAGAGCATCGCGGCCTTCGCCAGGTTGGGCCCCGCCGCCAGCAGGCAGATGCCTCCCACGTAGCCGCCCGGGGGCCGGTCCGTCGCCGTGAGGAAGGCCTGCTTCAACCCCGCCACGCCGCCCGTCGTGGACACCGGCAGCGCGTACATGCCCGCGGACTTGAGCGCGTTCAGCAGGTCGATGATGGCCTGCACCGCCTGCGCCAGCTTCATCAACACCTGCACCTTGTCCTGCATCGCGGCGGCGAGGCTCCGCAGGAGCGTCGCCAGGTTGTCCACCGACAGGAGCAGCGCCCTGAGCGCCTCCGGGAGGATGAGCAGCTTCTCCAGGTCCGGGAACAGGTCGCGCATGCGCGCGGACTTCCAATCCGGCTTCACCGGCCGGCCACGCGCCCGGCTGCGGCGCGGATCCAACGCGCCCTTGGGGTACTTCTCGAACGCCTTCTTGAACGCGCTGATGTTGAGCAGCTTGCCCAGCAGGTACAGCGCCTGCCGGAGCGCATCCAGCGACGGCGCCGCCATCACGATGAACACCGCCTGCACCGGCGCGCCATCCGTCACCGTCGGGCGCGAGTCGTCCCCCGGATCATCGAAGGACGCGACGAACCGCCCCGCCCAGCGCGCGAAGCCGTCCGGCGTCACCGGCGGGCGCTCCAGCGCGAAGCCCGCCTTGAAGTCCTTGGGGATGTTCGGGATGAAGCCCGTCTCCGCCAGGTTCGTCTCCGTGGGACTGATGCCCGGCGCGTCCGCGTAGAGGTACGCACCCGCGTTGAGCAGGTCGTTGATGATGTCCTTGAGCAGCTCGTAGGCCGCGAGGATGAGCGCCCGGAACGGATCCGGCAGCCCCAGGAGGATGGCCGCCAGCGCCTGGAGCAGCGCCTGCACGAACTGGAGCACCGCGATGATGATCTGCAGCGGCGGCTTGACGATGCCCACCAGCTGCTCCAGCCCCGGCGGCACGCCGATCAGCAGCGGCCGCCACGCAGGCCCGGCCCCGGCGTCAGCGCCGGTGGTGTCCGTGCCTTCCGCATCCTCCAGCGCCTTCGCCAGCTCCTCGCAGCAGACCTCCAGCGCGCCGTGGAGCTCAGCGATAGCGGCGTCGTTGAACTCGGCCACGCGCGTCCTCCCGGGTGCGTTGTTCCAGCTCCATCAGCTTCTCCAGCCGCTCGGCGTCCTGGGCCACGCCCACCGCCGCCGCCTGGAGCAGCAGGGCCTTCACCTCCTCCAGCCGCTCGCGCAGCACCGAAGCTTCCAATGGCTTCCAGCCGGGCTCCTTCATCGCGTCACCCCACCGGCATGCGCTTGACGAAGCCGAAGTAGGACCAGTCCAGCATCGGTGTCATCGCCGCCCAGACATCCAGGAGCGGCCCGTACGCGGCCACCGTCAGCGGGTTCACCGCCTTGAGGATCTGCGCCAGCATCGTGAAGTGGATGGCCAGCCCGTCCCCCAGCACCATGGGCGAGATGGCGGAGAGGCCTCCCACCTGGCACACGCCCAGCATCGTGTTGATGGACACGTTGCCCGCCAGCGCGTCAATGGAGACGGCGTTGAGCGACGGTCCCGGCAGGTCCGGCATCGCCGCGGCCACCTTCACCGCCTTGCCCGCTGCCAGGTTCACGTTGCCCCCGGACGTGACGCCAAAGCCCCCTACCGCCGTCTCCTGCGACGCGCCGGACACGATGCGCGTGTGGCTGCCCTGGATGCGGTCCTCTCGCGGACCGCCGACGATCTCCTTCAGGCCGCTGCCGCCCACCGTGCGCGAGTAGCCCGCCACGTCCACCTTCTCCGTCAGCGACCCCGTCACGTGCAGCGACACGTCCCCGCCCACGTCACGGGTGTGGCTGCCGTCCACCGTCTCGTCCTGGTTGCCCGCCACCTCCAGGTGGTCGTCGCCGTCCACCTCCGCGGAGCGGTTGCCCTCGTTCACCGTGCGCTCGTTGCTGATGAGCCGGTCGAGGCCTTCCGCGGACAGGATGACGCGGTTGCCCTGCCGGTCGTGGATCTCCACGCGTGCTGTCTCCGGCCGGTCGTCCAGGACGATGTAGTGGCCCGTGGCGGACTTGAGCATCCGCACGCCCGGCACCGCGGACTGGGGCGGATAGTCGTGCTTGGGAATCTCACTGACGTCCGGGGCCACGCGCGCGGTGGAGTCCGGCTGGCCCAGGTCCGCGAGCGCGGGCTGCCCCCACCACATGCCGCTCCAGATGGGCTGGGTCAGGTCTCCGCCCTCGAACTCCACCCAGACACCCGCGCCCACGTCCGGCACCACGAAGAGGCCCTGATCCGGCCCCGCGTACGGCGTGCACGGCATGGCCCAGCCCGTGGCCACGTCTCCCATCAGGCGCGGCACCACGCACTGGATGCGCCCCAGGTTGAGGGGATCCGAGACGTTCGTCACGTAGCCCCGGTACTTGCCGAAGTAGCGGCTCTCCGTGCGTTCGATGAGCTGCTGCAGCAGTTGTTCGATCATCGCGCGCTCCCCAGGTCGTCGTCCTCGTCGTACTGGCGCACGCCAGAGACGTCCGACAGGTTGATGTAGACGGGTGTGGCGCCATCCGGCCCGGTGAGGTGGACGACGTCGTCGATGAGCTCCACCACCAGGCCCACGT
Source organism: Corallococcus sp. AB011P (assembly GCF_003611605.1). Classification (NCBI taxonomy): domain Bacteria; kingdom Pseudomonadati; phylum Myxococcota; class Myxococcia; order Myxococcales; family Myxococcaceae; genus Corallococcus; species Corallococcus sp. AB011P. The sequence goes on from NZ_RAVX01000011.1 coordinate 195,138, forward strand.
ACACCTGGCCCAGCGTGGTGAAGAGGTAGCAGCGCTGCCCCATGCTGGCTTCGAGCAGCTTGCGCATCACTCCTCCAGCTTCTGCACCAGCCGCGTGGCCAGCTTCACGCGCGTGTCCACCCAGACGCCCACGTCGCGCTGGCGCTCGGAGGCGAGCCTGCGGCGCGCGGCGCGCACCAGGTCCTGGAGCGTCACGGGCACCGCGGGCACCGGCGGCAGGCGGGAGATGCGCACGTCCAGCGCCCGGAGCACCGTGGTGTCCAGGTCCAGCTTCGCGCGCGTGCCGGCCAGGTTCTCCAGCGCCGCGGCCTTCGCGTCGGGCGCGTCCGGCGTGGCGGAGAGCGTGACTTCGGGCAGCGCGGTGCGCTGGAGGGCGACGCGGCCACTGAGGGCGAAGGGGTCGGGCATGGGGGTGTCCTCGCGAAAGGGGCTTCCAGCGCTACGGGTTGAGCTCCACCACTGCGTCGGCTTCCTGGACGTGCACGCCGGAGGTGGTCGCGTTGCCGACGGCGGCCACGCGCGAGCCGCCCAGGATGATGACGGAGTGGGCATACGGATCCGGCGGCGGCTCCGGCGGGAGGGGCCGGATGCCCGCGTCCTGCACCGGCTTGGGGCCGGTGGTGTCGCCCGTGTAGAACGAGTCCGCCAGCACCTCGTGCAGCACGGAGACGTTGAGGATGCTCTCCTTCACCGTGGACGCCGCCGAGTCGATGCCGAGCACGCTCTTGTCCACCAGCTGGAGCGCCTTCTTCGGGTCGCCCTCCGCCGCGGCCAGCACGGAGCGCACCTGGCCCTGCACGTCCTCGGGCCTGTCCGCGTGCATCGCGACGCGGTCCACCAGGTCCCGCAGCGCGCTCGTGGGTGAGTCGTCCTTCGTCACCGCGATGCCGTAGAGCGTCCGGGCCGCCATGGTCACGTCCATGGTCGCGGGCAGCTTCGAGCGGACGTCTTGCATGGTGGGGAGGTCCAGCACGCCCTTGGAAGGGAACTCCGGCCCGACCTGGGGCGGGAGGGGAACGGGTTGGGTGACGAGCTCCGCGAGCAGCGTGGAGAAGGCGTCGCTCGCCACGTCGCGGCGGCGCTGGAGGCCGCCCAGGAGCAGCTCCTGGTCCAGGGGCACGCCCAGGGTGGAGCCTCCGCCCACGGGAATCTGGAGCGTGAGCGTGTCCGAGGGCATCAGCCACTGGGGGCGCAGCACCGGGCGGGGCGGCGTCACCGTCTCCGCGCCCAGCACCACGTTGCCGGTGAAGGTCACCGGCGCGCGCTCCACGCGCAGGACGACGACGTTCACCGCGTCCAGGCACTGGCACCGGTTGCCGCTGAAGACGGTGGAGTCCGCGCGGCGCAGGTACACCGCGCCCACGGCGCCCTCGCTGCGCAGCTCGTTGCCGGACACGGCGGCGGAGATGACCGCGCCGCCGTTGCCCAGCAGGAGCAGCGCCGGGCCTCGCGCGGTGATGTCGTTGCCCTCCACCTGCACGCCCCGCTTCTCCTTCACCACCGGGCTCGGGAGGATGGGGATGGGCTTGACGAGGAAGTCCACCAGCGCGGGCTGCACCAGCGCCGTCGTCGCCGAGAGGTAGCGCGACGCCGCCGCGCTGGCGCTCAGGCTGGGCGCGGAGTCCGCGGCCGTCACCGTGAGCGCGCGGTTGAGCACCGGCCCCGAGGCGAACTTCTGCTTCAGCGAGCCCAGCTGCACCAGGTCCTCCACGCGAGGCACCGAGGCCAGCGTGGCCACGGCGGACGGCGCGGGCTTACCGAGGACCGCGCGGCCGTCCGTGCTCGGCTTGGGCACCGGATCCGTGGCGAGGAAGGGCACGCGCGACAGCTTCGCCACCAGGCCCGGAGGCAGCGTGTCCGTGACGACGAGGACGCCCGCGCCTCCGCCCCCGCCGCCCGCGTGGCGCACGGTGTTGCCGCGCACCACCGTCTCGCCTCGCCAGTCGATGGCCACCTCGTGGAGCACCGCCTGCGGCAGCGTGTTGCCGCTCTCCAGGAAGACGTTGCCCTTCACCACCAGCTCGCCGGAGCCCACGAAGGAGGCCACCGCCTGGCCCAGTCCGGGCTCGCCCGCCGTGGGCAGGCCCGCGCAGGCGAAGAGGTGGTTGTCGGAGACCACCGTCACGGACAGGTCCGGCAAGAGCCGCAGGCCCGCCACCGCGCAGCCCTCCAGCCGGTTGCCGTCCACGTCCAGCAGCGAGCCCGGATCCGTCGGTGCCTCCGTCAGCAGGTGGCCCGCCGCGCCCAGGGCGGTGATGCCGGTGGCGGTGTCGCGCACGGTGTTGTCCGCCAGCCGCACGCGGCCCTGCACGCCGGACACGAAGAGGCCGTCCGCGGGCGACGGGAAGGTGTCGAAGACGGGGTCCACCAGGTCTCCGGGGTCCGGCGCCTCGCCGCGCGCCAGCTGCTCCAGCGACTTGCGCAGCATGTCCAGGATGGCGTCCAGCGCCTGCATGCCGGTGACGACGGCGACGAGCGACGCGGAGACCTTGTCGGCGCGCTGGCGCAGGTACTCCTGGAGCCTCGCGACTCGCGACGCGTCGTCCTCGGCGGGGTCCAGGGCCTGCTCCACGGCGCGCAGCAGGACCGCGGCGGCGTCCAGTTCGGCCGTCACCGCGCTGGATCTGGCGACGGCCTCCGCGGCGGTGGTGGCGGGCTCGTCCACCAGCAGGTGCAGGGCCTGACGCGCGGGCACGTCGCCGTTGCCGCTGGTGAGCGCGGTGATGGCGTCGTTCACGCGCTGGAGCGCCAGCGTGCGGAGCTTCCCCTGGACGCCCGCGATGTCCAGCACGCGGTCGTACTGGGAGAGGTAGAGCTGCAACGAGCCGCTGAGCACCGGCCCCGGCGCCATGCCGCGCACCGCCAGCACCAACGCGCCCAGGGCGGAGACCCAGCGCTCCAGCGGCTCCGCCTGCACCGGCACGGGCGGTAGGGGCGTGGGCACCGGGAGCACGTCCAGCGTCTGCACCCGGATGCGGTCCAGCAGTCCCCGGGCGATGGACACCTGCTCCAACCGATTCTGCGGCTGGGCGATGGCGTTGATCACCGCCTGGTGCGCCTGCAACGAGAGCGCGGACAGCTCCGCGTCGCCGCTCACCAGCTCGCCCAGCTGTCCCACCGCGGTGCCGAAGGCGCGCAGCTGCTTCTCCACCGTGTCGTCGGACTCGGTGACGAGGCCCGCCGCCTGCCGGTCCAGATTCGTGGCGTACAGGCCGATGGTGGCGGTGAGCCCCTGCGCCGCGACGCGCGCGCCGTCCTCCGGCGTGACGTCCGACGAGGGCAGGACGCCGGTGGTGAAGTCCAGCACCTGCTGGAGCGTGGCGCGCATGCGGTCCACCACCGGCTGCAGCTGGCCGCCCGTGCGCTCCACGTCGCGGTAGTCCGCCTCCACCTGCGAGGCCAGCGCGGGGTGGAGCTCCTGGAGTTGATCCGTCAGGGCGTCCTTGGACGTGCGCAGCTGCACGAGCACGTCCGTGTTGGCCGTCGCGCCCCGGGTGCCCGGCTGGAGCGGCAGCTGTTGCAACGCGGCCTGGGCGAAGGTGCCGATGATGGTCTTCTTGGGGCCCACCGCCTGGCCGATGACGGGCTGCCGCGCGCGCTGCGCCTGCGCCTCGCGCAGCAGAGCCACCTGGCTCAACGCCCCCGCCAGCATGACGATCGCGGCCAGGTCACCCGGCCCGCCCTGCACCCGGGCCAGGGCCTTGAGGAGGAAATCCTGCGTGTCGGAGGGCAGCCCCTGCACCAGCGAGTCGAAGGCGCCCTTGATGCGGTCCGCGGTGCTCGCCACGGCGTCCTTGCCGGACACGGTGGCCAGGTCGAACTGCGCCACCATGTCCCACGCCTCCTGGGACACAGGCTCCGGGGCGGTGAAGCTGGAGGCGCGCGCCAGCGACGAGCGCACCGCGTGCGAGGTCTGGGTGTGATCGTTGAAGCCCTGGGCGGTACGCAGATCCGCCACGTCCGTCACCAGCGCATTGAGGACGGAGTCGGGCACGGTCCCCAGGTCCTCCAGCTCCACCACCAGGGTGTCGAGCGGGCCGTACAGGCCCCGGCCGATCTTCTGGCGCCCGTCCACGTTCGCGCCCGTGTACTGCAAGAGGGTGCCGTACATGCCCACCACGGCGCCGTGCACGTCCGCGCGCTCCGGGCGGACGGTGGTGCTCGTGACACTGAGTTGCTGGAGCACCACGGTGATGGGCGGCAGCTTCACGGGCCCTGGCACCGGCGGCGGCTGCGTCGTCGTCACCGGCGCGTGCACGCCGTCCACCTCGTTGCCCTCCACGGTGATGCCGGAGCCGGACACCACCGCGATGCCCGCCGCGCGCACCTCCGCGTCCGGGAGCCCGGGCGCGCCGTAGGCCTCCGTCCGCCCCACCTGGAGCAGCCGGTTGCCGCGCACCTGCGCCTCGTCCACGCCCGAGAGCACCACCGCGCCCCGGAGCGTCAGGCGCTCCAGCCAGCGCAGCGCCGCGTCCAGGGGGGCGCGCACGCGGGTCGTGGCGTTGGCGAGGAGCGCTTCCACGAGTGGGCGGGGACGGGCCTTCGCGTCCGCGCTCAGCACTGCCTCCAGGCCCGGGTCCAGGCGGGACAGCGCCAGCGTGTTGTCCTCCTGCGACGGCACGTCCGCGAGCGCCACCTGTTCGAAGCGGTTGTCCTCCACGCGCAGGCGCCCCACCGCGCCGCCCGTGCCCCAGGTGCGCACGGCCGAGTCCCCCAGCGCGCGCACCACGTTGCCTCGGATGCGCACGTCGAACACCGGCTGCGGACCGCCCAGCAGGATGCCAAAGCCCGGTGTGGACTCGCCGTCTCCCTCGATGCGGTTGTCCACCACCTCCACGTCCGAGGCGGGGCGGCCGTTGGACGCGCCGTCATCCAGGCCGTCGCCCACGACGATGCCGGCCACCACGCCCAGCACGGACGCGGCGGGCACGGCCGGCAGGGAGATCCACGACTCGCGCACGCGCAGCGCCCGGCCCGCCAGCTGGATGCCCACCTGGAACAGGCTGTCCGACACGGCGTTGCGGATCTCGTTGCCCACGATGTCCACGCCGTCGCCCGCGACCTGGATGCCCACGGCCGCGGAGCCGAGGATCTGATTCTCCGCCACCACCACGCGGTCCACCGGCCCCGCGAGCCCCCCTTCCGCCAGGTCCTGCACCAGGATGCCCACGAGGAAGCCCTGGATGCGGTTGCCGCGCACCTCCACGCCCGCGAGGAGCCCGTCCGCCACGTGGATGCCCGTGGTCGCGTCTCCCAGCGGCTCAAGCCGGTTGTTGGTGATGGCCAGCGCGTCCACGAACAGGCCCGCGCGCGGGAAGGACGCGAGGAAGCGCTCCGCGAGATACGGGGCATACGGCGCCACCGCGATGCCTGTCGCCGCGCCGACGCGGTTCTCGTCGATGACGATGCGCTCGCAGGTGCCCGTCACCAGCACGCCTGTCGCCTCCGAGCCGGCCTGGTTCGCCTGGATGTGGCAGCGGCGCAGCGTCACGCCGCTGGAGTCCGCCAGCGTCACCACGCCGTGCGGCAGCGCCGCCAGCGCGTCGAGCAGCGGCTTCGCCTCCGGCACGTCCTCCAGTGGCTGGCCTGGATGCTGGCGTTGAAGCTTGCGCAGTTGCACCAGCGTGGCCACCACGGAACCCGCCGCGCGGCCCTGGCCCGGGACGATGGCCTTGATGCGGTCGACGACCACGTCCACGAAGTCGGCTTCGGCGGACGGGTGCTTCACGTCGTCCTCCTCCAGCACCCGGTCGTCGTCCACCTCCGCCAGCGGCACGAAGCGCTGGCCGTTCGTCAAGGCCACGCTCGCCTTCACGGCCTTCACCACGGGCTGGAGGCCGCCGCCAATCACCACGTCCTCGAAGGGAGCCTCCACCAGCTTGAAGTCCTCGATGCGCACGTCGCCGTCCAGGCCGCAGCGGTCCACGAAGAAGGCTCCGCCGGAGCCCTGGGTGCGCAGCTCGGTGGCCTCGCCGTCGCCCAGGAGGTGCACGGAGGACAGGTTGCGCAGCAGCACCGGGTGCTCCAACTTGTAGCGGCCGGCTCGCACGAAGATGGAGCCGCCCTGCCCGCCCATGCTGTCCACTGCGGCCTGGAGCGCCTCGTCGCCGGTGATGCCTTCGAGCAGGTCCTGGTCCACGTCGCCGAAGCTGCGCACGCCGTCGCCCACCACCACCGTGAAGACACCCGGGCCGATGACACGCTCGGAGAGCTCCACCAATCTGTCTCGCACCTGGGCGAGCGGCAGGTAGCGCGGGCGCAGGTCCTCGAAGCTTCGCGTCGCGCCGCCTGTTACGCGCGCCAGTGGCACGCAGTGGTGCACCGGGCCGTGCACGGGCGCGTCCGTGAGCTGCTCGACTTCCCCCCGGGCCGCGCCGTCCGCCGCGCGCACTCGCACGGTGAAGGACCAGTATTCGGTCGCGCGCCCTTCCGTGTTGGCGAAGGCCAGGGTGATGCCGTCGTCGAAGCGGTAGCGCACGCCGGGCACCAGCAGGTCGCCGCCGTCCCACCGGCGCACCACCGCGCCCTGCTCCGGACTGAAGGCCCGGCCCAGCGTGCCTCCCACGGGGAGCGGCACGGGGTCGGTGGTGAGCACGGCGCTCGCGTCCGCCAGCTCCAGCGTGCCCGTGTCCGCCTGGACGCCTCGCAGCCTCCGCAGCACTGGCAGTGATGGGCCTTCCGGCTGGAGCCGGGTGACGCTGTCCTCGATGACGACGAGGTCACCCGCGCGCAGCTTCGCGGCGCTCGCGGGGGAGACCTGGAGCGTCATCGCGTCCGCCGCCGCGGCTGCGGTGAGCGGGAGCACCGTGGAGCCGTTGTCTCGCGACCACAGCACCACCGGCTGCGCGCCGCCCCGGAAGAACTCCACGCGGAAGTGGAGGTTGTCGGAGCCCGTGTAGCCTTCGCCCGTGGAGGCGTTCTCCGTGGACAGGCAGCGGTCGCGGCAGGGGTCCAGCGGCTCCGGTGGGAAGCGGTCCGGCAGCGCGCCCTTCGGGATGTTGGTTGTGAGGCGTGCGCCGCTGGTGGGCGTGGGCAGGTCTTCCGCGTCGGTTGCGGCCAGCCCCTGGAGCGCGCGCACCTGGGTGACGAGCCGCAGGCGCACGGTGGTGTCCTGGCCGTCCAGCGCGGGCTCCTCCAGGAACGCGTCGTCGTACTGGGTGGTGGTCTGCTCCCAGCAGTCGAGGAAGAAGAAGTGGTGCCGCGAGCCGTCCGTGGGCAGCGCCGCCAGCGGAGGCGCCTCTGGCAGGTCCGGCTGCGCGGAGTAGCGCAGGTCCTGCTCCAGGAAGACGCGCACGCCGTCGAGCAGCATGCGGCCCGCGCCCGGCAGCGTCCCGTCACCGCCTCTTATAATGATATCGGCGCCCAGCGCCGCGTCCTCCACGCGCAGCGCGGCCACCCACGTGCGGGCCACGGGCGGCAGGCCCAGCACTCCCCAGGAGCTCAGCTTCGCCGGGTCCACGCTCGCGAACGCGGCGACGGGGAAGCGCACGTCGTTCCAGCCCGTGGGTCGCTGGCCCAGACCGGCGGAGAGGACCGTCTCGTTCCCTTCCGTGTCCGCGACGACCACTTGCAGGTCGATGAACTCATCGTCGGTGGGCGGCCGTTCGAAGCGCAAGCTGATGACGAGCGCGGAGGCGGTGAAGGCGGTGCCGTCCGAGCGCGGCACGGCCGTGAGATCCAACGGCGCGGGCAGCGTGCGGCGCAGCGCGACGTGGCCCCGGCTGCGCACCACGAAGGGCAGCGTCTCCGTGTCGTAGCGGTCCAGGCGCAGCTCGCGCGGGATGGTGCGCTCGTCGTCCGCGGGCAGGCCCTGCCCCGTCCAGCCGAGCACGTTGCGGATGGGGTCCACGAGGTACGTGTCGACGATGCGGAAGCCATCATCGGGCGAGCCCTCGGCGACGTCGGCGGAGCGGCGGCGCGCGTCCACGGTGCGCAGCCGCACCTCCTCGTTCCAGTCGGCGTCGAGGCTCATGCGCCCCATCTGCTGATAGACGCCAGAGAATCGCCGGGCTTCGTCGAAGCGGGACCTGGAGGTGTACGCTTTCACGGTCATGGTCGGCTCATCCGGACGAGGTCGTCCTGGCTGCGGTCGGCGTGGAAGGGCGTGATGCCAATGGGCATGCTGTCGTCGGTGCGCGCCTGGAGTTCGCGCTCGTGGTTGGAGCGCTCGTCGTGGGCACCGGGGACTCCGCCGCGCTCGGAGGCGTGGAGCGCTTCGGGGCCGTTGTTGTCGCCCAGGACGAGGTAGCCCGGGTCCGTCTGGCGGTTCGACTGGAAGGACACGGTGTGCACCCGCGACTGGTGCGACACCGGAGGCTGTCCACCGCGCGCGAGGAGGCTGTAGCGCAGCCAGCCCAGGTCCGGCCGGTCCGTGCGCACCTCGCCCGCGAAGGCGCAGGAGGACGCCTCCAGCACGCCCGCCTCCGTGGCGCCCAGCACCGTGCAGTGCCGCAGCCGAACGCTCGCGCCCGCCGCGCGGATGGCGACGGCGTCACGGTCCCCCGCGTCGAAGGTGCAGCCCGCGGCGATGAGGTGCACCCAGGGCGGCAGCTCGATGGCGCCCACCATGCAGCCGTAGAGGCGCAGCTCCACATCAGCGGGAGGCAGGGAGCGCCGCGCGCTGATGTCCTGGTGCCCACCGCCGGGCATCCACAGTCCCACCTGTCCGGGCGCGCCCAGGCTGCACCAGCGCAGGTCCGCTTGCCCCCGAGCGAGCACCAGGTCCAGCCGTCCCGCGAGCCACAGGCCCGCGAGCCACACACGCGTGGCCGCGCTGCCTCCGAAGCCCGGGTAGAGCGCCAGCGAGAGGCCGTGCTCGTCCGCGCCGATGCAGGGCACCGCGCCCGTGTCCGCGGCGAAGAGGGACAGCCCGTAGTCCAGCCCCTGTGACAGGCGCTCCGGAGCCAGACGCGGCGAACCGATGAGGCCCAGAATCGGCGGCGATCCGGCTGGGCTCTCTTCTGCGAGGTTCGCGATATCCGGCGGCACCTGACCTTCAGTCGCGACCACCGAGGACGCGCCGGAGTCGAGACCTTGTGCGCCGACCGAGCCGATGGGTCGCGCCTGGCCTCCAGTCGCCAGCACCACGGACGCGCCGGAGTCGAGACCTTGCTCGATGGTCGCGACGATGGGCCGCTCCTGGCCTCCGGCCGCCAGCACTCCGCCCGCGCGCTCCGGGGAGATCCACGCGGTGACAGGGAGGCCGGTGCTGGAGCGGTCGCCAGGACGGTCCGGTGGGTCGATGAATGGGAAGTCCGGCTCCGCCCACGCCGCGGGCGGACGGCGGTCCGGCGGAAGCAGCCCCGCTCCCAATGAGGCGCCCCGCCCTACCCGCGCGGAGAGGGTGACGCGGCCCACGGGCGCGTCGTCCTGGAGCACGACGCGGCCCAGGCGCGGATCCACCGCGACGATGCCGGAGGCGATGCTCGGAGCGAGCGTCGTCCACGGGCCCAGGCTTCGCTGGCGCAACTGGAACGGATGGCGCCGCAGCCGTCCGGGCACCGAGTAGCGCCGCGCGCCACCTGCGACGGAGGCATCCCGCGAGTGGTACGCGCCACCGGGCCGGGAATCGAGCGGGAGCGGCTGGCCCTCGCGAGGCTCGATGAACGCGGCGCCGTCGTTGGCGACGTTGAAGCGCAGGAGCTCATCCGGGAGCAGGGCCAGCTCTGGCAGGAACGCCAGGTAGCCGCGTCCGCCCAGTGAGAAGACGACCTCCGACGCGGGCAGCGGCGCCGGATCCACGAGGAGCACGCGACCATCGACGTACAGCGCTTCGCCCGGAACCGGCGGGTTCGAGCCCGAGGGCTCCAGCAGTCCCGCGACCCAGGCACCCTCGCCTGCCTTCAGCGTCATCCATTGAGGACGCGTCGTGTCCGCCCAGACAAGCGCCTCCACGCCGTCGGCGGTGGTGGTGGCCACGAGCGTGCCGGGCAGGTTCGCGGTGATGGGCAGCGGGGCCAGGGAACGCCAGACAGGGCTCGCGGAGGCCGGGTCGCAGGACATCACCGGCACGGCCAGTTCTCCCGTCACGGCCTCGCCGCCCAGGAGCATCAGTCCTTGCGCCGTGCTCAGCAGCGTCGCGGCCTTGCGCTCCTGGCGGTTGCGCACCGCATGGGGACGCCACGGTCCGCCCGTGACCGGCAGCGACCAGAGGTCTCCGGTGGGCGCGCCACCCAGGTCACCGCCAAAGACGAAGAGCCGGCCGCCGCGCACGCACAGGCTGGGGGCCAGTCGCGCCGCGGGCTGCCGGGGGCTCGTGGTGTCCAGCCGCGTCCCCGTCGGAGTCGCGGTGTCCAGGCCTGTCACCGACCACACACCCAGCTTCCCCGTACCGTCAGGTGCCACCAGCAACAGCGAGTCGCCAGCCGCGGCCAGGGACATACCGGGACCCTCCGGAGGCAACGCGCCGCTGAGCTCCGCCACCTGCCATGGCGCACCGTCGGCGCTCGCGTCGAAGCGGGCAAGGCGCAGGCTGCCGTCCGCGAGGTGTTGCTCGATGCGCGCGACCCATGCCGCACCGGCCAGGTCCACACGGACGGCGTTGCTGCGCGGAGGCCCCTGGCGCAGGCCCACGGCGAGGGTGCGCCACGTACCGTCCACGTCGCGCAGGCGCGGATCACCGCTCACGCGTTCGACGAGCAGCGCCGCCGTGGTGCCGCCCAGGAGCTGGTTCGCCTCCGGCGTGACGGTGACGGTGTTCAGGGCGTCCGACACCAGCTCGGTGGACAGGAGCACCGTGTCCGAGTTCTCACGCGCGGCGAGCAGCGTCAGTCGCCAGGTGTCTCCGGGCGAAGGCCTGCCCCGGTCCGCGAACCGCAGCGTGGGCGCGGGCCCCACGGGCGCGGTGGGCAGCGGTCCGCGCAGGAGCGGCAGGGCTTCCGGCCCCACCAGCGGAATGCCGTCGACGGAGACGGTGATGGCATCCGCGCGTTCGGCGGCGTCGGCGTCCTCGGCCAGCGCGGTGGGGGTGAGCAGCATCGCCGCCGTGCGTCCCGTGGCGAGCGACGGAGGCGCGGGCTCATGGCGCGCGGTGAGGCCTCCGGTGAGGTCCGCGCGCTCCAGGGGCTTGAGCCACACCAGGGGACCATCGCGGTCCAGGGGATCCACGCGGAAACCCCGGTAGCCGTTGGGCAGCGCTTGCACGGTGGCTGGGGTGACGTCCTCCAACTCCACGGGCGTCAGGCGCGCGGTGCGGATGAGGGCGACGTCCGGACGTGCCCAGCCCAGCAGGTCCAGCGTGCGCGGCGTCGCGGCGACACGGCCCGCATCCGCGCTCCCCAACCGGCGCAAGGCCTGATCCAGCGTCTCTCCCGGCGCGATGCCAATGAAGGGGCCACGCTCCGGGACACCGTCGCGGGGACGCTCGATGCCAGGTGAGCGGCGGGTGAGCGGATCCGCGAGGCCGATGGGATCCCACATCACCGCGCTGCGACCGCGCCAGGGCAGCAGGTCATTGAGGTCCTGGGTCTCCAGCAGCGAACGGAAGGACTCGTCGACCTCCGCGTCCCAGAGGCTGGTGACGGAGAGCACCTCCTCCAGCGACGCGAGCGTGCCCTTCCGTCTGCGCCACGCCACCGCGCGAGCCACCACGCCGCGCTGCACGCGAGGGTCGTCGGTGATCAGCCGTGCGCCCATCAACTCCGCGAGCAACGGCAGCGCCTGCGGGCCCGCGCGCTCCACGAAGTGATCATCCCAGAGCTGGTCCACCGCGCTCGCGAACGCGTCCAGTTCCATGCCCAGCACGGCGAGCAGCTTGAGGAGCGGCTGGTCCGCGAGCGTGGAGTCCCGCGCCGTGTAGAGGCCGGGGAGGAGCTGGAGCAGTCGCTGGGAGGGCCGGCTCATGGGGTCCGCACCTCCACGAGGAACAGCCTTGCGTCGCGGCCACGGGAGCCCGCCCTGACGCGGTGGCCGTCGGCCCTCCACGGCGAGGCATGGCTCAGAGGTCCCGAACTTCCTGTCGGACAGCTCAGCGCGTCATCCCCGCCATGGCGTCCCGCGCCAAGCCCCCGGACCTCAAGGCGGTCCCCCTCCCGCCCGGACCGCTCCCAACCTGTCCGACAGTCGGACAGGTTTCCGGGGCCCGGCGGGAGCGGGGGCGTCCCCCAGCCACACCGGCTGGCGCGGCAGGTCCGACAGGCAGCGTCCCGGGGAGCCCGACAGGCCCGGGAGGCCCCCTGCGGTCGTCCAAACCTGTCCGACAGTCCGACAGGTTCGTGCGGTGCGCCTCCATGGAGGGGCCCCAGTCGGGCTCCCACCTGTGCATCCACAGGGACGGAGTCCGTGTCCCGGGGCGTGAGGCAGCGCTTGTTCAGGCGCATCGAGGCGGGGCTCATAGGTCCTGGGCCTCCTCGTAGGTGAGCGCGACGCCATCGCTTTCTCCGGACGGCGGAGCCCATGCGAGCAGCTCGCCGGGCGCGGTGACGATGCGCTCGAAGAGGGCTGGCGGCGTGCCTTCGCGGTGCAGCCGCTGCACGACCACTGAGCGCAGTCCCTCGATGCCCGCGAGCGCGCCGTACACGTCCGACAGTTGCAGGTCCTGTCCCAGCTCCACGCGGTCCGGATCCAGCAGGCCGGGCTCGCGCTCCGGGTCGCGGTCCACGCCCAACCGCAGGCGCGTCTCTTGAAGCACCGCGACCGGATCCGCGCCCTTCACCACGCGCAGCAGCACCCGCAGCCGCACCTCCACGCGCTGCCGGTTGGTCAGGTGCAGCTCCACCTTCGGCGCCACCCGTGCCGCCAGGTGCGCGTGGAGGGCTTCCAGGTCCGACGCGCCAAGGGCCGCTCCTTCTGGCCCGGAGACCACCACCTTCAACGAACGGCGGCGCACGCCGTCCCGGAACACGTTCGCGCGGTGCACTCCGTCGAACACCAACGTCAGCGCACGCACGTCCGAGAGAGACACGGCGCGGTCCATCGCGCCCACCGCCGCGGGCCCTCGCACGCGCGCCAGCGCCGGTGCCTCCGGATCTGTTCCTCCGGCCAGCGGCAACGGGTTGAACGTCTTCTCCACGCACGGATGCGGGCTCGCCATCGCCAGCAGCCGCAGCGCGGCCCGGTTGCCTCCCGTCCCTCTGCCCACGCGGTAGCGGACCCGCACCTCCGCGCCCAGGGGCAACGCCGAACCGTGCTCCCCTTCCCCGAAACGAAGCCTCGCGGCCCCGGCCGGTAGCGGCTCCACCGCGAAGGCCAGCTCATCCGGCGCGGCGTCCAACAACGAATCCACCGGATGCCACGCGCGTCCCCCCACCGTCAGGGACACTTCCGGGCGGCGGCCTCCCGCTCGGCTCGGGTCGCGCAGCCAGGTCACCGGTCCATGCAGCAGCGGCACCGTGCGCAGATCCAGCGCGGGCACGGCGACCTCCTCCACCGTGGAGCCCTCGCTGACGAGCGTGTTGTTGCCCAGCAGCACCACGCGATCCAACGCGTACGCGCGCGACAGCGGCGGCTGGAACGTCACCTGCGTCATCGGCGTGCGCTGACCGGGCGGGACCTCCGTGCGGACGCGCAGCACTCGCAGCGCTTCTCGGTAGAGCCGCTCCGTGCCCTTCGCTCCGCCGGGGCCCAGGCGCTCCACGTCCTCGGCCAGCACGAACCAGTCTCCCGGGCGCACCGGTGGATCCTGCGAGGTGAGCCCGGAGGCATCCGTCAGCGGCGGCAGATAGAGGCTGTCCGTGCCAGATGCCGCCACGCCCAGCGGCCGGGCCACGCCCGCCTCCGCGCCAAAGGCCTGGTCCGCCCGGTTCAGCGCTTCACTGCCCTTGAGGATGACGAGTTGATCCCGCGCCTCCTGGATGAGGCTGTTCACGAAGGCATCCAGGAACGTGACCATCTTGTCCAACCGGACCGCGTGCACGGTCGGATCCTCGTCCGCGCACGGGGCCAGCGCCTCCTCCAGCGCGGCCAGTGCGTCCGCCTGCCGCTTCTGCAAGTTCCGGAGCTGGCGGGCGAGGATCTCCTGCGACTCGGACAACGCGCCGACGGGACGGCCGGGCGGAGGCACGGCCTGCGCCACGACCTTCTGGGCCTCGCACAGTTGTTCGCAGAGCGCGTCCAGCGTGCTCTTGCACGCGGCATCTCCACCCAGGTCCAGCGTCTTCATCAACGACGCCAGCTTGCGAGCATCCTGCTTCGCACGAGCCACCTGCCGTTCCTCCAGTGGACCGTGGCGCTGCACCTCGATGCGCTCCTGGAGCCCCGCGACCACCGAGCCAGGCCCGAAGATTCCGCCCGTGGGCGCCGGAGCCCCGGGCTCACCCGGCTCGCCAGAAGGCGCGCCGGTCCCCCCACCCGTTCCACCCGTGCCCGTTCCCCCGCCCGTCCCGGCTCCAGCTCCGGTCCCTGCTCCAACCGGAGGAGGCAGGAACGCGCGAAGCTCGTTGAGCTCCGGCGACAGGCGCAGCGGCGCGAGCGTCTCGAACACGGCGGCGGTCTCTTCCCCTTCCGCCGCCGAATTCACCGCCGTTCCCGCGGACAGCGTGCCGCGCACGTTCGCCTTGCAGCGAAAGTGCTGGAGCCCCACCGCCGCGGTGCCCGGGCTCGGCCGATAACCGATGTGCCCGAGCAACTTGGAGACGGAGTCCTCCAGCCGCGCGGTGGCGAGGAAGCCCTCCTCCGCCCACGCCTGCTGATACGTCCACAGCACATGCAGCGCGAGCGCCACGCTGTCCAGCAGGCCCCGCCCCAGGTCCACCGAGGATGGCGCCGCGTACGCGAGAGGATTCCACGTGGGCGCCTCGTCCAGCCGGGCGTAGACGATGCGCGCCGACTCGCCCAGCCGGGTGCGGAGCTGATCATGCGTCAGCGCCTGGTGCGTGGAAGGAACGCGACTCATCGCAGGCCTCCGCACACCTGCACGGTGAGGACGCCTTCCGAACCCGGCCAATAACCACCCCGAGCGGTGGCCACCTCGTCCGGTCCAATGGGAATGACGCCCGCCTCCAGCCGCTCCTGCGCGTGGGGCTCCAGCCGGCGGAAGCGCTTCACCCGCACCGCCGTCACACCCGGTACACGCAGCACCGCCTGGTACAGGTCCGCGAGCTGCACGTCGCCGTTCAGGCCAGAGCGGTCCGGATCCAACAGGCCGCCGTCCCCAGCGATGGCGCCCACCACCGCGTCGCGCACCTGGTCGGCCTGCGCATGCGGCTCGGCATCCACCTCCAGGTCCAAGTCGAGCGGCACCCACTTGGGCGGCAGCGCCTCCACGTCCACGCCCAGCAGGCGGATTTCCTCCAGCCGGCTGCGCACTCCAGCCCAGCGGCGAAGCAGCTCGTCGCGGTCGAGTGTGTCCTCGTCGCGCAGCAACACCGTCACGCGGATGACCGTGCGCAGGTCCCGGTCCACGGCGCGCGCCGAAGCCCCCGCCACCTCCGGCATCTGCTGGAGCATCCGCACGTAGTCATCGACCGTGACGGCGGACAGCGGCTGCGACACGCCCGCCGGTGCGCGGTAACGAAGGGAGTCGAGCGACTCCGCGTCGCGTCCCCCCACCGCAGGCAGCGGGTTATCCACGCGCACCAACGCGCGCACGTCGTCCATCGACTGGGCCAGCAGCTCGCCCGCGGACGCGGAGCGCTGCGGATCCAACGGCACCTGGAGCAACCGCGTGAGCACGCCCTCCCCCACGTTGGCCACCGTCCCCAGCCCGACGCGCAGCGACAGTCCCAGCGTCGTCTCCCGAGGCGGCAGCGCGGCGCCGTTGACGCCATCGCCCCAGCGAAGGCTGGCGCCACCCGTGGGCGTCGCGCGCAGCACGAACACCTCATCCCCCGGCCCCTGGACGGACAGGTCGTCCACCAGCGTCCAGGGGTCGTCCTCCACGCTCACCTGGAGCTGGGGTGTCCCGCGCCGCGACGTCTCCTCCGGCAGTGGATACCCGGAGGCCTGGACGCTGACTGGATGGAACGGCAGGGCGAACTCGCGCTCCTCGCTGCCGTCCACCACCGGGGACAGCAACGCGCGCCACTGCGCGAGGCTGCGCGCGAAGGGCTCCGCCGAGTCCGCCTCGAAGCCCTCTGGAAGCGGCGTCACCGGCAGCCCGTGATGCGCGGGCACCACGTTGCCCAGCACCGTCGCGCGAGGCCCGGGCGCGGGGTCTCCCGGTGCCAGGAATACCTCCGGCGCGAACCTGCGCGGGTCCCACCCGACGAAGGTCGTATCGGTGGCGAGCGCCACGGACGTCACTCGCACCACGTGTCCGCCCTCGCCGCGGCCCTGGTAGAGGATCAGCCACCGGCCGGGCTCCAGCTCCGGGTACAGGCCCGCGAGCGTGGCGCCCGTGTCCCCCAACTGCACGGACTCCGCGAGCGTCACGGCCTCCAGCCGGGGGAAGTACGACAGGGGCGACTCGGTGACGAACACCAGCGAGTGCTCGTCCGTGGAGCCATTCGCCACCAGCGTTTCGGCGGGAATCTCCAGCACGCCGCCACCGGTGAGGAACTCCAGCGCGGTGGTGCCGGGCGGCAGCACTGTCAGGTTCAGTTCCTCCAGCCGAGCCTTCACCAGCGCCGCGAGTGCCTCCGGATCCAACCTGAACCGCAGCATCACCGTGGCGGAGAGCCCCGGGTCCGGCACGCAATCCAGCCCGCGTGCGTGGTCCTCCACGGAGCGCCGCAACCGGGCATCCTCCAGGAAGCCCTCCACCACCGCGCGCTCCTGCTGGTACGCCAGCGAGTCCAGCTGCGCGGCCACGGCCTCCAGCAACATGGTCGTGAAGTCCGCGGGCCCCCGGTCCTCCCACGGCGCCATCACCGTGCGGGCCCGCTCCAGCATCACCGCCAGCAGCGACTGCGCGTCGCGGGCCCGGTAGTCCACCAGCGCGCCAGGCGCCGGCCGCTCCGGGGCCGCGAGCCACGGGCGCGGCTGCGGATCCCGCACGTCACAGCCCGGCACCACGTCCGGAGCCCACGCGCCAATGAACGGCGCCGGGTCACGAGGACCATCGCCCGGAACCGGCACGGCCGCGCGCGAGATGGCCGCATCCGGCACCAGCCGCAGGTCCACGGTCTCCGGTGGCGGCAGGCCGCCGGTGAGCAACACGGGAGGGACCTCCGGAGTCCCCGGCGTCCGGTACGGCAGCGGCCCCACCTCCAGGAACGGCGGGGCCGCGCCCTGCGCGAACAGCGCGGGCGATGCGGACAGCTCCGCGTCTGGCTCCAGCACGAAGGGCGCGCCCACGATGGCCGTGAAGAGCGAGTCGTACGCGCGAATCTCCCCGGGTCCCAACCGCAGCCCATGCGCATGCCGGTGCCAGGTGAGCTGCGCGAGCAGCAGCTGCTCCGCCTGGAGCCAGCCCGCGTGCACCGACGTCCAGGCCTCGGTGCGCCGCACCAGCGCCGTGCGCAACCCGCCCTCCAGCTGCAACGCGGTGCCGGTGATGACGAAGAGGGAGCAGTCCTCGACGGCGATCTCCCCCGGCGTGCCCACGTCCAGCACCGGCTCCAGGCCGCCCAGCGGCGCGGCCACGTGCAGGCCCACGACGTCCGCATCCATGGGAAACCCAGGCAGCGTCAGCGGCCCCACGACCGAAGCAGACAGTGCATCCAACGCGACGGAGAGCCAATCCGACCACGCCGCAGCGGGCTGCGCGGACACCGGCACGGGCGCCGCCGACACACGGCTCACCTCCACGTCGCGAACCACCACCGGCTCCAGCGAAGGTCCCCCCAGCACCCGCATGCCCGTGGCGCGCGTTCCGGCGGCGATGTCCTCCACCTGGCCCATGGCCACTTCGATGCTCCGCCCACCCAGCGCGAGCACGCCCATCGGGAACCCGCCCTGCACCCGCTGCACGGTGAAGCCACGCACCTGGAGCGGGCCCACCGAAGCCGCCACGAGCCCGATGCTCCACTGCACCCCGAACGCGTTCACCTCGCTCACGGACACGTCCACCATGGACAGGCCCTCGCCCTCCTCCCGAGCCACCAGCACCCGTGCGCCGGTCGCGTTCGGCCCGGAGACCTCCGACACCGTGAGCCCGGACAGGTCCGCGCGGGTGAAGCCCGCCAGCTCCAGGCCCACGCCCGTCTCCATGCCCATGACGTTGCTCACCGCCACGTCCGCCCACTGCGAGCGCTGGCAGACCGCCCGCACGCCAAAGGCGTCCCCCACCGTGGCCTTCACTCCGTCCACGGACAGGCCAGTGACGCGGGCCTCGGTCGCCAGGAGCCGGAGCCCCGTCGCCACCTCGCCCTTCGCCTGCGTCACCGTGAGCGAGTCGATGACCACCGTGCCATCCGGCGTCTCCACGCTCACCGCCGCGCAATCCCCCGACGCCGTGGCGTTCACCGTGACGTCCGACACCTCGACCCGTGCCCCCAGGAGGACCACCCCGGCGTCCACCGCCACCACCGTCACGCTAGACAGGCCGGTGACGAGCCCCGTGACTTCGAGCGTCCCGCCGTCGAGCCGCAGCGTCACGCCCGGCCCCCCCGTGAGCCGCAGCGCGTGCGCGGGCGTGCCGACGACGAAGTTCGTGGTGAGCACGCCTTCGCCCACGGGCAGCATCCACTCCACCTCGCCCGGCGGCGTGGTCTCCAACGTGGCCTGGGCCTCCGCGAGCGACGCCTCCAGTGGCAATGTCAGGACCCGCGCGCTCACGGCGGCGCCTCCAGGTCCCGGCGGAACAGCTCCGCGTGCTCCTCACCCGTCGCCAGCAGCGTGTAGAGGATGTCCACGTAGAGCGTCGCGTCCTCGGCGCTCACCTTCACCGCGTCCAGGCGCACCTGGTCGCGCATGAACTCCTGCACGTTGAGGCGGATGACGTACTCGGCCGTGGCGGCGGCCTCCGGGCTCGCGGCACCGAACACCATCCGCTGCACGCCGCACCCGAAGCGCGGCCGGTTCACCCGCTCCCCGGGCAGCGTGAAGAGCAGCTGCTCCAACTGCTGGCGGATGACCTGCGAGGGCCCCACCGTGCGCGGCGTGCCCAGGTCTCCCAGTTGGAAGGGGAAGTACAGGCCGCGTCCCATCACGCCACCCCGTTGAGCGCGTCGCGCGCCAGGTCCACGTCCACTTCGTAGCGAGCCAGCGCCTCCGCCCACACCCAACGGTGCCGGGCGCCGCGCACGTACCAGGTGCCATCCATCAGCTTGCCCGCCCCCACGAGCCCCACCGGACGCCGGGCGCGGAGGATGCGCTCGTAGCGCAGGCCCTGCACCGTGCCGTTCGCCTCCGCGAGCCAGTCCGCCTCGCGGTAGTCCGACCACGCCAGGTTCTCCACCTCCGGCACGTCGTGCGGCACGTCCACGTACTGCAGGCCCACCGCCTTCGTCTGGGGCCGCTTCGGCAGCACCGCCGCCATGCGCGCCTTCAGGATGTCCGCGCGGCCGGTGGGCCCCATGCGAGGAAAGCGAGGCGCCGTCACCGTGGCGGAGCGGATCCGCCGGGTGCGCTCGTCGATGTGCTCCCCGTGCAGCTCCGTGGGGCGGTGGCTCTCCCAACGCGCCTTGAGCTCGATGACGGACGGCGTGGAGCGAGGGATGAGCGACAGGTCCGGCTGCTTCGGGCCGTCCGGCCGGGGCAGGTGGAAGTGGCCCACGCTCTCCGGCGCCGCGTTGGCGCCCGCGCCCACCGGCCCCGGCTTGCGCTCCACGAAGGCCTCATAACCGTTGCGCCGCGCGAGCCACCGGAGGAGCGACGCGTCCGTGCCACGCTGGAGCACCACCGCCCGCGCCGGGTCGCGCACGGGCGCCGTCTCCTGCACGTCCAGCGCGAAGCCATATTCCCCATACACCTGCCGCACGATGCCCGCGTCGGACAGGCCGCTGAACGAGCGCGTGCGCTCCTCCAGGTGCATCAGGCACGACGCGTCCAGCCCGTACACCTCCAGCGACGAGTCCGGCACGCGCGAAGGGCCGAAGTACGGCTCCACCGCGGTGATGTAGCCGTCGAACACCACGTCCTGCACGTCCGGCGCCTCGCTGTCCGGAGCGCCCAGCCCGAAGCTGATGGTGACGCGCTTGAGCAGCGCGAAGCGCCCGTCCGCCAGCGCGTCCCAGTCCCCCGAGTCCGTGGGCGCCATGTCCAGGGACAGGTGGAAGGACGACGCGTCGTCGGTGCGCTCATCCACCTCCAGGCGCGACACCCGGCCACGGGCGTCCGTCATGGGCAGCCCGTCGATCCACAGCTGGAGGAACGCCGCGCGCTGCTCCGCCATCAGGGCTTCTCCGGGATGAACAGCACCGTGCCCGGCTCCAGGAGCGCCTCGGGCTCGAAGGTGGGGTTGGCGTCCACGATGCGCCACGCCTGGAACGGGTCGCTGAAGTAGCGCTGCGCGAGCAGGTCCAACCGGTCCCCCGCCACCACCTTGTGCAACAGCGACGTGGGCACGCGCGGCGCCACGCGGGGCACGTACAGCGACACCGTGGAGCCCTCCGGGCCCAGCGGCACCGCGTACGTCGGCAGGTCCTTGTGTCGCGAGGAGGGGTCGCTCATGGCCGTCTCTTCAGCTCGCCCCGTCGAGCTTCACCTGCGGCGCCAGGGCCTGCGCGATGAGGGTGCTCGCGTCCGCGCCCTTCACCGCCGCCAGGTCCTCCATCCGCAGGCGCTGGTCGCGCAGGTTCGCGAACGCCTGGGCCACCTTGTTGTTCGCCGCGTTCTCCCCCACCTCCAGGATGCGCATGCGCAGGTCCACCTCCGCGCGCAGCGGGAATAACGCCGGGTCGAATCGCTGCTCCACGATGGTCATCCCGGTGATGACCACCGGGAAGGTGCGCGGCCCCAGCATCAAGAGCAGCTCCGTGGGGTTGAGCGAGACGAGCTTCGTCGCGGGCTTCTTCTCCTCGTCCCCTGTCTGGTCCTTGCCCAGCGCCATGCCCTCCAGCACGGCCAGCTCCGGCAGCACGCCCTGGACGCCCTCCCCCACGGTGTCCCGCAGCAGCGCCTCCGTCACGTCGAAGACGAGCTTGAGGGCAATCGTCTCGCTCTTGGCGTGCAGGCCGCCGCCGCGCTGGCCGTCGGTGAGGATCTTGGTCTGCTCGGGCGTCTTGCCGGGCTTCGTCTCCCACTGGCCCGCGCGCGTGCGCGTCACCGTCTCCGGGTTGTACTGGAAGCGCAGCGCGATCACTCCCGGCTCGGCCTTCGGGTCGGCGGACGACGGCGGCAGCGTCACCAGCATGCCCTTCTGGAGCTGCTGGTCGAACGCGATGAGCGTCGGGTCCAGGTTGCGCGTCATCCGTTGCCCCGGGCGCCGGCCGGCTCGCGCTGGGCGAGGCTCCGGGCAATGGCTTCGTTGTTCTTGTCCATCAGCGCCACCATCGTCTGGGTGAACAGCTTCACGAACTCCTTGGGGTCATCCGGCACGCTGCGCAGCATCCACGCGAGCTCACGCTCCATCTCGCGACGGGTGAGTCCGACCTGTCCTTGCACCGGGGGTGGGGCCATGGCGTGTGCGTCCTCTCGTCAGCTCCAGCCATCCACCAGCGGACGGCCTTCCAGCTCGTTGCGAAGCAGCTCCAGGTAGCGCCACCGCCGGGCCCTCGGCAGGGACAGGATGTCCGCCTCAGACCAGTGGTAGTGGAAGGCCAGCACGTGCACCTCTGTCTCCAGCCGCGCCGCCCCGCCCCGCAGCTCGCGAGCCAGCAGCGCGAACGGATCCAGCTCCAGCTCCAACCACGCGGAGCACCTCGGACAGCGCGCCAGCAGCCCCAGGTCCGGCGCGGACGTGCCGTCCGCCAACGCCAGCGCCACCGCGTGCCGTGAGCGCGCGGGCAGCGCCAGCCACGCGGAAGGGCTCAGCGCCTGCCCGTCCACCACCACCAGCCGCGACCACATGAGCGCGGACCGCTCCGCCCGCGTGCCATGCGCCTCCGCGAGCAGCGCGTCGTCCTCGCCCGTGGGCTCACGCACCTCCGCCCGTCCCTCCGGCAACGCCACGGTGAGCACCTCCGGCGCCGCGTCCACCCGCTCCGGTGAGAGCGCGGAGAGCCGCACGTCCACGTCCGCCATCGCCTCGCATCCGGGCGCCGGGCAGCGCGCCACCAGCGCGACGCGGTCCCCGTACATCCGGGCCCGCAGGTGCAGCGCCAGGTGGTGCCGGTCTCCGCGCGTGAGGCAGGCCGCCAGCTCCGCGTCCACGCGCGGGTAGTCCCCCAGCCGTCCCAGACACGCCGCCAGCCACCCGCTCACCGCGCGCGGGCCGGGACGCTCGCCGGCCTGGGCCAGCGCCCACTCCTCGCGGCCGGTGAGCGGGCGCAGCTCGCCCAGGCGGTGACAGCGGCCGTCCTCGTCGAAGAGGCCGTGCGGCAGCAGCACCGGGATGGGAGGTTCCAGGAGCACGTCAGACCACCGGCTCCAGCGTGAAGCCCTCGTGCTGGACCTCCAGTTGCTCGATGATGATCTCGTTCGCCTCCGCGGCCAGCTCCGACATGGCGGTGAACTTCGAGACCCACGCGTTGCGCAGCACGAACTTCTTCACCGCGCGGTTGAAGTCCAGGTCGAAGACCAGGATCTCCACGGTGCGCCGGAAGTCCGGCTCCGCCGCGCGGAAGCCGGGCGTGGCCTCATGGCGGATGAGCTGGGTGGCCCAGTCCCGGAACGTCGTGTCCTGGGTGAGGCCCGCCTCCAGCGTGAGGGGCTCGTAGTGCACGCGGCCCGGGGACAGCTCGTCCACGGAGGACGGGCTGTTGCCGGAGCGGAACTTCACCACCTCCACGGTGCCGGTGAGGCCGGAGATCTTCCGGCACGCGGCCACCTCGATGTTGTTGAAGAGCACGCGGAAGTTGAAGTTGCGGTACGGGTCGCGCTTCGTGGATTCGACGAATCGGGGCATGGCTTCACTCCTCGAATGGAGACGTCAGGGCGCCGGGAGGCTCGTCGTGGGCGTGGACAACACGGGCCGGGGCACCGGCTCCCAGCCCTCGTGGGTGAGCTCCAACGTCAGGAGCGCCACCTCGCCCGCCATGGCGTCCAGCTTGGGCAGGGCGTGGAGCTTGCTCACCCACGCGTTGTGCACGTGGAAGCTGCGGATGCGCGCCGCCATGCCTCCGGGCGGGGGCACGTCCGTGGGGTGCGCCCAGGCGTCCCACACGTCGAGGAAGAGGTCGCGCTTCACCGGCTCGCCGGGCGCCTTGCCGGTGCGCGCGAACTCCAGCACCGCGCGCGCCCAGCGCTCCAGCGTGTCGTCCAGCGCCAGCCCCTGCTCCAGCACGAGCGGCTCCCAGTTCACCTTGTGGGGCTGGGCGTAGCGGTGCAGGTTGTTGCCGCCCTCCCAGGTTTCGTACGCGCCCACGCTGACGGACAGGCCGGACACGGTGCGCACTCCCGCCACGTAGTCGCCGGCCGCGGACGTGCTCATCCGGAGCCGGAACTGGAAGGTCCGCAGCGGGTTGCGGGCGTTGGCGGGGACGGGCGTGGGCATCAGGCCGCCAGCAGGCTCTTCTGGCTGATTTCGATGACCACGAACTCCGCGGGCTTCAGCGGCGCGAACGCCACCTGCGCGGTGACGATGCCCGCGTCCACGTTCTCCTGCGGGTTGGTGCTCCGGTCGCAGACGACGCTGAAGGCCTCCTCGGGCGTGCTGCCCTGGAACGCGCCCTGCCGGAAGAGCCCCAGCATGAAGGACTCGATGGCGACGCGGATGCGGCCCCAGAGCTCTTCGTCATTGGGCTCGAACACCGCCCACATCAGGCCGCGCCGCAGGGACTCCTTGAGGAAGAGCGCGGTGCGGCGCACCGGGATGTAGCGCCACTCGGGTTCCGGCCCCAGCGTGCGCGAGCCCCACGACACCAGCCCCACGCCGGGGAACTGGCGCAGGCAGTTGAGGCTCACCGGGTTGAGCAGGTCCTGCTCCGCGTCGATGACGGGGTACTGGAGGCCCAGCGCGTTGGCGAGGGACGCCTCGATGCCGGCGGGCGCCTTCCACACGCCGCGAGTGGTGTCCGTGCGCGCGAAGAGGCCCGCCACGTGGCCGGACGGCGGCACCAGTCGCGTGGGGTTGCGGCCCACGCCCACGGGGTCCGCCACGCGGATCCACGGGTAGAACATGGCCGAGTTCTTCGAGCGTGAAGGCAGTCCCTCCACGAACTGCTTCGCGTCGTCCGGCACCACCGCGAAGTCCTTGTCCACGCCGCCGGGTCCGTCCGCGAGGAAGAAGCAGTCGCCCCGGTTGTCGCAGTACGCGACGCCCACGGCGATGAACGACACCTCGTTCTTGCCGGGCAGCGCCACGATGTTGACGTCCTCCGTGTCCAGCGCGTGCAGGCCCGTGCGCAGCTTCGCGTCGCCCGCGAAGTCGGACGTGTCCAGGAGGCCCGCGCCGTCGTCACCGCCCAGAAGCCGCAGGTTCGTCACCGCCGCCGGACGCACGACGGGGTTCGCGGGCGAGTCGTCCGAGTAGCCCCGGGCGCGCGGCGCGAAGCCCAGCTGCCGGAGCATGGTGGGCACCGTGGGCTGGAGCGTTTCGCTGATGGAGAGCTGGAGCCCGTCGAAGGACTCCGCGCCCATGCCCGCCGTTCCAGCGGCGGCGGTGCCAGTGAAGCCGGTGGCGGAGAGCGACAGCGTGGAGGTGCCCGCCGCCGTGGCCAGGCCCGTGATGACGGTGTTGCCCTGCGCGTCCGTCACCACCGACGCGACCCTGCCGGCCAGCGCCACGCTCAGCGAGTGGTTCAGCTCCGCGGGAGTCACCGCACCAGCGTTGGCCGCCAGGATGGGGATGGGCACCACCGTGGTGGCGCCCGGCGGTCCCACGGTGACCTTGGCGTCCTCCGGGTCCAGGTCATACGTCGCACCCGCGGGCTTGGGGATGGTGAGCGTGGGCCCGGTGGCCACCTTCAGCGAAATCTCCGGCGAGTCCGTGCCGCTGATGACGAAGGTGTTGGTGAGGCCCGCCGCGGTGACGGCCTGGGAGAGGAAGGCCTTGAGCTCCGTGGCGGTCAGCTGCACGCGGCCGTTGACGAACGCGGCGCCCGGCACGGCGGCCACCACCAGGGCCTGGGTGATGGGGACGTCCAGCACCGTGCGGGGCAGGTCCGGCTGGGCCTCGTCCCAGGTGGAGACCTGGAGCTTGCCGCCGTCATAGAGGCTGTACTTCGTGCTGGCCAGCACGGCGGCCTTGAGCCGGGGAGGCACGCCCGGGACGAGCACCGCGCCGGGCGCCCGAGCGGCCAGCGCCACCTGGAACTCGTCGCGCACGCGAATGTAGCGGGAGATGTCGTTGATGCGGTCGCCGACGTAGTCCTCGCTGGACGGGTCCATGCGCACGTCCTCGAACGCCTCCAGGCGTCGCGTGGCCCCGGCCTCCGTCCACGTCACCTCCACGCGGAACGCCTCGCTGGGGAAGTTGATGGAGTCGCTCACGTTGACGCGGAGGTAGTCGGACCACTCGCCCGCGCCTCGCGCCAGGAACGTGAGGGCGCTGAGGCTGCCGCCCGCGCGTGAGGCCAGGGGCGCGGACACGCCGCCCACCGCGTCGGAGGGCAGCACGCGCACGACGTAGGCGCGCCGTCCTCCCGAATCGAAGAAGGCCTCCACCGCCTGCGCGACGAGGCCCGCCTCTCCGGGCTCGTGGCCACCAAAGGCCCGCTCGTAATCGGCGAAGCCGGTGACGAACTGAGCCAGGGCCGGGATGCCTCGCGCCGTGCGGCCGACGAACGCCGCCGTGGACGTGCCCACCCCTTCGATGGGGCGCGCACCGGCACTGATCTCCTCGACATAGACGCCTGGATGCAGTCGCTCAGCCACGTTCATCCTCCTGGTTTCAGATGGTCCCGCGCCTGGCGGTATCGACTTCGGTGACGGATGTTCCCGGGTGGCCGCTGGCGCCTCGCGCTGCGCCCCGCGCGATGAGGTCCAGCTGGGGCGTCTCGACGAGGCGGGCGGTGGTGCGCGCGTTCGGCTCGTCCATCAGCGCGGAGACCCGGTAGTCCACGCAGCAGCGGTACAGGTGGTTCAAGAGGTCGTCGCGGCGGCGCAGCTGCGTCTGGAAGAAGAAGCACTCCTCCTGGAACACGAGCGTGCGGCCCCGGGCCCAGGCGCCCTCCACGGGGCGGCTGAGCGTCACGGTGTCGCCGTCCAGCCCCAGCACCAGCGCCTGGAAGCGCTGCTTGCCCACGCGGTAGCCGTCCTCGCTCGACCCCAGCACCACCACGTCGCCGGGCTTGAGGCGCGAGGCCGCGGTGACAGAGCGGCGCAGCGCGGGGTCCAGCGGCCCCACGGGCTCCGCCACCAGGTGCACGTGGTCCACCGTGAAGTCCAACGGCGTGCCCGCCTGCGCCCCCAGCGTGAGCACCATGTCGCTCGCGGCGACGGTGACGCCCGGCGCGGCGACGGGCGGCGCGGGAGTGGCGTCCACGTCCTGGAGCGGCTGCGGCGCCCCATCCGCCGACAGCCACACCACGCCCTCCCCCGCCTCCAGCCGCGCGTGCAGCACCACGCCGGCCTCCAGCCGCTCCGCCGGAAGCCGCCAGCGCGTCTCCGCGACCTGCGTCCCGGGGGCCTGCGCCAGCGTCGCGGTGGCCACCACCTCGCCCATGAGCCGGGTGTCCACCTGCACGTAGCGGACGATGAGCCGCAGCACGGGCTGCCCCTGCGCCATCAGCACGGCCACCGGCAGCGTCTGCGCATCCACTGCGCCAGCGGCGACGCTCAGCCCCAGCGACAACGCCAGCCCGTCCGGGGCCGGATTGTCGGCGTGGAAGGGGTCGGGCACGGCCGGCATGGGGTAGACGAGGACGGAGGCGGTGCCGGTGCCGGACAGGCGCAGGCCGTCGGTGCCGGGCAGGAAGGACGCGCCGGGCGTCAGGTCCACACGTCCGCCGCGCGCGCGCTCCAGGTTCTGGTCGCTGGCCTCCAGGTGCACCAGGGACAGGACCGTGGTGGGCTCACCGCGCGTCAGCAGGCGCACCGTCGTGGCGCCTTCGGGCACGTCCTCGGCCAGCAGCGACGGGCGCAGCACCATCTGCCCACGCGTGGGGATGGAGAGCGCCAGTGTGTCCATGATGGACGCCAGGTCCACCTGCGAGCCCGCCCACAGGTCCACCTGCACGTCGATGGCCATGGCCTTGGGCGCGCGGATCTTGCTGAGGAACACCCGGCCCTCTTGAGAACGCTCCGGAGGCTCCAGGCCCAGTGCTCCTTCGATGCCGCCGGTGACGGGCAGCACCTCCACGCTGGAGCGGAACTCCATGGAAGGGATGCCCGCGTCGGAGCTGAGCGCGAGCCGGCTCCCCTCCACGTCCCAGCGCGCGATGACGGCGGCGAGCGCCTCCAGCAGCAGGGGGTCCGTGAGCGGCGCGCCCGTGGGCTCCTGGAAGAGTCCACCGGTGAGCGCGTCCGCCAGCCGCGCGTTGATGGCGGCGGCGAGCGCGGGGCCGGTCGCGGCGGAGGCAAACGAGCCACCCGGCAGGCCCGTGAGGGTGACGGTGGCGCGGCCATCCAGGCGCAACTGGAGCGAGCCATTGGGGGGCACGCTGTCCCCGGAAGCGCGAGGCCTGCCGACGAGGTAGCCCGGCACGCGGAAGGTGGCGACGCCCGTGCGGCCGTTCTCGCGCTCGGGTTCGGGGAACAGGCCCAGCGGACCGACGACGGAGAGGAACGGCACGCGCGAAGGCCGGTAGCCCTCATCCACGTAGCCATGCGCGGCGAAGACCCGCACGTCGCCGCTGCGCAAGGCCATACGGCCCTGCCATAACAAGCCGCTGAGGATCTCGCGAATCACGCGAAACGACCCTCCAGGGCAACGCCATGTCTGGTTTCAAGCTGCTGCGTCACGGCACCCCCCGGCACCCCGCAGAAACGCCCATTTCCCGCTGTGACACGCGAAGGGCGGCGACAATGAATCAGGAGCCCGGCCGGCGTCAACACTGCACGCATGTATTGATTTGATATTTTGTGTGTCTATTCTGACGAGTTTCCCATACCGACGGGAGGGTGGATCGTGGTGGTTGTCCGCTGCGTCGCAAACCACCTTTGCCGGAGGAGGAACGGTGGATGCGATTCGAGGAGCTGGTGGCCCTGGCCGCCCAATTGTTCGATGCCTCGGGCGTGGGCGTGATGGTGGTGGGAACGGTGGTGTCCGTGGCGCTCGTCCTCCGGGACGCACGGGGGTCACGGCGGGCGGAGGCGTACCGCCAGCTTCGCCACTACCTGGGCCGCGCCATCCTGCTGGGACTGGAGCTGCTCGTGGCGGCGGACATCATCCGCACGGTCGCGGGGGCGCCCACGCTGCGGCAGGTGATCATCCTGGGCCTCATCGTCCTCATCCGGACCTTCCTCAGCTTCACACTGGAGGTGGAGATCGACAGGCGCTGGCCCTGGCAATCCAAGCCAGCTGACGGGGATGGGCCTGGCCCTCCGCGTGCTTGACCCAACGGGAGGGCATGCGCGGGACGGTAGGGCCCGGCCCTCTGGCTGTCTGTCATTGGTGCCGGCCAGGCGGCAGCCGCGCCTCCGGGCCGGTGTGGATTGCCCGTGGGCGTTGGGGATGCACACCCTCCAGATCAGGCCACTCCCATGGTGGGAAGCGGCGTCACGGGGCCCTGCCTCCAAGCTCGCCGGGAAGGGTCGGGGTCAAAGGAGGCGCGCGTGGAGAGCCCCAGCGCAAGCTTCGACCCGGAGACCATCGAAACCCTCTCCGACGCGCATTCCCGGCTGCTCCTCGAGACGCTGGTGGCGAGCACGCCGGTGGGCCTCGCGGTGGTGGACATGGAGCAGCGCTTCGTCCAGGTCAACGAAGCGCTCGCCGCCATCAATGGCCTCCCGCGCGCCGCGCACCTGGGGCGCAAGGTGCAGGACATCGTCCCGGAGATGTGGCCCACCCTCCGTCCCCAGTATCAGCGCATCCTGGAGGGAGGGAGCGCGCAGACGGTGGAGGTGGTGGGCGCCACATCCAAGGAGGTGGGCGTGGAGCGCCACTTCCTCGTCAGCTACTACCCGGTGCGCACCAACTCCGGGGTGTTGCTGGGCATCGGTGTCATCGTGTCGGAGGTCACCGAACAGCGCAGGGCCCACGACGCGCTTCAGGCCAGCGAGCAGCGCTACCGCTCGCTGGTGGAGGCCATGGCGCAGCCGGTGTGGTCCACCAACGCCCGGGGCGAGGTGGTGGATTCCGCACCGCGCTGGCTGGCCTTCACGGGCCAGACACAGGCGGAGCACCTGGGGCTGGGCTGGCTCTCCGCCATCCACCCGGACGACCGCAAGCGCGTGGTGCGCAGCTGGGTGGAGTCCCTGCGCACGAAGACGTCCTACCACGGCGAGTTCCGCCTGCGCTTCCACGCGGGGGGCTATCGGGACGTCGTGGGCCGGGCGGTGCCCGTGTTCGGGGAGAAGGGCGTCATCCGGGAGTGGGTGTCCACGGCGGAGGACATCACCGAGCGCAAGCAGGCGGAGGCCCAGGCGGAGAACGAGCGCGCGAGGCTGCGCTCCGTACTGACGAGCGCCCCGGCGTCCATCGCCATCCTCTCCGGCGAGCGGCAGATCTTCACGCTGGTGAACCCCCTCTACAAGGTGCTGTCAGGCGGCGTGGACCTGATGGGCGCCTCCATCAGGGATGTCGTGAGCGAACGGGGGATCGAGTACTCGCGGCTCCTGGAGAAGGCCTATCGCCAGGGAGAGTCCTTCATCGAAAAAGAGGTCCCGGTCATCGCCGACTTCCAGGGCGACGGGGTCCAGTCGACGCGGCGGTTCGACGTGGCGTACCAGCCGCTGCGCGACGTGCAGGGCCGCGTGGACTCCGTGCTGTCGTTCGCCGTCGACGTGACGGATCGGGTGGAGGCCCGGAAGAAGCTGGAGGAGTCCGCCGCGTTCCTGAGGAACCAGCAGCAGTGGCTGGAGGCGATGCTGGACCGGACGCCCGTGGCCATCATCCTGGTGGAGCCCGTGACCGGCCGCATCATCTTCGCGAACCAGGCGGCACGGCAGCTGGCCGGCGGCGAGTTCCCCGGAGGTCTGCGGGAGGAGAGCTACATGGGCGGCGCTCACTACTTCACGGACGAAGCGGGCCGGGAGCTGACCATGGAGGAGATTCCCGGCATCCGCGCGGTGATGGGCAGTCCCGTGCACGGAGAGCCGGTCGTCTGGCACACGCCCACGGGGCATTACTCCCTGCTGGTGGAGGCGGGCACGCTCCCCGCCCAGCACGGCCATCCGGAGGCGGTCCTCCTGGCGCTCCAGGATGTCACCGAGCTGAGAAAGACACAGGCGCAGCTCCAGCACGCCGTGTCGCTCCGGGACGAATTCCTGACGGTGGCGTCGCATGAATTGAAGACCCCGCTCACGCCGTTGCAGCTCAAGCTCCAATCCCTGGTCAGGGACGCTCAGACGGAACAGACGCTGGAGTCGCTGCGGGAGCGCGTGGTGAAGACGGCGGAGACCATCTCCGGGCAGATACGAAAGATGACCACGCTCATCAACGACCTGCTGGAGGTGACACAGCTCACGGGCCCCTCCGCGCCGCTGCGGCTGGAGGACGTGGACCTGACGGACGTGGTGCGCGACGCGGTGGAGCGCTTCCAGCCCCAGGCGGCGAAGGCGGGCTGCGAGCTCATCATCCACGCGCCACCCGGTGTCGTGGGCCGCTGGGACCGCCACCGGCTGGAGCAGGTGGCGAGCAGCCTGCTGTCCAACGCGCTGAAATACGGCACCGGCCACCCGGTGACGATTCGCGTGGAGCAGGCCCGCGGCCACGCGCGGCTGAGCGTGAGGGACGAAGGCATCGGCATCGCGCCGGGGAGCCTGCAGGCCATCTTCGAGAAATTCACCCGCGCCGTGTCGACACGCCATTACGGCGGTCTGGGATTGGGCCTCTTCATCACCAGACAGATTGTCGAAGCCCACCACGGCACCCTGCGCGTGGAGAGCCAGCCCGGTCACGGTGCGACCTTCATCGTGGAGCTGCCGTCCCCCTGACCCGGAACACCAGGACCGAGCAGGTCGCCAACCCCATGCATCAGGGCCGCGCCGACCCCATTTCCTGCTCATTCCGCCGGCACGGCTATGTTTCGCATCGCTGTCTGGGTATGATGCCCGCCGGGGGAGCGCGTCCCGCCGGAAGCGGGCCAGAGCGCCAACATGCCCATGCCCAAATTCCTGTCAGTGCACGGCGCCGCCGCCGCGGTCCTGTTGAGCGCCCTGCCCGCCTGGGCCCA
This sequence comes from Corallococcus sp. AB011P, assembly GCF_003611605.1. Classification (NCBI taxonomy): domain Bacteria; kingdom Pseudomonadati; phylum Myxococcota; class Myxococcia; order Myxococcales; family Myxococcaceae; genus Corallococcus; species Corallococcus sp. AB011P. The sequence continues at coordinate 226,214 of NZ_RAVX01000011.1, forward strand.
GTCCGCCCTGCCCGGCTTTGAATTGGAGCACCTGGAGATAAACCCTGGCCGCGGCACCGCGGTGATGCGCAACGGCGAGCTGCTGGTGCCCGGAGGCATGAGCCTGGGGCTGGTGGGCCAGTATCAGCAATTGCCGCTCGTGCTCCTCAACGGCGAGCGCCGCCTGGAGGCCGTGCGCAACCGCGCGTCCTCCGTCCTGGCGGGCAGCTACGGGGTGCTGCCGTGGCTGGAGGTGGGCGCGCAGGTGCCCGTGGTGTTGTGGCAGCAGGGGGATGATCCCGCGCCCCTGGGCCTGACGCCGCTGGCCTCGCAGGGCCTGGGCACCCCGGAGATACAAGCGCGCCTGGGGCTGTTGTCGCGCCGTGACGAGCACCCGGTGGACCTCGCCATGGACCTGGGCGTGGGCCTGCCCATCGGCAGCGCGGCGGTGCTGGGCCGGGACTCGGGAATTCGCGTGCGCGCCCTGGCCGCCATGGGCACGCAGGTGGGGTTCCTCAAGCCCGCGCTGGAGGCCGGCGTGCTGCTGCGCTCGCGCAACCCTCTCTCCGCGCCGAGCGCCTCCGGACAGATGCTGGAGGTCCGCCTGGGCGCCGGGGTGACGACGGCCGGACAGGGGCTGCGCGGCGAGCTGGCGGTGAAGGCCGCCTTCGCGGCGGACATGGATCAGCCCGCGGTGGAGGTGCTCGGCGGTGGGCGCATCCCGCTGTCGGAGGGCCTGGAGCTGCACGCGCTCGCCGGGCCCGGCCTGGGACGCACGCCGGGCACGCCCATCGCCCGGGTGCTCCTGGGTGTGTCGTTCCGCCAGGAGCCTCCTCCCCGGATGGAGGTGCTCCCGGAGCCCGTGCCCCAGCTGCGCCTGGAGGAGTTCAAGACGCGGCCGGAGTACGTCCCGGACTCGAGCGTGGAGCCGGTGCCCACCCGCGAGCTGCTCCCCCCTGAACCCGCGCCGCGGTCCTCGCCATGACCTTCGAGCCACGCATCGTGCTCGCCGCGTTCGACGGCACCCAGCCGCCTCCGGACAGCGTGCCCGCGTGGCTCGCGCGAAGCTGGGAGGATCCGGACGGCTTCGCCGCCGCGCTCGCTCCCGTCCACGCCGGCCGGAGCACGCCCTTCAAGAGCCGCACCGGCCAGCACCACGACTTCTTCCACGACCTGGTGGCCCGCCACGCCACCACGGACCGCATCGCGCTGCGCGCGTACTCGCGGACGCAGGGCTGGCGCACGCTGAGCTATCGCCAGCTCCAGGAGCAGGCCACGCGGCGGGCCACCGCCTGGGCGGGGCTGGGCGTGAAGCCGGGCGCGAAGCTGTGCCTGATGCTGCCGCCGGGCCCGGAGCTGATGGTGTCGCTGTGCGCCGCGCTGGGCCTGGGCGCGTGCGTGAGCCTCCTGCCGCCCGGGGCCCGCGCCTTCGTGGCGCGCAGGCTGGACGCGCTCGCGCCCCAGCACATCGCCGCGGAGCCGCACCAGGCGCCGCTCCTGGGCAAACACGCCGCGCGGCTCCTGCCGATGCAGACGCAGGTGCCACCCGCGCTCGCGTCGTACACGTACAAGCCAACGGAGCCGGTGGGCCTGCTCTTCTCCCCGCTGGCCAACCCCAGCGACGTGCCCGTGCCGCTCACCGCCGGGGACGCGTGGCGGAGCGCGCTGGTGGACGGGCTGCTGACCTTCGGCCTGTCCCCCGGGGACCACCTGGCCGCTCCGGGCTTCCACCCGCTCCAGCACCTGCCAGCGCTGTACTTCACCACGCTCCTGCGCGGCGCGACGTACCTGCACGTGGAGCCCGCGGACCTGGAAGTCTCTCCCGCGCTGCTCACCGAACACCCGGTGCGCGCCCTGGGCCTCACGCCCGCCGTGCGCGACCTGGTGACCCGCGCGCGGCTTCCGCTCAAGAACGTGGGCCTGTGGTTCAGGGATCCGCAGGCGCCCTTCGACTTCCACGCGTGGCGCGACGCGCTCAAGGCCTGCGGGCTGGCCAGCGTGCCCGGCGGCAACGTGTGCGTGGACCCGGCATGGGGAGGCGCGGTGCTGTGCTCGCACCGGCGCGTGGCGGCGGACGTGCACACGGACATCGCCCCCGCGCCCGGTCGCGCCTGGGCGCTGCGCGACTTCACCGACAGCGGGCAGGACGCCCCGGGAGACACGGGGCTCTTCACCCCGCTGCCAGACGCCGGACGGCCGCCCGCGCACGTCGTCCTGACGCGGGTGCGTGGCCAGTACCACCACTTCGGCGCATGCGAGCCCCGGCGCGAGGGCCGGGTGTTCCTCTTCACGGAGGCCGCGGACGTACTGCGCGAGCCCCCAGGCCCCCGGCTGGACGCGGTGGGGCTGGCCGTGCCGGTGAGCGGCATGGCGGGCGCGTATCGCAGCGTGCTGCTCGTCTTCACCGGAGATTTGCCCCCCGGCGTGGAGGTCAGCGAGGCGGACGTGCGCCGCCGCATCGAACAGGCCCTGGGCACGGACGCGCTGCCGGACCGCATCGAGCGCTTCGCGCTCCACGCTCGGCGCCTGGACGGCCAGCAGGACGGGCCAGTGGATGAAGAGTGGTGCCGTTCGCAGTACCTCACGGGCGCCCTGAAGCTGAAGTCGGGGGACCCCCTGTTCCAGGCGCTCACGTCGCTGCGCGCCCGGGTGGAGTCACGCTGATGGGAATCCAGGTCGTGTCCGGGGCCATGCTCCAGTGCAGCTTCGGTCTGGCGCCCTCCACGCTGTCGGTGCCGCCCGTCAACCAGGTGAACGCCACCGCGCCGGCGGCCACCATCATGGACAACATCCCGGGCATGAACGTGCCGCCCTTCGGCATGTGCCAGTCCATGGCCAACCCCACCGTGGCCGCCGCCACCGCCGCCGCGATGGGCGTCCTCACGCCCATGCCGTGCATGCCCATGCTCCCCGCGCCGTGGACGCCGGGCTCGCCCACCGTACTCATCAAGGGCAAGCCCGCGCTCACCGACAAGTCCATGTGCACCTGCGCCTATGGCGGCATGATCAAGATCAACGTGCCCGGCCAGACGAAGATGCAGGTGAAGTGACTCACGGCAGGGGCACGTAGCGAAGGGGCGCCTCGCGCTGGGGCAGGCGCACCTCCAGCTCCACCACGTCCTCCGCGCTCCAGACGGCGAACAGCTCCACCAGCCGGCCGCAGAGCAGGTCCACCAGCGGCAGCAGCGACGCGTCCATGGGCCCGAAGCCCAGCTGGTACACGTACTTGAAGCCCGCGGCGCTCCGGGCGAAGGGCTTGGACTTCACGGACACCTCCGTGAGGGACGGCAGCAGATCCCTGAAGTGCCGCTGCGTCCGCACGCCCAGCACCTCCAGGAGGAACAGCAGGTCCTCGCGCCCCAGGAACCGCTGCGTGCGCAGCGCCAGCAGCTGCAACAGCGCCTGTTGCCCGTGCTCCACCGGGTTGTCCCCGCCGGGCGCCACCGCGCCCACCAGGCTCCACGGCACGCCTTCCAGGAAGCGGTCCGCCAGCACCGGCCGGTAGCCCCGCGCATCGAAGCGCGGCGGCAGCGGCTGGTGCCACAGGCCGTCCACGCCCAGCCGCACCGGCTTGAGGAACGCGTCCGGCATGTCCAGCGCCAGCCACGACGTGCGCGCCAGGCCCTGGCCTTCGTGCTCCAGCTCGTACGTCTCCGCGCCTCCGGAGATGGCGCCAGGGCGCAGGGGCACCATGCCCTTCGGGCCCAGCTGGTACACGCCCGTGGCCGTGTTCAGCCGGAAGCCCATGGACGGATCCGGGTGCTGCACCGCGTGCCGCTCCTTCGTGCCGTCGTGCTCCACGGGCGCCGCCATCGCGCGCTGCAGGTTCACCACCGGCACCGCGTGCGCCACGAACGAGTCCGGCCCCACCACCAGCTCCGACGGCCAGCGGCCCGACAGGCGCAGCGTCAGCGTGAAGCCCTGCCAGTTGCGAGGGGCCGGCGGGATGCGGGCCTCCAGGAACAGCTCCTGCTGAGGGAAGTGCAGCAGCTGCCGCAGCCGCTGCAGCGGGTGCTCTGACGCCTCGCCCTCCGCCGCCACCGGCCGGGGCGCGCCGAAGCGCACCGGGCCCGAGTGCGCGTCGAAGGGCTTCACCTCGTGCTCCACCGCCCCGTCGTCGAAGCACACGGTGGCGGAGCGCACGGCGCTCTTCAGCTGGAAGAACACCGCCAGGGACGCCCGGAAGTCGTTGAGGTGGTTGATGTGCAGCCGCACCTCGCCCGGCGAGTCATTGCGAGGGAAGCCGCCCTCGAAGACGAGCCGCAGGAGCGCGCCGTCCTCGCCCTGGCGCTCCAGCCGCGCCTGGGTGAGCCGCACGGGCAACAGCCGCAGCGGGGCCAGCGTTCGCAGGGAGAGCGGCCCGGTGGGACCGCCGCCCTGGCCCGGGTTGAGGAGGAAGGGCGTGCCCCGGGGCAGCTCCGCGGCGTCCACGAAGCGCGCGTCCGGCTCCGCGCGGAACATGGCCATGGCGGGGATGGGATTGAGCAGGTAGGCGAAGTGCTGCTGGAACAGCCGCAGCGTGCTCCGCTCCAACGCGCGCTGCCCCGCCCGGCGCGTGCGCGCGGTGAACAGGGCCATGGCCTCCGTGAGCCGCCGCACGTCCGCGTCCTCGCCGTCCAGCGGCGCTGAAGGGTGCAGGGCCGTGTAGCCCAGGCGGAACTTCTCCAGCGCCTGGAGCTCCTCCAGGAACGACGCGTAGAGCGCTTCATCCATCCGCATGGCCTACTCCCCCTCCTGGACGCGCAGGAACATCCGGCCCTCGGTGACTTCAATGAGCTGGGTGTCCTTCTCCAGGGTCCGCTGGATGCGCAGCATCGGCTTCGAGTCCTGATACAGGTGCTGGATGGACGTCTCGCTCTTGTCCGTCTTGCCCAGGAGCAGGTGGTTGCCCTGCGACTCCTTGGGCAGCCGGGCGCCGGGGCGCCACTCCAGGAAGCGGTCCATGCGCGCGTGCTGGTAACCCAGCGACACCAACACGCGCGTCCCCTTGTCCGCGGGGAAGTAGAAGTGCCCGGGCTGCTGGTGCGGCTCATAGGGGCAGCGCACCTCCTTGTCCCACAGGGGCAGCTTCACCCGGTACGACTCCACCGACGTCTCGTCGTCCTGGCGGATTTGATACGTGCGCTCCGGCTCCCCGCCCTCCTCGCTGACCACCCGCCCCTCCGCGAGGAAGGGCCAGCGCGGCGGCCGGAAGCGCGGGCGCCGGAAGGTGGGGTCCGCCGCCTCCTCCAGCGTGGCCTTCAGCGTCAGCTGGTAGTCGTTGGCGGTGCTGTCCGGGTCGTGCGCGGCGTCCTCCTCCACTGCGCGCGCGTCCAATTCCAGCGTGTGGAGCCGGTACTGCTTGCCGTGCGTCGCGGCCTGCGTGCTGAAGTCCCCCAGCGTGTAGAGGCCGTTGAGCACCAGTGACGCGCGGGGGTAGCTCGCGAAGGACAGCCGCAGCTCCGGGCCCTCCAGCTGCTGGCACTTCGTCTCCAGCGTCACCCGGTCCGTGAGCGTGCCCTCCAGCGTGGAGGTGACCAGGCATTCGGTGAGGACACCCGCGATGGCGTCCGCGTTCTCCACCGCCTTGCGCTTCGTGCCGGCGTCCACGTAGCTGTTGAGCACCGACAGCGCGTCCCGCCGGGGCTCCGGGTAGCGCAGGTCCACCTGCTTCACCTCGTCGCGGGTGAGCACCAGCGCCTCGCCGCCTTCGGGCTTCGCGTCCGCGAGCGTGTACTTCCCCTCCGCGTAGTCCAGGAACATGCCCGCGTGCATGCGCGCCTGCACCCAGTGCAGGAAGTCCAGGAAGCTGGCGCCGGAGTCGTCGTCCGCGCCCAGCCCCAGCGCGTGCAGGCCGTGCTTCGTCCCCGCGGCCTCCCATTCGTAGGCCACGTCCAGCCCCCCGGGCGTGTTCGCCTGGATGACCGCTTGCAGCGTCTCATCCACCCACACGCCGCTGGGGAAGTGGCGGCGCCACAGCATCGCGGCGGGGTCCACCAGGCGGATGCGGTAGCGCCGCTGCATCACCGGCGCGTCCTTCACGTTCGCCAGCGAGCGCTCGCGCACGTGGCGCTCCTCCACCCGCCCGATGAGCTTCAGCGGCAGGGCCTCCGCGCCCTCGCGCCCCTCCGACTGCGCGCCGTAGCGGCGGTCCACGGTCAGCGTCGCCGTCAGCGGCTTCGTGTCGGTGAAGGGAGTGAAGAGCGTGTCCTCGTCACCGCTCTCCTTGCAGAGCACCCACCACTCCACCTGCGCCTCGAAGCCGTAGGAGCGCGCCTTCACCGACAGGCGCTTGATGCTGCCCGCGGGCAGCGTGAAGGCCTCGTCGCCGGCCTTGAGGTCCAGCGTCACCTTCAGCTGTTCGGTGAACTTCATGGGTCGTCCTCCCCAGCTGCCTCTTCCGGGGGCCGTTCGCGCAGGCGGCGCGAGCCCGGGTCCAGGAGCAGGTCCATGGGCTCGTGGGAGCTACGCAAGAGCAGGCGCACCACCAGGCCGGGCGCGCCGCCAGTCGCGGCGGGCGCCTCGTCGATGGACACCACCTCCACGCGCGGCTCGTAGCGCGACAGCGTCTCGCGGATCTCCGCGCTCAGGCCCGCGAGGCGCTCCGCGTCCGAGCGGAACCCCGTCTCCGTCAACCCGAAGCCGGGCAGCACGGAGGCCGCGCCCCGCTTGGCCTGAAGCAGGTGGCCCAGGTTGCGAAGCACGGCTTCACGAGGCGTCTCCACCACCCCCAGGAACTTCCGGTGCAGAAAGCCCACGGTCCCCTCCCCTCCTAACGTCCGGCTGCCTTCGGCGTGCCCATGCTCATGCCCTGCCGGTCACCTTCGGCCCGAGGAGGCGCGGCCACCGGCACGGCCGTGTCGCCCAGGAAGATGAGCTGCCGCAGCGGCTTGCCCTCCGCGCCCGGCAGCCGCTCGTAGCCCAGCTGTCCCCGAGGCCCCAGCTTCACGGTCCGCCCGTGCGCGAGCACCGTCAGCACCACCTCCAGCTGCATCCGCGCGGGGACGAGCAGCGGCAGGATGTGCCGGTGGAAGCGGTGGCGCACCCGCGCGGGCCAGTCACGTCCGCGCATGTCCGCCTCCTCGTCCGCGAACACCTCCACCTGGAAGCCCCCGATGTCCGCCGCGTACGTCTGGCCCAGGAAGCCCGTGCCATCCAGCGGCGTGGGCCCGAAGGTGGGCCGCATGCCGGAGAAGCGCGTGCGGAAAGAGCGGCGGACACACGTCACGCGCAGCTCCGGGAACACCTGCTGGAACAGCCACTGGAGCGTGGCCTGTGAATCCACGCCCACCATGCGCTGGTAGAAGCCCTTCGTGCGCTCCCAGTCCCCCACCAGGCTCGCGTCCCGTTCGGGGTGCAGCGCGTCCACCAGCGCCAGCAGCAGCCGGTGGTCGAAGAAGCGGATGAAGTCGAGGAACGGCTCCGGCTCCGGCAGCTGTTCGGCCACCTGGAGGAAGTAGCTGGGCAACAGGCCCGGCGTGCCCAGGAGGCCCAGGTTGAGCGTTACCACCACCCGGCGCACCGGGGAGAGATGGAACGTCACCGCCTCCACCAGCGACACGGACGCCACCGGCTCCGGGTTGCTTTCGAAGAGCACCCGGTCCCGGCCATAGCCCTGCGTCTCCAGGAGCCGCAGCAGCGGCCCCAGGTCGAAGTCCTTCGCGCGGGCGCGGATGCGCCGCTCCAGCGGGGACAGCAGCGGCGAGGCGCCGTTCATGAGCAGGGCCGCCTCACTCGCCCGGCCCCACGAAGGCGCCCAGGTCCACCTGGTAGAACTGCGACAGCGTGCGCCACTCCATGGAGTCCTTGCGCTCCCAGTGCTCCTGGATCTCCCCCACGTGGCGGTTGAGCAGCGCGCCGAACGACGAGAACAGCTCCGGCAGGTAGCGCCGCGGGTCGAAGTCCTCCAGCGTCCGGAGCACGTCGTCGCTCACCAGCGCGGCCTTCTGGAAGTCCCCGCGCTCCACCAGCACCTCGAAGGCCTTGAGCTTGTCGCACAGCTCCAGCAGGTGCGCCGACCCGCGCAGCTGCAGCGGCCCCGTCGTGCGGGGGAACGACGGAGGTGGCGCGGCGGCCTTCGCGCTCCGTCCCTTCGCGGGAGCGGCCGGCTTCGCGGGCTCCGGGGCCGGTGCGGGAGCGGCCGCGCGCTCCAGCGTCTCCTTCAGCCACTGTCCCAGCCCCGCCAGGCCCTGGGCTCCGTTGCGGAACGCGGAGCCCTCCAGCGCGCCCTGCAGGGTCTGGATGCCGCGCAGGGCGTCCTTGCGCTTGCCGTCCGTGAAGCCCTTCGTCCACGCCTCCCAGCCCGCGTCCTTCTTGCCGTGGTGATACTTCAGCGCGCTCAGCAGCGTCTGGAACAGCCACGTCAGCGCCTTGTTGAGCAGCACCGCGGGCTTGGACTTGTCCTTCCCTTCGCCCTGGGCGGCCTCCTCCGCCGCCGCGCGCGCGAGCGCGACCAGCACCTCCAGCACCTCCGGCAGGCGCACGAGCCCGTCTTCGCGCAGCGCCGCGAAGAGGTAGTAGGCCGACAGCCGGACCTCGTAGACCCCTTCACCGTCCAGGGCCTCGATGGCGTCCGCGGCCTCCGCGTAGGACTCCCGCTGCACCAGGTCCGCCACCGTGAGGAAGCGCTGATCATGCGACTCCAGGCGCTCCAGCGTTCCGCCCTCCACGGGGCGCAGGCACAGGCTCAGGTCTCTCATGGTCTGTCTTTCCACTTCATGTTACATGTCTTTCATTCACAAGGACAGACGCCCATGGCCATCGCGAAACCCGACTTGCTCGAACTCGAATGCAATTGGCAGACCGGGTTTCAATACCGGCCCGGCTTCCGTGGCGCGCTGGGGTATCTGCTCGAATGGAATGGCTGCGGGGGGCTGAACCTGACGAAGGAGCTCAGCCTGTCCTCCCCCACGGTGGGTGACTTCGGGCCCACGGCGCAATGCATTGGCCTGATTGGACGGCTGTCCATGAATGGCGCTTCCGGTCCCCTGGATTTCAGCGTGTACGTGGGGCGCGCCACCGCGGCCAACGTGCTCAACCACTTCGCCAAGCCCTTGGACAACCTGCGGCTGAAGCTGGCGTGGGCCATCATCGACTTCGATGAAGCGGGTGATACCTGGTTCGAAGCCGCCAAGCTGAAGAGCCCCGCCACCGCCGAGGCGCTGATGGACACCGAGAAGGGCCGCCCCAAGGTCTTCCTGGACAACCAGCCCACCACGCTGGCCACGGACCTGGACATCCGCTTCCACCGCTTCGACTTCCGGGTGGTGCCCGCACCCAAGAAGAGCACCACCCTGGAGTTCGCCACCAACTCCCAGGAGCGCCGTGTCACCAAGTGGGGCAGTGACAAGTGAGCTGAAAATGCGGAACGGGGAGCGGCTTGACGCCCTCCCCGTCCCTCCACCCGGCTGCTACTGGCCGCCTTCCTTGTAGCCCCAGCTGTACACATCCTTGGCTTCGGAGTTGTGGCTGTAGTGGATGTTGCAGAGGTTCAGCTTGTCCGGGATGACCTGGAAGGTCATCTGGCAGAACTTCACGTCCGTGACGCCCACGTTCTCCGGCTCACCGACGTGGAGCATCACCTCGTTGCCCTTCTGGTTGATGCGGCCCTTGAGCATGTTGGCTTCGCCGCCAGACTCGTCGCCCAGGGGGTAGCACTTCTCGAACCACTTGCCCGCGGCGCTGTCCCACTCGCACACCCAGAACACCAGCTTCTTGAGTTCGGTGTTGGTGATGCCCGTGAAGTCCGGCTTGTTCTCCGGGCTGATGAGCACGGTGAAGTCCATGGGGTCGAGCTTGCCGCCCTCCCACTGGAGCTGGGTAATCAGGCCCACACAGCGCACGGCGTTCTTCGCGCCGACCTTCTCGATCTTCACCTCGCTGAAGGTCGCCTCACCGTCGAACGGCGTGTAGAAGAGGCCGTTGCTCTTGGGAAAGGAGCCGTCGTCCTTGCCCAGCCCCTTGATGTCCAGCAGGTAGCCCACCGGGACGTTCTTCTGGGGGCGCTGCTGGATGGTCTGCTGCCAGTCACACGAAATGCCAAGCGGTCCATCACCCATGGTTTCGGTCCTCCATTTTGCTGCGGGGTTTGTCAGCCGAGCCGCGCATCCACGCGGAGGTCCACGTTCATGCCTTCGAACTGGATGTGCGGGAGGACGGAGAGGTTGCAGTGGTACCAGCCCACCTTGCCGGGCACTTCCGCCACGGTGAGGTTGTAGGCCTTGAAGGGGTAGTAGCGCAGCGTCAGGTCATCCGGGTTCACCAGCGTGGTGACGTACCGGGAGATCCACCTGTCCAGCTGCTGCTGCATGTACGGCGCGTTCGCCGTGCTGCCGATGTTCTCGCGCATGATGGCCTTCACGTAGTGCGCGATGCGGCTGATGGAGTACGTGTAGGCCAGGTTCGTCACCAGCTGCGAGTTCTCCGAGTCCTTCGTGTCCTCGAACACCTTGGCCTTCTTGAGGGACTGGACGCTGAAGAAGACGGCCTCCGCGCTCCCCTTCTTGTGGATGAGCGGGATGAAGCCGCCGTTGGCCAGCTCCAGCTCGCGGAAGTCCGGGATGGACATCTCCACGGGCAGCTTCATCTCCTCCTCGCCGCGCAGGTGCGTCAGGTGCACGGGCAGGCCCGCCACCAGGCCGCCGCCCTTGGGGCCGCGGATGTGCTGGCACCAGCCAGAGGTCGCGAACGAGCGCACCAGGTTGCGCGCGAACAGCATGGCCGCGTTGCCCCAGAGGTATTCCTCCTCCTTGTCGCCCTTCACCGCCTCCGCGAAGTTCATGCCGGGGGCCGGGTAGGTCTCCGGGTTGTAGGGCGGCCGGACGATGTAGCGCGGCAGCGTGAGGCCCACGTAGGCGGCCTCGTCCGTCTCACGCAGCGCGTTCCAGGCGGAGTACTTGGGCGAGTCCAGCAGGCTCGCCACGTCGCGCAGCTGGGACACCTCCTTCATGGTGTCGCAGCCGAAGAAGCGCGGGGACACGGACGCCACGAACGGCGCGTGGCTGGCCGCGGCGATCTTCCCCATCGTCTTGAGCCACAGCATGTCCTGCGGCGTGTTGGCGAACTCGAACAGGCCCACCAGCGCGCCGTAGGGGGCGCCGCCGTATTGGTCGTACTCAGCCACGTACAGCTTCTTGAAGAACTCCGAACCGGCGACGTCCGCCGCGTTCGTCTCCAGGTCGCTGTAGGCCTCCTCCTTGGAGACGTCCAGCAGGCTCAGCTCGATGTTGGCCTTGAAGTTGGTGTTGCGCACCAGGTCGTTGAGCGCGGTCCACTGCGCCTCCACCTCCTGGAACTCCGGCGCGTGCAGCACGGCGTTGAGCTGATCCGACACCAGCGCGTCAATGGTGCCCACCAGCTCCTGCACCGTCTGCTTGTCGAAGCGGCCCTCGTCCATGTCCATGTTGTGGACCATGGCCGCCAGGCTGGAGACGAAGCGCTCCTCGGGGGTGGCGTCGTCGGGGATGACCAGCAGGTCCGTCTGGGTGGAGGGGTCGCGCGCGGCGGGCACGGAGCCCAGCCGCACGCTGTTCAGGAACAGCGGAAGGTCCAGGGGCACATCGGCCACGGCGGTCGTCGCGGTGGTGGAAGACGCAGGAGGGGTAGGCATGGAGAAAGGCCTCGTTCAGGAAGGTCGTGGGGAAGGGCTTGCGCCCGGCATCACGTCGTCGGCGGCTGCGGGTTCGTCGCGGCCAGCTTCGGCAGGCTCATCGACTTGAACGCGGCCAGCTCCGTCTTCAGCTTCTGGACGGCCTCCGGGTTCTGCGCCAGCTGACGCACCAGCTGGCGGAACTCCTTGCGGTTGTCCAGGTTGCCCTGCAGCTCCAGCAGCAGCTTGCGCAGCGTGAGCAGCGCGTTGATCTTCGGCACCTGGCGGGCCACGTCCACCGGGCTGAAGGACTTCATCGAGTCCAGCTTGAGGCTCACCTGCAGCGGCGCCGGCGCCGAACCATCCACCGGGTCCTTCTTGTCCACGCGGTTGGGCACGCTGAAGTTCAGCGTCATGCCCATGTTCTGGATGACCTGGTTCAGGTTCTTGCCATCCAGGTTGCGGATCTCCCGCTGATCCAGGTCCTTCTTGCGGTCGTTGGAAGTCCCCCGGGAGAAGTCCCCCATCACCAGCAGCCGGAACGGAAGCGCCTTGTCCGCCCGGGTGCCATTCACCTGGGTGCGGTAGGTCAGCGTGATGCGTGATCTGGGAATTTCGTCGGTGATGGCCATGAGTACCCCCAAGAACTGAACCGCCGTTTTGTGAAGGAATTGATAAACCATGGCAATACACAAAAGCAATACACCCCCAACACATGACCTGCCACGATGGGGCATCGCAACCCGGGGAGCCAATTAAGACCCAACCCGTGGCATTCCTCGCCCTCCAGGGCAGGAAACCAGACACGGTGGATCATCCAGGCTCACTTGACGTCGCAGGCTCCAGGCCGGTAGCTTTTTCTAAACACTGTCACCCAGCCCAAGCAAGCTTTTGCCCCGGGCGGTCCCCGTGACAGGAAACCCGCTCCCGTCGCCCCTGCCATGAACCCAGACACACTCGCGCGAGTCCTGTGGCAGGAAGGGCAGACCCTGCTGCCCGAACACTTCCGGGCCCAGGAGGAATCCCTCTCCACGGAGGCCCGGCGCTACGCGGGCTTCGCGGGCCTGCCGGTGGTGGGCGTGAGCGCGCTGCGTTTCAACGATGTATTGCTCGCCAAGGGCTCGGTGGCGCTGGAGGAATTGACCGCGGTGTTACCGGGCGGCCACCTGGTGGAGGTGCCGGGCAACGCGGAGGTGACACCGCTGTCGCTCGAGGAGACGGGCCGCATGCGGGTGACGGTGTATCTGCACCTGCTGGCGGTGCTGGAGCCCCGCGAGGACCTGGCGCCCGCGGGCGGTGAAGCCCCCAGCGTGGTGCGCGCGGGACGGAGGCTGTGCCTGTCGTTGGAGCCGGTGGTGGACGACACGGTGAGCAGCCTGTCGCTGGCCGTCTTCACCCGGAACGCGGACGGGCCCTGGCAGCTGTCCGCCACGCACCTGCCGCCGCTCTTGAGCGTGGGGCCCCACCCGTTCCTGGAGCCCCTGTTCGAGCAGCTGGACGGCCTGCTCCAGCAGGCGCAGGGGCAGTTGCGCACGTCGCTGCGCGAAGGCCTGGTGCGAGGCGACCGGCTGGCCAGCGCGCGGCGGGCGCTGTGCGAGGTGCGAAGCCTCCAGGTGCTGCGCCAGGACATGCGCCACGGCCTGCAGCCGCCGCCGTACCCGCTGGTGCAGGCGCTGCGGCGGCTGTACTTCGAGACGTGCTGCTACCTGGAGGCGGAGCCGGACGACGACCTGCCCGCGTACGAGCACGAAGCGCCGGGTCCGGGGATCGCGCGGTGGATGGAGCTGCTCACGCGCGGGTTCCGCCCGCAGGCCAGCCCCCTGTCCTACCGGGTCTTCGACTTCCAGGACGGCCACTTCAAGCTCACGCCGCTGCCCAGGGAGACGCCGCCGCCGGATGACTTCTACCTGCTGGTGCGCCGGCAGGAGCGGGACCGGCCGCGCTCCATGGAGGGCGTGAAGCTGGCCAGTCCCCTGCGGCTGCCGGCGGTGCGGCGCCAGGCCTTGAAGGGCGTGCCGTACCGGCACGTGGCCTTCCCGTCGTTCCCCCACGCCTTCGACGCGGACATCGACTGGTACCAGCTGACGCCCCAGAGCGAGGAATGGCAGTCCGCGACGCGCGAGGACGGGCTCACGTTCTTCGCCACGCCCGCGCTCGAAGGGGCGCAGGTGCTCCTCTACTGGCGCAGGGCCTGACGGCGGACCGACGGGGGAACGGCGCGCATGCCCAAGCTCATCTGCATCATCGACATGGACAAGGAGAAGGGCCTCATCCTCACCACGGAGGACAAGGACGGGAAGATCCTCCAGACGGTGAAGATGGACGGCGAGGCCATCACCCTGGAGGTGAAGGGCGACAGCGCCACCAGCACCATCGTGCAGAAGCAGGACAGCGTCACGGTGACCTGCAAGTCCTTCGTGCTGAAGGCGGAGACCATCGAGGTGACGTCCACGAAGGCGTCGTCGTGGAAGAGCGACGACACGTTCGCTCTGGAGAGCGCCAAGGCCTTCACGGTCACCACGAAGGACGCGCTGACGCAGACAGCGGCGAAGGACGCGACCCTCTCCTCGGACGAGGCCGTGACGCTGAAGGCGGCGAAGAAGTTCACCGTGGAGGGTGACGACATCCAGGTGGAGGCCAAGAGCGGCGCGGTGGCGTTGAAGGCCCCGTCCGTCAAGGCGGAGGGACAGAAGGACATCGCCATGGAGGGAGCGCAGGTGAAGGTGACCGCGAAAGCGAAGCTGGCGCTCAATGCGGACGGCGTGGCGGAACTCAAGGGCAGCATGGTGAACGTGGGCTGACGGGGGGGCGCGATGAAGCTCGAGCACTGGCAGGTCGTCTTCACGCAGTACCGGCAGGCCCAGTCCGTGCTGGACGGATGGCTGCCGCAGGCCGCGCCCGGGTCGGCCGCGGCGGCGGGGCTTTTGGGCCGCGAGGGCCTGCGCAGGCTCCACGACGAGCTCCTGGAGGTGATTGAGCGGCTGCGCGCGGGCCTGGGCGCCCACGCCCGCGACGAGGAGGTGCAGGACGCGCTGCGGCCCTTCACGTACCTGGTGGACGAGCGCGTCCTCCTGCGGCTCGCGGACGCGGAGCAGCCGCTGTGGCCGCTGTTGCAGTACCGCCTCTTCGGAGAAGACGGCGGCGGCGAGGCCTTCTACACGCTGGCGGATCAACGGCTGGATCAGCCGGGCTCCCCCGCGCTGCTCTTCGAGATGCTCCACTTCTGCATCACTGCGGGCTTCGGAGGCCGCTACCTGGGCCACACGGCGAAGCTGCGCGAGTACCAGGAGCGGCTGTCCGCGCGCATCGTCACGCCCCCGCCGCCGCCCGCCCCCGCCGCGTCCGGCGAGTCCATCGGGCCGCTGCTCTACGCCTTTCCCGCCCGCTACTACGCCGTCAGCGCCGCGAGCGTGCTGGGGCTGCAGGGCCTGCTCTGGTGGGTGACCCGGTGAAGCCACAAGCCGCCGCACCCCAGGCTCCGGCCGCGGCCACGATCGACGCGGCGCCCGCGCTGCTCCAGGAGGTGCGCAAGACCGTCGCCGCGCGCCTGGGGGTCGGGCGCCATGGCCTGGAGCCGATGCTGGACGAGCTGGGCCAGACGCTGGCCCGCCTGATGCCGGGGCCGGGTGACGCGCGGTTGTCGCCGGAGGAGCAGGAGAAGGCGAGAGCGTCGTTCGCGGGCACGGTGGACACGCTGGAGGACGTCCTGGAGGCCCTGCATCGCGCGGGTCGGGCTGGGAACGTCCTGGGCTGGGGGGAGCGCTGAGCCATGGATGTCATCAAGAAACTGATCGCGTTCATCCCACCGAAGTGGAAGCCCTACGCGCTGCTCCTCGTGGCGCTGCTGGCCATTGGCATTCCGCTGTTCCTCGTGTGGCGCGCGAAGCGCAAGAGCGCGCCGGCCGGAGGGACCGCCGCGCCGGAGCCCCTGGCGAAGAACCGGCTGCGCAAGGTGCGCGAGAAGTTCCTGGCCGGGCTGCCCCTGCGCCACCGGGTGGCGGTACGGGACCTGCCGGGTGTGGTGGTGATGGGGCCGGCGGGCGCGGGCAAGTCGCGGCTCATCGAGCTGGACCTGGACTGGAAGCGGCAGGCGCGGCAGTTCCTGCCCAGCCTCCTCACGGACTCGCTGCTCCAGGTGTACCTGGGCGCGGACGTCGTCGCCCAGGAGGTGTCCCCGCAGCTGTTGGAGGACGAGTCGCCCCAGGCGCGCGAGGCCCTGCGCCGGCTGTGGAGGGACAGCTTCGGCGGCGGTCAGCAGGCGCTGGCGGTGCTGGTGCTGGACGCGCGCTGGCTGCAGGACACGCCCCCGGACGAGGTGCGCCGGGCCGCGCAGCTGTTGCGAGGCAAGCTCAACCTGCTGGCGGAGGTCCGCGGGGGCGCGTTCGAGACGCGCGTGTGCCTCACCCACCTGGATGAGCGCGAGGGCTACGCGGACTTCGCGAAGCTGCTGCGCGCGCACCACGTGCCGCTGCGCTTCCCCCTGCCCCCGCCCGGCCAGGAGGGCAAGCTGGGCTCGCTGCTCAAGGCGCAGGAGCAGTACCTGGCGCTGGGCCTGACGGCGCTGCCGGTGGAATCCTTCGAGCGGCTGGAGCGCTTCTATTCGGAAGGCCACGCGCCCTTCGAGGCGCTGTCGCGCTTCGTGACGGCGCTGATGGAGGGCCAGACGCTGGCGTACGCGCCCCGGCTGGCCACGGTGTCGCTGTCCTCCGCGGACAAGGACGCGAGGGATCCGGACGTCCTCTCGGTGTCCGCCGAGGCCAGCACGGCGCGAGCGGTCCACGACCGCTACCTGCACACGCACCTGCGCCGGGCGGTGCTGCTGGGCCTGGCGTTCGCGCTGCCGCTGCTGGCCGCGTACGGGCACTTCGCCTGGAGGCTGGGCCAGGCGAGCACGCGCGTGCAGCGCTTCGAGGACATGGTCCAGCGCATGCGCGACCAGGGGCAGGCGGTGTCCGGGGCCGCGGTGCAGGAGCCGGTGCTCGCGGCAGGCCACTCCCTGGACTCGCTGTGGAGCGCCATGAACACGTGGCCGCTCTTGCGCTACAGCTTCACCGGCGCGCGAGAGGACCTGCGCCAGCGTCTGGCCCGGGGCATCCGCGAGGCGCACATCCGGCCCGCGCTGGAGAAGTGCCACCGCCAGCCGGACACGTGCCGTCCGGAGCAGGTCGTCTACCTGCTGGCCACGTTGCACGGCTCGCGCGAGGAGCCGCTGGGGCAGCTGGTGCTGTCCAGCCTGAAGACGCGCCCGAACTGGAGCTTCGTGTCGGAGGGAGGCACGGCCGAGCCCGCGGGCGACGTGGCGGCGCTGGAGGCAGGACGCTCGTGGGTGACGGCGGTGGGGCTGAACGAGTCCCTGGTGGCCGACTACGTCACCATGAGCAACCCGCCGTGGTCCGCGCCGGACACGCCCGAGGCCAGCTGGGCGCGCTGGCCCTTCCCGGAGCCGCTCACGCTGGAGGCGCAGCTGATGCCGTGGCAGGCGCACCTGCGGCGGTTGCAGGACCTGCTGGCGAACCGGGCCGTGGAGCCGCGCGAGCTGGAGCGGCTGGACGCGGACCTGGAGGCCATGCAGGACGAGCGCCGCAGGCTCCAGGCGCTGCTGGACGACAGCGCGCGCTTCAGCAGCCTGCCGCGAGCGTTGGAGCTCCTGGCCGCCTCCGAGGCGCGCGTGGACACCAGCCGCTTCCGGGGCATCCCCTCCACGCTCAAGACGGTGGCGTGGATCAACGACCACCGGGACGCGCTGACGAACGTGCTGCGCATGGAGGAAGAGGCGTACCTGGGTGTGAAGGCGGTGCAGAAGATGACCGTGGCGGAGCTGCTGGTGCGCGACGGCCTGTGGCTGCCGGGCAACGGCCCCGCGGTGCTCCAGGTGCCGGTGCTCCAGAGCACCTTCGAATTCCGGCCCAAGGACGGCTCGCGGCTGCTGCACCAGGCACTGCTGCGCTACCACGAGAAGACGGGGCGCCTGCCCTTCGGCGTGATGGAGGGCGAGGAGGCGGTGGCGTCGCGCAGCGGCGCGACCCTGGCGGCGGACCGGCTGGAGTTCGACACGCGGCTGCGCCCGCTGGTGGACGAGTTCACCACGCGAATCAAAGGCGCGGGGCTGCCGGTGGAGGAGGTGTCGCAGCGCCAGGAGCACGTGCGCCGCAAGGTGAACCAGTTCGCGTACCAGTACCGCAACCGCCTCTTCCAGCGCGTGTCCACCTACCGCTTCCAGGCGGTGATTCCGGCGCTCCTGGCGGAGGAGCTGTCGCGTCTCACGCAGCCGTCCTCGGAGCTGGTGGACATGCTGCGCGACGTGGCGCAGGGCGTGGCGCTGGAGCCGTTGGACGGGCCCTTCTACGAATCGCTGCGCAACGCGGTGGCGCCGTTCAAGCCCATCGCCACGGTGATGAAGCCGGACGAGACGGGCAACTACACCGCGCTCAACCCCTACCGCGCGCTGGTGGCCCAGATGTCGGACGAGCTGAACGCGGTGCCCCGTCCGGGCGTGGTGCCCGCGGAGGCGACGGCGTCGCTCAACGGAGGCCTGGCCACCGGCAGCGCGCAGCCAGCGAGCGGGGCCGCGAAGCTTCCGGAGCTGCTGACGCCGCTGGGGCGCCTGGCCTTCGCGATGATGCTGGAGGACGACACGTCCTACCTGCGCAAGGTGGACGCGTGGCTGGACCAGCAGGGGCTCATCGGAGAGCTGCGGCAGCCCTTCCGTCAGCCGTTCCTCGCGGTGCGCGAGCTGGGGCAGCGCGAGATTGAGAGGACCCTGGAGCGGCAATGGGACGACGCCTCGGGTCGGTTCCTGCGTCCGCTCTTGGGGCGCTATCCGTTCACGCCGGACGCGTCGCAGGAGGTGGATCCGGGAGACCTGGAGGTCCTGCGCAAGCAGGACGGAGCGTTCTGGGAGTTCGTGACGCGGGTGCTGGCGCCGGTGTGCGAGGAGCGAGGCTCGGAGTGGGTGGCGCGAGGCGCGCTCCAGTCCCGGCTGTCGTTGCCGCAGGGGATGTTGCCCACGCTGGGGAGGCTGTCGCGGCTGGCCCGCATGTTGTGGGACACGGAGGGGAGGCCGCGGCCACTGATGCTGCAGGTGATGCCGTTGCCACTGCCGAAGGCACCCACGCAGGGCAGCTTCGTGACGCTGGGTTCGCTGAAGTGCGGCAAGACGACGTTCCTCGCGTACAACCAGAGTCCGTCGTGGCAGGAGTTCCCGCTGGCGTGGTGGGACCAGCAGACGGCGTCGCTGATGCTGGAGGTGCGAGCGCCCGCGGACCAGTCGGTGCAGTACGCGTCGCTGGAGAAGTCGCGTTCGGCGTGGAGCTGCTTCCGGCTGCTGGAGTCGTCCCAGTCCACGGAAGACCCGCAGCACCGCCGTTGGTCGTTGAGAGCGCGAGGCGCCACCTCCACGGACGGGGTGATGGACCTGCGCTTCGGGCTCAAGGGTGAGCCCTGGATCCCGTTCCGCGAGGTGCCGCGATGAAACCGTGGGCAAGCTGCATCCCCTTGGCGCTGTGTTTCCTGGCCGCGTGCCAGCCGAGCACGCTGCATCTCAGTGTGAAGGCCCCGTCAGGGACGAACCAGGGCCGGCCGCTGTACATGCTGGTGCGCAAGGTGGATCCAAAGCAGTTCGCCGTGGAGTCCTACGGCGAGGTCTCCGCGCGCATCTTCCAGCCGGACGCGGACGTGCTGCTGTCGGCGCTGATCTATCCGGGCACGCTGCAGCGCCTGAAGGTGCCATTGCCGGAGAACGCGCCGGTGGCGGTGTCGTTCCTCTTCACCGCGCCGGACGGCACCTGGCAGCAGTTCGTCAACACGCCCACGCCAGGCTCGCTGGACATAGAGCTACTCGAAGGGCGCATCCGCACGGGCACCCAGCCCGCGGCGCCCAAGGAAGGCGACGACGCGGCGAAGCCGCCCGAGCCGCCCGCCGCCCCGAAGCCCCCACCCTCCTCTTCCGCCAAGGCCCCGGCCCTCCACGCCGAGAACTGAGGTCGCCTCATGCAACGCATCCTGTACATCCTGACGGCTGCACTGTGCGTCCTGACCGCCTGTGGTCCCGAGGCTGAGAAACCACCCACGGTGGCGGACAGCAGGGACACGCGTGTCCAGGTCCGTGCCGCGGCGCTGCGACCCGACGATCCAGTTCCCTCGCTCGAGTTGAACGATTACTCCATCGGCTTCGATCCGCAGGCGGCGTGCATGCCGCAGGAGAACTCGCTCACACTGACCAATGCCGGCACCACGGATCGCAAGATCTACCGTGCGAGCATCACCGGGGGATTCACCTTCAACGGCGTGTACGGCGCGACAGGCCCCCGCTGCGACACCAACTGCAACGTGCCGCCCACGCCCGTCAACGGCACGGGCGCAATGACCGTGAGGGTTGGCTTCGCTCCGGTGCAGCCCGGAAACTTCAACGGGACACTGACGCTCTACACGGATGATCCGGTCGCCCCGGTCATCACGGTCACGCTGACCGGCACGGCCACGGGCCCGTTGATCGTCGTTGGACAGACATCCGTGGCGTTCGGCGCCCATGAACTGGGCTCGTCACCGCCGCCGCGCAACGTCACGGTGATGAACCTGGGCAATGAGCCCTTCGCCCTGGCGCCGTCCGTCACCGCCCCCTTCAGCGTGTCCGCCGCCATTGCGAACCTCGCGCCTGCGACCTCGACGACGCTCGCGGTGACCTTCGCCCCCTTGACCCATGATGACCTGGGCTCCATCACGCGTACGCTCTTCCTGACGAGCGCTTCCACCGCGTGCGCCACCCCGCCCTCCGTCACTCTCACCGGCATGGGGTTGGCCCCCGCGGAACTCGGCTTGAGCCACACCGCGCTGGTCTTCAACGAGACGCAGCCGAACGCCACCAGCGCCGCGAAGGAGGTCACGGTCTGGAACAAAGGGGACAGCGTGCTCAACGTGACCCAGTTGAAGCTGCCCGCCAACTCGCCGTTTCACGTCACGCCATCGGGAGCCTTCAGCCTCGTGAAGGGAGAGACCCAACGCCTGACACTGACGTTCCGCCCAACGACGGTGGGGAGCTGGGACCACCACCCCCTCACCTTCGTCATCGATAACACCGACGGGCCAACCATCTCCCTGACATGCAGCACGCCAGTCGTGTCCCCCCCGACGCTCGTGCTCAGCCCCGCGGTGATGGCCTTCCCGCAGACGCCGCTGAACACCGACAGCGCCCCCCAGGAGGTCACCCTCCGGAACGAGGGTGGCAGTCCGCTCAACGTGACCGAACTGAAGCTGACTTCGGGGGCCGCCTTCCGGGTCGATACCCTGACCGCTTTCAGCGTTGCGCCCGGGGAGACCCGGCGAGTGAAGGTGACCTTCCGTCCAGTTGCGCCCGGGGGGGCATCCGACACGCTCGTCGTCAAGAGCAACATCCCCGATCAGTCCTTGACTCTGTCGGGCTCCGCGCCATCAAGCCCGAAACTTGTCTTGATTCCCGATGAGCTGGCTTTCGAGGAGACGCCGTTCGACACCGACAGCGCTCCCAAGGAGGTCACCGTCACGAACGGCGGAGACAGTCTGCTCCAGGTGACCAAGCTGACATTGCCCGCCAACTCACCATTCCGCGTCAATGTCTCGGGCACATTCAACCTCGCGCCCGGAGGCACCCAGCGCCTTCAGCTGACGTTCCACCCGACGGAGACGAGCGCCACGACCGGCAAGCTCACCTTCACCAGCAACGACCCTGCCCCACCTGAACTCAAACTGTCCGGAACGAAGGCACCGGGCAATGCCCACCTGACCCTTTCCCCCGCTTCGTTCGAATTCGCCGAACAGGAGGCAGGAGACGTGGGCAGTGAGCAGAAGAAGGTGACGGTGACCAACACGGGAACGGTCTCTCTGACGGTGACGCCCGTGGTGACCACGGGCAGCAGTGCCTATTCCGTGAGCCCCACCACGGCGTTCCCCCTGGCACCGGGAGGGACACGCGAGCTCTTCATCACGTTCAACCCCGGCGCCAGTGAGAACGGAGCCGTGAATGGCGTGCTCACCTTCGGTACGTCGCCCACGACGTCCGCCGTGTTCAACGCGCCCCTCCATGGCACCGCGCGCAAGACTTCGCTGGAAATCAGCACGTCCCGACTGGACTTCAGGGAGTGGACTGTCGGCGACGCGTACCTGACCGAGCAGGTCATCCTCACGAACAACACCAACTGGCCCATCAAGGTGTTCCCCGTGTCCCCCGGGGTCCTGGCCCCCTTCACGATCTCCGGCATTCCGGCGGAGGGCCGGACCATCGAGAGGAACGGTGGCACCGGCCTGGTGACGGTGACCTTCGCCGCGACCACCCCAGGCACATACTCGAAGACGCTCCAGCTCCAAACAGATGCCTCGCAGTCCCTGCCCCCCGTGGCAATCACCGGACAGGCGCTCGCCCCCAACCTGGAACTGGAAGAAGGAACACTGGAGTTGCCGACCGTGGCCCCCGGAGGAGAGTCCATGGCCACGGCGAAATTGTTCAACACCGGCAACCAGGCCCTGTTCCTGTCGCGGATCACGCCTGAAAGCGCCGCTCATTTCCAGGTCGTCGACTTCCTGCCGCAAACAATCCAGCCGGGAGGGGACACCACGGTGAAGGTGCGCCTCCGTCCGATGACCAGCACGGGCAACCTGGAGACGCGGCTGCACTTCTTCACCACGAATGACCGGCAGCTTCCGCCCGTGCTCGTCGTCAAGGGTAAATCCAGTGGCCCCAACGCCATCTTTGGCGTGGACTCCCTCGACTTCGAGTCCTGCCAGGTGAACGCGACCTGTATCAACGACAAGAGCCTGAGTCTCACGAATGCAGTGGGCGCCTCCGAGCCGCTCCGGGTGACGTCGATCGCCATCTCGCCGTCGGTCTCGGCGTTCTCCGTGGATCCGATTCCCGCCACCGAGCCCAAGCTCGATCCTGGCTCTACGCGTCAGTCGGCCTTCAAGGTGAGCTTCCGCCCGACCGAGGTGGGGAGGCGGTACCAGGACAACCTGGTGATTACCTACAAGGGCGTCGACTCGGGGGTAACCACCACGCGCACCTTTCCCTTGAGTGGCTTGGGTGCGGATGCGGAGCTGTCCGCGGCTGAAGACGCCATCAATTTCCCCGCCACACTCAAGGACTCGATCAGCGTCATTGACATTGTCATCAAGAATTCAGGCAAGGTCGAAGCCACGCTTGAAAGCGTGACGGTGTCCCCGTCCAATGGCTTCCTCGCGAATGTGGAGGGCTGGCCGCTCAGAACCATCCCCAAAGGGGGGGAACGCAAGATCCGGCTGACCTTCAATCCCACGACGAGCACGGGTTCATACTCCGCGCAGCTCCAGATCAAGCTCACGACCACGCCCACTGGCTCCTTTGCGCTTGTCCGTGACATGACCGGAGAGGCTTCCATCGCGAAGCTGGAGTTGAGCAGCAGCCAGGTCGTCTTCGGAGAGGTCCCGCGACGGACCACCAAGTCCCAGATCATCACGCTTCGCAACATCGGGTCCGCGAGACTCAAGGTCAGCAACGTGGAGGCCAACGAGCCCTTCAGCGTGACACCAGTCACCACCGACAAGACCTTCCCCCTGTACCTTGACAAGAACGGCGAGCAGAAGATCGAGGTCAGCTTCCGGCCGGAGACGACGCAGCCCACGGACGCGGTCCTGACCGTCCACAGCGACTCCGACGAGTCCACGGAGCTTCCCATCTACGTTTCCGGCCGGGGAACCGTGCCAGTGCTGGCATTGCCTGGCGGGAGGAATCCCAAGTTCCCGCCTCAAACCAAGGACGTCGAAGGGACCGGACTGCTCCAGGTGGTGAGGAATGACGGCAAGGCGGACCTGGTCGTTTCCTCCGTGAGCGTTGCCGGGGAGTTCTGCCTGCGGCCTGAGCCCGAGCCCAATCCCAAGCCCAGCGACTGCCCGCTGACATTTCCTGGATTTACCGTCAAACCAGGAGAGACCTATTCATTCAACGTCGCAGCCAAGCCCATCGACAAAGGCACGCGCAAAAGCCTGCTCACCATCGTAAGCAACGCGGAGACGACCCCCGACACGGTGAATCTGGAAGTGGAAAGCGTGGGCAGCGTGTCCATGCCGTCGACGGTGGTCGACTTCGGGCAGGTGAACTTCGGTTCGTCCGTGGACAAACTCGTGACGGTCGACAACTCAGGCATCACGGCAGCGAATGTTTCGGTGCAATTCGACTCGGGCAGCTCTGAGTTCTCCATGGTGGACTCGTCACTGCAGGTGCCCGCGGGGCAAACCGCTCAACTCAAGCTGCGGTTCCGTCCTCTGGGAACGACAGGAGGGCGAAGGACCGCGACGGGAAGGTTGAACGTGCAGGGGGCATCACAGGTCCCCTTCACCGTGTCTGGCACGGCCACCTCCGTGCGCTTGGAGGTGTCGCGCCAGGACGGCGAGACCTTTGACGGCGCACTGGACTTCGGGGCCACCCGGGTGAACACGAAGTCGGACTTCATCCGCCTGCGACTGACCCATGTGGGGCCGGGCGGAAGTGCGGATGCGGGAACGGACGGCGGAGCTGGCAGCAACGAGGGCCTGCTCACCATCAAGAGCATCAGTCTGGAGGGGGAAGACGCGAGGTCCTTCATCCTCGGGGGTGTCGCCTCATCCATTGAATTGGCGAAGGGAGGGTTCCTGGACGTCCCTCTCCAGTTCAATCCCGACAGCCAGAGACGCTTCAACGCGGTCTTGCGCATCACCTCCGACGACAGCCAGTCAAGCACCACCCTGGTGACGCTGGGAGGCCGTGGCCGGACGAACCAGCTCAGCCTGTCCACGCCCACGTTGGAGTTTGGTGCGCGGGTGGCCGAGTCCTCCGCCTCGGCGATCCGTTCCGTGCGGATCACCAATGAATCACTCCAGCCGCTGAAGGTGAAGGGCATGGAGATCATCGGCGTGGCGGAGAACTCCGAGCCGTCGCACTACAGCGTGGAGTCCGCCACTACGCTCACACTGGCGGCACAGGAGTCGAAGGACATCATCGTCAAGTTCGTCCCTCGCCCGGACGTGACGTCCAGGGCCGCCCTCCTGATTGTGACGGACGACATTGAGTCTCCGGAAGCGCAGGTGTCGTTGTCGGGCCGAGGGCTCTCCACGGTGTTCCGGGCGCTCAATCGCGCGCTGGACTTCGGCACCGTGCGCCAGGCGGAGCCGGCGACGGCGAAGGTGGTGCTCACCAACGACAGCACCCAGGAGCTGGTGCTGATGCAGCCCAAGGTGGAGGGGCCCCAGGCCACGAGCTTCGTGGTGGTGTCGCCCATCCTGGGAGCGGAGGGCCGCACGCTGCCGCAGGGTGACTCGCTGACGCTGGACCTGAAGTACGACACGTCGGTGATTGGCGCGGCGAAGGCGACGCTGGTCCTGGGCACGAAGGACCAGGAGCGCGCGGCGCTGGTGGCCCTGTCGGGTGTGTCCGTGGCCAGCTTCCTGACCATCGAGCCGTTCGAGTTGGATCTGGGCTGGGTGGACATTGGCGCCACCAGCGCGCCGCGCACGGTGACGCTCACGAACCAGTCCGCGTCGCCGGCGCGCTTGAGCGTGGTGGAGAACACCAACGCGGCGTTCGTGATCGACGCGAGCGCGCTGGACGCGGAGCTGGCGCCGGGAGCGCAGACGACGGTGGGCGTCACCTTCCGCGGCGAGGTGGGAGGCCCGGCGGAGGGAACGTTGAAGCTGCGCCTGCGCGGAGAGACGACGGCGGAGGCCACGCTCACGCTGAAGGGCCAGGCCCGGACCCTGGGCGGCACGGGCGGCGGCTGCGCCTGTGGCACCAGCGGGGATGGGGGCGCGGCGTTGGCGCTCCTGCTTCTGCTGGGGTTGGGACTGGCGCGTCAGGGGCGGCGGGCGCAGGAACGAGGCTGAGCCAGCGATTCAGAGAGCGAGGGAGCCCATGTCTGACATCCCCAACATCATTGTCTTGGTGAGCGGAACGGTAGACCCGGTCAATAGCGACCTGAAAGCCCGCTCCGCGAGTTATCAACGCAGCAGGAACATGCTCGACCCAGATTGGTACTGGCAAGAAAACATCGGCTTGCGCAAGACCATCGAGGACCTGCGCCGACGGTACACCAACGTCCATCTCTTCACGGCCCATGGATGGACTGGAGACAATGGCGCCACCAATCGCGAGATCGCCGGGACCTACCTCGCCAACCGCCTCTGTGGCTCCGGGGGACAAAGCGCCTACTACAAGGGCTTCCTTGGCCGCGAAGTGGCATTCCATCTCATTGGCCACTCCCATGGCGGGAATGTCATCAACGAGCTCACGGAACAAGCCGCCAAGACGTGGCCGCGCCAATGGAAGATCCGCAGCATCACCTATCTCTCGACACCGTTCTTCACCAAGCAACACCAGGTCAACACCAAGCCGCTTCACGCAGACTGCAAGATCATCAACGTCTACAACAAGTACGACCTGACACAGCGGGTCATCGCCGATTTCTCGCTCCTGCCTTTTCATGACGCCTTTCAACGGGCGGAGTTCGACGACTTCACCACTCAACTCTCGAAGGTAAAGCTCAACACCAGCGTCCTTGAGAGCGGCATCAAGTCCACCAGGCCCAGGGATACAGACAAGTCCCTTGGAATCAACCTGAAGCTCTTGATGGACCCCACCAAGGGGAAGGCGCTCTACGACAACTGCATCAGCACGATAAAAAACGTCCAAGGCACCATCGCCAAGGCTCGCGAAGTCATCTGCGCGCTCAACAACGTCATCACCTTCAATGAGCCCGCCGAACTCGCAGGCAAACTCATCAAGAAGCGGCAGATCATCAACAACGATCTCGCCAACCGCTTCCAGGCTGAACTGCTCGCGATCGAAACAAGCCTGTCCCCGACGCTCAAGGCCTTCGAAGCACGCAGAAGCAGCGGGCAATACCCCCTCATGGGATTCTTTGACGACCTGCACGCCGCCAGGTTCCTGAGGGCCCTCTCCCGGTTCCTTCAAGTCAATCCCAAGACCCTGAGCGGCCCGCTTTGCGATCTGATCGCCGCCACCTTCGAGAACCAGCTTCAAAGCTTCGACAACACCAGCGCATCCCCGGTCTCGCAGTACGCCAAGACGCCCTTCGCGAATCGCATCGTCGACATCGACGTCACCAAGGAAGACACCTACGCGCAGTTCCACCTCGACACGGCCTATGACAAGTTCGTGGGCCGCCTGGAGAAATGCGAGGTCAGGTACGCTAGGTCCTCGGG
Source organism: Corallococcus sp. AB011P (assembly GCF_003611605.1). NCBI lineage: Bacteria > Pseudomonadati > Myxococcota > Myxococcia > Myxococcales > Myxococcaceae > Corallococcus > Corallococcus sp. AB011P. The sequence goes on from NZ_RAVX01000011.1 coordinate 252,957, forward strand.
TCGAACCGACCTGATGGATCTCATCTTCACACTCCTGGCCAACCATGCCCCCGTCAGCGCGATGATCTCCGAATGGGGAAAAACCGTAGTCACCTTCCGGCGCATCCTGGACGCGATTGTGCTCTTGCTGAAGGCAAACAAGATTCTTCCACCGAATCTGATTGCGCTTCCAACCGATCCCGTAAAACTCTTCCGCGAGGCCAGTGGAATGATCAGCATTCCAGCGGTCGCGGCGCTCGCGGAGTTGTGCGCGGTATTCGAAGCCTATGTTGGCATTCTCAAGGAACGAGGCGTTGGGCAGCTGGAGGTCACCCCCCTTTCCTCTCCGATCCTGCAGACGACTCAAGGGCAGGCCAGCTTGCGTTTCCCGTATCAGACTGCTGCACCGTCCCCACTTGCGCTTGCCAGGCAGGACTTCGCGCCTCCCGTTTCCTATGGAGGCTTGTCCTATTTCATGCGGGTCTCACACTCAGTCAGCAGGCAGGAGTTGTATCCCAAGGTCCGCACCACCCTTGAGGAGCAGCTCACCAGCACGAAACGCTGAGAAATCCCTTCAGGGCTTCTCGGGGGCGCAGCGACCAACGGAGCCAGGCCCACAGCGTGTGCCATCCACCCAGAGGGCATGCTCCAGCTGGGCTCCTTTCAGGTCCGCATCCAGAAGGTTCGCGCCGCGAAGGTCGGCTCCCTCTAGCGAAGCATCGCGCAAGATGGCGCCCTGAAGCTGGGCGCCTTGCAGATTGCAGTAGGCCAGGACAGCGTCCTTCAAATCCGCTGAGCGCAAGTCCACCCGCGGCAGGCTCGCCCCGCCGCTGGGGACAGAATAGAAATGAGAACGCTCGGTGCGCTGATACGGACCTGCTGGGCCAAAGAACCTGCTGCCGGCAAGCCGGGCATTCCGCAGATTCGCGCCCGAGAAATCCGCACTCTCCAGGGAGCGTGCGCCTTGAAGGTCCGCCCCTTCCAGATTGGCGTCCTGGAATTGGGTGCCCGTCAGGTAGGCACCCTCGAACAGGGCTCCTTGCAGCTCGGAGTGCCGCAGGTCGCTTGCGGCCAGGGAGGCCCCACGCAGATCCGCGCCACGCAGATTCGCCCGGGCCAGCTGTGCTTCTCGCAGGGAGGCATCCCGGAGCTGCGCCCCTGGCAACACGGCTCCCTCCAGACGCGCCCCCACCAGCTGACAGCCGTTACACGCCTTGGTTTCCATGAACCCACGAACAAGCTTGTCCTGGGCGCTTTCGCAGCTTGTCAGCAGGCCCACCGACAACGTCGCGGGAATCACGAGGCGAACAAAGGGGGACCGCCAGCGAGGAGGAGAAGCCGACGTCATGACAAGACCCCTGGTGCCAGCGGTTGGGCTCATACGTCTCGTGAGCGGACGAGGCCCCGGCCTCGCGGGGCAGCAAAGTACGCGGATACCACGGTGAACGCGGGATTGAACAGGAGGCGATGCGCCTCCAAGCACCTACAGCCCGTTCCACCGCGGTGGATGGACCGGTAATAGCCGGGTAGACCCGCCCAATGATGAATGTCCGCAGCAGCGCGTGGCTGGGACTCCTCCTGTTGGCGGCATCTTGCAAGCCGCCGAAGCCGGTGGAACCTCCTGCGGCGGGTCCCCAGGAGTCCACAGGTCTCGCGAAGCCCGTCTCACTGGAGATCAACGGCTACAACTACACCGACCTCGCCATCGACAGCTTCGAGGTGAACGGCCAGGGCGGTGGTGACCTCTCGGTCAGTTCGACGACCAGCGGTGGAGGCAAGGGCACCTGTTGTCTGGGGCTCTCGCCTGGCACGAAGTTCCCCGTGGAGCTGACCATCCAGTGGACACGGGACCGGAAGCGTTGGTGTGAAAAGACCGTCCAACTCGAGGCCCCTGTCACCGCCAACCCGCGTCACATCGGAGTGCACTTCTTCCCGGATGGACGCATCAAAGCTGAGCTCACCGAAGGCTACCCAGACTTGAAGTTGAAGCTCGACCGGGTGAAGAATGCCTTCATCATTCTCTCGGGTGGCCCCTGAGCGTCACCCGCTTCGGTGGACAGGTTGACTACGCTGCCTGCCTCGAAACCTCAGCCAGTCGCTCGTACTCGGCTGGACTCGCATAGCCAAGTGAGGAGTGACGGCGCCTGCGGTTGTAGAACAC